>NZ_JAZGLW010000002.1:0-600000 GCF_036409155.1 Mycobacterium sp. 050128 | reverse complement strand
TCGACGCCAAGGATGTCATCGACATCCAGATCACCGTCGAATCACTGACGGTGGCAGATGAACTCGCCGACGTATTGCTGTCGGCTGGTTACCCGCGCATCGAGCATATCGAGCGGGACGACGTCAAGCCCGACGCGCGCAGCACGGTCAGCGATTACGACCACAGCGACGATCCGACCCTGTGGCGCAAGCGAATTCATGCCTCGGCCGATCCTGGACGCCCCACCAATGTGCACATCAGGGTGGCGGGGTGGCCCAATCAGCAGTTCGCCTTGTTGTTCGTCGACTGGCTGGCCGCCAACCCCGCGGAGCGGGTCAATTACCTGGCCGTCAAACACGAGGCCGAAAAACCCGCCGACGGCGACACGGCGATCTACGTCGAGGCCAAGGAGCCGTGGTTCGCCGACGCCTACCGCCGGGCCTGGGAGTGGGCGGATTTCACCGGCTGGCGGCCTTAGCTGCTACGTCGGTAGCGGCGCTCCACACTGCAGCGCACCGTTATTGGGGTCGGTGTTGCCGGGCGTCGGCCGGACCATTTGGTCGGCCTGAGCGAAAACGTTGTCGTCGACGTCGATCTCGCAGTGCACGTTCGCGGCGTAGGGAAAGCGCAGCACGATCCGCAGGCCGGCCTGGGCCGGGTCGGGCAACACGGTGTTGGCCTCGAACGCGTTGCCCGGCATCGACGGAAGGTTGGTGGTGTTGGTCTGGCCGCCGTTGGTGATGAAGGTGGCCTGACTGCCGGTCGTCAGGGCGTCGATCCTGGCGCGGTAGGTGATGTTGTGCAGGTCCGCATGGGCCGTCGCGGGAATCAGCTGCGAGCCGATGACGATCGCGACCACCGGCATAGACCAGTGCTTACGAGGGGTCATAGCAGCAGAGATTACGCCCAGCCGCTAACGCTGGCAGTTCGGGCACCACAACGACATCCGGCCGCCCACCCGGCGATGGCACAGGCGCGTTCCGCAGCGCGGGCAACCCGGATCCGGTTCGTCTCGCACCCTCGTCAG
Organism: Mycobacterium sp. 050128; assembly: GCF_036409155.1. Classification (NCBI taxonomy): domain Bacteria; kingdom Bacillati; phylum Actinomycetota; class Actinomycetes; order Mycobacteriales; family Mycobacteriaceae; genus Mycobacterium; species Mycobacterium sp. 050128. The sequence goes on along the minus strand of NZ_JAZGLW010000002.1, from coordinate 598,993 downwards.
CCATCGGGGCAGTCCGGGCACCCGGCCGTGCCGGACCGCGGTGTGCAGCACCTGGGTCATCGCGGTGTGCAGGCGCTTCACCTCGTCGGCCGCCAGGTCGGCGACCGGGCGGGTGGGTGGCAGCCTGGCCCGCCAGCAGATTTCGTCGGTCAGCAGATTGCCGAGGCCGGCAATCACCGACTGGTCCATCAGCGTCGGCTTCAATTGACCGTGCCGGCCGCCGAGTACGTCGCGAAAGACCGGCAGGCTCATGTCCAGCGCGTCGGGACCCTGCCGCCCGAGTACCTTCGCAAGGTCGTCGTCGCCATCGGCCAGCCACACCCCGCGCAGTTTGCGCAGGTCGGCGTAGCGCAGTTCGCCCTTGTCCAGCGAGACCACCAGCCGCTCGTACTTCTCCCGCTCGGTGTCGGCGTCGGCGAAGTACGGATGCCCGGTCATGCCACTGTGGATCAACAGCGTCGGACCGTCGGTGGGCAGTATCAGCCACTTGCCATGGCGGCGCGGGGTGCGGAAGCGGTGCCCGTCGAGGCGCCGACCCAGCGCGGTGGCGGACGTATTGCGCAGGATGCCGGGGTCGCGGACCTGCACGCGCTGAATACGGCGGCGCGGCAAGGTGTTTGCCAACTCGCGCCGGAAGCCCTCGACGTCGGGTAGTTCAGGCACGGAGCTTCGCCAACCGCTCTTGCGGGCCGGTCAGTGAGCGGGCGTGCCGGTACATCGCTGCCCAGGGATCGCCTTGGCCGGCCAGCCGTTTGGGAATGTCGCGGATGGTGAACCGGTCCGCCCGCAGGCCGCGAGTGTCCAGTTCGTCCCACTCCAGCGGAGTTGCCACGGGGGCGGCGGCGCGAGCCCGGACCGAATACGGTGCAACAGCAGTCTGCGCGTAAGCATTTCGCATGATGTCTAGGTACACCCGGCCGCCGCGCTTGTCCTTTCGGGCTTCCACGGTGCGGTGCGCGTCGTCGTCGGCCACGACGACTTCGGCGACGTCTCGGGCGAATTGCCGAGCGGTATCGAAGTCGGCTTCGGGGCGCAGCGGCACCACGACGTGCAGCCCGCGCGATCCGGTGGTCTGCACATAGCGTGCCAGCCCCAGCTCGTCCAGCACATCGGCCATCGCGTGGGCTGTCGCGCGTACCACCGCGAAGTCGGTGTCCGAGGGGTCGAGGTCGAAGACCAATCGGTCCGGATTGTGTAGCCGATCTTTGCGCGACTGCCAGACATGCAGGGTGATGCAGCTCTGGTTCGCGAGCCAGCGCAGGGCTTCCGGGCGTTCGACCAGCGGGTGCACCAGCGTGCCGCCTTCCTTGGTGACTTCGACGCCGCTCATCCAGTCTGGCAGCGTGTCAGCGAAATCCTGTTGTACAAAGCCCTTTTCACCGATCCCGCGGGGGAACCTCTGCACGGTCAAGGGGCGGCCCTTGAGGTGCGGGAGCATGGTGTCGGCCACTTCGCCGTAATAGTCGGCCAGTTCCCGCTTGGTGGTCCCGCTCTGCGGAAACAAGACACGATCCGGATGGGTGATCTCGACTTCAATGCGTGGCATCAGCGTGTCTCCCGTACTACATCGCCGGGGTCCTTGTCGGTCCGCAGTCCCTGGTAGCGCGGATGGCGCAGCTTGCCGTCGCGCGTCCACTCAGTAAACCCGATCTGGGCCACCAACTCCGGACGCACCCACCGCGCGCCGCTTTGGCGCACCAACCCTCGGGTGAACGGCGGTGTGTCCTGCTCGATCGGGGTCAGGCGCTCGTGCAGGCTGCGCAGCGTGGCCTCGTCGAATCCGGTGCCGACCTTGCCGGCGTAGACGAGGTCGCCGCCATCGTGGTAGCCGATCAGCAACGCGCCCAACCCGATTCGGCTACCATTCGGAATGGTGTAGCCGCCGACAACGAATTCCTGGTCCCGAACGCACTTGAATTTCAGCCAATTCCTCGAACGGCCGCTCTCGTAGCTGGAGTCGGCGAGCTTGGCGATCACTCCTTCGTCGCCGCGCCGGCACGCGGCCTGGTAGGCGGCGAGGCCATCGCCGACGCGGTGGGCGGTGTTGCGCAACGGATCGTCGAAGCTGATCGCGTCGCGCAACAAGCGTTTACGCCACTTCAGCGACAGCTCGGTGGTGCACTTGCCGTCGAGGTGCAGCAGGTCGAAAAGGTAGTAGTAAACCCGGATTCGCGACGCTCGGGCCACCTCCGGGTCGGTGATGCCCAGCCGTCCCTGCAGCCTGGCGAAGCTGGTACGGCGGCCCTGGAATGCGACGACCTCACCGTCCACCACGAACCGGGTGGTGTGCTGGGCGGCGAGTGCGTCGACGAGCTCCGGGTAGGTTGCGTTGAGCGGCTGGCGATTTCGTGACAGCAGCCGGATCCGATCGCCGTCACGAAACGCCAGGCAGCGCATGCCGTCGAACTTGCGCTCGAAGATCCAGTTCGGGTCGCAGAATCTCTTGTCGGTCAGGGTGGCCAACGTAGGAGCTCGCCAGTCCGGCACCGTCTCGTCGCGCAATGCTTCGCGGACCGAGGCGGGCAGGCCGGCGAGATCGGTCATGACGATTCATCCAGGTCGTCCAGCGTGCGGCCGGACAGCACCGATTCGGGCTGGCTCTTGACGGGTTTGCGCCGAGCGTCGGCGTTCTCGTCCTTGCGTTTGAGCAGCAGCCAGGTCTCGTCCTTGCCGTCGCGAATTCTGGTGAGCGCCCATCCGCCCTGCAGCTTCTCGCCCTGCAAACGGAATGACAGGTGGCCGCGGCGCAGACCGTCGGCCATCTCGCGCTCCGTCGCATTGGCGTAGGTGCCGCGGTCCCAGACGATGACCGGACCGGCGCCGTACTCACCCTCGGGGATCACGCCTTCGAAATCGGCGTAGTCCAGCGGATGATCCTCGGTGCGGCGCGCCATCCGCCGGTCCTTGGGATTCGTCGACGGCCCTCTCGGTATCGCCCACGACACCAGCACGCCGTCGATTTCCAGCCGAAAGTCGTAGTGGTCGCTGCGGGCGGCGTGGTGCTGGATTACGAAGGACGGCTCGGTCGCGCCGGCCCGGCGGCGACGTCCCAGCCGCCCGCGCGGTTCGGGGCTGCGGCGGAAGCGCCGTTTACGCCGGTACTCACTCAAGGGCATACCGCAGAGTTACCCGGGGGCCCGCTCCGAAAACTGCTGCCGCCGGCGCCAGGTGAGTTCGATGCCGTCGCCGCGCAGCCAGCGATGCAGGTCATAGCCGTTCCGGGCCAGCCCCTCGACGGCGTGCACGGCACGACGCACCGCCTGCTCGGCAGCCTCGGGTGTCAGCAGCCCCTGCCGTACCGCATCGAATAGCTCGTCGACGTCGGCCAGCCCGGCTCCCGAGCCGGTGCGTACCTCGATATCGAGGTAGTGGTCCTCAGAGCTCCACACGTCGGGGCCGGCGATGTATTCGCCCACGTCGAGGTAGAAGTCGTGGTCGCGCTCATGGCCCGGGTTGAAGTGGAACACCGTGGCGCGCAATCCCAGCGACGGCAGCAGCCACGATTCCAGGTAGTGGAACTGGGCGCGGCCCGGAGTCGGCCGAGCGACATAAAGCCCCCACGGATGCACCGCATACTCGTCGACCGCCCGCACAACGCCTTTGGGATCGGTGTTGGTGCGGGCGCGCAGGTCGAACGTTTCGTGCTTGGGAGGATGGATGGCGTCACCTTACCGGGATCACGACGGTCAGCGGCGCAGCCGGATCTTCCACCGGACAAAGCCGAAATAGAACAACGACAGGCCGGCCAGCACGCCCATGTCGAACAGCCAGGTATTCAAGGTGTGCTGCCAGAACCGGTCCTGGGCGAGCAGCGAATCCGGTACCAGGTGCCGCAGGTCGACCGTCGCGGCCGCCGCGGCGTAGCCCCAGCGCGCCGGCATCACGAACGACAGCTGATCGAGCCCGAGCCGGCCGGTCACCGGGACCATGCCGCCGCACAACACCAGCTGCGCCATCACGGCCACCACGAACAGCGGCATGATCTGCTCGCTGGAGCGGACCAGCGACGAAATCGCAAGGCCGAGAATCGCCGACGCGACGCAGGTCGCCGCAACGGTCGCGAACAGCTCGACGGTGGCCGCGACCGTGCCGTGCCCGAGCAGCAGGCCCCCTCGGGTCGGGGCGCTCTTGCCGATCACGACGATCGCGGTGATGATCGCCGATTGCACGATCGCGAATCCGCAGAAGACCGCGGTCTTGGCCAGCAGGTAAGCGGTCGTCGACAGCCCGACCGCTTGCTCGCGCTGGAAGATGGCGCGTTCACCGACCAGGTCGCGGATCGTCAGCGCCGTGCCCATGAACGCCGCGGCGGGCATCAATAGGGCCAGTATCTGGGCGGCTTCGTCGGGTGTGCCCGCGTTTGCCCCGGGCAGATGGAATCCGTTCGAGCCCGGAACCGTCAGTGACAGCGACCCCAGGATGAACGGCAACAGCGCCAGAAAGACGAAGTAGGCGCGGTCGGCGACGACCAGGCGGACCTGTCGGCGGGCGATCGTCGAGATCTGGCGCCGCACGCTGGTATGGACCGGTTCGCCGAGCTCGCCCGGCTCATCGTCCTTGGCCGCCAACGGTTTCCGGCGCTGGGCCGCGTCGCGTTCCAGGAAGCGCCGGTTGGCCTCCTCGGGATCGGCGCCCACCTTGGTGAAGATCTTGGCCCAGTTGGTGGTGCCCATCGCCGTCCCGATCTGGTCCGGCGGGCCGCAATAGGCCGTCTTGCCGCCCGGCGCCACCAACAGCAGCTGGTCGCACAGTTCGAGGTAGGACAGCATGTGCGTCACCACGATCACCACGCGGCCGGCGTCGGCCAGCTGGCGCAGCATCATCATGACCTGGTGGTCGAGCGCGGGATCCAGGCCCGACGTCGGCTCGTCCAGGATCAGCAGCGACGGACCGGTCAACAGTTCCAGCGCCACCGAGGCGCGTTTGCGCTGGCCCCCGGAGAGCTTGTCGACTCGGGTTTCGGCGTGTTTGGTCAGGTCGAGTTCCTCCAGCACCCGCGTGACGACCTTGGCGCGGTCGGCTTTGCTGGTATCGGGTGGCAGTCGCAGTTCGGCGGCATAGCCCAGCGCTTGGTTCACGGTCAGCTGCCGGTGCACGACGTCGTCCTGTGGCACCATGCCGATCCTGCTGCGCAAGGACGCATACTCGGCGTGAATGTTGTGGCCCTCGAACGTCGCTGAGCCGGAACTGGGCGTGGTGTAGCCGGCGATCAGCCGGGCCAGCGTGCTCTTCCCGGCGCCCGATCCGCCGATGACGGCGGTCAACGTCCCGGGACGGGCGGTCAGCGAGATGTTGTCCAGCAGTTGTTTGCCGTTGTCGACGACGTACTTGACATCGCGCACCTCGAGGCCGCCGGAACGCGTCGCGGCCGCACTGAGCTTGCTCAGAGTGCCGTCGCGCACCACGAGGTCGACATTGCCGATGGTCACCACGTCGTCGTCGTTCAGGATTGCCGAGCCGACCCGGGTGCCGTTGACGAACGTCCCGTTGATGCTGTTGTCCCGGATCTCCAGGCCCAGCGGCGTCGGCACCAACGTGGCGTGCCGGCGCGAGGCCAGGACGTCCGACACGACGATGTCGTTCTCGGGCGCGCGCCCGATCGTCATCGCACCGGCGGTGCCCGCGGCCGACGACGAACGCGGTGAGAGCAACTTCACAAAACGCGTGGCGAGGTTCGACACGTCGGCGGTCTTGGCGTCGATCACGGTGGACTGGGCGGGCGGTGCCTCGTCCACCCGGGGCGGCGACGCGGCGTTGACGACGGTGAGTTCCTCGGGGGGTATCGCGCGCGGCGGCGGTGGCATCCGTGGCGGAGCCTTACGCGGATGTGTCCCGGGATGCCTTGGCGGGCCGGGTATTTGAGCTTGCGAACGCCGGAGTGGCTGCCGTGGCGGCGGGGGGAGCGGCTGCGATGTGGTGGTCGGAGGGTCGGGCATCGCGGACCAGGCGATCGTGGGCGGGCCCGAATCCGGCGTCGGCCTGGCCTGGAGCGGTCGGCTGGACTGGCCTTGTTGCGGTCCGATGGCGAAGGTCAGCCGCGGTCCCTGGGGATTTCCGACGTGAATGCTCTGGCCGTCGTGGAGGTCGACGACCGGCATCCGATAGCCGTTGACGTACGTCCCGTTCAGCGACCCGTTGTCGATCGCCAGCCAGCGGCCTTGATCGAAGCGCAGGATCAAGTGCGCACGGGATATTCGCGGGTCGGCGATGCGCAGATCGGCGTGCTGATCGCGTCCGACGATCACTTCTTGGCCGGCGGCGAAGGTTCGTTGAGACCCGTCGTGCCGAATTGTCAGGACAGGAGGGGCGGGTCGATTCACTACTCAAGTATCCGTGCACGGAGTCAGTGCCCCCCATTGGAGTGACCTGTGACTTAGCTTTGTTTCCGTTCGGACGCTTCATAGCTGGTTCATAGCGTCCAGCGGACTTTCGCCCATCCGCGTCCGGCAGGATGCGAGTCGGGGAGTTGTGCTGACGCGCGCACGAATGCCGACACACGAGGGGGCAATCACACATGGACGAGCTGAAGCGCCCGACCCGGCGCCTCGGCAGCGGCCGACGGCTGCTGACTAACCCGCGACTGGCCGGTGAGGCGTTGCGCGCCGGATTTCATTCGCGCCCTTCGATGACCGTCGCCCACCTCTTTCGCCGCGTCCCCCCGTCGAATCCGAACCCAGCGCCCCAGCCGGCCGACGAGCAGGTCAGCGGCTCGCGCCCGGCGATGGCCAACGGTGCGTCCTTCGCCGGCTACACCATCCTGCGGCCGCTGGGCGCCGGCGGGATGGCCGAGGTCTATCTGGCCCTGCACCCGCGGTTGCCGCGTCGCGACGTGATCAAAGTCCTCGCCGAGGCCGTCACCGCGGACAGCGAATTCCGCGAAAGGTTCAACCGCGAAGCGGATCTCGCCGCGACGCTGTGGCACCCGCACATCGTCGGCGTCCACGATCGCGGCGAATTCGACGGTCAGCTCTGGATCTCGATGGACTACGTCGAGGGCACCGACGCGTCCCGGCTGGTGAAAGAGCGCTACTCCGACGGGATGCCGATCGGGCAGGTGTGCGCCATTCTGGACGCCGTCGCGGGTGCGCTGGATTACGCGCACGATCGCGGCTTGCTGCACCGCGACGTCAAGCCGGCCAACATTCTGCTTACCCATCCCGGTGACGACGACCAGCGAATCCTGTTGGCGGACTTCGGTGTAGCGCGGCATCTGGGCAACATCAGTGGGATCACCGAGACCAACGTCGCCGTCGGAACGGTCGCGTACGCGGCGCCCGAGCAGTTGACCGGATCCAACATCGACGGCCGCGCCGACCAATACGCGTTGGCGGCCACGGCATTTCATCTGCTCACCGGCGCTCCGCCGTTTCAGCATGCCAACCCGATCGCGGTGATCAGCCAGCATCTGCACGAGGATCCGCCGCGGCTCAGCGATTACCGCCCGGACTTGGCCTACCTGGACGACGTGTTCTTCAAAGCCCTTGGCAAGCAACCTGCGCAGCGCTTCGAGCGGTGTCGCGCATTCGCCGCCGCCGTCGGCGCACGGGTCGACGCCGTCGCGGAAACCGGCGGGGTCGGAGACGCGAGCGTCCTGGCGCACCGCCGGCGTGGCGCCGGTGGCCTCGTTTCGGCTGCCTACCATAGGTTTTCGTCGCGGACCCGCTGGTCGGCCGCGCTGGTCTGCGCGGTGCTGATCGCCATCGCGGCGACTTGGTCGACGCTGTACTCCTTTGCGCCGGCAAGCCCGCAACCCAACCCCACGCTGGCTTCGCGACCGTCCGACCCCGCGCCCAGTGCCGCACCGAGACCCGGGGGACCGGTCCTCAACGGCACCTACCAACTGACCTACGACCAAACCAAGCGGACCACCAACGGTGTCCCGATTCGCCACGACGGCTCCGCCACAAACTGGTGGGCGTTTCGTTCCGCGTGCACCACCAACGGATGCGCGGCCACCGGAACCAAGCTCGATGACACCAACCACCAAGTGGCCAGCACCGCCGACGGTGGCGAGACCGACACGTTGCGTTACCTCGGCGGGTATTGGCAGGGCGCGCCGCAGCAGGAGCGGGTCGGCTGCCGCCTGCCCAATGGGCAGGTAAGGGCTACGCAGCAGGAGACCGTCGCCTGGTCGTTGGCCCCTCAACCGGACGGCACGTTGCGGGGCACCAAGACCGAAACCGTGCTGAGCAACGAGTGCGCCGCGCAGGGCGCCGTCGTGCGGATCCCGGTCGTGGCGACCCGGGCCGGTGACGCACCGCCAGGGGTTGTGCTGGCCGATCCCAATCAGGCGATCAGCACCTCCACCACACCCGCGCACCCGGCGCCGGCGGTGCTCGGCGGGTTGTGCACCGACGTCGACAAACTCGCCTACGACCCGACCAGCAACCAGCAGGTCGTGTGCGAAGGCAACACCTGGGACAAGGCGCCCATCGCGACCGGGGTGCACGCCGCGGGCAGCTCATGCGACCTGCCCGACGTCCCGGTATTCGCGATGTCGACCTCGAACGACGGCTATCTGCTGCAGTGCGATCCGGTCACCCGGATGTGGACCAGGCACTGACCGTTGGCGCGCGGACCACACTTGTCGGTGCACGCCTCTACCCTGGGGGCATGGCCTTCGCCACTGAGCATCCCGTCGTCGCGCATTCGGAGTACCGCGCGGTCGACCAGATGGTGCGCGCCGGCGGCCGGTTCGAAGTGGTCAGCCCGCATGATCCCGCCGGCGACCAGCCGGCCGCCATCGACGAGCTGGAACGACGGATTCTGGCGGGGGAGCGCGACGTGGTGCTGCTCGGGGCGACCGGCACCGGCAAGTCCGCCACCACCGCCTGGCTGATCGAGCGGCTGCAGCGGCCCACCCTCGTCATGGCGCCGAACAAGACGCTGGCCGCTCAGCTGGCCAACGAGCTGCGAGAGATGTTGCCGCACAACGCAGTCGAGTACTTCGTGTCGTACTACGACTACTACCAGCCCGAGGCCTACATCGCGCAGACCGACACCTACATCGAGAAGGACAGCTCGATCAACGACGATGTCGAGCGGTTGCGGCACTCCGCGACGTCGTCCCTGCTGTCGCGTCGCGACGTGGTCGTGGTGGCCTCGGTGTCGTGCATCTACGGCCTGGGCACGCCGCAGTCCTACCTCGACCGTTCGGTCGAGCTGCGGGTGGGCGCCGAGGTGCCTCGCGACGCGCTGTTGCGGTTGCTGGTCGACGTCCAGTACACCCGCAACGACCTGTCCTTCACCCGCGGCTCGTTCCGGGTGCGCGGCGACACCGTGGAGATCATCCCGTCGTACGAAGAGCTCGCGGTGCGCATCGAGTTCTTCGGCGACGAAATCGAGGCGCTGTACTACCTGCACCCGTTGACCGGCGACGTGGTCCGCCAGGTCGACTCGCTGCGAATCTTTCCGGCCACCCACTATGTGGCCGGCCCGGAGCGGATGGCGCAGGCGATCTCCACCATCGAGCAGGAACTCGAGGAGCGCCTCGCCGAATTCGAGGGCCAGGGCAAGCTGCTGGAGGCCCAGCGGCTGCGCATGCGGACCAACTACGACATCGAGATGATGCGGCAGGTCGGGTTCTGTTCCGGCATCGAGAACTACTCGCGCCACATCGACGGCCGCGGGGCCGGTTCCCCTCCGGCGACACTGCTGGACTACTTCCCGGAGGACTTTCTGCTGGTCATCGACGAGTCGCACGTGACCGTGCCGCAGATCGGCGGCATGTACGAGGGTGACATGTCGCGCAAGCGCAATCTCGTCGACTACGGCTTCCGGCTGCCGTCGGCGTGCGACAACCGACCGCTGACCTGGGAGGAGTTCGCAGACCGGATCGGGCAGACGGTGTACCTGTCGGCCACCCCGGGCCCGTATGAGCTCGGCCAGGCCGCCGGCGAGTTCGTCGAGCAGGTGATTCGGCCGACCGGCCTGGTGGACCCGAAGGTCGTGGTCAAGCCGACCAAGGGCCAGATCGACGATCTGATCGGCGAGATCCGCAAGCGGGCCGAGGCCGACGAGCGGGTGCTGGTGACGACCCTGACCAAGAAGATGGCCGAAGACCTCACCGACTACCTGTTGGAGATGGGCATACGGGTGCGCTACCTGCACTCCGAGGTGGATACGCTGCGCCGGGTGGAGCTGCTGCGCCAGCTGCGGCTCGGCGACTACGACGTGCTCATCGGCATCAACCTGCTGCGCGAGGGTCTGGACCTGCCCGAGGTGTCGCTGGTGTCGATCCTCGACGCCGACAAGGAAGGCTTCCTACGGTCCGCGCGCAGCCTGATCCAGACCATCGGTCGCGCCGCCCGCAACGTCTCCGGCGAAGTCCACATGTACGCCGACAAGATGACCGACTCGATGACGGAGGCCATCGACGAGACCGAACGGCGGCGCGCCAAGCAGATCGCCTACAACGAGGCTCACGGCATCGACCCGCAGCCGCTGCGCAAGAAGATCGCCGACATCCTCGACCAGGTCTATCGCGAGGCCGACGACTCCGAAAACGTCCAGATCGGCGGGTCGGGCCGCAACGCGTCGCGCGGCCGGCGCGCGCAGGGGGAGCCCGGGCGCGCCGTGAGCGCGGGCATCATCGAGGGCCGCGATACCAGCAGCATGCCGCGCGCCGAATTGGCCGACCTGATCAAAGACCTCACCGCGCAGATGATGGCCGCTGCCCGCGACTTGCAATTCGAGCTGGCCGCGCGGTTCCGCGACGAGATCGCCGACCTCAAAAAGGAACTGCGCGGAATGGACGCCGCCGGTCTCAAGTGACGCGCGGCGCCTAATACGGTGTAGGGGTGGCGAATACGACGAGCCAGACCGGCAGTTGGCGCCAACTGCTGGGCGGCTATCTCGGAACCTCCACCGTGCTGGCCGGTGGGGTGCTGCTGTACGCCACCACCGAGTTTCTGACCACCAGCCTGCTCCCGAGCACCGTCGCCGAAATCGGCGGCAGCCGGCTGTATGCGTGGGTGATCACCCTGTACCTGGTCGGATCCGTCGTCGCGGCCGCCACGGTGAACACCCTGCGATTGCGCATCGGTGCGCGTTCGTCATTCCTCTGGGGCTTGGCCGTCTTCGGCGTCGCGAGCATCGTGTGCGCGCTGGCGCCGAACATGGAGGTGTTGATCGGCGGACGCGCCCTGCAGGGTGTGGCCGGTGGCCTGCTGGCCGGCCTGGGCTATTCGCTGATCAACACTGCCCTCCCGCGTTCCCTGTGGACTCGCGGCTCGGCGCTGGTGTCGGCGATGTGGGGGGTCGCGACCTTGGTCGGGCCGGCGATAGGCGGCCTTTTTGCGCAATTTGGATTGTGGCGGTGGGCATTTGGTGCAATGGCCCTGCTCGCCGTGCTGATGGCGGTGTTGGTGCCGAGGGTTCTCACCAACGCCGACGCCGGCCCCCGCGCCGAGGCGGCGATTACTAAGGTGCCGCTGTTGTCGCTGCTGCTGATGGGCGCCGCCGCGTTGGCAGTAAGCGTTGCGGAGTTGCCGCACAACGTCTTTGCGATGGCAGGCCTGCTGATCGCCGGTGTGTTACTACTCGGCGCCTTCGTGCTGGTCGACTGGCGTATGCATGCAAAAGCATTGCCGCCCAGCGTTTTTAGGCGTGGCCCATTGAAATGGATTTACCTGACGATGGCGGTGCAGATGGCCGCCGTGATGGTCGACACCTACGTGCCGTTGTTCGGTCAGCGGTTGGCCCATCTGACACCGGTCGCTGCGGGATTTTTGGGTGCCGTGTTGGCCATGGGCTGGACCATCGCCGAGCTATCCAGCGCCTCGCTGAGTGACCCCCGCGTGGTCGACCGGGTGATCGCGGTGGCGCCATTGGTGATGGCGTCGGGTTTGGCGCTGGCCGCCGCGACGCAGCGCGCTGACGCGCCGACGGGGGTCGTGCTGGTCTGGGCGGTGGGATTCCTGGTAGCCGGCATCGGGATGGGGATGACCTGGCCGCATCTCTCGATGCGTGCGATGGACACCGTCGACCCGTCCGAGGGCGGTGCGGCCGCGGCGGCGATCAATACCGTCCAACTGATCTCCGCGGCCTTCGGTGCCGGGCTGGCGGGCGTGGTCGTCAACCACGCTGCGGGTGGGGACTTGGCCGCGGCCCGGTGCCTGTACGCCGTCATCGCGGGGCTGGCGGCGTTGGCCGTCTTCGCGTCCACCTTGGCCAGCCGGCGCGATCGTCACGCACCACGCTGATCCTTTGCTGACGAAACGGGAAACCCGCGCCATACGGTGTACGAGTGACCGTCACCAAGGATGAGGCCGGAAGTTGGCGCGAGCTGCTCGGCGAGCACCTGGGGATGTCCACTGTCCTTGCAGCCGGCGTTCTGCTCTACTCCACCAACGAATTCCTCACCGTCAGCATGCTTCCGAGCATCATCGCCGACATCGGCGGAGCCCGGCTGTTTTCCTGGGCGACGACGCTGTATCTGATCGGTTCCGTCGTCTCCGCCTCGGCGGTCCACCCGGTACTGCAGCGCATCGGGGCCCGACGGGCGTACCTGGTCGGGCTCAGTGTGTTTGCCCTCGCCAGCGTGGTGAATGCACTGGCGCCGAGCATGGCGGTTCTTGTCGCCGGGCGCGCGTTGCGAGGTGTGTCCGGCGGACTGTTGGCCGGTCTCGGCTACGCGCTGATCAATACCGCCCTCCCGCGCTCGTTGTGGACCCGCGGCTCGGCGCTGGTCTCCGCGATGTGGGGAGTATCGACGTTGATCGGCCCGGTGGCGGGCGGGATCTTCGCCCAACTCGGGCTGTGGCGGTGGGGGCATACCGCAACCGGCATCGGGGCCGTGCTGGTGGTCGTGTTGGTGCGCAGAGTCATCCAGCCCGGGCACATCGTCCACAATCCGGTGACGCCAGCCCGCAAGGTGCCCATTTGGTCGCTGCTGCTGATGAGTTCGGCCGCATTGACCGTCAGCATTGCGGCCCTTCCGCACCATCTGGTGCAGAACCTGGGGTTGCTGCTCGCCGCCGTCCTGCTGGTCGTCGTCTTCGTCATCGTCGACGGGCGAACGTCAGTAGCGGTGTTGCCGCGCAGCGTATTCGGCCCAGGACCGGTCAAGTGGCTCTTCATCGTCATGTCGGTGGAGATGGCCGCCGCGATGGCCAACATCTATGTGCCGTTGTTCGGCCAGAAGTTGGCGGACCTGAGCCCGGTGGAGTCCGGGTTTCTCGGTGCGGCGCTGGCCACCGGGTGGACCGGCAGCGAGATCGTCAGCGCTTCACTGACCGACCGGCGCGTGATCCGGCGCCTCGTCGTGGCGGGTCCGTTGGTGATGGCAGCGGGCCTGGCGCTGGCGGCGGTGACGCAGCGCGCATACGCCCCGCTTGGGTTCGTCGCGCTGTGGGCGCTCGCGCTGCTGATCACCGGGGCCGGCATCGGGATCGCCTGGCCGCACCTGGTGGTGCGTGCGATGGATTCCGACGACCCTGAGCAGAGCAGTGCCGCGGCCGCGGCGATCAACACGGTCCAGCTGGTGTCTGCCGCATTCGGGGGCGGGCTGGCGGGTGTGGTGGTCAACCTCGCCGAGGCCGACGACGCCACGGCGGCCCGCGCGTTGTATCTCGTTTTCGCGGTGCTGGCGGCCAGCGGTGTCGTGGCGTCGTATCGCGCGGCCCGCGACGAGCGCTGACCTGATCCGCGGCATTGTCATTCCCGGTCACCGGGTGGATTTGACGACCTGAGAGTAGTGGAATTGCCAGCGCTCGACGATGTGGAAGCCGAGGTAGCTGGGGAATTTATACGCCGGCGTGCGGCCGAATGCGCCCGGCGGCAACGACTGACCGGACTGATGATCGGGAAACGAGTTGTCGTAGTTGGTGATGGTCCACAACGTGGTGCACTTGTTGATCTTGGCCGTCGTCAGCCACACCGCGACGTGACCGTCCCACAGCGAACCGACCTTGGGCCCGTACACCCCGCGCTCGACGTCGATCAGCGACCGAAACGCCGCGGGCCGGGTGGCCAGCAGCGCGCGGATCGGGCCGGGCCGCCACGGCACGGTGTTATCCGCCAGCAGGCAGTCGCCGGGAGCGGCATGTGAGCTGATCAGGTCGGCAACCTGGCTGTAGTCCCAGCCTTCCTTGGCGTACGGCCAGCGCTGGACGAACAGGTAGTCGGGCACCGCAGCGACCGCGAACAGCAGCACGACACCGACGATGGCCCACCGCCGTCGTGCCACCGTGATAATGCAGACGGCCAGCAGCACGGCCATCGCGGGCGTGGTCAGGATCAGATAGCGGGGAAAGTACATCGGCTCGCCGATCGCCGAATAGACCACGACCGCGGTGGTGGGCAACAGGATCCACCCCACGCAGATGGTCAGCAGGCGGCGCATGTCGCCCGCCGGGCCGGGCGCGCCGAACCGCCGGGCGACGATCGCGGCCACCATGATCACCCCGCTGAGCACCGCGAACGGAACGCTGTGGTCGAAATACTGCCGTTGGGTGATGTCGAACGCGTAGTGCCAGCTGACCGGGAAAAGCCAGTTGACCTGAAATGCCTGACCGTGCGCGAACAGGATGAACGGCGTCATCACGCCCAGCGCGACGGCCGTGCTGGCCGCCCACCAGATGACCGGCGACTTGCGGGATCCCTTGGGCGCCAGCAGCGCGACCATCACCGCGTAGACGCCGACCAGCAACACCAGGTTGAGGCTCAACAGGATCGACGCCATCAGCGCCACGGCATAACCCACCCACAGGCGGCGCCGATTGCGCCGCACCGCGGTGACCAGCAGAACCGTCAGCCAGATCGCCGCGGCCACCGACATCGCATACGGGCGTGCCTCGATGCCCGCCCAGGTGGTGCGCGGCAGGATGGCGAAGACGACGCCCGCGCACACCGCGGTGCCGCGTCCTGGGGTGAATTGCCTGGTGAACACGACGACACCGGCGGTAGCGACCCCGATCGCGAGCGCGCTGGGAACCCGCGACCAGAACTCGGTCGGCGGAAAGATGGCGAACCACCCGTGCATCACCAGGTAGTACAGGCCGTGCACGGCATCGACATGGCCCAGCAGCCGCCACAGTTCGGGCAAAGTTCGGCTCGCCGCGGCCGAGATCGTGGCTCCCTCGTCGAACCACAGCGAAGGCCGACAGGCCCAGGCGCCGCTGATGACGGCAGCCAGAACCGCGATCGCCCACGGGTCGAGCAACCTGCCACGCGCGGGCCCGGGCCCGGACTCGGCGGTGGCATCCGGGGAGCGCTGCTCGAGGGCGGACGTAGCCATGATGCTTGTCACTGTAAGGCGCACCCGATCGACCTGGTCACCAGCAGTCCGGCCGGCCGGTCGGAGATATCCAGGCGGGGCCGGCGGGCCTCGCCTGCGGCGTCCGTAGGTCCTGGAAAACGCCGCCACGCAACGCCTTCCGGCCTGGGCGGGGACATTTCATCGCCTCATTATCGGGAATTGAGGCCGTTGCTGCAGCGTGGCGCGGTAAATGGAGCCTTGCGCCACACCACTTCGGTGTGGGTAATCTGACCCATCCAGATCGGACAACGCGCTACTGTCCTGAGGTTGGCCTGGCAAACGATACTGGGAGGGTAAATGTCCGCTTATCGGACCGTGGTGGTCGGCACTGACGGCTCGGACTCATCGCTGCGTGCCGTCGAACGGGCGGCAGCCATCGCCGGGGCGGACGCCAAGCTGATCGTCGCGTCGGCGTATCTGCCTCAGCACCAGGACGGCCGGGCCGCCGACGTTCTGAAGGAGGAGAGCTACAAGGTCTCGGGCACCGCCCCGATCTACGCGATCTTGCAGGACGCCAAGGAGCGGGCGCACAAGGCCGGTGCGAAGAACGTCGAGGAGCGCCCGATCGTCGGTGCCCCCGTTGACGCCCTGGTCAGCCTGGCCGAAGACGTGAAGGCCGACCTGCTGGTCGTCGGTAACGTCGGCCTCAGCACGATCGCGGGCCGCTTGCTCGGCTCGGTACCGGCCAACGTGTCACGTCGGGCCAAGGTCGACGTTTTGATCGTGCACACCACGTCCTGACGAACGGATTCCGCCCTACTCCGCGGATCCCCTGGCCCACAAGGCCAGGGACCGCATCAGCACATCGCGCTCCAGCGCCAAGTCCGAGATCTGTTTGCGCAGCTCGTTGATCTCGTCGCGCAGCGTCTCGCCCACCATGCCCTCGGTGGCCGGCGCCCGCTGATCGGTCAACGTCGCCGGGCGATACGCCCCCTCGTGTGGGCCCGTCGCCCGGGCCACCTGCGGAATCACCGCGGGAGAGCCGCCGTAACGGGCCGGCGTCCCGCGATCGGCCGGCGGAGTCGCACCGCGCTGGGACGCGGCGCCGGCGCGTGTGGCCGCGAAACCGCCGCCCGCCGCGCCGCCGCCGCCCGCCGCCGCGGCCATCAGGCTGCCCGGCAGCAATGCGCCGGCGCCGGGGCCCAGCCCGTCTATCGCGGCTTCCGGCAGACCGGCCAGGGCGGCTTCCGGCAATGCGCGCACCGCGCTGGCGAGCACCGGCGCCGCGCCGGCCCAGGCCGGCGGGACCGACAGCCCACCCACCGGAAGCGACCGCGCCATACCCGCCAGCACGCCACCCGACGTTGCGGTGCCCACGCCCGACACGGCCGGGGTGGTGTCGCCGATCAGGCCCGCCGCCGCACCCGCCGCACTCAGGGCGGGGGCGGCAGCACCCAAGATCGTGGGCGGCAGCGCCGCATTGATCGGGCCGGTGAACAACGGGCCGAGAATGAACAACACCCCACTGGCGATGTAGGTGCTGCTCGCGGTGACATTCAGGATGTCCGACAGGCTCGGATCGCCCGGCTGCCCCGCCAGCGTGTCCAGCACATCCGGCACCGTCTGAAGCACTTGCGTCAGGGCTTTGGGGCTGGCCGCGGCCGACGTGCTGGCCTTGCTCACCGCGGCGTCCTGCGCACCGGCCCCGGAGGGATCGGTGGTCTGCGGCGGATCGGTGAACGGCGCGAACCTCGAAGCGGCCGCCGACCCGCTGGCGTAGGTGTACATCGTCGTCGCATCCTGGGCCCACATCTCGCTGTACTGCGTCTCCGTGGCCGAGATCGCCGGGGTGTTCTGGCCGAACAGGTTCGACGCGATTAACGCCAGCAGCAGCGCGCGGTTCTCGGCGATCAAGGCCGGCGGCACCGTCGCGGCAAAGGCGGTCTCGTACGTCATCGCCGCGGCCCTGGCTTGTCGGGCGGCCACCTTGACCTGCTCGGCGGTGGTGTTCAGCCACGACGCGAAGACGATGGCAGCGGCCCGCATCGACATCGCCGCCGGTCCGATCCATGCTTCGCGTGTCAGCCCGGACACCACCGACCGGTACCCGGCCGCCGCGGAGGTCAGTTCCGCGCCCAGCCCGTCCCAGGCCGCCGCGGCCGACCACATCGGCACGGACCCGGCCCCGGCGTACATCCGGCCGGAATTGACCTCCGGCGGTAACGCTGCATAATCCATTTCCGTTCGCCAATCAGTTAATTGGGCACGACCGCCTGCACGGCTGGCGTGAAGTGGACATCTCGGGAATGACGGGCACAGCGGGCGGATGAGCGCCGAAAGGCTGAATTGCCCGCAACCTCTGCGCAGTTGACGACAACCGGGATCACCTTCAATGCGTCGGATATTTGCTCGCATGCTACCGAGCGACGCCTGCGGCGGAGGGTGTTTCGGCGCTGCTCAATCGGGTTTCTGTGCGCGGGCCCGGCAGGTGTGGCGCTGGATCGCTTCGCGCGCTATCAAAGTCGGGGCGACGGGACCCGAATCATGTTCAACCGCAAGGCAATTGCCGAGCGGTTACCAGCCTCGCTCGCGCCATTCGCTCAGATGGGGGCGCTCGGCGCCCAGCACCGTGTCGTCGCCGTGGCCGGGATAGATGACGGTGGAGTCGTCATACACCTCGAACACCCGGCTGGTGACGTCGTCGAGCAGCTGGGTGAAGTCGCCCTCCTGCCAGGTCTTGCCCACTCCGCCGGGAAAGAGGCAGTCGCCGGTAAACAACTGCGTGACGCCGCCCGTCGCCGGACCGTCGAGGGCCAGCGCGACCGACCCCGGAGTGTGCCCGCGCAAGTGGATCACGTGGAACGTCAAATTGCCGATGTGCACGGTGTCGCCGTTGGCAAGAAACCGATCCGGTTTGACGGGCAGCGGTTCGGCGTCGATCTCGTGCGAGGCGGTCGGCGCGCCGGTGGCGGCGGCGACGGCCTCCAGCGCCTGCCAGTGATCGAAGTGCTGATGGCTGGTCACGATCAGCGACACCTTCGGGGCGTACCGTTGGACCAGGTCGATCAGGACGTCAGCGTCGTTGGCGGCGTCGATCAGAAGCGTTTCCCCGGTCGCCGAACATGTCACCAAGTAGGCGTTGTTATCCATCGGGCCCACCGACGCCTTGACGATGGTGACCCCGGGCAGGGTGCGACGGGCGGCGTTACCAGGGTCGACGTGTCCGGTGTAGTTATCGTCCACGATCGTCATGCGCGCCACTCCTCAGTCCCGGCGTGCGCCGGGACATCGTCGCCGGCGCGGGTCATAGCGGTCACGTTACTGCTCCGTCGGTTGGGATGGGTGTCTTGTCGGTGGGGGCACCTAGCATGGAATGCGCCGTGCGCAGTAACCGCCGTCAGGCGGGTAAAGAATCAGTGAGAGGGGCAGCGTGGCTGACCGCCTAATCGTCAAGGGTGCCCGTGAGCACAACCTGCGCGGTGTCGATCTCGACCTGCCGCGCGACTCGTTGATCGTCTTCACCGGGTTGTCCGGATCGGGCAAGTCGTCCCTGGCTTTCGACACCATCTTCGCCGAGGGCCAGCGCCGCTACGTCGAGTCGCTGTCGGCCTACGCGCGCCAATTCTTGGGGCAGATGGACAAGCCGGACGTCGACTTCATCGAGGGTTTGTCGCCGGCGGTGTCGATCGATCAGAAGTCGACGAACCGCAACCCCCGATCGACCGTCGGCACCATCACCGAGGTCTACGACTACCTGCGGTTGCTCTATGCACGCGCCGGCACCCCGCACTGCCCGATCTGCGGCGAGCGGATCGCCCGCCAGACCCCGCAACAAATCGTCGATCAGGTGCTGGCGATGGAGGAGGGCATCCGATTCCTGGTGCTGGCCCCGGTGGTCCGTACCCGCAAGGGCGAGTTCGCCGACCTCTTCGACAAGCTCAACGCGCAGGGCTACAGCCGGGTGCGGGTCGACGGTGTGGTGCACCCGCTGTCGGATCCGCCGAAGCTGAAAAAGCAGGAGAAGCACGACATCGAGGTGGTGGTGGACCGACTGACGGTCAAGACCGCCGCCAAGCAGCGCCTCACCGACTCGGTGGAAACCGCGCTGAACCTGGCCGACGGCATTGTGGTGCTGGAATTTCCCGACGACCGCGACGAGCACGACCACCCGCGCGAGCAACGCTTCTCCGAGAAGCTGGCCTGCCCCAACGGGCATCCGCTGGCCGTCGACGACCTGGAACCTCGTTCGTTCTCCTTCAACTCGCCCTACGGCGCCTGCCCCGAATGCGTGGGCCTGGGCATCCGCAAAGAGGTCGACCCCGACCTGGTGGTGCCCGACCCGGAGCGCACCCTGGCCGAGGGCGCGGTGGCGCCCTGGTCGGCCGGCCATACCGCGGAGTACTTCATCCGGATGATGGCCGGTCTCGGCGAGGAACTGGGATTCGACGTCGACACCCCGTGGCGCAAGCTGCCGGCCAAGGCCCGCAAGGCGATCCTCGAGGGTTCCGACCACCAGGTGCACGTGCGCTACCGCAACCGCTACGGCCGAACCCGTTCGTACTACGCCGATTTCGAAGGTGTGCTGGCGTTTCTGCAGCGCAAGATGGAACAGACCGAGTCCGAGCAGATGAAGGAGCGCTACGAGGGCTTCATGCGGGACATCCCGTGCCCGGTCTGCGAGGGGACGCGGCTCAAACCGGAGATTCTGGCGGTCACGCTGACGGGAGGCTCTGGGGGGGACCGCGGGCCCAAGTCCATCGCCGAGGTCTGCGAGCTGTCCATCTCCGACTGCGCCGACTTCCTCAACGCGCTTACCCTCGGTACGCGCGAGCAGGCGATCGCGGGGCAGGTGCTCAAGGAGATCCAGTCGCGGCTGGGCTTTCTGCTCGACGTCGGGCTGGAGTACCTGTCGCTGTCCCGCGCGGCCGCCACGCTGTCCGGCGGTGAGGCCCAACGCATTCGGCTGGCCACCCAGATCGGTTCCGGCCTGGTCGGTGTGCTGTACGTGCTCGACGAGCCGTCGATCGGGCTGCACCAGCGCGACAACCGGCGTCTCATCGAAACCCTCACGCGCCTAAGGGCTTTGGGTAACACGCTGATCGTCGTCGAGCATGACGAGGACACCATCGCGCATGCCGACTGGATCGTCGACATCGGGCCCGGCGCCGGCGAGCACGGCGGCCAGATCGTGCACAGCGGGACCTATCAGGAGCTGCTGAGAAACGAGGATTCGATCACCGGGGCGTACCTGTCGGGCCGGGAAAGCATTGCCACACCCAAACATCGGCGTGCCGTCGACCGCAAACGCCAGCTCACCGTCGTCGGCGCGCGCGAGCACAACCTGCGCGACATCGACGTGTCGTTCCCGCTCGGCGTGCTGACCTCGGTGACGGGCGTGTCCGGCTCGGGCAAGTCGACCTTGGTCAATGACATCCTGGCGGCCGTGCTGGCCAACCGGCTCAACGGCGCCCGGCAGGTACCGGGCCGACACACCCGGGTCAACGGAATAGACCAGCTGGACAAGCTCGTTCGCGTCGACCAGTCGCCGATCGGGCGCACGCCGCGCTCCAACCCGGCCACCTACACCGGCGTGTTCGACAAGATCCGGACGTTGTTCGCCGCGACCACCGAGGCGAAAGTCCGTGGCTACCAACCGGGCCGGTTCTCGTTCAACGTCAAGGGCGGCCGCTGCGAGGCATGCACCGGCGACGGCACGATCAAGATCGAGATGAACTTCCTGCCCGACGTCTATGTGCCGTGCGAGGTATGCCAGGGCGCCCGGTACAACCGGGAAACGCTGGAAGTGCACTACAAGGGCAAGACCATCTCCGAAGTGCTGGACATGTCGATCGAGGAAGCGGCGGAGTTCTTCGAGCCGATCAGCGGCATTCACCGCTACCTGCGCACGCTGGTCGACGTCGGCCTCGGCTACGTCCGGCTCGGACAGCCCGCGCCGACGCTGTCCGGGGGTGAGGCGCAGCGGGTCAAGCTGGCCTCCGAACTGCAAAAGCGCTCGACCGGGCGCACGATCTACATCCTCGACGAGCCGACCACCGGGTTGCATTTCGACGACATCCGCAAGCTACTCAACGTGATCAATGGCCTGGTGGACAAGGGCAATACGGTCATCGTGATCGAGCACAACCTGGACGTGATCAAGACGGCGGACTGGATCGTCGACATGGGGCCCGAGGGCGGCGCCGAAGGCGGAACGGTTGTCGCCCAGGGCACTCCGGAGGACGTCGCCGCGGTGCCCGAAAGCTACACCGGGAAGTTCCTCGCCGAGGTCGTCGGGCGCAGTGCCCCGTCGGCGGCCAAGACGCCGTCCAGCAGGCGGCGCAAAGTCAGCGCCTGAACCGGCACGTTGCCGCCCGGGGTGGCCGACGGTCACGCAGTCATGCGCATAGCTGCATATCGCGCCGCTCATGTACTCTCGGAGGTCAATCGAAGCCAGGGGGGTTAGGCAGATGCTCGACCGGACGGCTTCGCTGTGCCCCCGACCTGGACTTTCCGGGAACGGCGCCGCGGTGCGGATCGCCCCGCCAACCGACACGGGTGGCTCGGTGCCGCAGTTCTGCTGTGCCGGTTGAGTCGTTCTCGCTTAGTTGACCTCGCGCCCATCTTTGACTTGTGCGCACGCACGACAACCCAAAAAGATCGGACGTTACCCACAATGCTGCGGCTTGCAAGCCTTCCCCGACTGAGCATCGCCGCGCGAACACCCCGCGCCGCTGTGCGCGAACTGCGTTGAACGTCAATGGCTATCACTGACGTCCCGGAATATGCCCATCTAAACGACGCAGATCTCGAGGCGTTCGGGGCCGCGCTGGACGAGATCCGCTGCGACATCGAGGCCTCACGCGGTGCCGCAGATTGTGCATATATCAAGCGCGCCATCACTTTTCACCGATCTCTCGAAGTCGCTGCGAGACTGGTCGTCGGATGCAGCAAGGGCAAGTTCGGCTGGGCGGCCGGAACCGCCGCCCTGGCCGCAGCAAAGTGCATCGAGAACATGGAACTGGGCCACAACATCAGCCACGGTCAATGGGATTGGATGAATGACCCGGAAATCCATTCCACCACCTGGGAATGGGACATGGCCGGCCTGACATCCCAATGGCAGAACTCCCATAACTACAAGCACCACGTCTTTGCCAACGTTGTCGGTGTAGACGACGATCTCGGTTTTGGAGTCCTTCGAGTGACTCGAGACGAGAAGTGGCAGCCCAGCGCCATGATGCAGCCGTTGCGCGCGGCGCTGCTGGCGCTGTTTTTCGAATGGGGCGTCGCGTTGCACTGCTTGTATTCGGTGCAGGAGCGCGAGACGACGAACGCTGGTAAAGCCACGCATAAGGCGGCGCTTCTCCGCAAGATCGCTCGGCAGGTCGGCAAGGACTACGTGGTGTTTCCCGCGCTGAGTCGCCGGCGGTGGTGGCGCACTTTGGGGGCCAATGTGGTTGCCAACCTACTGCGCAATGTGTGGGCCTTCGTGGTGATCGTCTGCGGTCACTTCACCGACGGAGCGGAGAAGTTCGTCCCGTCGGTGCTGGAGGGCGAGACGAAGCCCGAATGGTATCTGCGACAAATGCTGGGTACCGCGAACTTCCGGGCCGGAACGGTGATGGCGTTCATGAGCGGAAACCTCTGCTATCAAATCGAACATCACGTGTTCCCTGATCTACCGAGCAATCGGTACCCCGAAATCTCCGAGCGGGTCCGCGAGTTGTGCGTCGCCTACGACCTGCCGTACACGACCGGCCCGTTGTATCGCCAGTTCCTACTCACCGCCCGCACAATTTGCAAACTCGCGCTGCCGGACGGCTTTCTGACCGCTACCTCCGATGACGCGCCAGAAACCGCGTCCGAGAACAGGTTTCGGAACATGCCACCACGACCGCGCGTTGCGGGTGTGGGGCGACGCGGACTGGCGACGGCAATCCTGGCGCTTCGGACTAAGTGACCGTTTCGCTGCGCAACCGGACCAAACGAGTGGTGCTGGTCTCATCGAGATCGACGAGCTGCGAGCGAGACCGCAGGAAGTCGCTGAACGATTTAAAGCCCAACGCCTTCTCGCTGAACGACGGGTCCATTCGCTTCATCTGGGCCTTGACTGCGGAATTGTGGAGCCACTCGGTGTCGTCCTTCTCCTGGCTTATGCGCAGCGCGCGTTCGAGCAAACCGGTGGCCGCGGTCTGGGCATCGGCCAGCGGCGGCTCGTCGTCGGACTCGGGCGTGTCCTGCCGTCGGCCGCGTTTCTTGTCATCGATGGATTTCACTGCTGCAGTGGGTATTCCGGGCAGTGCATCGTAAGTAACGAACTCGTCGCAGGCCGCGGCCAGGGATCGGCTGCTGGCACCGGCCACACCGATGCCGACGACGTACCGGCCGAGGCGCTTGCACCGTTGCGCCAATGCGATGTAATCCGAATCGCCGCCGACGATCACCACGTGGGTCAGATCGGGTAATCGGAACATATCCTCGACCGCGTCGACGGCTAGCCGGATGTCGGCGCCGTTCTTGCCGTAGGCGGCGGCCGGGAAGAGTTGAACGAGATCGACCGCCCGGCCCACCAGCTGACCGTGGTAGGCGGCGTTGACGTCCGCGGACCAGTCTGCGTAGGCGCGGGTGAGCACGAGTGTCCCGAACGACGACGCGAAGTCGATGATGGCGCCGACGTCGACGGTCGCCGACTGCAGCCGGTCCGTCTCGAGTCCCTTGGCCTTGTCCTTCTGGAATGAGTTGCGCCCGTGCACCTGGTCGTACCGGGAGATCACGATGTTGTCGAAGTCGAGGTAGACCGCGACACGGGGGGTGACAGATTCGGTCATCCTGCGTTCACCCCTGGACTACCGGGTTCAGTGTTTCAATAGCAGCCATCCGGACATGGTGCGCCACCGAATCCAACCCATCAAGCCCGGGCGGTGTAACGTACTGGTTGTTGAGACTTCGGACTAAGCCCATGTCGTTTTGGCTCTCGGGGCCCTTCTTTTCGTCGCGTTGATGGAACTGTCGGGCTTCGCGGTCGGCGACTGCCGCCACTACTGCTAAGGAGCCAGGGTTACTCGGCGCGGCTGCTCGGCTCGGTGTGCCGCAGCTCCGGTTGCGCCAGACTTCGCTTTCGCTGGGAGGCGTCGATATCCCCGCCGAAGCTACGAATAGCGTTGGTGTGTAAATCAATTGGGCGCAGACAGCCGCCCAGCAATTTATCGCGGTGAAGCCGTCGCGGACGCGGTCTCGGTTGCCGATGGGCACCCGCCGACAGCCGCCGCACGTACCGGCTGCGCCGAACAGCTTTGCCCTACCCGAAAGGAAAGCCATGGCGATCAGCAATATCGCCGCTTTCGCTCACCTGTCCGACGCCGAGATCGAGGCACTGGCCGTCGAGCTGGATGCGATCCGGGTGGACGTCGAGGAGTCCCTCGGCGAGCCCGATGCCCGTTACATCCGTCGCACCATCGCCGCACAACGTGCTCTCGAGGCGGCCGGCCGACTCATGCTGGCCGGTAGTTCGAAACGCTCGGCGTGGTGGGCGGGAACGGTGACCCTCGCGTTGGCGAAGATCATCGAGAACATGGAGATCGGCCACAACGTCATGCACGGCCAGTGGAACTGGATGAACGACGCCGAGATCCACTCCTCGACGTGGGAGTGGGACATGACCGGCGTGTCGAAACACTGGCGGTCCACCCACAACTATCAGCACCACAAGTACACCAACATCGTCGGATTGGACGACGACGTCGGCTACGCTCTGCTCCGAGTCACTCGTGACCAGCCCTGGAAGCCATTCAACGCCGGCAACTTACTGTTCAACGCCATTCTGGCGTTCGGATTTGAGTGGGGAATTGGCTTCCAGCCCATCGAATTCGGCAAGTTACTCAAGGCCGGCCCGGAGCGCGAGATGACCGCGCTCAAGATACGGGAGTCGGCGGTCAAGGCGGGACGTCAGGCGGTCAAGGACTATCTCGCGTTCCCGGCGCTCACCTCCCTTTCGCCCGCGGCGAGCTACAAATCGACGCTGAAGGCGAATGTCGTGGCCAACGTGATCCGCAACGTCTGGGCCGACGCGGTCATCTTCTGTGGGCATTTCCCTGATGGTGCAGAGAAATTCACCGAGACCGACATGGTCGGCGAATCGAAGGGCCAGTGGTATCTGCGTCAGATGCTGGGCAGTGCCAATTTTGACGCCGGCCCGGTACTGCGGTTCATGAGTGGCAACCTGTGCTATCAAATCGAGCATCACTTGTACCCCGATCTGCCGAGCAACCGGTTGCGCGAGATTGCGGTGCGAGTGCGCGAGATATGCGACAAGTACGACTTGCCTTACACCACAGGCTCATTCCTGGTGCAATGTGGCGAAACGTGGCGCACCATCGCCAAATTGTCACTGCCGGACCGCTGCTTGCGTGATACCGCCGATGACGCAACGGAGACGCGCAGCGAGCGGATGTTCGCTGAACTGGCGCCCGGTTTCGGCGGCACCGATCCAGCGACCGGCCGTCGCCGCGGCCTCAAGACAGCGCTCGCAGCGGTCCGACGATGGCGTCGAGGCGCTGTGCTCAAACCCCAAGGACTGACTGCGACAGTTGCCGGTTCGCCAGATTAGGACGATATCCATTCCGTCCCAAGGGGTTCCGCGCTGGATCGTTAGACGACGGTCACTTGCACGGCCTTGGGGCCTTTCGGCCCCTGGTCGACCTCGAATTGCACTCGTTGATTCTCCTCAAGGGAACGATAACCGCCGCCCTGGATCTCGGAGTGGTGGACGAACACATCGTTGGTGCCGTCGTCAGGTGCGATAAAGCCAAAGCCCTTGTCGCTGTTGAACCATTTCACAGTTCCCTGTGTCATTCTGTTTCTCTCTTCTCAACTGGCTGCAATTCGGATGCATCCATGATTCTGGCCCGGCCGTGGGGTGTGCAAAAGGTAACGTCACACGTCAACAGCACTCGGCGGGATTCGACTGGCTATCGACTCAACGAGTTTTCGTCAGCGTTTGGCGGGAAGACTTGTCAGACATCACGGCCCTTCGATGGGGGCCTGTGTGGTCCCAATTTGTCCAGTCTACGCCACGTTCGGGGACGGTGATGATGCAACGGCTTCCGCCGGCCCTGACGCGCCCTAGCGGCCTGGCGTCCAACCCACCGCGGACTCGACGGCAGGTGCCGCTTTCAACGGAAGACCGGAACCCACTGCACGCCGACGGGCCATTTGCCGTAACACGCTGGCATTCATCGGTTGTGCTGACGCCGCGACCTCGCCGAGAAAGAGGCTCGCCTCTTGGCCGGAACAGGACGGCGCCAGTACAAAGAGCACGGCGTCACGAGACCTGGTCCCCTTCAGATAAATGGTGTCGCTGAAAACGAGCCGGTAGGGGTCGAGTGAGACCATTTCATTGCGGTGGATCACTCGCGACGGGGCGGGCAACCATGCGGCTGGGTCGTAGACGACTCGGCGCACCCGGTCCAGCCACAAGTTGAACACCGTAACGAGGTCGGGTAGCTCTGCGCCCAGGTCTAGGCTTTTCGGCCACCACACGCCGTCTACGGCGCCCTGGGTGAGGTCGCGTTCGCACAGTGTCAATCGGGTGGGGCTGGAGGGAAACGACGAAACGTGCGCCACAGTGACGCTCCCGTCTACCAATTTTGCCATCGCAGACGGCTACCCGAGGAGGCAGTGCTCGACAAACCCACGACGCCAAGAGCATAACTCCCTCGAGTCCGTGGACGATGTGCGAATCGCCGTAAGCCCGGCACGGTGTGCTCGACGTCGGTTGGCGGCGTGTCATCGCTGCGGGCTGCCGGATGGCGGGGATCGCTGGAAGTTACTCGTGCACAAAGCAATTCAGAGCAAATGCGCGAAAAATCCTTCGTCTCAGCGTGGTTGCGAATGCTCGCGCGGTGGTCACTTGTCAGTTGCTCGCTCTGCGGGCCCAGTCGACCGGTCGCGGCACCTGAATAAGCGGTGGCGTAACGTCGATATGGAGCTGTTTCGTTGTCGATATTGGCCCCGATCGGTTTTCCGCGAACGAGACCATGGGCAATGCGATTCCTCAGTCGGCCCGACGCGCAGTCGGATCGCTTCGAACTTCGAAGGGCTTTTCATGAATCGCGCAGATCCGTTGGTCGGTGTCCTTGCTGCTCAAGAGGATTTAGCGGCGAAAGTCGTCGTGAATTCCGTATCTGCCGGCCCGGTCGAGACGTCGCAGCGCCAGGTCAGCCCGGTGCGACTTACTCTGGCGTCCCGGCTGGGGGACGAGATCGATGGGGCCTGGTGGCCCCGTACGGGACTGATCTCGCGGGAGCTCCCGGAATTGGTCTCCATCTTGGAGGCCCGTTTGGGCCAGGTCATCGACATCAATGTGAACTGGCAGTCGATACAACGCCAGCCGGATCTGAATTGGGCCTGCTGGCAGGTGATAAACCCGCACATAATGACGGTTTGCGGTCACGACGCGCGGGCGAAGATTCTGATCGTTCCATACCGAACCGGCACGGCCCTTGCGGTGATGCTGTTGCGCCGGGCCGCGGGTCTGTCCGTCCTTGCGGCGCATCGCGAGTCTCGAGCGTTCCTTACCGCCGACGGTATTCTCCGCGCGGCCCGGGGTGAGAGGATGTTTGAGCTGCGTCGCGCGCGGCGAGCCGACGTGAAGAGCGGATCGCATTGATTCTTAGCGGCTTTGCCGGGGGTGTCTCAGCGGATGGAAACCAGTTGATCGATCGAATCTCCGGGCAAGTCGCCGTCGACCACGGCCATCACCACCAGCTTGTTGAGTGTGATCGCGCCCTTGTGATTGTCGAGGAACGCGGTGTCGGAGGCATCACGGCCCGTGGCGATGCGGACCAGGGTTTGTCGCGGCGCCAACAGCGTCGCATCGACCACCCGCCACTGCCCTTGCACAAAAGCCTCGGCCACCGCGTGAAAGTCCATTGGGGACAGGCCGGGCGCATACACCGATACCAGGCGGGCGGGGACCTTCACCGCTCGAAGTAGCGCCACGACCAGATGTGCGAAGTCGCGGCACACACCTTTGCCAGCGAGCAGCGTCTCCACCGCCCCGTCGATCGGATCGCTGGAGCCGGGCACATAGTTCAGCCTGGTACCCACCCACGAACTCACGTGCTCGAGCAGCGTCGCCGAATCGTGGTCGTTACCGAATTCGGTTGCGGCAAAACCATAGAACTTGTCGGCCTCGGCATAGCGGCTGGGCCGCAGATACATCGACTGGTCGTATTCGGTCACCGGTGCGGGACTGGTCTGGCCCACGACGGTAGCCGAGTAGTCGACCTTCAGCGTGCCGACCGCGGCGTCGAACTTGTGGATACGGTTTCCGTGCACACCGCTGATTTCCAACGGGTGGATCTGCTCTCCGTTCAAGACGAAGCGCAGCGATTCGAAGACCTCCGCGAGTGGATGCGGTGCTACCGCGATTTGAAACTCCAACGTCGTGGCCGAGGTGATTTCGACTTCGAGTTCCACGCCCACTTCTCGTCTCATAACGCAATACTGCGCCAGTGGTCCTGGATGCGCCAATCGCGTGGCCGGCCTGTCAGGATTCGGTGCGCGCTGTTGGCTTGCGCCGCAACGGTTTAGCCGGGCACCCGGGTCGCCATGTCGTTGGCGATCTGCCTGGGTTGGTTGATGATTCCGGGCGCGCAGCCGTTGACGTCGAGAACCACATTGGATACCGCGGACAGCACGTGCTGGCACACCACCGGGCCGTTGGCCAACGTGTGCTGCAGGGCGATGTTGGGCGGATTGCCGCTGATCTCCCGGAATGTCCACTCCGACGTGGTTCCCTTGTTGACCTGCGTCACGGTCCTGCCGGCGCAGGTTCGCCATTGCTCTGCCTGCGCCGTCACAAATGCCTGGGCCTGGGCAGCTGACGCGAAGATCACCGCACCCTGCACCACGACGTAGCCGGGGTTGCTCTGCGGCTTCTCCATCAACTGGGCCAGCATCGCGGTGTAGCCGCTGCTCTTGTATGTCTTGGTCTGGAAGCCGATCAGCGCTCCCAGGCACCTGTCGTCCGACAAGGTGTTGTCGGGGCCGGGATCCGTCATGTCCGTGGTGGAGTGATCGACGACGATGCCGGTGGTGCTGAGCACGGTGTTGACCAGATCCGGCGACGCCAGCACCGAATTCAGTTGCGCGGGAGTCACTGTCGGTGCGGCACCACGAGACGGGGCGCTGCTGGTTGCCGGGGCCACGGTGGTGCCGGTGAGGGGAGTGTCGGGTCGCGACGCGCCGGGCTTGCGCGCGGCCGCCCAGATCCCGGTGCCGGCGACGGCCCCGACGACGACCGCGACAGCGCCGATCATCAGCCCCAGCCTGCGTTTGGGTGGTGGGGGTGGCGTCCAGGGTGGCGGGTTGGTGACCCAGGCCGGCGGGATGGGCGCCGGTTGGGTCCAGGGCTGCGGCGGTGGGGCGAAGTGCCGGCTGTGGTGGATCAGGTCGGTCGCCCGGTCCTGGTCGGGGGTGCTGAGCGCGTGCAGGGCGGCCTGTGCAAGATCGCCTGCGGTGACGTAGCGGTCGTCGGGGTTTTTCGCCATACCGCGGGCGATGACCGCATCGAATGCCGCCGGGACGGCGGGGTTTCGCTGGCTGGGCCGCGGGATCGGCTCCATCATGTGCGCGGCCATCAGGCTGCTGAGGCTGTCGGTCTGGAAAGGTGTTGCACCCGTGAGGCATTCATACAGTAGGCATGCCAGCGCGTAGATGTCGACGCGGTAGGTGGGGTCCTGCGTGCCGAATCGCTCCGGCGCCATGTAGTTCCAACTGCCCACGGCGGCACCGGTTTTGGTCACCCGCTGGTCGGTGGCCGCGGCGGCGATGCCGAAGTCGACCAGGTAGGCGAAGTCGCCCTCGGTGAGCAGGATGTTCTCCGGTTTGATGTCGCGATGGATGACGCCGGCGCGGTGAGCGGCATCGAGCGCGGACGCGATCTGCTCGACGATGGCGACCGCGCGCGGCGGGGGCAGCGGCCCGCCGCGCAGCACCGAGCCGACGTCCTTGCCTTCGATGAAGCGCATGTCGATGAACAGCTGGCCGTCGATCTCGCCGTAGTCGTGGATGGGCACGATGTGCGGTTCGGCCAGCCGTCCCGCGGTCTGCGCTTCCCGTTGCATGCGCCGGCGAAAGACGTCGTCGGAGCCCACTTGCTCGGACACCAGCTTGAGCGCCACCACGCGGTCCTTGACGGAGTCGTAGGCCTCGTAAACCTCGCCCATCCCGCCGCGGCCCAGCAGTCGGCGCAGCTGGTAGTGCCCGAACCGGCTCCCAACGCGCGTTTCACTCATCGATGCCCCCGGCGTTAAGCCAACAGCCCTAACCCTGATCCGCGCGCATCGACTCGCGGATCTGCGCCAACCTTTCGGCCGCGGCGCGCTGGCGCTCGTCGTATTGCTCGTCGACTGAGCGGCCCTGCGGAGATTCGGCGTCGAGTTCCGCGTCGCCCAGCGACGCCGCGTAGCGGGTTTCGATTTTCTCACGCACCGCGTCGAAGGTCGGTACACCCGCGCTGTCGTACCCGGGGTCGGGTGCGGCGGTACCGGGGTTTGCTGGTTCGTCGGGCATGGTTGCCACGCTACTGCCGCATGGCTGCGTCCTGCCGCTCGCGCTCGAGATAACGCACCATTTGCTCCCAATAGACCAGGGTGAGCGACATTTGCAGCGTGGTGGCGATCGCCGCGGGGGCCAATCGATGGCGGCGGGCGGCCACCAGCGCGACCAGCGCCGTCGCTGCCGTCAGCCCGCTGACCACGGCGGCCCCGTCGAGCGGGCGCCGGCTGATCCACAGCTCCTCGCCGAGCATCGCCCGCGTCGACCAGGCGCGCAGCTGCGCAGGTTTGCCGAAGACGAACGGATTGGCCGCCATCCACACCGCGAGCCAGACCGCATGGCTGCGCCGCCGCGTCCAGGCCGGCACCAGGATCAGCGGCGTGCTGGCCCAGCGGCTCCATGCACTCCAGGGATTGCAGTGCCGGGCGAACAGCGCTCGCCGCAGCCGCGCACCGGATGCCATCCGGCGGTTACCTGGACGCGGTGTTGGCATGCTGCGCCGGGACCACCACCGGCGCGACCGTAGTCGCCTCGGCAGGCGATGTGCCGGGCAACGCAACCCGCGGCACCCCGGGCGTGCCCAGCTGGCCGGCCAGCCACGGCAGCGCGGCCGCGAAGACGCGCTCGGCGAAGGGCCAGTCGTGCTTACCCGGCTGGGGGAGCACCGCGCAGTCGATGCCATTGGCGCGGCCGAGCGCACAGAGTGAGTAGGCGGCCGCCGCCTGGTTGCTCGGGTTGGCGGCGGCATCGCGCTGCGCCAGCCGCATCGCCGCGGTGTCCGCGATCGCGTGCGTGGCGGGCCGGCCGTCCGACGAGATCGCGAACCAGCCGGACACGTCGTGATACCGGCCGTGCCGGTTGATCACCGTGCTCGGGTCGAACGACGCCCACGCATCGGCGTTTCCGCCGAACAGCCGGCTGATGGTTTGCGCCTTGTTGCCGGCGTTGGGGAAGAAGTCACCGGCGACGTCGACGAATGCGCTGAACATGTCGGGGTGCATGACGGTCAAGTCCACCGCGCAGGTGCCACCCATGGACCAGCCGGTCACGCCCCAGTTGGCGCGGTCTCCGCTGACACCGAAGCTCGTAACCATGTAGGGGACAACATCTTTGGTCAGGTGGTCGGCGGCGTTGCCGCGGACGCCGTTGACGCATTCGGTGTCGTTGTTGAAAGCCCCGCCGGAATCCACGAACACCAGCACCGGGGCCTTGCCGTGGTGGGTCGAGGCGAAGTCGTCGATCGTCTTGATCGCATTGCCCGCCCGCGTCCAGTCGGCCGGGGTATTGAACTGTCCGCCGATCATCATCACCGTCGGCAGCGCCGGCGGCGGACTGGTGGCGAACCATTCGGGCGGCAGGTACACCAGCTCGCCGCGGTGCTTGAAGTGCGAGGCCGACGACGGGATGACCACCGGCACCACGCTGCCGTGTGCCGGCCGGCTTCCCTTGGCCGCCATAGCGGTAACGGTGGCCCGATCGGTCTGGTCGGGCAGCGGGCCGGAGGTGAGTTGACCCCACGCGGACTGCACGGTGGGGAAGTAGCCGACCCACAGATTGAGCATCAGCGCGGCGCACAGCAGGCACAGCGGTACCGAGACCAGGGCCGCACCGCGCCGCCAGCCGGGTGCGCCGCGCCAGCCCAGCAGCAGCACCGCCCCGGCCATGCCGGCGACCGCGGTCCACAGCCACAGCGCGGCCGGCGCGGGTTCTTCGGACAGACCCTGATCAACGACGTACCAGTGCGTTCCGTACGCCGCGGCCCCACCGATCGCGGCCGCCAGCGGCAGGCACACCGCCCGCCAGCGCTGTGAACGCCAGCCGACGGCCAGCACCAGCACGATCGCGGTGACGACC
The DNA here is from genome assembly GCF_036409155.1 of Mycobacterium sp. 050128. Taxonomy (NCBI): domain Bacteria; kingdom Bacillati; phylum Actinomycetota; class Actinomycetes; order Mycobacteriales; family Mycobacteriaceae; genus Mycobacterium; species Mycobacterium sp. 050128. Next base: position 566,379 of record NZ_JAZGLW010000002.1, on the reverse strand, counting down.
TGGACGGTGATCGGTACCCAACCGTGCATCAGCGAGGTATGGCTGCTTGCCAATAACTGCCCGGTGGCATCCGGCGCCGGCGGTGTCACGCGATCCATTGTGATGGATTGTTAACCATCCCGGAACATATTCAAACGAAGTTCCCGGTGCGGCCGCTGAGCCTCCGACACCTGGGCTAATGCGGCCTGGCCAGCGGAAATGGCAGCGTCTCGCGGATACTGCGACCGGTTATGAGCATCACGAGCCGATCGATTCCCATCCCGAGCCCGCCGGTCGGCGGCATCGCGTATTCCATGGCCTGCAGGAAGTCCTCGTCGAGCTCCATGGCCTCCGGGTCACCGCCGGCGGCCAGCAGCGACTGCGCGAGCAGCCGGCGCCGCTGTTCCACCGGATCGGTGAGCTCGCTGTAGGCGGTGCCCAGCTCGACACCCCACGCCACCAGGTCCCATCGCTCGGCGACGCCGGGTTGACTGCGGTGCGGCCGGGTCAGCGGTGACACGGACGTCGGAAAGTCGATGTAGAACGTCGGCGCCTCGGTCCGGCCCTCGACCAGGTGCTCGTATAACTCCAGCACCACCGCGCCGGCATCCCAGTGGTCTCGATACGGAATGCGGGCGCGGTCGGACAGCTTGCGCAGCGCGCTCAGCGATGTGTTCGGGTTGATGCGTTCGCCCAGGGCGTCGGAGACCGCGTCGTGCACGGTCTTCACCGGCCACACCCCGGAGATGTCGACCGGTTCGAGGCGGGTCTCGTCGTCCGGGCGGGGCCGCAGCACCGTCTGGGTGCCGTTGGCCGCTTCGGCGGCGTTCTGGATGAGCTCGCGGCAGCCGTCGATCCACACCCGGTAGTCGGCATGCGCCTGGTAGGCCTCCAGCAGCGTGAACTCCGGGTTGTGGCTGAAGTCGACACCTTCGTTGCGGAAGGCCCGGCCCAGTTCGAACACCCGCTCCACGCCGCCGACACACAACCGCTTCAGGTACAGCTCGGGCGCGATGCGCAAAAACAGGTCCATGTCATAGGTATTGATGTGCGTGACGAACGGGCGGGCCGCGGCCCCGCCGTGAATCGGCTGCAGGATCGGGGTTTCCACCTCGATGAAATCCTTGGCGAACAACGTTTCTCGCACCGAACGCAGCACGCTGCTGCGGGCCATCACCAGATTGCGTGACTCGGCATTGACCGCCAGGTCCACATACCGCGTGCGCACCCGCGTTTCCGGGTCGGTCAGCCCTTTCCACTTATTGGGCAACGGCCGCAAGCACTTCCCGACCATTCGCCAGTCGCTGACGATCAACGAGCGGGTTCCGCGTTTGCTGAATCCCATGTGCCCGGTCATCTCGACCAGATCACCGAGGTCGATGGCAGCGGTGAAATCGGCGGTCCGGCCGGACGCCAGGCGCGAATTGTCCAGCAGCACTTGCATTTCGCCCGACCAGTCACGCAGTTCGGCGAACAGCACACCGCCGAAGTCGCGTATCCGCAGGATCCGGCCCGCTACCGAAACCGTGTCCTGGTCGTCGCTGTCGATGGCGCGCGCGATGGTGTGACTGGGCGGAGAACCCACCGGGTAAGCGTCAATCCCGTTGTGCTGCAGCGTTCTCAGCTTGGTCAGGCGGACCCTAACCTGCTCGGGTAGCCGTCGCCGGTACTCCTCGGAGTCGACTTCGTCGCCGCGCTTTAGCCCGCTGACGTCCGGAGTCGATCCGTCTTCGTGCAGCAACCCGGATTCCGCGAGCCTGGCCGGCACGGCGGAGTGGTGCCCGGTGTGTACCTTGTCACGCCGGCTGAACGGCAACACCAGGAAGCCTTCGGCCATGGCCGAGGCGACACCCACCCGCGGGATCAGCCGGGCGTCTTCGTAGCAGGCGTAGCGGGGAACCCATTCGGGTTGGTATTTCATGTTGGAGCGGTACAGCGTCTCCAGCTGCCACCACCTGGAGAAGAACAGCAGCAGCCCCCGCCACAGCCGTGCGATCGGGCCGGCACCGAGTTGCGCGCCCTGCTCGAACGCGGAACGGAACATGGCGAAGTTCAGCGAAACACGGTTGATACCAATCCCTTCCGCGTTCAGGGCAAGCTCGCTGACCATGAATTCGTTGGTGCCGTTGGGCGATTTGGGGGAGCGGCGCATCAAATCCAGGGAGACCCCGGTGCTTCCCCATGGAACCAGCGACAGCATCGCGACCACCTGCTCGTCCCGATCCAGCGCCTCGACCAGCAGGCATTCCCCGTCGGACGGATCACCCAGTCGCCCCAGCGCCATGGAAAACCCGCGCTCGGACTGGGTGTCGCGCCAGGCGTTGGCGCGTGAAATCGTCTCGGCCATCTCCTCGGCGGCGATGTCGCGGTGCCGGCGGATGCGGACCGTCAGCCCGGCCCGGCGTGCCCGCGTCACGGCCTGACGTACCCCGCGCATGTCCGGGCCGGACAGCTTGAAATCGGAGGTTCGCAGAATGGCCTCGTCGCCGAGCTCGAGGGCATTGAGGCCGCGCTCCCGATAAGACTGGGCCCCTTGGGAACTGGCACCCATCACACCGGGCGCCCAGCCGTAGGTCTTGCACAACGCCAGCCACGCCTCGACGGCTTGCGACCAGGCCCGGGGGTCGCCGACCGGGTCCCCGCTGGCCAGGCAGACGCCCACCTCGACTCGGTAGGTGATCGCGGCGCGGCCACTATGGGCGAACACCACCGACTTGTCGCGCCGGGTGGCGAAGTAGCCCAGCGAATCGTTTTTTCCGTACAGCTCGAGCAGACCGCGGATCGCGGACTCGTCCTCGCCGGTGAGCGCGTTGTCCGCGCGCTGGGATTGGAACAGCACGATCGCGGCCGCGATCAGGGCGAGCGCGCCGAACAACCCGAAGATCGCATTGAGCAGCACGTGCGGCTTGCCGGTGAACAGGTCGGGGTCGGCCAGCGCGAATCCGACGACACGGTTGGCCACGTAGCCCAGCCGATCCTGTCGGGCCAGCGATCCGGGGAAGAGCTCGACCAGGCCCCAGGACAACAGGATTCCGATCACGTCCCCGACGACCAGGACGGCGGCCGCTTTCAACAGCGCGGCCCGTCGGACCTTGGCCCAGAATTCCCGATAACTCAACACCAGCAGGACGATCACGACGATGTGCATCGCGAACCCGAGGTTTTCGCCGAACGTCTCGGCCGCGGTGTTGTCGCCCGCGGCGATGTCGGCGGCGTTCCAGAATGCGGCCAGCACCATTTGGCCCAGCAGTACCCACCACGCGATGCGTTTGCGGGCGGTCAGCGCGGCCGCCAGCAGCGCCAGCACGAACGACCACGCGATGCTGGTGTCCGGGAAGTTGAACAGATAGTCGTTGATGAACTCCCGGGGGCCCTTGATCAACCACCGGATCAGGGGCGACACACTGCCGATCAAGGACAGGGTGGCGATGACGCCAACGGTCCAGCCGGCCGCCGCCGGTACCCACCTGTACCGGGAATTCGACCGGCTGCCCGAACGAGGCCCCGAAGCCGCAGAAGCGAGAGTCACAGACCGCGAGGATAAGCCTTTGAACCGTGAAATGCCTGGCGAAGCGCCAATCACGTCGGGACTAGTTGTCCACCGCGGGCGTGGCGCGACCGCGCGGGTCAGGACGCCTGCCCAGGGTGGCCTCCGGCAGATGAAATGCAGGAAGACGCCTGATGGCTGCTAGACTTGCGTCCGCGACCATCCCGGCTTTGGCCTGGGACAGTTAAGTGGAGTCCCACTCCCACCGCCAGCCGCGAAATGTTTCAAGGCGTAGCGGTCCGGTCACCGGCACCGAAAGGTGCCTGTTTCGCGCATGGCGCGGACGGCCTGAATGCGTTTCAGGTCGTGATCGGTCGGCATTGGGCCCTGCTTCTGCAGGGCTTTTTTGCTGATGGTGTGGCGATTCCACCGCTGAATCCCGACGGGCCCGAGTCACCGGTCGTGGCGAGACGACGAAAAGCCCAACAAGGGAGGCCCCATCAGCACTGAGACCCGCGTCAACGAGCGCATCCGCGTACCTGAAGTCCGACTGATCGGCCCAGGGGGGGAGCAGGTAGGCATCGTGCGCATCGAAGACGCATTGCGCGTAGCCGCGGACGCCGATCTCGACCTCGTTGAAGTTGCCCCGAACGCCAGGCCACCGGTCTGCAAGATCATGGACTACGGCAAGTTCAAGTACGAGGCGGCGCAAAAGGCGCGCGAATCCCGCCGGAACCAGCAGCAGACCGTGGTCAAAGAGCAAAAGCTGCGACCCAAGATCGACGATCACGATTACGAGACCAAGAAGGGCCACGTAATCCGCTTCCTGGAGGCGGGATCGAAGGTAAAGGTCACCATTATGTTCCGCGGACGCGAGCAGTCCAGGCCCGAGCTGGGCTACCGATTGCTGCAGCGTCTGGGCGGGGACGTCGCCGAGTACGGATTCGTCGAAACGTCGGCCAAGCAGGACGGCCGCAACATGACGATGGTGCTGGCACCGCACCGCGGCGCCAAGACTCGCGCCAGGGCGCAGCACCCCGAACAACAGGGACCCGCGCCGGCGCAGGAGGCCGATGAGACCGATGCAACCGGCGACGACGCAGCTTCACCGAACTGACCTGACAGCCAAACAGCGAAAACAGTAAGAACTAGAGGAAACATGCCCAAGGCCAAGTCCCACAGCGGGGCGACCAAGCGATTCCGTCGTACCGGGACCGGAAAAATCGTCCGCCAGAAAGTCAATCGTCGACACCTGCTCGAGCACAAGCCGAGCAAGCGCACCCGCCGGCTCGACGGCCGCACCGAGGTTGCGGCCAACGACACCAGGCGTGTCAACGCGATGCTGAACGGCTGACCTCAGCCACACCGAGCGCCGGCCGGGGCATACACCGACCTGGCAGGGCACCGAAGACCATTTACGTCTGAACGAGAGTAGGAACATCCATGGCACGCGTGAAGCGGGCAGTCAACGCCCACAAGAAGAGGCGCAGCGTCCTGACGGCCTCGAAAGGCTATCGCGGCCAGCGGTCTCGGCTCTATTGCAAAGCCAAAGAGCAGCAGCTGCATTCGTTGCAGTACGCGTACCGCGACCGCCGTGCCCGCAAGGGTGAGTTCCGCAAGTTGTGGATCTCGCGGATCAACGCGGCGGCCCGCGCCAACGACATCACCTACAACCGGCTGATCCAGGGCCTCAAGGCCGCCGGTGTGGAAGTCGACCGCAAAAACCTGGCCGACATCGCGATCACCGATCCGGCGGCGTTCACCGCGCTGGTCGATGTCGCCCGGGCGGCATTGCCCAAGGATGTCAACGCGCCCTCCGGAGAAGCTGCTTAACCCCGGTGCTCACCGAGCGCTCGGCCCGGGTGGCCGCGGCGGTCAAATTGCATCGCCACGTCGTGCGACGACGGGCGAACCAGTTCCTGGCCGAAGGCCAAAATCTGGTCGAGGCCGCGTCGTCGCGCGGCTTGGTCCGCGAGGTGTTCGTCACCGAACTCGCGGCGCAGCGGCACGCGACCCTGCTCGCCGGGCAGCAGGGTCCGGTACACCTGGTCACCGACCGTGCGGCAAAAGCCTTGTCCGACACCGTTACTCCGGCGGGGCTGGTCGCTGTCTGCGACATGCCGGCAACCGGACTCCAGCAGGCGCTGACCGGTTCACCACGGCTGGTCGCGGTGGCTGTCGAGATCGGCGAGCCGGGCAACGCGGGCACGCTGATCCGTCTCGCCGACGCCATGGGCGCCGCCGCGGTGATTCTCGCGGGGCACAGCGTCGACCCCTATAACGGCAAGTGCCTGCGCGCATCGGCCGGCAGCATCTTCTCGCTTCCGGTCGTCGCCGACCCTGACGTCGACGCGGTGCTGGGTGCGCTGCGTGCCGCCGGGTTGCAGGCGCTGGCCACCACCGTCGACGGCGGGATGCGTCTGGACGAGGCCGACGAGCTGTTGCGCAGGCCGACGGCGTGGCTGTTCGGCCCCGAATCGCACGGCTTGCCCGAAGAGATCACCGATCAGGCCGACCATCGCGTGCGCATCCCGATGTCGGGCGGCGCCGAGAGCCTGAATGTGGCTGCCGCCGCGGCGATCTGCCTGTACCAAAGCGCCCAGGCGCTGGGTGTGATGCAGGGTTTCTAAGCGACTTTCTTGCGGCCCCCGGCGGGGCGCAGCCCGGCCAGCGAGAGCGTGGTGTGCACCAGCGACCCGGCGCGCTCGATCAGCGACTTATGCGGGGGAAAATAGTGCATCGGCAGTCCGCGGCGGTCGCGCGGCGGTGCCATGAACGTGGGCGCCTCGACCAGCGGCGCATTCAGCGGAACCCGGCCCTCGGCGCGGCGGTAGGCGGCCAGCGCCCGCGGATGCAGCCGGATCTCGTCGGGCACCGCCTGGAACGCCAGCGCGATCAGCTTGCCGAACACCCGCAGCAGGATTTCGTCGCCCGGCGTCCAACGCATGCCCGCCTTCTCGCGTACGGCCGGCTCAAATAGGCCGGCCGCGATCCAGCGCTGCCCGGCCACCAACGGCTTGAAGATCTGGTCCCAGATCGGCGTCGGCATCAGGACGAACTTCGGCTTCGGGATGCGGATCCGGAAGATGTCCAGCGTCGCCCGGTTGATCTCCAGCTCGTCGCGGCAGACCCGGTCCCAGTACTCCTGGAATTCCTCCCAGGACCCCGGCACCGGCCGCATGCTCATGCCGTACATCCGGTACCACTGCACGTGCTCGTCGAACAGCTGGCGCTTCTCGGCCTCGGTCAGGCCGCCGCAAAAGTATTCGGCGACCTTGACGATGAGCATGAAGAAGGTGGCGTGCGCCCAGTAGAAGGTCTCGGGGTTCAGCGCGTGGTACCGGCGGCCTTCGGCATCGATCCCCTTGATGGTGTCGTGGTAGTGCTTGATCTGCGCACCCGTCAGGGGCGCGCGATCGCCGTCGTAGACCACGCCCATGATCGGGTACACCGACCGGGCCACCCGCTGCAGGGGCTCGCGCAGCAGGATCGAATGCTCCTCGACGCCCGCACCGAGCTGTGGGTACATGTTCTGGATCGCCCCGATCCAGACGCCCATCATTCCGGTGCGCAGGTCGCCAAAGTACTTCCAGGTAAGGGAATCTGGCCCAAGAGGATCAGCGGCTGTGGTCGATGCGGTTGTCATCACGACCTCCTACTTGCCGAGTGAGCTCACGATAACTCTGACAACGCGTGTTGTCTGCGTTTCGGCGGGCGCCACGCGAAGCCGTTACCGAGATTCCACGCCCGCGTGGCAGCGTCGTGATCAGTCGGTTTCATGCGATGTGTGACACAAACCGGACAGGCGTCATTGCCCGGCTCAGCCGAAACTACTTACCCTTGCCAGGTGGAACTCGCGCCGCGCGATCCGGATCCGGGCGAGTCCTTTGACAAGGACTCAGATTCGGTGACGACGGTGCCCCGATCTTCGGTGTCGAGACACACCGCGGCCCAGTGGTGGCAGACCGCCAATCACAGCCCGGGCGTGGTGGCCTTCATCCGGCGGGCGCGGCGGATGCTGCCGGGCGATCCCGAATTCGGCGACCCGCTGTCGACGGCGGGTGACGGCGGCCCGCGGGCGGCCGCCCGCGCCGCCGACCGGTTGCTGGGGGATCGCGACGCGGCGTCGCGCGAAGTCAGTCTGAGCGTGCTGCAGGTCTGGCAGGCGCTGACCGAAGCGGTGTCGCGCCGTCCGGCGAATCCGGAGGTGACGCTCGTCTTCACCGATCTGGTCGGCTTCTCGACGTGGTCGCTGCAGGCCGGTGACGATGCGGCGCTCACCTTGCTGCGCCAGGTGGCCCGCGCGGTGGAGCCGCCGCTGCTCGATGCGGGCGGGCACATCGTCAAGCGGATGGGCGACGGCATCATGGCGGTGTTCCGGCGTCCCGACGTCGCGGTGCGGGCCGTGGTGGAGGCCGACGACGCCCTGCGGGAGGTCGAGGTGGGCGGCTATCGGCCCCGGATGCGGGTCGGGATCCACACCGGGCGGCCGCAGCGGCTGGCCGCCGACTGGCTCGGTGTCGACGTCAACATCGCCGCGCGCGTGATGGAGCGTGCCACCAAGGGCGGGATCATGATCTCGGGTTCGGCGCTGGATCTGATCCCGCAGGACGAGCTGGACGCCATGGGCGTCGTCGCTAAACGCGCACGTAAATCAATGTTTACGCCCAAGACCCCGGGCATCCCGCCGGACTTGGCGATTTACCGCTTGGAATACTATTAGCGAAGTCACAGCGTCCCATCACGAAGACGAAACAATTTAGCCCTCATAATGGAATGAATGTTTGGGGGACTGCTTTCCCGGCTCGGCCGGATCCGTTTCACCGTGGGGTATGCCGCGGTGCTGCTTGCGGTGAGCTGCGCCATCCTGGTGCTCGGCCAGCACGCGCATGACATCATCGTCGCGCGTGCCAGCACCAACCTGCACAACCTGGCGCACGGACACATCGGAACACTGCTGGGCAGCGCGCTGGTCGTCGACGCCGGTCCGCTGTGGTTCTGGTTGCCGTTCCTGACCTGCCTGCTGGCGCTTGCCGAGCTGCATCTGCAGACCATCCGGTTGGTGATCGCGTTCGTGGTCGGCCACATCGGTGCGACGTTGGTCGTGGCGGCCGCTCTTGCCTCCGCGGTCGAGTTCGGCTGGCTGCCGGTATCGATCTCGCGGGCCAGCGACGTCGGGATGAGCTACGGCGCGCTGGCGGTGCTCGGCGCGATGACGGCCGCGATACCGCAGCGGTGGCGTCCGGCGTGGATCGGCTGGTGGATCTCGGCGGGCCTGGCCTCGGCGATCATCGGCGCCGACTTCACCGACGCGGGGCACACCGTCGCCGTGATCCTGGGCGTGCTGGTCTCCGCCCGGTTCCGTCAACCGATCCGCTGGACGCCGGTGCTGATCGCGATGCTGGTGGCGTCGTCCGGCTTCGGCTTCCTGGTCCTGGCTCACCACTGGGGAACGATGGCCGCGGCTCCGGTCGTCGGGGCGCTCGGCGCTTTTGTGGCGTACAAGCTCACCCAGCTCAGGACGTCGCGCAACACGGCGGCAGCCGGCGAGCAAGCACCCACCGCCCTGCAGCCGGCCCTGGTCGGCTAATCCGTCGCTCGGCTCCGAAGCGCGTTCAGTTCACTGGACGCGGTCACATATGATCGGCACTCGACCCGTGCCTGTTTTTCAGCACCGCTCGCTGGCAATACGGGCAGCCCCTAGAGCCTCGTCAGCAAGGAGAGTGTCGCCGCGTGGGTGATCAACCCGTCGACCTGTCGCCGGAAGCGTTGGCCGTGGCAGTCGATGCTGCGCGCGGGGCGTTGGCCGGGGCCGGCAGCCTGGAGGCGCTGGCACAGATCAAAACCGAGCACCTCGGCGACCGCTCGCCGATCGCGGTGGCGAGACAGTCGCTGGGCACCCTGCCCAAGGAGGAGCGCTCCGACGCCGGCAAGCGCGTGAACACCGCGCGTGGCGAGGTGCAGAGTGCCTACGACGAACGCCTGGCCGTGCTGCGTGCCGAGCGCGACGCGGCCGTGCTGGTCGCCGAAAGCATCGATGTCACATTGCCGTCGACCCGCCAACCTCCCGGCGCCCGACACCCGATCACGATCCTGGCCGAACACGTCGCGGACACCTTCATCGCGATGGGGTGGGAGCTGGCCGAGGGCCCCGAGGTCGAAACCGAGCAGTTCAACTTCGACGCCCTGAACTTCCCGCCCGACCACCCGGCGCGCAGCGAGCAGGACACCTTCTACGTCGCGCCGGAGGATTCCCGCCAATTGCTGCGCACCCACACCTCGCCCGTTCAGGTACGCACGCTGCTGGAGCGCGAACTGCCGGTTTACATCGTCTCGATCGGCCGCACCTTCCGCACCGACGAACTCGACTCCACCCACACGCCGGTGTTCCACCAAGTCGAGGGCCTCGCCGTGGACCGCGGCTTGTCGATGGCGCACCTGCGCGGCACCCTCGATGCGTTCGCGCGCGCGGAGTTCGGCCCCGAGGCGCGTACCCGGATCCGGCCGCACTTCTTCCCGTTCACCGAGCCCTCCGCCGAGGTCGACGTGTGGTTCGTCGGCAAAAAGGGCGGTGCCGGCTGGGTGGAATGGGGCGGCTGCGGCATGGTTCATCCAAACGTGTTGCGCGCCGCCGGAATTGATCCCGAGGTCTACTCGGGCTTCGCATTCGGGATGGGCCTGGAACGCACCCTGCAGTTCCGCAACGGCATCCCCGACATGCGCGACATGGTCGAAGGTGACATCCGGTTCTCGTTGCCGTTCGGGGTGGGTCTGTAATGCGTATTCCGTATAGCTGGCTGCGCGAAGTCGTTTCCGCCGGAGCGCCGGGCTGGGATGTCGGCGCCGCCGATCTCGAGCAGACGCTGGTGCGCATTGGCCACGAGGTCGAGGAAGTCGTCACCCTGGGCCCGGTCGATGGTCCGCTGACCGTGGGCCGGGTCGCCGCGATCGAGGAGCTCACCGAATTCAAGAAGCCGATCCGCGCCTGCCTGGTCGACGTCGGCGAGGGTGAAGATCGTAAAATCGTCTGCGGCGCAACCAACTTCGCGGTGGGTGATCTGGTGGTGGTGGCGCTGCCCGGCACCACGCTGCCCGGCGGATTCGCGATCACCGCCCGCAAGACCTACGGCCGTAGCTCCGACGGCATGATCTGCTCGGCGTCCGAACTCGGCTTGGGCTCAGACCATTCCGGGATTCTGGTGCTGCCACCGGGAACCGCCGAACCGGGCGCCAGCGGCGCCGAGGTGCTGGGGCTGGACGACGTGGTCTTCAACCTGGCCATCACGCCGGACCGCGGCTACTGCATGTCGGTGCGCGGCCTGGCCCGCGAGATCGCCTGCGCCTACGACCTGAATTTCGTCGATCCGGCAGACGTCAAGCCGCTGCCGGCCGACGGCGAGGCGTGGCCGCTGACCGTGCAGGCCGAGACCGGTGTGCAGCGGTTCGCGCTGCGGCCGGTCACCGGGATCGATCCGGCCGCGCTGTCGCCGTGGTGGCTGCAGCGCCGGCTGTTGCTGTGCGGCATCCGCGCGATGTCCCCGGCCGTGGACGTGACCAACTACGTGATGCTGGAACTGGGCCACCCGATGCATGCCCACGACCGCAACCGCATCACCGGGGGATTCAAGGTGCGCTTCGCGCTGCCCGGCGAGACCGTCGTCACGCTGGATGACATTGAGCGCAAACTCGATCCGGCCGATGTGCTGATCGCCGACGACGTCGCGACGACCGCGATCGGCGGCGTGATGGGCGCGGCGAGCACCGAGGTGCGCGCCGACTCCACCGACGTGCTGTTGGAAGCCGCGGTGTGGGACCCGGCCGCCATTTCGCGCACCCAGCGGCGGCTGCACCTGCCCAGCGAGGCCGCGCGTCGATACGAGCGCGCTGTCGACCCGGCCATTTCGGTGGCCGCGCTGGACCGCTGTGCCGCGCTGCTGGCCGACATCACCGGGGCAGCGGTAGCGCCGACGCTGACCGATTGGCGCGGGGATCCGCCGCGCGACGACTGGTCGCTACCGCCGATCTCGATTGCCGCCGACCTGGCGGACCGTTTCGCCGGCGTGGCCTACGCCGCGGGCACCACCACCCGGCGGCTCACCCAAATCGGCGCCGCGGTAACCGAAAACGGCGACATGCTGACCGTGACCCCGCCGAGCTGGCGGCCCGATCTGTTGCAGCCCGCCGACCTCGTCGAGGAGGTGCTGCGGCTGGAAGGACTCGAGGTGATTCCGTCTGTGCTGCCGCCGGCGCCCGCCGGCCGCGGCCTGACGAAGATGCAGAAACGCCGCCGCGCGATCGGCAAGTCGCTGGCGCAGTCCGGGTATGTCGAGATCCTGCCGACGCCGTTCTTGCCGGCCGGTGTGTTCGACCTCTGGGGCCTGCCGCCCGACGACCCGCGGCGCACCGCGACGCGGGTGCTCAACCCGCTGGACGCCGATCGCCCGGAGCTGGCCACCACGCTGCTGCCCGGATTGCTGGAAGCGTTGGGGCGCAACGTGTCCCGTGGCCTGGTCGACGTAGCGCTGTATGCCATCGCGCAGGTGGTGCGGCCGACCGAGCAGACCCGCGGCGTGGAACTGATTCCCGTCCACCGCCGGCCGACCGATGCCGAGATCGCGACGCTCGACACCTCGCTGCCCCGCCAGCCCGAGCACGTCGCCGCGGTGCTGGCCGGGCTGCGCGAACCCCGGGGCCCGTGGGGTCCCGGCCGTGCCGTCGACGCCGCCGATGCGTTCGAGGCGGTGCGAATCATCGCGCGCGCCAGTGGAATTGACGTCACGCTGCGCGCGGCGCAGTACCTGCCGTGGCATCCCGGCCGCTGCGCCGAGGTCGTCGTCGCCGACACCGTCGTCGGCCACGCGGGTCAACTGCACCCCGCGGTCATCGAGCGGTCCGGTCTGCCAAAGGGAACCTGCGCCGTCGAGCTCGACCTCGAGGCGCTGCCGATCACCGAGCTGTTGGCGGCGCCCAAGGTGTCACCGTTCCCGGCCGTCTTCCAGGACGTCAGCCTGGTGGTGGCTGCGGACGTGCCGGCCCAGGCGGTGGCCGATGCGGTGCGCGAGGGGGCGGGCGAGCTGCTGGAAGACATGCAGCTGTTCGACGTGTTCACCGGCCCGCAGATCGGCGAGAATCACAAGTCGCTGACCTTTGCGCTGCGGTTCCGCGCCCCGGACCGCACGCTGACCGAAGACGACGCCAGCGCGGCCCGCGATGCCGCGGTGCGGCGCGCCGCCGAGGTGGTCGGCGCCGAAATGCGCGCCTAGGCTTCAGCTTTGGGTGACCGCCGCGCGCAGCTGCTCGCCCGGCAATCGCCACAGCACGGTGCCCGGGGCCGCGGTGGCGGTGGCGGCGCGGGTCGCGCCCGGCCGTAACACGGCGACTTCCCCGAAGATCCTGCCCGGGCCCAGCGCGCGAATGCGTTCGCCGGCCTGGTCGAAGTCGACGCGTCCATCGACGATGAAGTACGCGTCGCGGGCGGGGTCGTTCTCGCCGAAGACGACGGTGGCGGTGTCATATCCCTCGGTGGTCGCGGCGGCCGCCAGGTCGCGGACGGTGTCTGCGGGCAGTGCGGCCAGCAGGGGCGCACTCGCCAGCGCCGCGTCGCGACCGTTGGCGGTCGCGGGCATGGTCGCTTGTCGCTCGGCGGATGCCGCGTCGATGGTTTGGCCCGTCGGGTCAAAGCCGGTCAGCACCGTCAGGAATGCCCGTCGCGGTAGCACCCAGAGTCGGCAGTCCGACGTCGCGCGCACGGTAGCGCTGCGGGTGGTGTCGCGCAGCAGCGCGAGTTCGCCGAAGAAGTCGCCCGCGCCCAGGGAGCGCACGTGGCGCCCGTCGACGCAGACGTCGAGGGTGCCGGACTCGACGATGTAGAAGGAGTCGCCGTATTCGCCTTGGTAGGTAACGACGTCGCCGGCGCCGACCTCTTCACGGTAGATCTGGGTAGCGATCCGTTCCCGCAGCACGTTGGTCAGCGGGGCAAACAGTGCGATCTCGTCGAGGGCACTCACCCGCTCACGCGTGGCCGCGACCCGGGCGTCGGTGCGCAGCAAGGAGCGCGTAACGGCCAGCATGGCCAACACCGTGAGCACGGCCAGGGCGAGCAGGCTGGTGCGCAGCGACCAGCCCTGGGTCACGCGCGTCGTGGCCCACGCGCCCGCGGCCATCGCGAACTGGCTCAGGCCTTCGACCGCCCCGAGCACCCGCCCACCCGCGGACAACGGGATGAGACTTTGGATCTGCACTTGGCCGGCCATCATCACCAGGGCACTCCCGGCGCCGAACGCGATGGTGGAGGCAAGCACTACGGCATCGTGCGGCGCGGCCGCCATCAGCGTCAGCGCTATCGCCATGACGGCCCCGGCGACGACGAACCACGGCCCCAGCCGGCGCTTGCCGATCGCACCGAGCGCCAACCCGCCGAGCAATCCGCCCCCGGCAATCAGGGCGGTGAGGACGCCGGGTCCGGCCTGTCCCCAGTGCAATAGGTCGATCGCCAACGGCACGACGAAGACTTCGCTTGCCGCCAGCATCAGGAACGCCAGCGCGGTCACGACAACGATCGAACGCACGTGCGGCCCGGCGACGGTGCGGACCCCTTTGGCGGTTTCGCCCAGCGCATGCCGGGCACCGGCACCGGTGGCGCCGTGCAGGCGCTCCGCGGCGTCCACCCGCACGGTCATCACCGCGCCCACGGCACCCAGGGCGAAGACGGCGGAGACGCTGAGCGCGGCGGCGGGTGACGTGGAAGCCAGCATCAGGCCGCCCGCGACCGGACCGATCAGGATCCCCATCTTGTCCGTGGTGCCCAGCGCCGCGTGCGCCCGGATCAGGTCCTGGGGTCGCTGGGTGATGGAGGGTAGCAGCGCCGCGGTCGTCGGCCGCACGAACATTGTGGTGGTGCCCTCGACCGCGATCACCGCGACCAGGATGGACACCGCCGGGAAGAATTGCGCCGAGACCGCCGTGACCGCAATCGAAACCAAACGCATCGCAAACACACCGGTGAGGATGCGTTCATGCGGGTACTTGTCGATGACGTAGCCCAGCGTGGGCGACAGCAGCGCGGCGGGCAGAACCGCGGCGACGCTGATGGCCCCGACCGCGCCAACCCCAGAGAGGGTGAACGCGTACACCGTCGTGACGGTGTACCACATCCACTCGGCGACCGTCGCCAGAAATCGCCCTACCACGAGCCGCCGCAGCTCGGGGTTCCGCGACACGGACTCCGGGGTCTGCAGGCGCACCCATCCCACATACCCCCGCCGAGTAACGCCAACCTTCACGACAAGCGAAAACTTCTGCGTCTTGCCACCGAACCAAGACCCGACCTTCGAACTGGATATCGCCCGCGATATCACTTCCGCAAGTCGGGTGATAGTTGCCGCGCGGTACTGGTGGGACGGATGGGGCCAGTATGAATTTGCAATGAATCGCATAACCATGCAGAATTGGCGAAATGGCCGACGTGATACGGGTGGCGGTTGCCGGTGCCAGCGGTTATGCCGGCGGGGAGATTCTGCGCCTGCTGCTCGGGCACCCGGCCTACGCCGACGGCCGGCTGACGATCGGCTCGGTGACCGCCGCGGCGAGCGCCGGCAGCTCGCTCGGCGAGCACCACCCGCATCTGACACCGCTGGCCCAGCGCGTGGTCGAGCCCACCGAGCTCGACGTGCTGCGTGGACATGACGTGGTCTTCCTGGGCTTGCCGCATGGACATTCGGCGGCGCTGGCCGAACAGCTCGGCCCCGAGGCCCTGGTCATCGACTGCGGCGCGGACTTCCGGCTCACCGATCCCGCCGCGTGGGAACGGTTTTACGGATCCCCGCATGCCGGCAGTTGGCCCTACGGCCTGCCGGAGTTGCCCGGCGCCCGGGAGCGGCTGCGCGGCACGCGCCGCATCGCGGTGCCGGGTTGCTATCCGACCGCGGCGCTGCTGGCATTGCTGCCCGCGGTGGCCGAGGATTTGGTCGAACCGGCCGTCACCGTGGTCGCCGTCAGCGGCACCTCTGGAGCCGGCCGCGCTGCCAAACCCGATCTGCTCGGCTCCGAGGTCATCGGATCGGCTCGGGCCTACAACATCGCCGGCGCCCACCGGCACACGCCCGAGATCGCCCAGGGGCTGCGGGCCGTCACCGATCGCGACGTCACGGTGTCGTTCACCCCGGTGCTGATCCCGACCTCCCGCGGCATCCTGGCCACCTGCACCGCGCGCACCAAGGCGCCGCTGTCGCAAGTGCGGGCGGCATACGAAAAGGCTTACGACGCCGAGCCTTTCATCTACCTGATGCCCGAGGGGCAGCTGCCCCGCACCGGCTCGGTGATCGGCAGCAACGCCGCGCACATCGCCGTCGCGGTCGACGAGGACGCCGAGACGCTCGTCGCGATCGCCGCGATCGACAATCTGGTCAAGGGGACCGGCGGTGCCGCCGTGCAGTCGATGAACCTGGCGCTGGGTTGGCCGGAGACTGAAGGACTTTCGGTGGTCGGGGTGGCGCCATGACCGACATCGCTGCTGAAGAGCCCGCCGAGGCGTCCGCTGCGCGGTTGGTGCGCACCCAGGGTGTCACCGCGGCCGCCGGCTTTCGGGCGGCCGGAATCGCGGCCGGGATCAAGGCTTCCGGTGCACGTGACCTCGCGCTGGTGTTCAACGAAGGACCCGACTATGCGGCCGCCGGGGTGTTCACCCGCAACCAGGTCAAGGCCGCGCCGGTGCTGTGGACCCAGCAAGTGCTCACCACCGGTCGGCTGCGCGCGGTGATCCTCAACTCCGGCGGTGCCAACGCCTGCACCGGGCCCGGCGGATTCCAGGACACCCACACCACCGCGGAGGCGGTTGCCAGCGCATTGTCGGACTGGGGAACTGAGACCGGGGCCGTCGAGATCGCGGTGTGCTCCACCGGGCTGATCGGCGACCGGCTGCCGATGGATAAGGTGCTCGGCGGCGTCACGCACATCGTGCACGAGATGCACGGCGGGCTCAGTGGTGGCGACGAGGCCGCCCAGGCGATCATGACCACCGACACGGTGCCCAAAAAGGTTGCGCTGCATCATCAAAGCAACTGGACGGTCGGCGGGATGGCCAAGGGCGCGGGCATGCTCGCGCCGTCGCTGGCCACCATGCTGTGTGTGCTGACCACCGACGCGGTCGCCGACTCCGCGACCCTCGACCACGCGCTGCGCGCCGCGACCGCGCGCACCTTCGATCGGCTCGACGTCGACGGCTGCTGCTCCACCAACGACACCGTGCTGCTGCTGGCCTCCGGTGCCAGTGGAATCACGCCGTCTCAGGCCGAGCTCGACGACGCCGTGCGGCAGGTCTGCGACGACCTGTGTCTTCAGCTGCAATCCGACGCCGAGGGGGTGACCAAGCGGGTCACCGTGACGGTGACCGGCGCTTCCTCCGAGGCCGACGCCGTGACGGCCGCCCGCGCGGTCGCCCGCGACAGCCTGGTCAAGACCGCGATGTTCGGCTCGGACCCCAACTGGGGCCGGGTGGTGGCCGCCGTCGGCCTGGCGCCGGGGGTCTTCGTCGATCCTGATCGAATCACCGTGTCGTTCAACGGGTTTACCGTCTGCGTCAACGGGGCAGGGGCTCCGGGCTCGCGCGACGTGGACCTGTCCGGGACCGACATCGACGTCACCGTCGACCTCGGCCTGGGCGTCGGTCAAGCGTCGATCCGGACCACCGACCTGTCGCATGCCTATGTCGAAGAGAACTCGGCCTACAGCACATGACGACGAACATCAACACCGACGAACTGTCCACGCAAGTCAAGGCACAAGTGCTCGCCGAAGCACTGCCCTGGCTCATCCAGTTGCACGGCAAGATCGTCGTGGTCAAATACGGCGGCAACGCGATGACCGACGAGACGCTGCGCCAGGCCTTCGCCGCCGACATGGCGTTCCTGCGCAACTGCGGAATCCATCCCGTCGTCGTGCACGGCGGCGGCCCGCAGATCACCGCGATGCTGCGCCGGCTCGGCATCGACAAGAGTGACTTCAAGGGCGGATTCCGGGTCACCACACCGGAAGTGCTCGACGTCGCGCGGATGGTGCTGTTCGGACAGGTGGGCCGCGAACTGGTCAACCTGATCAATGCCTACGGACCGTACGCCGTCGGCATCACCGGCGAGGACGCTCAGCTGTTCACCGCGGTGCGGCGCAGCGTCACCGTCGACGGAGTGGCCACCGACATCGGCCTGGTCGGTGACGTCGACAAGGTCAACACCGCCGCGGTGCTGGATCTGATTGCGGCGCGGCGCATTCCGGTGGTCTCGACGCTTGCGCCCGACGCCGAGGGCGTGGTGCACAACATCAACGCCGACACCGCCGCGGCCGCGCTGGCCGAGGCGCTGGGCGCCGAAAAGCTGTTGATGCTCACCGATGTCGAGGGCCTGTACACCAGCTGGCCGGATCGCGATTCGCTGGTCAGCGAAATCGACACCGCCACATTGGCGCAACTGCTACCCACATTGGAGGCGGGCATGATCCCGAAGATCGAAGCGTGTCTGCGGGCCGTCACCGCGGGCGTGCCCAGCGCACACGTCATCGACGGCAGGGTCAAGCACTGCGTGCTGGTCGAGCTGTTCACCCACGCCGGGACCGGCACCAAGGTGGTCCCGGCGTGAGTCAGACCGACACCATGCGGCAGCGGTGGGAAGCCGTGATGATGAACAACTACGGCACCCCGCCGATCGCGCTGGCCAGTGGTGCGGGCGCGGTGGTCACCGACGTGGACGGCAAGAGCTACCTGGACCTGCTGGCCGGCATCGCGGTCAACGTGCTCGGCCACGGCCACCCGGCCGTCATTGAGGCTGTCACGCAACAGCTGTCGACGCTGGGGCACACCTCGAACCTGTACGCCACCGAACCCGGTGTCGCGCTGGCCGAGGAATTGGTGGCCCTGCTGGGCACCGATACCGTGACCCGGGTGTTCTTCTGCAACTCGGGCACCGAGGCCAACGAGATGGCATTCAAGATGTCGCGGCTCACCGGCCGCACGAAATTGGTTGCCGCGCAAGAGGGTTTCCACGGCCGAACGATGGGTTCGCTGGCGCTGACCGGCCAGCCGGCCAAGCAGGCGCCGTTCGAGCCGTTGCCCGGCGACATCACGCACGTGCCCTACGGTGACGCCGATGCGCTGGCGGCCGCCGTCGACGACCAGACCGCGGCGGTATTCCTGGAGCCGATCATGGGGGAGAGCGGTGTCGTCGTCCCGCCGCCGGGCTACCTGGCCGCGGCGCGCGAGATCACGGCGCGGCACGGCGCCCTGCTCGTGCTCGACGAGGTGCAGACCGGAATCGGGCGCACCGGAGCCTTTTTCGCCCACCAGCACGACGGCATCACCCCCGATGTGGTGACGCTGGCCAAGGGGCTCGGCGGCGGACTGCCGATCGGAGCGGTGCTGGCCATCGGGCCCGCTGCCGACCTGTTGACACCCGGCCTGCACGGCAGCACGTTCGGCGGCAACCCGGTGTGTACCGCCGCCGCACGCGCGGTGCTGCGGGTACTCGTCGACGACGACCTGATCCGGCGCGCCGAGATGTTGGGCAAGTCGCTGCGCCAGGGCATCGAATCGCTGGGCCACCCGCTGATCGACCACACCCGCGGCCGCGGGCTGTTGTGCGGCGTGGTGCTGACCGAGCCACGGGCCAAGGCCGTCGAGGCCGCCGCGCGCGAGGCCGGATTCCTGGTCAACGCAACGGGAGCCGACGTCATCCGGTTGGCGCCGCCGCTGGTGATCACCGACGCCCAGATCGACAGCTTCCTCACGGCGCTGCCCGCGATCCTGGACAAGGCCGCGGCATGACCCGGCACTTCTTGCGCGACGACGACCTGTCCCCGGCCGAACAGGCCGAGGTCCTCGAGCTGGCCGCCGAGCTGAAGAAGAACCCGTACAGCCGTCGCCCGCTGGACGGGCCGCGCGGGGTCGCGGTGTTGTTCGACAAGAACTCCACCCGGACCCGCTTCTCCTTCGAGGTGGGTATCGCGCAGCTGGGCGGGCACCCCGTCGTCGTCGACAGCAGCAAGACCCAGCTGGGCCGCGACGAGACACTGCAGGACACCGCGCAGGTGCTGTCCCGTTACGTCGACGCGATCGTGTGGCGGACCTTCGGGCAGGAGCGGCTGGAGGCGATGGCCTCGACCGCGACGGTGCCGGTGGTCAACGCGCTGTCCGACGAGTTCCACCCCTGCCAGGTGCTGGCCGATCTGCAGACCATCGCCGAGCACAAGGGGTCGCTGCGCGGTTTGTCGCTGTCCTACTTCGGCGACGGCGCCAACAACATGGCACATTCGCTGATGCTCGGCGCGGTTACCGCCGGCATGCACGTGACGATCGCGGCGCCGGAGGGCTTCACGCCGGACCCCGCCGTGCTGGCCGCCGCCGAGCAGCGCGCCGCGGCGACCGGCGCTTCGGTCAGCGTGACAGCCGATGCCGACGCGGCCGCCGCGGGCGCCGACGTCTTGGTGACCGACACCTGGACGTCGATGGGACAGGAAGCCGACGGGCTGGACCGGGTCGAACCGTTTCGGCCGTTCCAGGTCAACGCACGCCTGCTGGGGCTGGCGAAACCGGAAGCCATTGTGCTGCACTGTCTTCCGGCCCACCGCGGCGACGAGATCACCGACGAGGTGATGGACGGACCGGCCAGCGTGGTCTTCGACGAGGCCGAGAACCGGCTGCATGCCCAGAAGGCGCTGTTGGTGTGGCTGCTGGAGCGGTCGCGATGACGCGCAGCAAGGCCACTGCCGACATCACCCGGGCCGGGCGTCAGGCCCGGATCGTGGCGATCCTCTCGTCGGCGCCGGTGCGCAGCCAAAGCGAACTCGCCGGGCTGCTGGCCGACGAGGGTATCGACGTCACCCAGGCCACGCTGTCGCGCGATCTCGAAGAGCTCGGCGCGGTGAAGCTGCGCGGCGCCGACGGCGGCGTCGGGGTCTACGTCGTGCCGGAGGACGGCAGCCCGGTGCGCGGCGTCTCCGGCGGGACCGCGCGCTTGTCGCGACTGCTGAGCGAGCTGCTGGTGTCCACCGATGCCAGCGCGAATCTCGCGGTGCTGCGCACTCCGCCCGGCGCAGCTGACTATTTGGCCAGCGCAATCGATCGTGCGGCGTTACCGTACGTCGTCGGCACCATCGCCGGAGACGACACTCTGTTCGTGGCCGCTCGGGAGCCGATGAGCGGCGCCGAGCTGGCCCGAACTTTAGAAAACTTGAAATAGGAGATTGATTCATGTCAGAGCGCGTCATCCTGGCGTATTCCGGCGGTCTGGACACCTCGGTGGCGATCAGCTGGATAGGCAAGGAGACCGGCCGTGAGGTCGTAGCGGTCGCGATCGACCTCGGCCAGGGCGGCGAGGACATGGAACTGGTGCGCCAGCGCGCGCTGGACTGCGGTGCGGTCGAAGCGGTCGTCGTCGATGCCCGCGACGAGTTCGCCGAGGGCTACTGCCTGCCGACGGTGCTGAACAACGCGCTGTACATGGACCGCTACCCGCTGGTGTCCGCGATCAGCCGGCCGCTGATCGTCAAGCATCTGGTCGCGGCGGCCCGCAAGTACGGCGGTGGCATCGTCGCGCACGGCTGCACCGGCAAGGGCAACGACCAGGTCCGGTTCGAAGTTGGATTCGGTTCGCTGGCACCGGATTTGGAGGTGCTCGCGCCGGTCCGCGACTATGCGTGGACGCGGGAGAAGGCGATCGCGTTCGCCGAGGAGAACGCGATCCCGATCAACGTCACCAAGCGCTCGCCATTCTCCATCGACCAGAACGTGTGGGGCCGTGCGGTGGAAACCGGCTTCCTGGAACACCTTTGGAATGCACCCACCAAGGACGTGTACGACTACACCGAGGACCCGACCCTCAACTGGAGCACGCCCGACGAGGTGATCGTCGGCTTCGAACGGGGTGTCCCGGTGTCGATCGACGGCAAGCCGGTGTCGGTGCTGGAGGCCATCGTGGAGCTCAACCGGCGCGCCGGCGCCCAGGGGGTCGGGCGCCTGGACGTCGTCGAGGACCGCCTGGTGGGCATCAAGAGCCGCGAGATCTACGAGGCGCCCGGCGCGATGGTGTTGATCACCGCGCACGCCGAACTCGAACATGTCACCCTCGAGCGCGAATTGGGCCGCTTCAAGCGGACCACCGACCAGCGCTGGGCCGAGCTGGTCTACGACGGGCTGTGGTTCTCGCCGCTGAAGGTCGCCCTGGAGAGTTTCGTCGCCAAGACCCAGGAGCATGTGTCGGGCGAGATACGAATGGTGTTGCACGGCGGGCACATTGCGGTCAACGGCCGGCGCAGCTCGGAATCGCTCTACGACTTCAATCTGGCCACCTACGACGAGGGCGACAGCTTCGACCAGTCGGCGGCCAAGGGCTTCGTCTATGTGCACGGACTGTCGTCCAAGCTGTCGGCGCGCCGGGACCTGGCCGGCGAGGCGTGAGTGTGAATTTTACGACGAGACACGCCGTCAAGCCGTCGCAGGATTCACACTCGCGGCGGCGTGACGGCAGCGTGAGGGCGGCGTGAGCACCAACGAGGGATCCCTGTGGGGCGGGCGGTTCGCCGATGGTCCGTCGGCCGCGCTGGCCGCGCTGAGTAAGTCGACACACTTCGACTGGGTGCTGGCGCCCTACGACATCATCGCCTCGCGGGCGCACACGATCGTGCTGTTTCGGGCGGGGCTGCTCACCGAGGAGCAGCGCGACGGGCTGCTGGTCGGCCTGGACAGCCTGGCCGAGGACATCGCCGACGGCAGTTTCGGCCCGCTGGTCACCGACGAGGACGTGCACGGCGCGCTGGAGCGTGGACTGATCGATCGGGTGGGGCCGGATCTGGGCGGGCGGCTGCGGGCCGGGCGGTCCCGCAACGACCAGGTGGCCACGCTGTTCCGGATGTGGCTGCGCGACGCGGTGCGCCGGGTCGCCGCCGGGGCGCTGGACGTCGTCGGCGCGCTGGCCGCGCAGGCCGACGCTCACCCGACGGCGATCATGCCCGGCAAGACGCACATGCAGTCCGCCCAGCCCATCTTGCTGGCCCACCACCTGCTCGCGCACGCGCATCCGTTGCTGCGCGACGTGGATCGCCTCGCCGACTTCGACAAGCGCGCGGCGGTGTCGCCGTACGGCTCGGGAGCGCTGGCCGGCTCGTCGCTGGGCCTGGATCCCGACGCGATCGCCGCGGAGCTGGGTTTCGCCACCGCCGCCCCCAACTCCGTCGACGCGACGGCCGCCCGCGACTTTGCCGCCGAGGCGGCGTTCGTCCTGGCCATGATCGGCGTCGACCTGTCCCGGCTGGCCGAGGACATCATCATCTGGAGCTCGACCGAGTTCGGCTACGTCACGCTGCACGACTCCTGGTCGACCGGCAGCTCGATCATGCCGCAGAAGAAGAACCCCGACATCGCTGAGCTGGCCCGCGGCAAGTCGGGGCGGCTGATCGGGAATCTGGCCGGGCTGCTGGCGACGCTCAAGGCGCAGCCGCTGGCCTACAACCGTGATCTGCAGGAAGACAAGGAGCCGGTCTTCGATTCGGTCGCCCAGCTGGAGCTGCTGCTACCGGCGATGGCCGGGCTGGTGAGCAGCCTGACCTTCCACGTCGAGCGGATGGCGGAGTTGGCCCCGGCCGGTTACACGTTGGCCACCGATATCGCCGAGTGGCTGGTGCGGCAGGGAGTGCCGTTCCGGTCGGCGCACGAGGCCGCGGGTGCGGCCGTGCGTACGGCCGAGGGCCGCGGCGTCGGGCTCGAGGAGCTGACCGACGACGAATTGGCGGCCATCAGCCCCGAGCTGACGTCCCAGGTCCGCGAGGTGCTGACCATCGAGGGCTCGGTGTCCTCCCGGGACGCCCGCGGGGGCACCGCGCCCGGCCGGGTGGCCGACCAATTGCGCGGCGTGCTGGAAAATTGCGAGGAGCTGCGGTTGCGGGTGCGGCGGCAGGTCGGGGCC
The DNA here is from genome assembly GCF_036409155.1 of Mycobacterium sp. 050128. Taxonomy (NCBI): domain Bacteria; kingdom Bacillati; phylum Actinomycetota; class Actinomycetes; order Mycobacteriales; family Mycobacteriaceae; genus Mycobacterium; species Mycobacterium sp. 050128. Next base: position 542,970 of record NZ_JAZGLW010000002.1, on the reverse strand, counting down.
TGACTCGCGCCGAATTATCGCGGTTTGCTGTGGCCATTCTCTCAGGTCAGGGCCGTATTGCGGCGCTGGTTGCGCAAAAGGAATAAACTTGCGGCTCGTAGCCACAGGCTTGAACCCGTCGACCTGCATGTTCGTCACCAAGGGGTGGGACCAATGAGCGTCATCGCAGGCGTATTCGGTGCATTGCCGCCGTATCGCTATTCCCAACGAGAACTCACTGACTTCTTCCTCAGCATTCCGGGCTTCGAGGACTACGAGGACATCGTTCGGCAGCTGCACACCAGCGCCAAGGTCAACAGCCGTCACCTGGTCATCCCGCTGGAGCGCTATCCCCGGCTGACCGACTTCGGCGTGGCGAATCAGATTTACATCGACAATGCCGTCGAGCTGGGTAGTCAGGCGCTCTCCGGCGCGCTGGACGACGCGGGGCTGCAGCCGCGTGACGTCGACGTGCTGTTCACGACGACGGTCACCGGACTCGCGATCCCGTCCATCGACGCCCGGATCGCCGGGCGGCTGGGGCTGCGCGACGACGTACGGCGGGTGCCGCTGTTCGGCCTCGGCTGCGTGGCCGGGGCGGCCGGCGTGGCCCGGCTGAACGACTATCTGCGCGGCGACCCCGATGGCGTGGCCGCCCTGATTTCGGTCGAGCTCTGCTCTCTGACCTACCCCGGGTACAAGCCCTCGCTGGCCGGTCTGGTCGGCAGCGCCCTGTTTGCTGACGGCGCCGCATCCGTGGTTGCCGTCGGTGCGGACCGCGCGGCGGCGATCGGCGCCGGCGGCCCGGACGTGCTGGATTCGCGCAGCCACCTCTACCCGGACTCGCTGCGCACCATGGGCTACGACGTCGGCACCGAGGGCTTCGAGCTGGTGCTGTCCAAGGACGTCGCGGCCGTCGTCGAGCAGTACATCGAAGACGACGTCACCGGTTTCCTGGGGGCGCACGGCCTGACCCCGACCGACGTCGGCGCCTTTGTCAGCCACCCCGGCGGTCCCAAGGTCATCGAGGCGATCACCGCGGCACTCAGCCTGCCGCCGGACGCCCTGGAACTCACCTGGCGATCGCTCGGCGAGATCGGCAACCTCTCGTCGGCGTCGGTGCTGCACGTGCTGCGCGACACCATCGCCAAGAAGCCGCCCAGCGCAAGCCCGGGCCTGATGCTCGCGATGGGGCCCGGCTTCTGCTCGGAGCTCGTATTGCTGCGCTGGCACTGATGCCGGCGTATGGATCCCGCCTCGTCTCGTAGCCCCATGAATAGCCCTCCTGAAGAGCTGGTCAAGGCGCTGCGCGCGTCGCTGAAGGAAAACGAGCGGCTGAAGCGGGAGAACCGTGACTACCTGGCCTTGCTAGCCCAGGAAGCGACCGAGCCGGTGGCCATCGTCGGGATGGCCTGCCGGTATCCGGGCGCGGTGGACTCGCCGGAAGCCTTGTGGGAGATGGTCGCCGAGGGCCGCGACGTCGTGACCGACTTCCCGGCCGACCGCGGCTGGGATCTCGCCGCGCTGTTCGACCCCGACCCCGACGCGACCGGCAAGTCGTACAACCGGTGTGGTGGATTCCTGTCCGACGTCGCCGATTTCGACGCCGCGTTCTTCGGGATCGCGCCGAGCGAGGCGCTGGCGATGGATCCTCAGCAACGCTTGCTGCTCGAAGTGTCGTGGGAGGCGTTGGAGCGGGCCGGAATTGACCCGATCACGCTGAGAGGATCGGCCACGGGCGTGTTCGTCGGTGTCTTCCACGGTTCGTACGGCGGTCAGGGCCGCGTCCCCGGGGACCTGGAGCGGTATGGGTTGCGCGGTTCGACGCTGAGTGTCGCGTCGGGCCGGGTCGCGTATTCGCTGGGGCTGGAGGGCCCGGCGGTATCGGTGGATACGGCGTGCTCGTCGTCGCTGGTGGCCTTGCATCTGGCCGTGCGGTCGTTGCGCGCGGGCGAGTGCGATGCGGCGCTGGTCGGCGGTGTGACCGTGATGGCCACCCCGGCGATGTTCGTGGAGTTCAGCCGCCAGCGGGCGTTGTCTGCCGATGGTCGGTGCAAGGCGTATGCCGGTGCGGCCGACGGAACCGGCTTCTCCGAGGGCGTCGGCGCGCTGGTGGTGGAGCGGCTGGCCGACGCGCGGCGGCTGGGTCACCGGGTGCTGGCCGTGGTGCGGGGTTCGGCGGTGAATCAGGATGGCGCGTCCAACGGGTTGGCCACCCCCAACGGGCCGGCGCAGCAGCGGGTGATCCGGGCGGCGCTAGAGAGTGCCCGGCTGGCCCCGGCGGACGTGGATTTGGTGGAGGGCCACGGGACCGGCACCACGCTGGGCGATCCCATCGAAGCCCAGGCGATCTTGGCAACCTACGGGCAGGATCGTCCGGCCGATCAGCCGTTGTGGCTGGGCTCGATCAAGTCCAACATGGGCCACACGTCGGCGGCGGCGGGAGTGGCCGGTGTGATCAAGATGGTGCAGGCGATGCGGCACGGCGTGATGCCCCAGACGCTGCACGTGGATGTGCCTACGCCGCATGTGGATTGGTCGGCGGGCGCGGTGTCGTTGCTGACCGAGCAGCGGTCGTGGCCTCCGCTGGATCGGCCGCGCCGCGCGGCGGTGTCGTCGTTCGGGATCAGCGGCACCAATGCGCACGTGATCCTGGAACAGGCTCCGGTGGTGGAAAGCGTTGCGGCTGAGGGCGACATGCCGGTGGCCCCGTGGGTGTTGTCTGCCCGGTCGCCCGAGGCGCTGGCGGCCCAGGCGCGGCGACTGCTGGCACACGTGCAGGCCGATCCGCGGCTCGGTGTTGCCGACGTGGGGTGGTCGCTGGTGTCAACCCGCTCGGTGTTCGACCATCGGGCCGTGGTCGTCGGTACTCGCGACGAGCTGATGGCCGGGCTGGCCGGGCTGGCGGCGGGGGAGCCGGGCGCCAACGTCGTGACGGGGCGCGCACAGGCCGTCGGCAAGACGGCGTTCGTGTTTCCCGGTCAAGGCTCGCAGTGGGTCGGCATGGGAGCCCAATTACTCGACACCGCACCGGTATTCGCCGAGCAGCTAAACCGGTGCGACAAGGCCCTCGGCGAGTACGTCGAGTGGTCGCTGATCGACGTGATCCGCGGCGCCGCGGGTGCCCCGGGGCTGGATCGGGTCGACGTGGTGCAGCCCGTGCTGTGGGCAATGATGGTGTCGCTGGCCGAATTATGGCGTTCGATGGGTGTACGGCCCGACGCCGTCATCGGCCACTCGCAGGGCGAGATCGCGGCGGCCTACGTGGCCGGTGCGCTGTCGCTGGAGGATGCGGCTCGGGTGGTGGCACTGCGTAGCCGGCTGCTGGTGCAGCTGTCGGGGGCCGGGGGCATGGTCTCGCTGGCGTGCGGCCAGGACCAGGCGCGCGAGCTGCTGGCGCCCTCCGCTGATCGCCTGAATATCGCTGCGGTCAACGGTGTTTCGGCAATCGTCGTCTCCGGAGAGGTGCACGCCCTCGAGGAGCTGATGCGCCGTTGTGAGGGTGCCGGCGTGCGTGCCCGCCGGATCGACGTCGACTATGCTTCGCACTCGGCGCAGGTCGACGCCATTCGTGAGCCGCTTGCCCAGGCCCTCAACGGCATTGAGCCTCGATCCTGCGCCGTCACCTTCTTCTCTACCGTCACCGGCGAGCCCCTCGATACCGCGGGGCTGAACGCCGACTACTGGTACCGCAGCATCCGTCAGACCGTGCAATTCGCGCAAGCGGTGCGCACCGCCAGCGATGCCGGCTACCGGGTGTTCATCGAGTCGAGCCCGCATCCGGTGTTGGCCGCCGGCATCGAAAACACCGTCGCCGACGATGCCGTCGTCATTCCGTCGCTGGGCCGCGACGACGGCGGGCTGGACCGGTTCTGGTTGTCCGCGGGTCAGGCACACGCCGCGGGTGTGGCGGTGGATTGGCGTCCTGTGTTCTCCGGCGCCCACCAGGTGGAGTTGCCGACGTACGCCTTCCAGGGCCGACGATTCTGGTTGCCCCCGATGGGCATTGGTGGCGATCTCGGTGGATTGGGATTGGCCGGAGCCGAGCACGGCTTGCTGGGCGCAGTGGTGCAGCGGCCTGATTCCGGCGCCGTGGTGCTGACCGGCCGACTGTCGCTGGCCGCGCAGCCATGGCTGGCCGATCACGCGGTGGCCGGGGTGGTGTTGTTCCCCGGCGCCGGATTCGTGGAGTTGGCGTTGCGGGCCGGCGACGAGGTGGGCTGCTCGGTGGTCGAGGAGCTGACACTGTCGGCCCCGCTGCTGTTGCCCGCGTCCGACGGTGTCCAGATCCAGGTCGTGGTCGGGCCCCCGGCCAGCTCGGGCCGCCGGGCGGTATCGGTGTATTCCCTTGGCATGGAGCCCGATTCGGAATGGGCACTGCATGCCGAGGGCGCGTTGAGCACGGGTGCGGACAATCCGGCCGCGAACTTGTCGGTATGGCCACCGGTGGGAGCGACCGCCGTGGACATCGCCGACGCATACGAGCACCTGACCCGGCGAGGCTACGAATACGGTCCCGCGTTTCAAGGCCTGCAGGCCATGTGGCGCCTCGGCAATGAGGTCTTCGCCGAAGTCGCCGTGCCCGAGGTCGCCGGGATGAGGGTCGACAGTTTCGGAATCCATCCGGTGCTGGTCGACGCCGCATTGCATGCGATGGGCGTGGTCGGCGACCAGGCCGAGACCATGTTGCCGTTCTCCTGGCAGGGCGTGTGTCTGCACGCCGCCGGCGCGTCCCGGGCGCGGGTGCGGATCGCACCGGTCGGGGTGAGCGCGGTGTCGGTGGACCTGGCCGACGGAGCCGGCCTACCGATCCTGTCGGTGCGGGAGCTGGTGGTCCGGCCGGTCTCGGCGGCCCAGCTTACGGCGGTGGCCGCGGCACCCCGGTCCGGCGGCGGCTTGCTGGAGGTGACCTGGTCGCCGGTTGCCTTGCAGCCCAACGCCCTTAGCAAACAAGACGTAACGGTGTGGGAGCCGGGCTCGGGCGCGACGGTGGCGTCGGTGTATGCGGCCACGCACGAGGCGTTGGGGGTGTTGCAGTCGTGGTTGGCCGGCGGCGACGCGGGGCCGTTCGTCGTGCTGACTCGTGGCGCGGTGGGGCTGGCCGGCGAGGACGTGACGGATTTGGCGGGCGCGGCGGTCTGGGGGTTGGTGCGTTCGGCGCAGGCCGAGCAGCCGGGCCGGGTGGTGCTGGTCGATACCGACGGTTCGCTGGATATTGCCGAGGTGATCGCGTGCGGCGAACCGCAATTGGTGGTGCGTTCCGCCGTCGCGCACGCGGCGCGGCTGATCCCGTCGCGGTCGGTGTCGACGTTGCCCGCGGGGCAGTGGCGGATGAGCGTGGGGGGCGGCGGCACCCTGGAGGATCTGGTGGTGCGCCCGCTTCCCCGCGCGGAGCTGGCTTCCGGGCAGGTGCGGGTGGCGGTGGCCGCGGTCGGGGTGAACTTCCGGGATGTGTTGGTGGCGTTGGGGATGTATCCCGGTGGCGGCGAGCTCGGCGTCGAAGGCTCCGGTGTGATCGTCGAGATCGGTCCGGGAGTTCCGGGGCTGTCGGTCGGCGATGCGGTGTTGGGCTTGCTGGGTGTCGTTGGATCCGAAGCGATTGTGGATGCCCGGTTGGTGACGACGGTGCCGGACGACTGGTCGCTGCCGCAGGCCGCGAGCGTGCCGGTGGTGTTCTTGACCGCCCTGTACGGGTTGTCGGAGCTGGCGGGGCTCAAGGCCGGGGAGAAGGTATTGGTGCACGCCGCCACGGGCGGGGTGGGGATGGCCGCGGTGCAGCTGGCCCGGCATTGGGGTGCGGAGGTCTTCGCGACGGCCAGTCGCGGCAAGTGGGACACGTTGCGGGCGATGGGCTTTGACGACGATCACATCGGCGATACCAGATCCGTGGATTTCGAGGAGAAGTTCCTGGCCACCACCGGCGGGGCCGGGGTCGATGTGGTGCTCAACTCGCTGGCCGGCGAATTTCTCGATGCCTCGCTGCGATTGCTGGTCGGGGGCGGGCGGTTCATCGAGATGGGCAAGACCGATCTTCGCGACCCCGCATCGATGGCGCCGGGCGTGACGTACCGGGCCTTCGACCTGATCGAGGCCGGCCCGGACCTCACCGCGACCATGCTGTCCGACCTGATGTCGATGTTTGACGCCGGTGTGCTGAAGCCGTTGCCCGTCAAGACTTTTGATGTCCGGTCGGCCTCGTCGGCGTATCGGTTCGTCAGCCAGGCCCGCCACACCGGCAAGGTGGTGCTGACGATCCCGGACGGTCCTGGTGACCCGGTCCTGACGGGGTCCGGTGGCGGCCTGGCCGGCGGCAGCGTGCTGATCACCGGGGGCACCGGCATGGCCGGCTCGGCGGTGGCCGCACACCTGGTAGCGCGTTACGGCGTGGCCCATGTCGTATTGGCGAGCCGCAGCGGCGCCCAAGGCGAGGGCGTGCCGGAGCTGGTGGATCAGCTCGAAACGGCCGGGGCCGAGGTGTCGGTGGTGGCCTGCGATGTCACCGATCGAGATGCGTTGGCGGGGCTGCTTACTCGACTGCCCACGCAGTATCCACTCAAGGGCGTGTTCCACGCCGCCGGAGTGCTCGATGACGGGCTGATCGCGTCGCTGACGCCGCAACGCTTGGACACGGTGCTGCGGGCGAAGGTGGACGGTGCCTGGAACCTGCACGAGCTCACCCGGGATATGGATTTGTCGGCGTTCGTGATGTTCTCGTCGATGGCCGGCATTGTGGGTTCCCCGGGGCAGGGCAACTACGCGGCGGCCAACAGCTTCCTCGACGAATTGGCGACCTACCGGCGTGCCCACGGTCTGGCGGGACTGTCGATCGCCTGGGGACTCTGGGAACAGGCCAGCGGCATGACCCAACACCTCGACGAGCGCGACAAAGCGCGGATGAGCCGAATCGGGCTCGCCCCCATGCCAACCGAGCAGGCGTTGCGACTGTTTGATACCGCGATGCTGTCCGACCGCCCGGTGATGGTCGCCGCGCGCATCGACCCCGGCGCGTTGGCCGACAACGGCGCGACACTGCCCCCGCTGCTCAGTCATCTGGTCGCCCGCCCCATCCGGCGTGTCATCGACGAGACCGACACCACCGCCGCCTCGATGACCAGCCTTGTCGCTCGCCTGCAGGGCCTGTCCGCCGAACAGCGGCACAGCGAACTGGTCGACCTGGTCAGCCGCAACGCTGCCACCGTGCTGGGCCGTCCCAACGCCGGAGACATCAACGCGGGCAGCGTCTTCCAAGACCTCGGGTTCGACTCGCTGACCGCCGTCGAACTGCGTAACCGGCTCAAAACCGCGACGGGACTTACCCTTTCGCCTACCTTGATCTTCGACTACCCGACGCCGATCGTCCTGGCCGAACACCTCGACACCCGGCTGGTGGTTCCCGGTGTTGCGAACTCTGCCGAGCAGCCCGACCTGATGGCCCGTTTCGCACGCTTCAATGACATCGCCCGGGAGCTGCAAACGCTGCTGAATCAACCCGATTGGAAGCCAGAAGACAAGGCGCACTTGACCACCCGCATCCAGACGTTGCTGACCACGCTCGGCGCCCACCTGGATCCACACGACCAGCAGGAAGCCGACGACGAGGACATCCACAGTGCCAGCGAAAGCGAACTGTTCGCCATCCTCGACGAAGAACTCGGCTCGTAAGACGCCAAGGAGCGCCCGTGTCGGACACCGACAAACATCTTGATTACCTGAAGCGGCTGACCGCAGATCTGCGGCGCACGCGACGCCGGGTGGCCGAACTCGAGGGCAAACTGTCCGAGCCGGTGGCGGTGGTCGGGATGGCGTGCCGGTATCCGGGTGGAGTGGATTCGCCGGAAGCATTGTGGGACATGGTGGTTGAGGGCCGTGACGCCGTGTCGGATTTTCCTCCGGACCGGGGTTGGGACGTGGCGGGGTTGTACGATCCCGACCCCGATGCCCCTGGCAAGATGTACGTGCGGCAGGGATCATTTCTCGGCGACGCCGGCGATTTCGATGCCGGGTTCTTCGGGGTGGGCCCGAGCGAGGCGCTGGCGATGGATCCGCAGCAGCGCTTGATGCTGGAGCTTTCGTGGGAAGCGTTGGAGCGCGCGGGAGTTGACCCGTTGGGGTTGCGGGGGTCGGCGACGGGCGTGTTTGCCGGTGTGATCCATGCCGGCTACGGCGGGCAGGTGGAAGGCGAGCTGGAGGGCTACGGGCTCACCGGCTCGACGTTGAGTGTGACCTCGGGCCGGGTGTCGTATGTGCTGGGCCTGGAAGGCCCGGCCGTGTCGGTGGATACGGCGTGTTCGTCGTCGCTGGTGGCGCTGCACCTGGCCGCGCAGTCGTTGCGCTCGGGGGAATGCGATCTGGCCCTGGTCGGCGGCGTCACGGTCATGGCCACACCCGCCGCCTTCGTCGAATTCAGCCGCCAGCGAGCGCTGGCCCCCGATGGCCGCTGCAAGGTGTACGCCGGGGCCGCCGACGGCACCGCCTGGTCGGAAGGCGCCGGTGTCCTGGTGGTGGAGCGGTTGGCCGACGCGCGCCGAGCGGGACACCCGGTGTTGGCGATCGTGCGCGGGACCGCCGTCAACCAGGATGGCGCGTCCAACGGGCTGACCGCCCCGAACGGGCCCTCCCAACAACGCGTCATCCGCACCGCGCTGGCCGGCGCCGGCCTGACCGCCGCCGACGTCGATGTCGTCGAGGGTCACGGCACCGGAACCGTGCTGGGCGATCCGATTGAGGCGCAAGCGTTGTTGGCGACCTATGGCCAGGATCGGCCGGCGGACCGTCCGCTGTGGCTGGGGTCGATCAAATCGAACATCGGTCACACCTCGGCCGCCGCGGGCGTCGCCGGAGTCATCAAGATGATCGAGGCGATCCAGCACGGCGTGCTGCCGAAAAGCCTGCACGTGGATGTGCCTTCGCCGCATGTGGATTGGTCGTCGGGCGCGGTATCGTTGTTGACCGAGTCGCGAGCCTGGCCGAGCGGCAATGGGCCACGCCGGGCCGGCGTCTCGTCGTTCGGGATCAGTGGTACGAACGCGCACGTGATCATCGAGCAGCCACCGGCTGCCGAAGCCGAAGATGTTGTCGCCGAACCGGATCCGCGCGAGACGGCGTGGGTGCTGTCGGCTCGCTCCGAGCAGGCCTTGGCCAATCAGGCCAAGCGGTTGCTCGCCCACGTGTCCGGGGACGCGAAGCTGAGCCCGGTGGACGTGGCGTGGTCCCTGGTGACGACACGCGCGGTGTTCGACCATCGAGCCGTCGTGGTCGGCGCGGACCGGGACCATCTGATCGCCGGCTTGAGCGAATTAGCCGCCGGTGAGCCGAGTGCCGGCGTCACGGCTGGGCGGGTCCGCTCGGCGGGCAAGACCGTGTTCGTGTTTCCCGGCCAGGGGTCGCAGTGGCTGGGGATGGGCCAGCAGCTCTACGACCGCTTTCCGGAGTTCGCCCGCGCATTCGACGAGGCGGTCGCCGCACTGGATCCGCTTCTGCGTTTACCACTGCGGCACGTGATCTGGGGCGAGGACGCCGAGCTGCTGCAGAGTACCGAGTTCGCGCAATCGGCGCTGTTCGCCGTCGAGGTGGCGGTCGCGGCGTTGCTTCAGCACTGGGGCGTGCTGCCCGACGTGGTGACCGGCCATTCCGTCGGCGAGATCACCGCGGCCTACGTGGCGGGCGTGCTGTCGCTCGCGGATGCGGCGAAAGTCGTTGCGGGGCGCGGCCGGTTGATGGCGGCATTGCCGCCCGGGGGCGCGATGGTCGCGGTTGCCGCCAGCGAAGCCGAAGTGTTGCCGTTGCTGGGCGCGGAGGTGAATCTCGCGGCGGTCAACGGCCCTGACGCCGTGGTGATCTCCGGTGCCGAGGCCGCGGTCACCGCGGTGTCCGACGAACTCGCGGCCCACGGCCGGCGGGTACATCGACTCGCGGTCTCGCATGCCTTCCACTCCGCGCTGATGGAGCCGATGCTCGGGGAGTTTGCGCAACTGGTCGCCGGCGTCTCACCCGCACCGCCGCGAATAGGTTTGGTGTCCAACCTCACTGGCGAACTGGCCGGGCCCGGCTACGGATCGCCGGAGTACTGGGTCGAGCATGTGCGCCGACCGGTCCGTTTCGCCGACGGGGTGCGCGCTGCCGAGTCGTTGGGCGCCCGGGCTTTCGTGGAGGTCGGTCCGGGTCGCGGTCTCACCGCTGCCGTCGAGCAGTCGTTGACCACCGAGCAGGCGACATCGGTGATTACAGTGGCCAAGGACCGCCCCGAAGCGGAGTCGGCACTCAAGGCACTCGGGCAGTTGTTCACCATCGGCGTCCCCGTGGACTGGGCCGCGGCGGTAGGAAACGGGCACCGCGTCGACCTACCCACGTACGGCTTTGTCCGGCAACGATTCTGGCTGCCCCTTGGAGCGGTGGGATCGGGCAACGTGAGCAGTGTCGGGTTGGCCCGAGCCGCGCATCCGTTGCTGGGTGCGGTGGTGGAGCGGCCCGACTCCGGCGGCGTGGTGCTGACAGGTTCGTTGTCGGTAAGCGGATCGCCCTGGCTGGCCGACCACGTCGTCGACGGCGTGGTGTTGTTCCCCGGCGCCGGGTTTGTCGAGCTGGCATTGCGGGCCGGCGATGAGGTCGGCTGCTCGGTGGTCGACGAGCTGACCTTGTTGGCGCCGTTGGTGTTGCCGCCGGGCGGCGCGGCGCGCGTGCAGGTCGTCGTCGACGCGGCGGGGGAGTCGGGCTCCCGCGCCGTGTGGGTGTATTCGCGTGGTGCGGCCACGGATTCGGTCTGGGTGCTACACGCCCAGGGCTCGTTGAGTGCCGCGGCGCCCGAACCCGCGGCGGATTTGTCGGTGTGGCCGCCGGTCGGGGCTTCGGTGGTCGAGGCCGGCGACGTGTACGAGGTACTGGCGGCGCGCGGCTACGACTACGGCCCGGCGTTCCGCGGTCTGCGAACGCTGTGGCGGCGCGGGCAAGAGGTCTTTGCCGAAGTGAGTGCCGGCGACGGCGTGACCATGGGCGGCTTCGGGATTCATCCCGTCGTGCTGGATGCCGCGTTGCACGCCTGGGGGATTGCCGAGGGTGGCGATTCGACGATGCTGCCGTTCTCCTGGCAGGGAGTCTGCCTGCATGCCGCCGGCGCCTCCCGGGTCCGGGTACGCATTGCGCCGGCCGGTAGCGGCGCGGTGTCCGTGGACTTGGCCGACGGAACGGGTCTGCCGGTTTTGTCGGTGCGGGAGTTGGTGGTTCGGCCGATTTCGATCGGTGCGCTATCGGCCGCCCTGGCCGCTGCAGCCGGCGGCGGCGGCCTGTACGAACTCGCATGGACCCCGGTGTCGTTGGAGCCCGGTGCGGTTGCCACCGAGAACCTGACGGTGTGGGAGCCGGGCTCGGGCGCGACGGTGGAGTCGGTGTATGCGGCCACGCACGAGGCGTTGGGGGTGTTGCAGTCGTGGTTGGCCGGCGGCGACGCGGGGCCGTTCGTCGTGCTGACTCGCGGCGCGGTCAGTGTGGCCGGCGAGGATGTGACGGATTTGGCGGGCGCGGCGGTCTGGGGGTTGGTGCGTTCGGCGCAGGCCGAGCAGCCGGGCCGGGTGGTGCTGGTCGATACCGACGGTTCGCTGGATATCGCCGAGGTGATCGCTTGCGGGGAACCGCAATTGGTGGTGCGTTCCGGCGTCGCGCACGCGGCGCGGCTGGGCGCCGTCGGGGCAGGAGCCGTGCTGGAGCTGCCGCCCGGCGGTTGGCGGCTGGCCGCCGGCGGTGGCGGCACCTTGGAAGACGTGGTGGTCGCTCCGGCCGCGCCGGCGGAGCTGGCTTCCGGGCAGGTGCGGGTGGCGGTGGCCGCGGTCGGGGTGAACTTCCGGGATGTGTTGGTGGCGTTGGGGATGTATCCCGGTGGCGGCGAACTCGGCGCCGAGGGAGCCGGGGTGGTGCTCGAGGTCGGCCCCGGGGTCCAGGGGCTGTCGGTCGGCGATGCGGTGCTGGGCTTGCTGGGAGTCGTTGGATCCGAAGCGATTGTGGATGCCCGGTTGGTGACGACGGTGCCGGACGACTGGTCGCTGCCGCAGGCCGCGAGCGTGCCGGTGGTGTTCTTGACCGCCCTGTACGGGTTGTCGGAGCTGGCGGGGCTCAAGGCCGGCGAGCGGGTGTTGGTGCACGCCGCCACGGGCGGGGTGGGGATGGCCGCGGTGCAGCTGGCCCGGCACTGGGGTGCGGAGGTATTCGCGACCGCCAGCCGTGGCAAGTGGGACACGTTGCGGGCGATGGGCTTTGACGACGATCACATCGGCGACACCCGGAGTCTGGATTTCGAGGACAAGTTCCTGGCCACCACCGGCGGGGCCGGGGTCGATGTGGTGCTCAACTCGCTGGCCGGCGAATTTCTCGATGCCTCGCTGCGACTGCTGGTCGGGGGCGGCCGGTTCATCGAGATGGGCAAGACCGATCTTCGCGACCCCGCATCGATGGCGCCGGGCGTGACGTACCGGGCCTTCGACCTGATGGAGGCCGGCCCGGACCACATCGCCTCGATGCTGTCCGACCTGATCGCACTGTTCGACGCGGGCGTGCTGAAGCCGTTGCCGGTCAAGGCATTCGACGTGCGCTGCGCCTCGTCGGCGTATCGGTTCGTCAGCCAGGCCCGCCAGATCGGCAAGGTGGTGCTGACCCTTCCGGACGGTCCGGACGATCCGGTGCTGGCGAGCTCGACCGGCGGGCTGGCCGGGGGCAGCGTGCTGATCACCGGGGGCACCGGCATGGCCGGCTCGGCGGTGGCCGCACACCTGGTAGCGCGTTACGGAGTGGCCCAGGTCGTATTGGCCAGCCGCAGCGGCGCGCAAGGCGAGGGCGTGGCGGAGCTGGTGGATCAGCTCGAAATGGCCGGGGCCGAGGTGTCGGTGGTGGCCTGCGATGTCGCCGATCGAGATGCGTTGGCGGGGCTGATCGCCGGGTTGCCCACGCAGTATCCACTCAAGGGCGTGTTCCACGCCGCCGGAGTGCTCGACGACGGGCTGATCGCGTCGCTGACGCCGCAACGCATGGACACGGTTTTGCGGAGCAAGGTCGACGGTGCCTGGAACCTGCACGAGCTCACCCGGGATATGGACTTGTCGGCGTTCGTGATGTTCTCGTCGATGGCCGGCATTGTGGGTTCCCCGGGGCAGGGCAACTATGCCGCGGCGAACAGCTTCCTCGACGGTCTTGCCGCCTACCGGCGAGCGCACGGTCTGGCGGGGTTGTCGATCGCCTGGGGACTCTGGGAACAGGCCAGCGGCATGACCCAACACCTCAGCGATCGCGACAAGGCCCGGATGAGCCGGGCCGGGTTGGCGCCGCTGTCCACTCCGCACGCACTCCAGGTATTCGACGAGGCCATGCTCGCCGACCGCCCGCTGCTGGTGGCCGCCCGCATCGACTCGGCGGGGCTGGGCGCGGGCGGTGCCGTTCCGCCGGTGCTGCGTGACCTGGTCAGGCGGCCGGGTCGACGACTGATCAGTGATGCCGACGCAGCGGTGTCGACGTCGGGGCTGGCCACCCGGCTGCAGGGACTCAGTCCCGAACAGCGTCACCACCAGTTGGTGGAACTGGTGTGCACCAACGCCGCTACCGTTCTGGGCAGGTCCAACGCCGACATCGAGGCCCAGCTGCCGTTCCAGGACCTCGGGTTCGACTCGCTGACCGCGGTGGAACTGCGCAACCGCATCAAAATGGCTACCGGGCTTACCCTTTCCCCGAGCCTGATCTTCGACTTCCCCACACCCGCGGCCCTCGCCGCACACATCGACGAACAGCTCGACTCGGTGACCACCGGTGCGCCGGCGGCCGCATCGGACCAGCTGGCGCGTTTCGCACGCTTCAATGACATCGCCCGCGAGTTGCAAACACTGGTCGACCAACCCAATTGGACGCCGGACGAAAAAACCCGCTTGGCCGCCCGCATCCAGGCCATCGTGAACGAGTTGGAATCCCCGTCGCCGCTGACGACCAGCGAATCGCACGTCGTCGACGAGGACATCACCACCGCCACCGAACGCGAACTCTTCGCGATCCTCGATGACGATATCGGCCCCTGATGTCATCCATTGACGTCGCAGTCATCGGCCTCGCCTGCAGGTTGCCCGGTGCCGCCAACCCGCGGGACTTTTGGCAGCTCGTTCGCGACGGATTGGAGGAGACCCGGCTACCCGGTGACATCGCCGAATTCGACGCCGACTTCTTCAATCTGTCGCCACGCGAGGCCAGCGCGATGGACCCACGTCAGCGGGTTGCACTCGAACTGGCCTGGGAGCTGTTCGAAGACGCTTTTCTGATACCGGAAACCCTTCGCGGCGAACAGGTTTCGATCTACCTCGGGGCGATGACCGACGACTACGCCGTGCTGACGCTTCGCGACGGCGCGGACAATCTCGACCACTACTCCTTCGGCGGCGTCACGCGCGCCATGATCGCCAACCGGATCTCCTATGCGCTCGGCTTGCAGGGGACCAGCATGACCGTCGATTCCGGTCAATCGTCCTCGCTGGTCGCGGTGCACCTGGCCTGCGAAAGCCTGCGTGCGGGCGAGTCACCGCTCGCGATAGCCGGCGGGATCCACCTCAACCTGGCCGACGAAACCGCGATGCTCGAAACGGAATTCGGCGCAATGTCGACTTCCGGCCACACCTACGCCTTCGACGGACGCGCGGATGGTTACGTGCGGTCCGAGGGTGCCGGCATGATCCTGTTGAAGCCGCTGACCGCCGCACTGAAAGACGGAAACCGCATCCGCGCCGTCATCCGTGCCAGTGCGGTCGGCAATGCCGGCCACAGCTCCGCCGGCCAGACCGTGCCGTCGGTCTCCGGGCAAGCCGACGTCATCCGCCGGGCGCTGGCCCGCGCCGGCCTGGGTGCCGACGACATCGACTATGTCGAGGCGCACGGCACCGGAACCGAAGTCGGCGACCCGGTCGAGGCGCGGGCACTGGGTGAGATCTTCGCCGAGCGCCAACAGAACCCGGTGCGGGTGGGCTCGGTGAAAACCAACATTGGCCACACCGGCAGTGCCGCCGGAATCGCGGGCTTGCTCAAAGCGGTACTGGCCGTCGAAAACGCGGTGATTCCGCCAAGCCTCAACTACGACCCAGACTCTGTCGGTAATGACCTGAAACGCCAAGGGCTGCAAGTCAATACCGCACTGGCAGCGTGGCCGGACCGGGACCGGCCGCGCCGGGCCGGCGTGTCGTCGTTCGGAATGGGCGGGACGAATGCGCATGTGATCGTCGAGCAAGCGCCCGCGCAGCCGGAAAGTGTTGTCGCCGAACCGCAACGAGTCACCACGCTGCCCTGGGTGCTGTCGGCGCGCTCGGAGCAAGCCTTGGTCAACCAGGCCGGGAGGTTGGCCGCCCACCTCGCGTCCGACGACGCTGCCACCGTGACGGATGTGGCGTGGTCGCTGGCCACCACGCGGTCGGCCTTCGAACACCGGGCGGTGCTGGTGGGCAGTGATCGTCTGGCCCTCACCGCGGGCTTGACGCGGTTGGCCACCGCAGACCCGGGCGCGGTAACCGGCCGCGCTCGAGCAGCCGGCAAGACCGTGTTCGTGTTTCCCGGCCAAGGTTCGCAATGGTTGGGGATGGGCCAACAGCTCTACGACCGCTTTCCGGTCTTCGCTCGGGCATTCGACGAGGCGGTGGACGCGTTGGATGTCGCGCTGCGTTCGGGATTGCGCAACGTGATCTGGGGCGTCGACCGAGAGTTGTTGGCGAATACCGAATATGCACAGCCGGCGCTGTTCGCCATCGAGGTGGCAGTGGCGGCATTGCTGCAAAGCTGGGGAGTCGAACCGGATCTGGTGATGGGCCATTCGGTGGGGGAGATCACCGCTGCGCACGTCGCGGGCGTGCTCACACTCGACGACGCCGCGCGGCTCGTCGCGGCCCGGGGCCGCTTGATGGCCGCGTTGCCGGCCGGTGGCGTGATGATCGCCGTCGCCGCCAGCGAGGACGTCGTAACCCCGTTGCTCACCGATGGCGTGGCCATCGCCGCGGTCAATGCCCAAAACTCCGTGGTGCTTTCGGGCGCCGAGGCCCCGGTGGCCGCCGTGGCCGACCGATTGGCGCAACAGGGGGCGCGGGTACACCGCCTCGCGGTGTCGCATGCGTTTCATTCGGCCCTGGTCGAGCCCATGATGGACGAATTTGCCCGCCTGATAGCTGATGTCAAAGCCGACGAACCGCGGATTGGCTTGGTGTCCAACGTGACTGGCGAGTTGGCTGGCGCCGACTATGCAACGGCAGAATACTGGGTTGAACATGTACGCCGGCCGGTGCGCTTCGTCGACGGCGTTCGGTTGGCGGAATCGTTGGGGGCCAACGTGTTTGTCGAGGTGGGTCCCGCCGCGGGCCTGAGCGCGGCGATGGAGCAGTCGCTGAATACCGAGCATGCCGCCGCGGTGGCCACGCTGATCAAGGAACAGCCGGAAATCGACGCGCTCCTGAGCGCGGCCGGGCAACTCTTCGTCCACGGCGCGGCGGTTGATTGGCCGTCGATCCTGAACGGCCTCGGTGGACGGCGCGTCGATTTGCCGACGTACGGCTTTGCCCGGCAACGGTTTTGGTTGGGGACCCGCGCGGACTCACCGGCGCCGTTGATGGACCGGGCGGCGGATCTGGCCGAGCAGTTGCGAGCACTGGCCCCCGAGGACCAGCACCGGCAGTTGGTGGAACTGGTGCGCGCTCACGCGGCAACGGTGCTGGGGCACTCGAGCGGTCGCGACATCGATATCGAGCGCGCCTTTTCCGACATCGGCTTTGAATCGCTGTCCGGCGTCGAATTGCGCAACCGGCTGAAAGCCGCTACCGGATTGGCCTTGTCGCGCACGCTGATATTCGATTTTCCCACTCCGTCGGCGTTGGCCGATCAGCTGCGTCGCCAACTGCTGCACGACGAACGCGACGCTTCCGACGACGAGAAGACGTGGGCGGCGCTGAGAAAAATTCCGCTGAGCGAACTTCGGCGAACGGGCTTGCTCGACAAACTCTTGCTGCTCGCGGGCGAATCGGAAACACTGCGCGCCGATCCCGCGGTCGACGATGAGCTCATCGACTCGTTGAGCACCGATGCGTTGATCGCTATGGCATTGGAGTCCAATAAAGCGCACGATGCCGAATGACGAAATCCCTGCTGGCGGGCCTGATTCCGCGCGGCCCGATCCGGTGATATCCGACACATGTTGAATAGCCGTATCTTTGCGGCCCTGAACCGGACCGCATAAGCTTTCGTGCAATGGGGGGAACCATTTTAGGCAGAGGTCAGGTATGAGCGTCATCGCAGGTGTGTTCGGTGCAGTGCCACCGCACAGTTACAGCCAGGGCGAGATTACCGACCAATTCGTCAAGTTCCCGGTCTTGCAGGAACACGAAGCGATCGTCCGGCGTCTGCATGCCGGGGCGAAGGTCAACAGCCGCCACCTCGTCCTGCCTCTCGAGCAATACCTGTCGCTGACCGATTTCACCCAAACGAACGAAATCTTCATCGAAAACGCCGTCAACCTCGGCTGCGAGGCGTTGCTGGGTGCTCTCGACGAGGCGGGACTGCAACCCCACGACGTCGACATGATCGTCACCACGACCGTCACCGGCGTTGCGGTGCCGTCGCTGGATGCCCGCATCGCCGGGCGGATCGGCCTGCGTCCGGATGTGCGCCGGGTTCCGCTGTTCGGCCTGGGCTGCGCCGGCGGCGCGGCAGGGGTGGCCGTCCTGCACAACTACCTGAAGGGTGCGCCGGACGGCGTCGCGGTCTTGGTGTCCGTCGAGCTGTGCTCGCTGACCTTCCCGACGGTCAAGCCGACCGTATCGGGGCTGGTCTCGACCGCAATGTTCGGTGATGGGGCGGCCGCCGTGGTGGCCGTCGGCGATCGTCGCGCCCAACAAGACCGGCAGCTACGTGCCAGCGGGCCCGACATCGTCGATTCCCGCAGCCGCCTCTACCCGGAATCACTGCACATCATGGCGTGGAACGTCGGCCCCGCCGGCCTGCAGCCCGTGTTCTCCCCGGAGCTCGCCACGATCATCGAGCGGCAGCTGGCCGGCGACGTCGACCGATTCCTCGGCGGACACAGCCTGACCAGGGGCGACATCGAGGCGTGGGTGGCCCATCCGGGTGGTCCCAAGGTGATCGACGCGATCGGGAAGAGCCTCGAGCTGCCCACCGAGGCGCTCGAGCTGACCTGGCGCTCACTGGGCGAGATCGCCAACCTCTCGTCGGCGTCGGTGTTGCACGTCCTGCGTGACACCATCGCCAAGCCACCGGCCAGCGGCAGCCCGGGCCTGGTCGTCGCGATGGGCCCCGGATTCTCCTCCGAGCTCGTGCTACTGCGCTGGCACTGAGTCGACGATTTCGACGACCAGCCCCGGGCCACCAGCCGGGCAAGCATGACCGTCATCTCGCTCGTCGCCATCACCGCCCCGATGCAGCGGTGCAGCCGCCGCTGAACGGAACGAACTCATGCGGTGCGGGCGTGCGGTTGCTTCCTCATCGTGACTACTCGACCACTTCGGAGAGCTCCAGCCAACGGCCCTCCAGCGTGGCGACCTCGTCCTCCAGGGCCCGCAGCTCGCCCGTGAGCCGGGTGATGCCGACGTGGTCGGACTGGTCGTGGTCAGCGAGTTCGGCATGTTTGGCCGCAATCCGGTCGGCCAGCCGGGCGAGCTGGCGGTCGACGGAGGCCAGCTCCTTCTCGGCGGCGCGTCGCTGCGCGCCGCTCATCGCCGCGGGTTCGGGGGTCGCCCGCGGCGGTTGCGCCCCGGGCGCGGAATCCGCGGTCAACCGCAGGTATTCGTCGACGCCGCCCGGTAGGTGGCGCAGCCGGCCGTCGAGAATCGCGTACTGCTGATCGGTGATGCGCTCCAGCAGATAGCGGTCGTGCGAGACGACGATCAGGGTGCCGGGCCAGGAGTCGAGCAAATCCTCGGTCGCCGTGAGCATGTCGGTGTCGACGTCGTTGGTGGGCTCGTCGAGGAGCAGGACGTTCGGCTCGGACAGCAAGGTCAGCATCAGCTGCAGGCGCCGACGCTGCCCGCCGGACAGCTCGCCGACTCGCGCGGAGAGCTCGGTGAAGCCGAGTCGCTCCAGCAGCTGGGCCGGGGTGACCTCGCGGCCCTCGACCTCATACCCTCCGCGAAGCCGGCCCAGCACGTCGGCGATCCGGTCGTCGGCAATGCCGGCCAGCCGATCGCCTTGTTGATCGAGCACCGACAGCGCAACGGTCTTGCCGCGCTTGACGCGCCCGGTGTCCGGCGCGATGGTGCCGGCGATCAATCCCAGCAGCGTGGACTTGCCCGCGCCGTTGGCTCCGACGATGCCGGTCCGTTCACCCGGCGCGATCCGCCATTCGACATCGCGCAGCACCGGGCGGCCGTCAAACGAGACCGAGACGTCCAGCAGGTCGATCACGTCCTTGCCGAGCCGGGCCGTCGCCAGCTTGGCCAGCTCGACGGCGTTGCGCAGCGGCGGCACGTCGGCGATCAGCTGGTTGGCGGCGTCGATCCGGAACTTCGGCTTGGAGGTGCGCGCCGGCGGGCCGCGGCGCAGCCAGGCCAGCTCCTTGCGCATCAGGTTCTGCCGCTTGGCCTCCACCGCAGCGGCCTGCCGGTCCCGTTCGACGCGCTGCAGTACGTACGCCGCGTAGCCGCCCTCGAAGGGTTCGACGATGCCGTCGTGCACCTCCCAGGTGGTGGTGGCGACCTCGTCGAGAAACCAGCGGTCGTGCGTCACCACCAGCAGCCCGCCGGTGTTGCGCGCCCAGCGCTGTTGGAGGTGGCCGGCCAGCCAGGTGATGCCCTCGATGTCGAGGTGGTTGGTGGGCTCGTCGAGGGCGATAACGTCCCACTCGCCGATCAGCAGCTTGGCCAGCTGCACCCGTCGCCGTTGTCCACCGCTGAGCGTGGAATTTGTTGCATCCCAATCGATATCGGCTACCAGACCGCCGACCACGTCGCGGATACGCGGGTCGCCGGCCCACTGATGCTCGGGCTGGTCGCCGACCAGGGTCGAGCCGACGGTGTGTGCCGGGTCCAGGGTGTCGGCCTGGCTCAGCGCGCCGACCCGCAATCCGCTGCGCTGGGTGACCCGCCCGGAGTTGGGTGACAGCTGACCGCTCAGCAGGCGCAGCAGGCTGGACTTACCGTCCCCGTTGCGCCCGACGATGCCGATGCGCGCGCCGTCGTTGACCCCAAGTGAGATCGATTCGAATACCACTTGAGTCGGGTATTCGAGGTGAACGGCCTCGGCCCCCAGTAGGTGCGCCACCGGCCGACGCTAGCAAGACGGGCCTGGACGCCGCCGCTAAGGCTGCTGCGGAAGATCCCCGAGCTGCCGCTGGAGCGCACCGACGACGGCCGCGACCGTGTCCTGGAGGTGCTGCTCTTCGTCGTCGGCGGCCGCGATCGTGGCCGCCTGCGCCTTATGCAGGGCCTCGTTGATGCGCTGCTGGACCGTTTCGGCGCCCAAGCGCAGCAGTCCGTGTTCGATTTGCAGGCCGGTGAGCCAGCGATCTCCGTTGACGGTCACCGCGACGGTCTCGGTTTCGTCTGTGGCAGTGGAGGTTTCGGTGCTCGTGCGAAACGCTTCGTCCTCGAAGGCCGAGATGAAGCGCTGCAAATGCTGCAGTGCCTCGGTCACCTGCGGGTCGGTCTGGCCGGTCATCCGAAGTCCTTACTCGCGGCACACTTTTGCCGGAGCATACCGATTGTGTTCTCGCCCGGGCCGATCGCCGGTGTACAACGCTTGAATGCTGGGTGACCGAAGAAAGCTTTGCGCCCGGGCCGGGCCGGCGGCGCTGTTAAGCTGACGTCCCACATGGCGTGACGCAATCAGCACCGAGCGTATGCCACCAGAACGTGCTCGTAGACAGATCCAGCTGGTGTAAAGGGGGCTGCGTCGAATGGTGAACTGGGCCAATTTAACCAGTCTGGTTTTGAAACTTACAGCGAACTCCGCAGGCGCCTGGAAGAGTTACGCTCTGGATGGCGATATCGCCGGTATGACCATCAGTGTTGGCACGACATTTCAACTGGTTCTTCAGGAAGGATTGAAGGCGCTCCCCGGTGACAGCATCAAAGATATGCTCGAACTGAAGCCGACAATCTACCTCGAGAACGCCGTGGCGCTGGTCAGCCTGTTGGAATGGTTCAACGGGTTCGGTAAACCCGACAAGGGCACCGTGCTGGCGGACGCGGCGAAACCGAATTTCGATGCGGCCCTGGCTAACTTGAAACTCGCGGCGCCCGATGACCTGCGCTGGTCCGGTAAGGCGTCGCTCGCCTACGGGCAGTTGATCCACGAGTTGCAAGAGTGCATAAAAGCGGTGCAATCGGTCGACAAAGACTTGCAAGGCTATGTGAAATCGGAAGCCGAGCTGGTTTTCAATGTGCGACAGCAATTCGCATATACGAAAGCTGCACTTGCGGCTTGTATTCCGGTGGCGTGGGCGATCTACTTTTATGCCTTGGCGGCAGCTTCCGCTGAAAACGTCCTGTGGATTCCCCCGCTTACTCCTCAGATAATTGCTCTGCAAACGACCAAGAGATGGCAGATTGCATTTATCGTGGCCGCCCTCGGAGCCCTCGGGGTCGAGACGGGAATTCACATTGACAACGTCGCGTCGAACGCGGCCGCCATGCAGGCCGCGGTGCCGGCCAAGTATGACGCCGCTCGCGCCAAATTGACTGTGCCGAATCTGTCGAATGCCGCCGGGGCCCGGCACGCGGTGTCGGCAGCAGGTGGCGGATCGACCGCTCCCGACTTCCGCACGCCGTCCGGCGCCGGCATCTCGGACACCGCGTCGGAACGGCACGCCGTGGCGACCGGCGCGAGGGACCGCGGAGATGTCCCGACGACCGAGCGCGCGCAACCCGAAGCGCCGGCCGCACTGTCGAGCCAGGATGCGTCAACCGCTACGTCCGCGCCGGCGGTCACCTCGCCCGCCATCTCGCGCCCGGCGCCAGTCGCGGCCTCGCAGCCCACGAGCCACCGCAAAGAGACTGCGGCCGGCGAGCAGGCCACCACCGACGAATACACGCCGGGGGTGATCGCTGCCGGAGCAGGCGCGGGCGCCGACGGGGCCGAGCGCGCACCCGTCGACGTCGCGGCGGGCACCGCCGAGCAGGCGCGGGATGCACGCGCGGCCACATGAGTCGGTAGCGAACCAAATCTATTGCAAGAGAAATGTTTTCGCCCAAGGAGGCCACCGCTGTGGAAAATGTCAGAGTTGACCCGACCTACATTGACAAGCTGTGCGACTCCCTTGCCACCGTCCGCACAAGCGTTGATGCGGCCTTCGGGGCACCACGATCTGTGACAGGCGGATATCCCGACAAACTCATCGACAGCCACGGTCTTACCGCCCGCGCGGGCGCCAATGCCATGATGGCGGCGCTGGATGGAAACCGCGCTGCCGTGCAAGCTCGTCTCGCCGAATGCCTGACAGCCTGCGACCAAGCGCTGCGGGCGGCCAAGGCGATGTACGCGGCGACCGATGGGGCGCAGCGTGATGTCCTCGACAATCAGCTCGGCAACTGACCGCGGTCCGATTAGTTCGATTGCACGGCTCGAAGAAAGAGAATGCGATGCCCCGAGACGACGACGGCGAAAGCGACGTTTCCGCCCTTGTTTTCTTCGATACCAACCAGTCCGGTTCTGACGACGACGGCACTGCGGACAGACAAGCCCTGATTTTCGCCGCTGAGGGCGACGGCGACGCGCCCTCGGGTGTCGATGCGCTGAGAGCGCAGGGGACGAGTCAACCCGTGGACGCGGAGCAAGAAGATCGTGAAGGGCCCGGCTTCCTGGCCAAGGTGACCAATCCTCCCGGAACCGTCTCGATCACCGCACTCCCGGACGGCAGCGTCGTGCAGATCGAACTTTCTCCGAAGGTGACGAGCATGACGGAAGCAGCGCTCGTCGACGAAATACTTGCCATAGCCGAGCTGGCCCGGCAAAAAGGACTAGCCAGCCAGCAGGCGTTTGTCGTCGACGCGGTGCGGGCTCTGGGGTTGGGCCCTGGCGACGGGGTAGACGACGAACTCATCGTGGGGGCCGCGGAATTGCCGACTCCGGAACAGGCCGAAGCGGCACAGGCGCAGGTGTTCGCCAGCCGCTACGTCAACTCCGACTGATCCTTCACTTGGCTCCGTCGGCGGCCGGCGGCACAGGCGGAGGTGCGACTGGCTCGGTCTTGCGCGGGCGACGACCGATGACACCTTCGGTCCACGGTCGTTCCTCGGTGTAGACGGCGGCGTCGTCGGGCTGCACGCGCTTCGCTTTGCCGCCGGCTTGCCCCTGACCGGCGCCGAGCCCGCCCATCGCCGCGCCGCCTCCCATTGCCCCACCGGCCGGCGCCGCGCCGCCCGGACCGTGCGGGCCGGGTCCGGGCGCCGGCCGCGCCACCGACTCGGGATCCATCGGCATCTGCCCCCTGGGTATCTGCAGCCCCGTGGGCGGCTGTGCCGCGCTTGGCGGTTGCAGCGGGGGCTGCAACCGTGGCGGCGTGCCGATTCCACTGCCGCCCAACGGTATTCCGGCACCGGCGCCGGCTGAAGCGGCCGGAGTCACATGCGGTGGGTGCCCACCGAGGGGCAGCGGTGGAATCAACGGCGCGCCCGGCTTGGGGCCCGACGAAGCAGGGTTGGGCCCCACGCCCTTTGCCATGTTCGCGAGCTGCCCCGCGGCGCCCATCAGCTTCGACGGCGACGGCAGCGGCAGCTTCGGCATGCCGCCGCCCACCGACTTGGCAAGGGCGGCCTGCTGGGCATTCATGGACTTGGCGAAGCTCGCGGTCATCGCCTTCTGCTGTTCCTGCGCCTTCTCTTGTGCCTGCTGCGCCATGTCCTGCGCCTGTTCGCGTGCTTTTCGCGCCTCTTCCTGCGCTTCTTGTCGTGCCTTGCGGGCTTCCTCTCGTCCCTTCTCCGCCTCCTCTTTCTGCGCTTTCAGCATCGCTTGCATGGGCTGCATAGCCCGTTGCTGTGACCTATCGGCCATCTCCTGTGCCTTCTCTTCGGGCGTCTTGAAGAGGTCCGCGTCTGCTCGGTCGGGCGGCATCGAAAGATTGATGACCGACCACGGCAAACCAGCTTGTTTGCGGTATTCGACCCGCACGTCTTCGGACATCTTCTGCAGCCGCTTATAGGCCTCGTAGTCGCGACTGGAGATTCTCTTTGAAGTCAACCTGGTGTGAAGGGGTTCTACTTGTTCCGGACGGGGGTGTTGAACGACCGCGACACAATGTGCTGAGGCGAGTGCCCGCGCCTGTTGGCTGAGCAGCGCGCAGTTGGCCGCCATCTGGCTCAGCCAAACTCGGTGCAGCTCGAACTGCTTCTCGACCTGGGTAACCGCCGCCCCGCGCCAGGACTCGAAGGGCCGAAACCGCAGCGCGGCGTCCCGCAGTTGCCCCTCATAGGCACCCCAGTTATCGGCAAATCGGAATAACGCTGTTGCGCGCGGATCGCCCGCATTGATTTGTTTCGCCGCGTCTCTGACGCGGAGAAACACGTTGTCCGCCTGTAACACCAACGCTCTGGTCCCGTCTCCCAACCACGACGGGCTGGTGGGCGGGGGGACAAATGAGCCGACAGCGTCGGGTTGGAGTTGATACGCGGACGGGCGTCGCAGCGTGGCCGAGAAAGCCGGCATGGCCGACGTCAGTTTGTTCGCGGCTTCCGAGTCGACGCCGTCGTATTTTCTGGCGGCATCGACCAGCAACTGGGCCAGACGCCGCCACCGCTCTTCGCCTGTCTTGAGGGCCATCGACACGTTGTCGGCGGATCGCTGCAGCACGGTGGCCGCGTTGCGGACCATCGCGAGCTCGCATGGAGCTTTGGGCGCGTCGTCGGGCCATTGCGGCATGGCCTCCGCCAGCTCTTTGGCCCTGTTGATCAGCTCCTGCGGCTCGACACTGAGCGTCGATGGCGGGCGTTCCGGGGGCTTGACGACACTCGGCACGCTCGGTTGCTGGACACTGATCGCCGGCAGTCCGCGTGACGACGGTGGTAGTTTCACCATCCCAATCCTGTTCTGCTGCTACCAATCGGCGCGCTGACACCGCTGCAAATTGACGCGGTGAGCACATGGGGGTGTTGCTACGAGCCGATCCGTATTGCGCCGGGCTGAATTGTCTGCCCAGACGAACCCGACGCCTGGGAGCCTAATCGACATTCGGCTTTTCGGCGTGATATCAAGGCAGTTTCGGCGGGCGGGCCAATCCTGCAGTCGCACTGGCGAATTGAATGAACAGGCGATGTAGAAGAGGTTAATCGGGGACGGCCGCGGATTCACCATAAAGGTCGGCGGTGCGCCGCCGATAAGCCGCGTCGCCCAGTGCGGTGTCACAGAGCTCGGTGAGGTGTCTCCAATACAGCCAGTCGGCGATCGCCGCACGTCGGGTTTCCGCGTCGACCCGACGGTGTGCCGCCCGAAGCGCAAGCTGTTCGGCCGCAGCCGCGTAGGCGTGAAACGCCTTCAGGTGTGCGTCCTCTCGGCCGGTATCGGTGCTGAACATCGGTTCCATGACTTCGAACCACAACATGCCTTCTTCGTCGGCCGGCGGGGTGATGGCCGCGGGCGCGGGCGGCAACCGGTCGCGCAAGCTCTCATCGGGGACCGCCGCCAGCCATTCGGCCGCCCGCGGATCGACCACCTCCAACCGGGACCGGCCGATCATCTCCCCGCTATCCGGGATGTCGTCCGGCCGCAGCACGAACTTCTCCACCCCGGGTGCGGAATCGGCCAACTGCTCCTCGGTGGCGATGACCGCCCGCAGCTCGTACTCGTGGTGCTGCGCCCAGCCCTGCACCGCGATCACCGGGTAGGTCGCCCAGCTCGCCCGGTCGGCGACCGGGATCTCGTCGTCAGCGCTGGCCAGGGTCACCGGTTCGGGCAACCGCACCCCTTCCGGGATATACGCGATGCCATAACTGTTGGCCAACACGATCGCGCCATCGGTCGTCACCGCGGTCACCCAGAAGAAGCCGAAATCACCCTCGTCGTCGTCGTCGCTGCCCGGCACGTTCAACGCGGCGGCGATGCGCCGGGCCAGCAGCAGCGGATCGACCCCGTCGCGCCGTGCTGCGTCCGCGGTGGCGGCCTCGGCGACGGCATCGCGTTCGGCCCGCGCCGGTGATACCGGGATCGAGGCCAGTAGGGCGTCCCGCGTGCGGGGCACCGGTGGTGTGGCGGGTGACCCGCTTGTCGGCTTGGATCCGGAGTCCGAGGCCGGATCGGCAGCGACGGGGGAGGTGCCGGGCGCCACCGGCTGCGACGGCATGCTCGTCGGCGTGGCGGGGGCCGCGGGACCCGGTGCGCCACCACCGATATCCGGGGCCGCCGCCGGCGGAGGCTGCGGCACGGCCGGCGCTGCCGGACCGTGCGGGGCTGTCGGACTCAGCGGGGCTGCCGGCGCCGCCGGGCTCAACGGGGTGTGCGCGGCGGGCGTCCCGACCGGCATCGGTCGGGCCGGCCCGTCGTGGGCCGCGGGGGGCGCCACCGGTGCGTGGTGTGCCGGCGCCGGGTGCGCCGCCGCAGGTCGCAGGGGTGCGATGGGAGGCTTCGGCGTGCCCGCGAGCGACTGCGGGATTCCGCGGCCGCCCGCGCCGGCACCTGCTTGCGACACCGAAAACAGGCCTCGACCGCCCGCGCCCGCGCTCCGCGGCGGAGTCGCCGCCGGTCGATCCTTTTGTGTTGCCGGATCCGGGGCGGTTCGCGGATCGCCCGATGGTTTCGAACCGTCGGCCGTTCCCGGCCCCGAACCGTTCTGCATGCCGGGTTCCGACTCATCCGGTGTTCCGGGGCCGTTCGCCGTTCCCGGTCCATCGGCCGTTGCGGGACCATCGTCGGCGCCCGGGCCTTCGTCGGCTCCAGCACCACCCGGAATTGCCTGATCACCGGCGTTTTGCGGGTCGCCGGACGCGTCCTGATCGGTCGGCGCGTCACCCGCATCCGTCGACGTGTCCACCGATGCGGGTTTCACCGCGCCGTCTGACGCGTCCGGGTCGGCGGGAGCGTCCCACGCCCCGGAGTCGAGGCCATCGCCCGCCTCCGGACCGGCCGGACCTGCCCACGGTCCAGGGTTGAGGGCATCGTCCGGCGCTTCCGGATTCACCGGCGCCGCGCCACCGGCCAAGCCCGGGTCCGGCGTACCGGGACCGCTCGCCGCCGGCGCCGTGGAGTGCGCAAACTGCTCCTGCGCTGCAGGTGGCGCCGACGACAACTGCGGACCGCCGCCCGCCACCGGTGCCTGCACTGCTGAATACGCGGATTTGGGCGGCGTTGCGGCCTTGTCCCCATTGCCGGTGAATTGAGTCTGGTCGAGCCGCTCGCCCAGCTTCTGGTCGGTTTCGGCGTACCTGCGAGCCGCGGCAGCGACCTTGGATCCGGTGGCCGTGATGGCGGCTTGGGCGGCGGGCAACCCTTCAGTCACCGGCGCCTCGATCACCGGCATCGTCACGTTGATCGCTTCCGACACCGCATCCGCCCCGGTCGCGGTCCACGGCGGCGGCGGCTCCGGCAGCACCTGGCTTTGCAATGCCGCCCCGGCGAGCTCGAGATGGAAAGGGTCGACGATCAGGTGTTCAGGCATTGCCCAAATTCCTTGCGCAGCAACGCATTCAATACCCCCGGGCGAACAAGGTCGGTTGCACCACGATCGAGAACCGGCCCACAACAGCGAGCAGACACAACGCCGAGCCGTCGGGAGCCTAACAGCTACCCGACCCGCGGCTTGAGATGTTTCGATGGCGTTGGCCTGATGGGCGTACACGCGTAACCATGCAGCGTCGCGTGCGGCCCCCGACCTTGTCGCGCAAGCAAACAGCCTGACCAGAACCGCTAAGGACAGCGATGTGCCATGATGTCTCAGCTGTCGAGAGTGGGGAGCAGCGGTGGATCTGAACTTGTCGATGATCACGCGGCCGGTGGAACGACTGGTCGCGACGGCCCAGAACGGCCTGGAGGTCTTGCGGCTGGGGGGCCTCGAGACCGGCACCGTTGCGTCGCCGTCGCAGATCATCGAGAGCGTGCCGATGTACAAGCTGCGGCGCTACTTTCCGCCCGACAATCGCCCCGGCCAGCGTCCCGTAGGCGCCCCGGTGCTGATGGTGCACCCGATGATGATGTCGGCGGACATGTGGGACGTGACCCGCGAAGACGGCGCGGTCGGCATCCTGCACTCGCACGGGCTGGACTGCTGGGTCATCGACTTCGGTTCACCGGACAAGGTCGAGGGCGGCATGCGCCGCAACCTGGCCGACCACATCGTCGCGCTCAGCCAGGCCATCGACACGGTCCGCGACGCCACCGGGCGTGACGTGCATCTGGTCGGGTATTCGCAGGGCGGGATGTGGTGCTATCAGGTCGCCGCCTACCGCCGTTCCAAAGCGCTGGCCAGCATCGTGACCTTCGGATCGCCGGTGGACACCCTGGCCGCGTTGCCGATGGGCATCCCGGCAAACTTCGCCCCACCCGTCGCCAACTTCATGGCCGATCACGTCTTCAGCCGGCTGGCCATCCCCGGCTGGATGGCGCGGGCCGGCTTCCAGATGCTGGATCCGCTGAAGACCGCCAAGGCCCGCGTCGACTTCGTGCGTCAGCTGCACGACCGGGAGGCGCTGTTGCCCCGCGAACAACAGCGCCGATTCCTCGAGCGCGAGGGGTGGATCGCCTGGTCCGGTCCGGCGATTTCCGAGCTGCTCAAGCAGTTCATCGCCCACAACCGAATGATGACCGGCGGTTTCGCCGTCAACGGCCAGATGGTCACGCTCACCGACATCACCTGCCCGGTGCTGGCCTTCGTCGGAGAGGTCGATGACATCGGCCAGCCGGCGTCGGTGCGCGGTATCCGGCGCGCGGCACCCGATGCCGAGGTCTACGAGGCTCGCATCCGCACCGGTCATTTCGGCCTGGTCGTCGGATCCAAAGCGGCAGAACAGGGTTGGCCCACCGTCGCCGCATGGATCGAGTGGCTCTCCACCGGTGGCGACAAGCCCGACAACATCGACCTGATGGCCGATCAGCCCGAAGAGCACACCGACAGCGGCGTCGCGCTGAGTTCGCGGCTCACGCATGGCATCGGCGAGGCGTCGGAGGCGGCGATCGAGCTGGTGCGCGGCGCCACCGGCGCGGTGGTCGCGGCCAACAAATCCATCCGCACCCTGGCCGTCGAGACCGCGCGTACGCTGCCCCGGCTGGCCCGGCTCGGGCAGATCAACGACCACACCCGAATCTCGTTGGGCCGCATCATCACCGAGCAGGCCCGCAACGCGCCGCGGGGCGAGTTCCTGCTTTTCGACGGTCGCGTGCACACCTACGAGGCGGTCGACCGCCGCATCAACAACGTTGTCCGCGGCCTGATTCAGGTAGGCGTGCGGCAGGGCGACCGGGTCGGCGTGCTGATGGAGACGCGGCCCAGCGCGCTGGTCGCGATCGCCGCACTGTCCCGGCTCGGCGCCGTCGCGGTGGTGATGCGCCCGGACACCGATCTGAGCGCGTCCGTCCGGCTCGGGCGGGTCAGCGAGATCATGACCGACCCCACCAACCTCGAGGCCGTCCGCGATTGGCCGGGCCAGGTGCTGGTGCTTGGTGGTGGTGAGGCGCGCAACCTGGATCTGCCCGAGGACGACTTGAGGCAAAACCCGGTCATCGACATGGAGCAGATCGACCCGGATGCCGTCGCGCTCCCCGCCTGGTACCGGCCCAACCCGGGACTGGCCCGGGATCTGGCGTTCATCGCGTTCAGCGCGGTCGGCGGCGAGCTGGTGGCCAAGCAGATCACCAACTACCGGTGGGCGGTGTCCGCGTTCGGAACCGCCTCGGCGGCCGGCCTGGACCGCCGCGACACCGTGTACTGCCTGACGCCGCTGTATCACGAGTCCGCCCTGTTGGTTGCCCTGGGCGGCGCGGTCGTCGGCGGTACCCGCATCGCGTTGTCGCGTGGACTGAACGCGGACCGGTTCGTCCACGAGATACGGCAGTACGGCGTCACCGTCGTCTCCTACACCTGGGCGATGCTGCGCGACATCGTCGACGATCCCGCCTTTGTGCTGCACGGCAATCACCCGGTTCGGCTGTTCATCGGTTCCGGTATGCCGACCGGATTATGGGACCGGGTCGTCGACGCGTTCGCGCCCGCGCAGGTCGTCGAGTTCTTCGCCACCACGGACGGACAAGCGGTGCTGGCCAACGTGTCCGGCGCCAAGATCGGCTGTAAGGGCCGGCCGCTGCCCGGCGCCGGGCGAGCAGAACTCGGTGCCTACGACGCCGAGCACGACCTGATCCTGGAAGACGAGCGCGGGTTCGTTCAGATCGCCGACGTCAACCAGGTCGGGGTGCTGCTCGCGGCCTCCAACGGGCCGATCGATCCGACGGCGTCGGTCAAGCGGGGGGTGTTCGCGCCTGCCGACACCTGGATCTCGACCGAGTACCTGTTCCGCCGCGACGAGGACGGCGACTACTGGCTGATGGGCCGGCGCGGCTCGGTGGTGCACACCGCGCGCGGGCTGGTCTACCCCGAGCCGGTCACCGACGCGCTCGGCCTCATCAACGGCGTGGATCTCGCGGTGACCTACAACGTGCCGTTCGGCAACCTGGAGGTGGCGGTGTCGGCGGTGACGTTGTTGCCCGGGGCCACCATCACCGCGGCGGATTTGACCGAAGCTTTCGCCGACATGCCGCTCGGGCTGGGGCCCGACATCGTTTGCGTAGTGCCGGAGATGACGTTGAGCGCGACCTACCGTCCCACCGTCAGTGCCCTGCGAGCGGCCGGGATTCCCAAATCCGGTCGGCATGCCTGGTATTTCGACACCGCCAGCTCGCAGTACCGCCGGTTGACTCCGGCGGTACGGGCCGAATTGGCCGCAACGTATCGAGGTGACGATGCTTGACCAGACCCTGCTGAGCATTCTGGTGTGCCCGCAGGACCGCGGCCCGCTGCTGCTCGTGTCCCAAGAAGACGGGGACGAGCTGCTCTACAACCCGCGGCTGCGCCGCGCCTACCGCATCGAGGACGGCATCCCGGTGCTGTTGATCGACGAGGCGCGCGATGTCGACGAGGACGAGCACGCCCGTCTCATGGAACGAGGCAGTCCGGCAAGTCCCCAGTGAGGTAGCGCTGCAGGTTCGGTGCGATGGTGCGGGCGATCTGTTCGGCCGGCAGCGACGCGAACGGCTCGAGTTGAAATATGTAGCGCGCCATCACCACTCCCAACAGCTGAGACGCGACGAACTGGATGCGGATGATGCCACTGCCCGGGGGATCGTCGACGCGCGAACCCACTTCGACCGCGATGATGTCCTGGATGAACGTGCGGAACAGGTTGACCTCCGCGCCGGCCAGGACCGACCGCAGCACCGCGATGAACCCGGTGCCCAGCTCGGAATCCCACAGCGGCAACAACATCGACGGCAGCCGGTAGCCGATCTCCTCGATCGGCACCTCGCGCAACGGGCCGATGATGTCCATCGGGTCGATCGGGATGTGGACGGCCGCGGCGAACAGCTTTTCCTTGGTGCCGAAATAGTGATGCACGAGTGCCGAATCGACACCCGCCGCCGCGGCCACCGCGCGAATCGACGTGTTGCGAATCCCTTTGCTGGCGAACAGTTCTCGGGCGCTGGCCAAGATGCGATCGCGGGTATCGGAATTACCGGCCGGCCGCCCGGGTCGTCTGCGCCCGGCCTCGGCGGCCGTCACGTTATGGCGTCCGTCGCCGCAGTGTCGCCGCGGCCAGGCACAGCGCCGCGAACGCAGATCCCGCCACCACGACGATGTCGCGCACCGCGACGCCGGTCAGTTCGGTATGCGAATTGACCTGTTGCAGAGCTTCCAACGCGTAGCTGGCCGGCATGACATTGCTGATCCATTGCAGCCAGTCTGGCATCAGCGCCCGCGGGACGATGATGCCGGCCAGCAGCAGCTGCGGCACCATCACCAGCGGGATGAACTGCACGGCTTGAAACTCGGTGCGCGCGAACGCACTACACAGCAAGCCCAGGCCGACGCCCAGCACCGCGTTGACGATCGCGATCACGAACACCCACACCCAGCTGCCCTTGGTGTCGAAGCCGAGGAACCAGAACGACACGGTGCACGCCACCGTAGCCTGGGCCGCCGCGGCGATCGAGAAGGCGGTTCCGTAGGCGATCAGCAGGTCGAGCCGGCGCAGGGGAGTGGTCAGAATGCGCTCCAGCGTGCCCGAGGCCCGTTCGCGTTGCATGGTGATCGCGGTGATGATGAACATCACGAACAGCGGGAAAAGGCCCAACAAAATCAGGCAGGCATTGTTGAACGGCGACGGCGTGCCCGGCAAGTGGCGGGCGTTGTGAAACATGAAGTACATCAACGTGATAACCAGAACCGGGACCGCGAGGATCATCGCGACACTGCGGTGATCGGAGGCCAGCTGACGCAGTATCCGCGTCGTGGTGGCCGTGTACCCCTTGAGCCCTAACCGGCTTCGCGCATGATGTTGCGCTTGATGATGGACAGAAACGCGTCCTCCAGTGACGTGCATCCGGTGTCCTCTCGTAGTTGGGTCGGCGTGGTGTGGGCGATCAAGTTCCCGTCCCGCATCAGCAATAGGTCTTTGCAGTGATCGGCTTCGTCCATCACGTGACTCGAGACCAGCAGGGTGGTCCCGGCGTGGGCGAGGTCGTTGAACTGGTCCCAGAGGTCCGCGCGCAGCACGGGGTCGAGCCCGACCGTGGGCTCGTCGAGCACCAGCAACTCCGGCTGGCAGACCAGTGCGCAGGCCAGCGACACCCGGGTGCGCTGGCCGCCGGAGAGGTTGGCGCAGTACGCGGTCCGATGATCGGTCAGCCCGACCCGCTCGATCGCGTGGTCGGCGGCCTGGCCGTCGAAACCGTATAGCGCCGCGAAGTAGCGAACGTTGTCGACGATCCGCAGGTCGTTGTAGATGGTCGGGTCTTGGGGCAGGTAGCCGACGCGGCGGCGCAGCTCGGGGGAGCCGGCCGGGCTGCCGAGCACTGTCACGGTTCCCGACGTCACGATCTGCGTGCCGACGATGCTCCGGATCAGCGTGGTCTTGCCGCAGCCGGACGGACCGAGCAGGCCGGTGATGCTGCCCTTCCCGATCTGCACCGAAAAGTCATGCAGCGCTGGGCGTTTGCCGCGGATGACGCGGAGATGGTCGATGTCGATGGCGACCTCGCTGCCGCGGGCGATTAATTCATCACGAGATGAAATCATCATGTGATGAATATCCGCCTCCCGGGCGCAAGTGTCAAGGGCTTGTTTGTCGTGAGCTTGGCGGGTCGGGCCCTCCATTGGGTCGCTCAGACGACCTGCTCGACGAACGCCGCGACCTGACGGCTTCGCCACGGCCAGGCGACCACGAGACACTTTTCAGAAGCGATATCACCGGCGATATCGCAAACGAAAAGGACCTCATGGTCAGGTCGCGGTACAGGCGTGACCCATGTGACTACGGGCGCATGGCTCCGGTCAGCTGGGGGAGCCGGGGCGGCGCAACGGCAGATGACCGTGCACGCCTTCGGCGTAGGCGGTCTCGGCGTGCTGCGTGAAGTCGACGCCCGTCGTCTCTTCTTCAGGGCTGAGCCGGAAGCCCATCGTCCGCTCGATCACCTTCGCGAGGACGAACGTCACCGCGAACGCGTAGACCGCGACGACGACGATCGCGAGCGCCTGCTTGCCCAACTGGCCGAAGCCGCCCCCGTAGAACAGGCCCTGCGGGCCCGACGTCATGACGGCCGTGGCCAGCAGCCCGATCAGGAAGACCCCGATCACTCCGCCGACGAAGTGCACACCGACGACGTCGAGTGAATCGTCATAGTTGAAGCGCAATTTCGCGGTGACCGCGAACGCGCACACGACGCCCGCGGCCAGACCGACGGCCACGGCGCCGAGCGTGTTGACGGTGCCGCACGACGGGGTGATCGCGACGAGGCCGGCCACCACACCGGATGCCGCGCCGAACGTCGTGGGCCTGCCGTCGCGGATCTGCTCGACCGTCAGCCAGCCGAGCATGCCGAGGCAGCCGGCGACGAGTGTGTTGAGGAAGATGGCCGCGGCAGTTCCGTTGGCGGCCAACGCGGAACCGGCGTTGAACCCGAACCAACCGAACCACAGCAGTCCGACACCGACAAAGAGCAACGGCAGATTGTGCGGTCGCATGGCGTCTTTTTTGAAGCCGATGCGGGGTCCGAGCACCAGCGCCAGCGCCAGCGCCGAGGAACCCGAGACGATCTCGACGACCAGGCCGCCCGCGTAGTCGAGCACGCCGAGCTTGGCCAGCCAGCCGCCGGGACCCCATACCCAGTGCGCGACAACCGAATACACGACAATCGCCCAAATCGGAACGAACACCATCCAGGCGGCGAACTTGGCGCGGTCGGCGATCGCACCACTGACCAAGGCTGCCGTGATGATCGCGAAGGTCAGTTGGAACGTCGCATAGAGCAGTTCGGGAACCGTGCCGTGCAGGCTATCGGGCGTAATGCCGAGCATCCCGAGATGACTGAGGTTACCGATGAACCCGCCCGCGCCGTCCTCGGAGAACGCGAGCGTGTAGCCGACAAGTAGCCAGGTCACCGTGACAAGCGGGATCGAGACGAAGCTCATCATCATCATGTTGAGCACCCCGGTGGTGCGGACCATCCCGCCGTAGAAAATCGCCAGGCCGGGGGTCATCAACAGGACCAGTGCGGTACTGGCCAGCAGCCACGCGGTGGCGGCGGGGTCGATTGCATGCATTGTCTGGGCTCCTTCGCCACGCGGCAACCGGGAGTTTGCCATGTTCGGGCGCTCGGTAGGTTCGGTGGGTGGGTGCACGCGAGCTGGTAGTCGACCCGGTCGCGGCGGCGCACCGGCTACTCGGCGCCACCCTCACCGGCCGGGGCGTACGCGCGGTGGTCGTCGAGGTGGAGGCCTATGGCGGGGTTCCCGACGGGCCGTGGCCGGACGCGGCGGCGCATTCCTACCGGGGCCCCAGCGGCCGCAACGCGGTGATGTTCGGGCCGCCGGGGCACCTGTACACCTACCTCAGCCACGGGATCCACACCTGCGCCAACGTCTCGTGCGGACCCGACGGCACGGCCGCCGCGGTGCTGCTGCGCGCCGCCGTGATCGAGGACGGCGTCGACATCGCACAGGGCCGCCGCGGGGAGGCCATCCGTACCACCGCGCTGGCGCGCGGCCCGGGCAATCTCTGCGCGGCGTTAGGAATTACGATGTCCGACAACGGGATTGACCTGTTCGACCCGGACAGCCCGGTGTCGCTGGCGTTGAGCCCGACCGATGGCGCGGTGGCGGGACCGCGGGTGGGCGTCAGCCAGGCCGCCGACCGGCCGTGGCGGCTGTGGCTTGCCGGTCGACCGGAAGTCTCGGCGTACCGGCGAAGTCCGCGGGCACCCGCCCCGGGCGCCAGCGACTAGATTCTTACCCCATGATCCTCGACGAGCTGGGCTGGCGTGGACTGATCGCACAGTCCACCGACCTCGACGCCCTGGCCGCCGAAGTGCAGCGCGGACCGCTGACGGTGTACGCCGGCTTCGACCCCACCGCGCCGAGCCTGCACGCGGGACACCTGGTGCCGCTGCTGGCACTCCGGCGTTTTCAGCGTGCCGGGCACCGTCCCATCGTGCTCGCGGGCGGGGCGACCGGCATGATCGGCGACCCGCGTGAGGTCGGTGAGCGCAGTCTCAACGAGGCCGGCACCGTCGCCGAATGGACCGAACGGATTCGCGGACAGCTGGAACGCTTCGTCGACTTCTCGGATTCCGGAGACTCACCCACCGGCGCGATCGTCGCCGACAACCTGGAGTGGACGGGCCAGATGTCGGCGATCGAGTTCCTGCGCGATCTCGGCAAGCACTTCTCGGTCAACGTGATGCTGGATCGCGACACCATCAGGCGGCGGCTCGACGGCGACGGGATCTCCTACACCGAGTTCAGCTACATGCTGTTGCAGGCCAACGACTACGTCGAACTGCACCGGCGCCACGGCTGCGCGCTGCAGATCGGCGGCTCGGATCAATGGGGCAACATCATCGCCGGGGTTCGGCTGGTACGCCAGAAGCTGGGCGCGACGGTGCACGCACTGACGGTCCCGCTGGTGACGGCGGCC
Organism: Mycobacterium sp. 050128; assembly: GCF_036409155.1. NCBI lineage: Bacteria > Bacillati > Actinomycetota > Actinomycetes > Mycobacteriales > Mycobacteriaceae > Mycobacterium > Mycobacterium sp. 050128. Next base: position 506,893 of record NZ_JAZGLW010000002.1, on the reverse strand, counting down.
GACGGCACCAAGTTCGGCAAATCCACCGGCGGCGGCAACTTGTGGCTGGACCCGCAGCTGACCAGCCCGTATGCCTGGTACCAGTACTTCGTCAACACTGCCGACGCCGACGTGATTCGGTACCTGCGGTGGTTCACCTTCTTGTCCGCCGAGGAGCTGGCCGAGCTGGAACAGGCCACCGCCGAGCGTCCGCAACAACGCGCCGCCCAGCGGCGGTTGGCCACCGAACTCACCGTCTTGGTGCATGGCGAGGCGGCCACCGCGGCCGTCGAACACGCCAGCAAGGCGCTGTTCGGCCAGGGCGAGCTGGACCGTCTCGACGAAGCGACGCTGGCCGCCGCGCTGCGCGAAACGTCGGTCGCCGAGCTCAAACCCGGCGGGCCGGACGGGATCGTCGACCTGTTGGTGGCCAGCGGCCTCTCGGCCAGCAAGGGCGCCGCGCGACGCACGATCGGCGAGGGCGGCGTTTCGGTCAACAACATTCGGGTCGACAGCGACGAATGGTCCCCGCAGGACTCGGATTTCCTCTACGGCCGGTGGCTGGTATTGCGTCGCGGCAAGCGCAATATCGCCGGGATCGAAAAGGTCTAGGAGAAGTATTCAGCGGAGATCTCGTCAATCGGAGGGGAAGCCGATATGAGAGGAGGGGAGCCTCGTTTGGAAGGAGCGACGAGATCCCCGCTGTGAGATCTAGTTTTCCCGGATGGACGGCTCGCGGGTATCCCTCAACCGGTGGAATTGGGGGTGGAAATCCCTTGTCCCCCATTCGGGGGACAGCGCCGTCGGGCACGCCGGCGCTAGTGATCTCAAATCGCCTGTGCGACAAGTGATTTAGTGGACCGGGCTGCTCGACCGTCGCCGGTGGGCGCTCAGCGGCGCAACATATTGCGCCCGAGGTTGTCAAGACATTCGGAGCAAAACGCGTTGGTGTGCAAACCTTTACCTGGCCGTGTCCTAAACGTGACACTCGTTGGCCACTGTAGTCACAGTGATTTTGCGCAGCCGCGAACAATCGACGAGAAGCGAGAGATGACGGCGCAATCAATGGCTTACCAGGGGACCTTACGGGTCGGCGTACAGGCGAAAGCCTGCGGATTTATGGCGCTGACCACGGCATTGATTGCCACGGCCGCGACGATGGCCGCCCCCATCCGCGCCGACATGGCGGGCAACACCTTCCTGTCGGCGCTGACCAATGCCGGTATTGCCGTCACTCAGCCGGCCACGACGCTGGCACAGGGGCAATCGGTGTGTCCGATGCTCATCCAGCCGGGCGGCTCGTTCGACTCGGTGGTCTCGGAAGTGGCGACCGGCAGCGGGATGACCGAGAAGAACGCGGGGATCTTCACGATCATCGCGATCGGCACGTTCTGTCCTGCGATGATCGCGCCGTTGATTCCGGACCGGTTCAAGGCGTAGCAAGATCCTTGCCTCGGTGCCCGTATCCTCTTCAGAAGTACGGGAGCAATCGAGGTGAACGACACGAGTGGCCGACGACAGGCAGCGTCACAACGGCGAACGACGTCCGCGTTCGGCGTCTGGGTGGTCGGGACCGGGTCGGGCGCGCTCGGCCCAGCCGCGGCACTCCGGCGGCGGCGGTGATCGCCCGGCGGACAGCGGGCCCCCGATACCGCCCGACGTGGACCCCAAACAGTTGGCCCCCGAAATCCGCGGTGAACTGAGCACCCTGGACCGCGCGACCGCCGATGCGGTGGCCCGCCACCTGGTCGCCGCCGGCGAGTTGATGGACGAAGACCCGGAAGCCGCCCTGAACCATGCTCGTGCCGCGCGCGCCAGGTCCAGCAGGATCGCCGCGATACGCGAAGCCGTCGGAATCGCCGCATACCGCTACGGCGACTGGGCCCAGGCGCTGTCCGAATTGCGTGCCGCCCGCCGGATGGGCAGCAAGTCTTCGTTGCTGGCGTTGATCGCGGATTGCGAACGCGGCCTTGGCCGTCCGGAGCGGGCGATCGAACTGGCCCGCGGGGAAGAAGCGGCTCAGCTGTCCGGCGATGACGCCGACGAGCTGCGCATCGTGGTCGCCGGCGCCCGCTCCGATCTCGGGCAGCTCGAACAGGCGCTGACCCTGTTGTCCACGCCGCAACTGGATCCGAGTCGCTCCGGCACGACGGCCGCCCGGCTGTTCTACGCCTATGCCGACACCCTGCTGGCGCTCGACCGCAAGGACGAAGCGCTGCAATGGTTTTTGCACTCCGCGGCCGCCGACGTCGACGGCGTGACCGATGCTGAAGACCGGGTCAGCGAGCTCGGCTGACAATGCTGGGTTCAATCAAATGAAAAGCATTGCGCAGGAATATGATTGCCTGCTCATCGATCTGGATGGCACGGTGTTTCGCGGCCACAGTGCCACCGACGGCGCGGTGCAGACACTCGACGAGGTAAGCAGCCGCAAGCTGTTCGTCACCAACAACGCATCCCGCAGCGCCGACGAAGTAGCGACCCACCTGCGCGACCTCGGCTTCACCGCCACCGGCGACGACGTCGTCACCAGCGCCCAAAGTGCCGCACACCTGCTTTCCGGTGAGCTGCCGCCGGATTCGCCCGTGCTGATCGTCGGGACCGACTCGCTGGCCAACGAGATCTCCGCGGTCGGGCTGCGCCCAGTGCGACGCTTCGACGACAACCCGGTCGCGGTCGTCCAGGGACTGTCGATGACGATCGGCTGGCCCGATCTCGCCGAGGCCGCCCTGGCCATTCGGGCCGGCGCGTTGTGGGTGGCGGCCAATGTCGACGCCACGCTGCCCACCGAGCGGGGCCTGCTGCCGGGCAACGGATCCCTGGTGGCCGCGCTGCGGGCGGCGACCGGCGCCGAACCCAAGGTGGCCGGAAAGCCCGCCCCGACACTGCTCGACGATGCGGTCGCCCGCGGGGACTACCAGGCGCCGCTGGTGATCGGCGACCGCCTCGACACCGACATCGAGGGTGCCAATGCCGCGAGGCTCCCCAGCCTGATGGTGCTGACCGGGGTGAGCAGCGCGCGCGACGCGGTGTATGCCGTAGCCAAGCAGCGGCCCACCTACATCGGCCATGACCTGCGCGCGCTGCACCAGGGCAGCAACCTGCTCGCGGTCGGGCCGCAGCCCGGCTGGGCGATCGACGTCGCAGATGGTGCGGTGACGGTCACCGCCAGGGGTGCCTCCGAAGCAGACGACGACGAGGACGGGCTGTCGATCGTGCGGGCCGTCGCCAGCGCGGTGTGGAGCGGCGATTACTCCGATTTCCAAGGGCGGCCGGCGCGCATCCGACCCGGTGACGACCGAGCCCGCGACGCGCTCGAGCGCTGGTCTCTCGTGCATGGGGACTAGCCGATGACTACCGTGGAACCGCAATGAATATCGATCCCGCACAGATTCGCGCCGACATCGACAACCTGCTGGCGCAGCTGCCCGACCTGGCCGACCCGGAAAACCGGGAGACCGGGCCGTCCCTCGCCGAGCTCGAAGACATCGCACGCCGGCTTTCGCAGGCCCATGACGTGCTGCTGGCCGCGCTGGAGTCGGCGGAGAAGGGCTGAGGTGCGGGCATGGCACGACGCGCCCGCGTTGACGCCGAGCTGGTGCGGCGCGGACTCGCGCGATCCCGTCAGCAGGCCGCCGAGTTGATCGGCGCCGGCAAGGTCAGCATCGACGGCATGCCCGCGGTCAAGCCCGGCACCGCCGTTGCGGCGACCGCGGCCCTGACCGTCGCCGACGACGGCGAGCGGCGGTGGGTGTCGCGCGGGGCGCACAAGCTGATCGGCGCGCTCGACGCGTTCGGGATCCCGGTCGCGGGACGTCGCTGTCTGGACGCCGGCGCGTCGACCGGCGGCTTCACCGAGGTCCTGCTGGATCGTGGTGCCGCCGGGGTGGTGGCCGCCGATGTCGGCTACGGCCAGCTGGCCTGGTCGCTGCGCTCTGACTCGCGGGTAATGGTCGTCGAGCGCACCAACGTTCGCGACCTGTCGCCCGAGGCGATCGGCGGGCGTGTCGACCTCGTGGTGGCTGACCTGTCGTTTATCTCGCTGTCCACCGTGTTGCCCGCGCTGGCTGGTTGCACCAACCCCGGCGCGGATATCGTTCCCATGGTGAAGCCGCAGTTTGAGGTCGGGAAGGGCCAGGTCGGTGCCGGCGGGGTCGTCCACGACCCCGCGCTGCGCGCCGACTCGGTGCTGGCCGTCGCGGGACGTGCCGCCGAGCTGGGTTGGCACACCGTCGGCGTCACGGCCAGTCCGCTGCCGGGGCCGTCGGGCAATGTCGAGTACTTCCTGTGGCTGCGCGCCGACACCGATCGGGCGTTGACCGGCGACGGGCTCGTCGATGCGGTGCAGCGCGCGGTAGGCGAGGGCCCGCAATGACCGCCGAACGGACCATCCTGCTGGTCGTGCACACCGGACGCGAGGAAGCCACCGAGACCGCACGGCGTGTACAGAAAGTGTTGAGCGACAACGGTATTGCCCTTCGCGTGTTGTCGGCCGAGGCCGTCGATCGGGGGCCGCTGCCGCTGTCTCCCGACGACGTCCGGGCGATGGGCGTCGAAATCGAGGTGGTCGACGCCGAGCCCGACGCCGCGGAAGGCTGCGAGCTGGTGCTGGTGCTCGGCGGCGACGGAACCTTCCTGCGTGCAGCGGAATTCGCTCGTAACGCGGACATTCCGGTGCTGGGCGTCAACCTGGGGCGCATCGGCTTTCTGGCCGAGGCCGAGGCCGAGGCCATCGACCGGGTGCTCGAACATGTGGTCGCGCAGGACTACCGGGTGGAGGAGCGCCTGACGCTCGACATCGCGGTACGGCATCGCGGGCAGGTGCTCGATCAGGGCTGGGCGCTCAACGAGGCCAGCCTGGAGAAGGGCCCGCGGTTGGGCGTGCTCGGCGTGGTCGTCGAAATCGAGGGACGGCCGGTGTCGACCTTCGGCTGCGACGGCGTCCTGGTGTCGACGCCGACCGGATCGACCGCCTACGCCTTCTCCGCCGGCGGCCCGGTGCTGTGGCCGGACCTCGAGGCAATCCTGGTGGTGCCCAACAACGCCCACGCGCTGTTCGGTCGGCCGATGGTCACCAGCCCGGACGCCGCGATCGCGATCGAGATCGAGGCGAGCGGCAACGACGCCCTGGTGTTCTGCGACGGCCGTCGCGAAATGGTGCTACCCGCAGGAGGGCGGCTCGAGGTGAAACGCTGTGGCACCGCGGTGAAATGGGCACGGCTGGACAGCGCGCCGTTCACCGACCGACTGGTGCGTAAGTTCCGCTTGCCCGTGACCGGTTGGCGCGGAAAGTAACGGCGCCGCAGCGGTGCTGACGCAATGCTGACCGAAATCCGCATCGAGTCGCTGGGTGCGATCAGCTCTGCGGTCGGGGAGTTCGACCGCGGCCTGACCGTACTGACCGGTGAGACCGGCACCGGCAAGACCATGGTGGTGACGGGGCTTCATCTGCTCGGTGGCGCCCGCGCCGACGCCAACCGGGTGCGTTCGGGTGCCGAACGCGCGGTCGTCGAAGGCCGTTTCACCACAACCGATCTCGACGACGCGGCGATCGCGCAGCTGGACGAGATGCTGGACGCGTCGGGCGCGGAACGCGACGAGGACGGCAGCGTGATCGCGCTGCGCTCGGTCAGCCGTGACGGGCCGTCCCGGGCCTATCTCGGCGGCCGCAGCGTGCCCGCGAAATCGTTGGGAGACTTCACTACCGGGCTACTGACCCTGCACGGCCAGAATGACCAGCTGCGGCTGATGCGGCCCGAGGAGCAACGCGGCGCGCTGGACCGGTTCGCGAAGACCGGCGCCGCGCTGGAGCGCTACCGCAAAGTGCGCGACGCCTGGCTGACGGCGCGGCGCGACCTGTTCGATCGGCGCAACCGCATGCGCGAACTCGCGCTGGAGGCCGATCGGCTGAGCTTCGCGCTCAACGAGATCGATGCGGTAAACCCGCAGCCCGGCGAGGACGACGCCCTGGTCGCCGATATCGTGCGGCTCTCCGAGCTAGACACACTGCGCGAGGCCGCAGCCACCGCCCGCGAGGCGCTCTCGACCGAGGATTTGACGGGCGGCAGCGCGGCCGACACTCTCGGACGCGCAAGGGCCGCACTGGAATCCACCGACGACGCCAAGCTGCAGGCGTTGGCCGAGCAGGTGCGCGAGGCGCAGACCGTGGTCGCCGATGCGGCCCAGGAACTCGGCGGCTACCTGGAAGAGCTGCCCGTCGATGCCAGCGCGCTGGAATCGAAGCTGGCCCGCCAAGCCGAGTTGCGGACACTGACCCGCAAGTACGCCGCGGACGTTGACGGCGTGCTGCAGTGGGCGGCCGCATCGCGCGACCGGCTTGCCCAACTCGACGTGTCCGAGGAAGGGCTGGCGGCGCTGGAACGCCGCGCCGACGAGCTCGCCGGTGAATTAGCAGAAGCCGCAATCGATCTCAGTAAGGCGCGACGCAAGGCAGCGAAGAAGCTGGCCAAAGAAGTGACCGCCGAGCTGTCCGGGCTGGCGATGGCCGATGCCGAATTCACGATCGAGGTAAGCACCGACATCGCCACCGAGAAGGACGACCCGGCCGCCCTCACGCTGCCGTCGGGCGAGCTGGCCCGCGCGGGAGGCGACGGCATCGACCAGGTCGACTTCGGCTTCGCCGCGCACCGGGGCATGACGGTGCTGGCGCTGGCCAAGAGCGCCTCAGGCGGTGAGCTGTCCCGAGTGATGCTGGCTTTGGAAGTGGTGCTGGCGGCATCGGCGGCGGGCACCACGATGGTGTTCGACGAGGTCGACGCCGGTGTCGGTGGCCGGGCGGCCGTCCAGATCGGGCGGCGGCTGGCGCGGCTGGCACGCACTCACCAGGTCATCGTGGTGACCCACCTGCCGCAGGTCGCGGCGTACGCCGACGTGCACCTGGTGGTGCATCCGGCCGGGCCGCGGGGGACCAGCGTGGTGCGGCGGGTGACCGACGACGAGCGGGTCGCCGAGCTGGCGCGGATGCTGGCCGGTCTGGGCGAATCCGACAGCGGCCGCGCGCACGCCCGGGAGCTACTCGACGGCGCCCAGAACGACGAGATCTAACCGTCGTGGCCCCGCTCGAGACCATACCGGGATCCGCCTGTTACAGATGTGACTCTAGATAACTTCTGGGGCTAATGTTACGGCGCGCCTCCACCCCTCGGCCGCGCCTGACGGACAGAATCCCCCCATGAAGATGTCAGGGCTGCTAACACGTCACGCTTCCCGGCCGGGTCTGACCGGCACCGCACGGGTGGACCGCAACATCGACCGTCTGCTGCGTCGGGTCTGCCCGGGTGACATCGTCGTGCTCGACGTCTTGGACCTGGACCGGATTACCGCCGAAGCGCTGGTAGAGGCGGACATCGCCGCCGTCGTGAACGCATCGCCGTCGGTCTCCGGCCGCTACCCGAACATGGGCCCGGAGGTATTGGTCAACAACGGCGTCACGCTGATCGACGAGACCGGACCGGACATCTTCAAGAAGGTCAAGGACGGCGCCAAGGTTCGCCTGTATGAGGGCGGGGTGTACGCAGGCGAGCGTCGGCTGATCCGCGGCACCGAGCGCACCGACCACGACATCGCCGACCTGATGCGCGAGGCCAAGAGCGGCCTGGCTGCCCACCTGGAGGCGTTCGCGGGCAACACAATCGAGTTCATCAAGAGCGAGAGCCCGCTGCTGATCGACGGTATCGGCATTCCCGACGTCGATATCGACATGCGCCGCCGCCACGTGGTGATCGTCGCTGACGAGGACAGTGCCGCCGACGACCTACGCTCGCTGAAGCCGTTCATCAAGGAGTATCAGCCGGTGCTCATCGGCGTCGGCAGCGGCGCCGACGTGCTGCGCAAGGCGGGCTACCGCCCGCAGCTGATCGTCGGCGACCCGGAGCAGATCAGCACCGAGGCGCTCAAGTGCGGCGCCCACGTGGTGCTGCCGGCCGACGCCGACGGCCACGCGCCCGGGCTGGAGCGGATCCAGGACCTCGGGGTCGGGGCGATGACCTTCCCCGCCGCGGGTTCGGCCGTCGACCTCGCCTTGCTGCTCGCCGACCACCACGGCGCGGCGCTGCTGGTGACGGCCGGCCACACCGCCAACATCGAGACGTTCTTCGACCGGACCCGCACCCAGAGCAACCCGTCGACGTTTTTGACCAGGCTTCGGGTCGGGGAGAAGGTGGTCGACGCCAAGGCTGTCGCCACCCTCTACCGCAACCACATTTCGGGCGGCGCCATCGCGCTGCTGGCGCTGACGATGCTGATCGCCGTCATCGTCGCGCTGTGGGTGTCGCGCACCGACGGCGTGGTGCTGCACTGGGCCACCGACTACTGGAATCACTTCTCCGTGTGGATTCAGCACCTGATCACTTAGTCAGTTCGAAGGACGTGCGCTCATGATCTCGTTACGCCAACATGCCTTCTCGCTGGCCGCGGTCTTTCTCGCGTTGGCCGTCGGCGTCGTGCTGGGTTCGGGCTTCTTGTCCGACACCCTGCTGTCCAGCCTGCGTGACGAGAAGCGTGACCTCTACACGCAGATCGACGGGCTCAACGACCAGAAGAACGTCCTCAACGAGAAGCTCAGCGCGGCAAACAATTTCGACAACCAGCTGATGGGCCGGATTGTGCACGACGGGCTGGCAGGCAAATCCGTCGTCGTCTTCCGTACCCCGGACGCCAAGGACGACGACGTTGCTGCGGTCTCGAAGATCGTCGGCCAGGCCGGCGGGACCGTCACGGGGACGGTGGCACTGACCCAAGAGTTCGTCGACGCCAACTCCGCGGAGAAACTGCGGACCGTGGTGAACTCGTCGGTGCTGCCCGCCGGACAGCAACTCAGCACCAAACTCGTCGACCAGGGGTCGCAGGCCGGTGACCTGTTGGGCATCGCCATGCTGATCAACGCCGGCCCGGCGGTCCCACCCGTCCCAGAAATCACAGAGACGCAGCGCGACACCGTGCTGGCGGCGCTGCGCGAGACCGGGTTCGTCACATATCAACCCAGCGACCACATGGCCGCGGCCAACGCCGCGCTGATCGTCACCGGTGGCGCGCTGCCGCAAGACGCCGGCAATCAGGGAGTCAGCGTGGCCCGCTTCGCCGCGGCGCTGGCGCCGCACGGCTCGGGCACGCTGCTGGCCGGGCGCGACGGATCGTCGACGGGCGGTGCCGCGGTCGCGGTCGCACGCGCCGACGCCGGCATCAACTCCGCGATCAGCACCGTCGACGACGTCGACGCCGCGCCCGGTCGGATCACCGCGATCCTCGGCCTGCATGACCTGCTCAATGGCGGGCATGTCGGGCAGTACGGCACCGGTCACGGCGCCACGTCGATCACTGTTGCGCAGTAGCGATTCGCAGTCGGCCATCCGGTTGCCGGGCGTGTTAGCCGCGCCGTCGCGTTGCTGGTGTTAGGGTGGGTTTCCGTGGGTCGGCAGGCCCAGCTAGTCAATTTCGACGATAACGACGCCCTGCCCGTCTTCACGGAGGTCGCTTTAGTGCGTAGGCATCCGCAAACCACCACCAAGCACCTCTTCGTCAGCGGTGGTGTCGCATCCTCACTCGGTAAGGGTCTGACCGCCAGTAGCCTCGGACAGCTACTGACCGCGCGCGGACTGCACGTCACGATGCAAAAGCTCGACCCGTATCTCAACGTTGACCCGGGCACGATGAACCCGTTCCAGCACGGCGAGGTCTTCGTCACCGAGGACGGCGCCGAGACCGACCTCGACGTCGGTCATTACGAGCGATTCCTGGATCGCGACCTGTCCGGCTCCGCGAATGTCACTACCGGACAAGTGTATTCAACCGTCATCGCCAAGGAGCGCCGCGGCGAATACCTCGGCGACACCGTTCAGGTGATCCCGCATATCACCGACGAGATCAAGCGGCGCATCCGGGCGCTTGCCGAACCGGACGCCAACGGCAACCGCCCGGACGTCGTGATCACCGAGATCGGCGGCACGGTCGGCGACATCGAGTCGCAGCCCTTCCTCGAGGCGGCCCGGCAGGTCCGCCACGATCTCGGTCGTGAGCACGTCTTCTTTCTGCACGTGTCGCTGGTGCCCTACCTGGCGCCGTCCGGTGAACTCAAGACCAAGCCGACGCAGCACTCGGTGGCCGCGCTGCGCAGCGTCGGAATCACGCCCGACGCGTTGATCCTGCGCTGCGACCGCGACGTCCCCGAGCCGTTGAAGAACAAGATCGCGCTGATGTGCGACGTCGACATCGACGGCGTCATCTCCACTCCGGACGCGCCTTCGATCTACGACATCCCCAAGGTGCTGCACCGCGAGGAGCTCGACGCGTACGTGGTGCGCCGGCTGAACCTGCCGTTCCGCGATGTCGACTGGACCCAATGGAACGACCTGCTGCGCCGGGTGCACGAACCGCACGAAACCGTGCGAATCGCCTTGGTGGGCAAGTACGTTGATCTGTCCGATGCCTATCTCTCGGTGACCGAGGCGTTGCGCGCCGGCGGGTTTCGGCACCACGCAAAGGTCGAGATGGTATGGGTGCCGTCCGACGACTGCGAGAGCGCCACCGGTGCCGCGGCAGCGCTGGCCGACGTGCACGGTGTGCTGATCCCCGGCGGATTCGGCATCCGCGGTATCGAGGGCAAGATCGGCGCGATCCGGTATGCGCGGGCACGCGGGTTGCCGGTATTCGGCTTGTGCCTCGGTCTGCAGTGCATCGTGATCGAAGCCGCTCGCTCGGTCGGTCTGACCGAGGCCAACTCGGCCGAATTCGAACCGTCCACACCGGATCCCGTCATCTCGACGATGGCCGATCAGGAGCACATCGTGGCCGGCGAAGCCGACCTCGGCGGCACCATGCGGCTGGGCGCCTATCCTGCGGTGCTCGAGCCGGATTCGATTGTGGCCCAAGCATATAAAGCCACTCAGGTGTCCGAGCGGCACCGGCACCGCTACGAGGTCAACAACGCCTACCGTGACAAGATCGCCGAAAGCGGGCTGCGATTCTCCGGGACCTCGCCCGACGGCCATCTGGTGGAGTTCGTCGAATACCCGTCGGACATTCACCCGTTCGTCGTCGGTACCCAGGCCCACCCCGAACTGAAGAGCCGGCCCACCCGGCCACATCCACTGTTCGTCGCATTCGTCGGCGCGGCCATCGACTACAAAGAAGGTGAGCTGCTTCCGGTGGAGATCCCTGAGCACACGTCCAACGGCAACCAGCATCGGGACAGTGCCGAACGGTCGATTCCCGAACCCGCCACTCGTGGCTGACCATGACTTCGAGACGGCGTCGAGCGAACTGCTCTACACCGGAAAGATTTTCACGCTGCGCCGCGACGAGGTGCGGATGCCCGGCGGCAACACCGCGGCGCGCGAGGTGCTGGAACACTACGGCGCCGTAGCCATCGTGCCGATGCGCGACGACCACAGCATCGCGATGGTCTACCAGTACCGGCACACCTTCGGCCGGCGGCTATGGGAACTGCCGGCGGGCCTGCTCGACCTCGCGGGCGAAGCGCCCCACCTCACGGCGGCACGCGAACTCGAGGAGGAAGTCGGTCTGCACGCCGACACCTGGCACGTCCTCGTCGACCTCGACACCGCGCCCGGATACAGCGACGAATCGGTCCGGGTCTTCCTGGCCACCGGTCTGACCGAGATCGGCCGCCCGGAGGCGCACGACGAAGAAGCCGACCTGACGACGCGCTGGATCCCGATCGAGGAGGCGCTGCGCCTCGTCTTCAGCGGTGAGATCGTCAATTCCCTTGCCGTATCCGGGATTCTGGCCGCACATGCCGTCACAACGGGGTTGGCCCAGCCGCGCCCGGTGGACATCCCGTGGCCGGACAAGCCCCGGGCATTCGCCGCCCGAAAAGCGGCCGCGCAATGACGACCGCGCTGACGCTCGAGTCGCAAATGCAGGGCTATCTCGACCACCTGACGATCGAGCGGGGGGTAGCGGCCAACACGCTCAGCTCCTACCGGCGCGACCTGCGCCGCTATTCAAAGCACTTGGAAGACCGTGGAATTCACGATCTTGCCAAGGTCGGCGAGGACGACGTCAGCGAATTCCTGGTCGCACTGCGCCGCGGTGATCCCGATTCCGGGGCGGTGGGCTTGTCGGCGGTGTCGGCCGCGCGGGCGTTGATCGCGGTGCGCGGACTGCATCGCTTCGCCGCCGCCGAGGGGCTGACCGAACTGGACGTGGCGCGCGCGGTGCGACCGCCGACCCCGGGCCGCCGGCTGCCGAAAAGCCTGACCGTCGACGAAGTGCTCGCGCTGCTCGAAGGCGCGGGCGGGGAGAGCCCGTCCGACGGTCCGCTGACGCTGCGCAACCGGGCGCTGCTGGAGCTGTTGTACTCCACCGGATCACGCATCTCCGAAGCCGTCGGCCTCGACGTCGACGACATCGACACCCAGGCCCGCTCGGTGCTGCTGCGCGGCAAGGGCGGCAAGCAGCGGCTGGTGCCGATCGGGCGTCCCGCCGTGCAGGCGCTGGATGCCTACCTGGTGCGCGGACGCTCGGAGCTGGCGCGCCGGGGCCGCGGAACGGCCGCGATCTTCCTCAACGCCCGCGGCGGACGGCTGTCGCGGCAAAGCGCATGGCAGGTGTTGCAGGACGCCGCCGAGCGCGCCGGGATCACCTCGGGGGTGTCGCCGCACATGCTGCGGCACTCGTTCGCCACGCATCTGCTCGAGGGCGGGGCCGACGTGCGCGTTGTGCAGGAGCTGCTCGGTCACGCCTCGGTGACGACCACGCAGATCTACACGTTGGTCACCGTGCACGCGCTGCGCGAAGTGTGGGCCGGAGCCCACCCGCGCGCCCAATAGTCGGCCGAATTTCAGCCCAGGTAGTCGGACTCCAGCACCAGGTCGGACACCATCGACTGGTACTCGAGGTGAGCCTTGTGCTCGACGGTGTTCCACAACTTGCCCTGCTGTTGGCGCATGTACTCGCGGTACTTCGGCGCCCCGGGCACCCGCACGTTGTCGGCGACCGCGATCGAGCCCTTATGCAGCCAGCCCCGGTCCATGATGCTCTTCAAATCGTCGAGGTAGGCGTCCTTGTCGTGGTCGAGGAACAGCAAATCAAGTGCGCCAGAAGCGAATCCGTGCTCGTTGGCGAGCGCGTCGAGGGTGCGCCCGCCGTCACCGATGGTGCCGACGACGCAGGTCACCCGATCGGCGACGCCGGCATGCGCCCAGATCCGCCGGGCGTTAGCGGCGTTGGCCTCGGCGAGCTCGACGGAAAACACCTTGGCGTTCGGCGCGGCCCGGGCGATCCGCAGCGCGCCGTAGCCGCAGTAGGTGCCCAACTCCAGCGCGAGCGCGGGGTCGGCCCGGCGTACGGCGGCGTCGAGCAGCAGACCCTTCTCGTCGCCGACGTTGATCAGCATCGACTTCTCGTAGGCGAACTTGTCGATGGTGGCGATCACGTCGTCGATGTCGCCGGCCCGGGCGTTGTTGACGACGTAGTCGACCGCGGCCGCCTCGCGTCCGTCGCCGATCTGGCCCGTCGTGGTGATGTTGCGCGCTCCGGCGGCCATCCGCCATACCGACCACCGCAGCAGCGGTATCCGTCGTTTGAGATCCATACGCCCACCATAGGCATCGTCGACCCAACGGTGGTGTCCAAGACTTGCGTCCCCGCGGTCCCGGCTATACCGTCCGGCCATTGGTGACGGCCGGCAGAGGAGCCAGATGAACGGTTATCGCGAGCTTCACCAGGTCAGCCTCGACGATCCGAGGACATTCTGGGCGCAGGCCGCGGAGGCGGTGACATGGACGCAAGCGCCGAGGCAGATCCTCGACGACAGCCGACCGCCTTTCTATCGCTGGTTTCCCGACGCGGAACTCAACACCTGCGTCAACGCGCTCGACCGGCACGTCGATGCCGGCCGCGGCGGCACGCCGGCGCTGATTTACGACTCACCCGTGACGGCGACGAAGTGCACCCTCTCCTATGCCGAATTGCTAGATCTCACATCGCGTTTCGCCGGGGTGCTGCGCAGCTTGGGGGTGAGCAAAGGCGACCGCGTGGTCATCTACATGCCGATGATCCCGGAAACGGTGGTCGCCATGCTGGCGTGTGCCCGCATCGGTGCGGTGCATTCCGTGGTCTTCGGTGGATTCGCCGCCCACGAGCTCGCCACTCGCATCGACGACGCTCGTCCTGCCGTGATCGTCTCGGCGTCGTGCGGCATCGAACCGACCCGGGTTGTCGAGTACAAGCCCATGCTCGATGCGGCGATCGCCGCCAGCGCGCATCCGCCGCGGCACTGCGTCATCGTGCAGCGGGACCGGCTGCGCTGCAGCATGATCGACGGCCGTGACAGAGACTGGCAGGAGCTGATGAGCACCGCCGAGCCCGTGCCGGCAGTCGCGGTGGCCGCAACGGATCCGCTGTACATCCTTTACACCTCGGGTACGACCGGCCGGCCCAAAGGTGTGGTGCGGGACAACGGTGGTCACGCGGTAGCGCTGCTGTGGAGCATGCGCCACATCTACGACGTCAGTCCCGGCGATGTCTTCTGGGCGGCGTCGGACGTCGGCTGGGTGGTCGGGCACTCCTACATCGTCTACGGACCACTGTTCGCGGGGGCCACCACGGTGCTCTACGAGGGAAAGCCGGTGGGCACGCCCGACCCGGGTGCTTTCTGGCGTGTGATCACCGAGCATGAGGTGAAGGTTTTCTTCACCGCGCCGACCGCCATCCGCGCAATCCGCCGGGACGATCCCGACGGCACCTGGCTACAGCGCTATGACCGCGCCCATCTGGAATCGGTGTTCCTCGCCGGTGAGCGGCTCGACCCCGACACCTACTCATGGGTGTCCGACAAAGTCGGCGTTCGAGTCATCGACCACTGGTGGCAGACCGAGACCGGTTGGGCGATCGCAGCCATTCCGATAGGCGCCGAACCGCTGCCGATCAAGCCCGGTTCGCCGGGCGTGCCGATGCCGGGTTACGAGGTCGCGATCCTCAATCCGGACGGGGCGGCCTGCTCGCCTGGTGAGGAGGGCGCCATTTGCCTGAGTCTGCCGCTCCCGCCCGGTGCCTTCCCGACGCTTTGGCAGGATGACGCGCGGTACGAAGCCTCGTACTTGTGCGAGCATCCCGGCTATTACCTGACCGGCGACGGCGGATATGTCGATCAGGACGGCTATCTGTTCGTGATGGGCCGCATCGACGATGTCATCAACGTGGCCGGTCACCGACTCTCCACCGGCGCGATAGAAGAGGTGCTGGCGTCGCACCCTGCGGTGGCGGAAGTGGCGGTCATCGCCGTCGCCGACGAGATCAAGGGCCAGATCCCGCGCGGGTTCGTCGTCCTGCAGGCCGGGGCGCCGGGGGACGGGCTCGCCGACGAGTTGGTGGCGCTGGTTCGCGACCAGATCGGTGCGCTGGCGTGTCTGAAGCGGGTCGACATCGTCTCGGCGTTGCCGAAGACGCGCTCCGGCAAGATTCTCCGCAAGGCGATGCGCCGCATCGCGCACGGCCACGACGATGAGATGCCGTCCACCATCGAGGACCCCGACGTGCTCCATGCGCTGCGGCCCGTCCTGACCCTGGAGCCCGGCGCGCGGGAGTCGCTGGAACTGGCGTGACCACCCAGACCGGCCGGCAGTGACGCGCGGCGGGTAGCGTCCGTCTCCCCTTCGGCTGGTGCTCGTGTGACTGGTGTTAAGCATGCGAATTCAACGGCACCACGCCCGCGATATCCGCACATATTCGCTGGTAAAACACCCTGCGGGTCGGCCGGTTTACGCGCGCCTACCCGATAGACTTTCGGACGATGTTCACCTTCGCAACACCCCGGGCATGACCGACCAGCCTGACGGCGGCGTCGAGATTGGCCTTACTGGGCGCCCGCCGCGGGCGATCCCGGAGCCCCAGCCACGCACCTCGCACGGCCCGGCCAAGGTGATTGCGATGTGCAACCAGAAGGGTGGCGTCGGCAAAACCACCTCGACGATCAACCTGGGTGCCGCGCTCGCCGAGTACGGCCGGCGGGTGTTGCTGGTGGACATGGATCCGCAGGGCGCGCTGTCCGCGGGCCTCGGCGTCCCGCACTACGAGCTGGAAAAGACCATTCACAACGTGCTGGTCGAGCCGCGGGTGTCGATTGAAGACGTGCTGCTGTCCACCCGGGTCAAATACCTGGACCTGGTGCCCAGCAACATCGACCTGTCGGCCGCCGAGATCCAGCTGGTCAACGAGGTGGGCCGGGAGCAGACGCTGGGTCGCGCGCTGCATCCGGTGCTGGACCGCTACGACTATGTCTTGATCGACTGCCAGCCGTCGCTCGGCCTGCTCACGGTCAACGGGCTGGCCTGCTCCGACGGCGTGGTCATTCCGACCGAGTGCGAGTTCTTCTCGCTGCGCGGCCTGGCGCTGCTCACCGATACCGTGGACAAGGTGCGCGACCGGCTCAACCCGAAGCTCGAGATCAGCGGCATCCTGCTGACCCGCTACGACCCGCGCACGGTCAACGCCCGTGAGGTGATGGCCCGGGTCGTCGAACGCTTCGGTGACCTGGTGTTCGACACCGTGATCACCCGGACCGTGCGTTTCCCGGAGACCAGTGTGGCGGGCGAACCCATCACCACCTGGGCGCCGAAGTCGACGGGCGCCATCGCCTATCGCGCTTTGGCCCGCGAGTTCATCGACCGATTCGGCGCGTGAACGACACAGCCAATGGTGAGGCGGCTGCGCAGAACGGCTCCTCGACCGGTTTCCAAGTCCGCCTCACCAACTTCGAGGGGCCGTTCGATCTGCTGCTGCAGCTGATCTTCGCGCATCGTCTCGACGTGACCGAGGTGGCGCTGCACCAGGTCACCGACGACTTCATCGCCTACACCCGCGAGATCGGCGCCCAGCTCGACCTCGAGGAGACCACCGCGTTCCTCGTGGTCGCCGCCACCCTGCTGGATCTCAAGGCCGCGCGGCTGCTGCCGGCCGGACAGATCGACGACGAGGAAGACCTCGCCCTGCTCGAGGTGCGCGACCTGCTCTTCGCCCGGCTGCTGCAGTACCGCGCGTTCAAGCACGTCGCGGAGATGTTCGCCGAGCTGGAAGCCACCGCGCTACGCAGCTACCCGCGTGCGGTGTCGCTGGAGGACCGGTTCACCGAACTGCTGCCGGAAGTGATGATCGGTGTCGACGCCGAGCGTTTCGCCCAGATCGCCGCGGTCGCGTTCAGCCCGCGGCCGGTGCCGACGGTGTCCATCGGCCACCTGCACGAGCTTCAGGTCTCGGTGCCCGAGCAGGCCCAGAAGCTGCTGTCGATGCTCGAAGCTCGGGGCAGCGGCCACTGGGCCACGTTCTCCGAGCTGGTCGCCGACTGTGAGGTACCGATGGAAGTGGTAGGACGCTTCCTGGCGCTGCTCGAGCTGTATCGCTCCCGGGCGGTAGCATTCGACCAGTCGGAGCCGCTTGGCGTGCTCCAGATTTCGTGGACCGGGGAGCGTCCGACCACCGAAATACGGGACGAATAAATGACTCGCGCCGTGACGATGCAGAGCGCAGCGATGTGGGGGTACCGCCCGCTTGCGGGGGAGAGGAGGGGCGCTCGTGACTGAAGACTTGCCCGACCTCGATCTCGACCCGGGTATCGAAGGCATCCCCGACATCGCCGAAGCAGCGCCGCTGGACGACGAGGAGCTGCGCGGCGTGCTGGAGGCGCTGTTGCTGGTGGTGGACACCCCGGTCGCCGAGGAGGCGCTGGGCGCCGCCACCGGGCAGCCCGTCTATCGGATAGCCGCGAAACTGCAGCTGATGGCCGAGGAGCTCACGCAACGCGACAGCGGCATCGACCTGCGTAAGACCGGCGAGGGGTGGCGGATGTACACCCGCGCCAAGTACGCGCCCTACGTGGAGAAGCTGCTGCTGGACGGCGCTCGCTCCAAGCTCACCCGGGCCGCGCTGGAGACCCTGGCCGTGGTGGCCTACCGCCAGCCCGTGACCCGTGCGCGGGTCAGCGCGGTGCGCGGGGTCAACGTCGACGCCGTCATCCGAACCCTGTTGGCGCGCGGCCTGATCACCGAGGCCGGCGTCGACGAGGACAGCGGCGCGGCCACCTTCGCCACCACCGAGCTGTTCTTGGAGCGGCTGGGGCTGGAGTCGTTGACCGACCTGCCCGACATCGCGCCGCTGCTTCCCGACGTCGACTCGATCGAGGACCTGAGCGAATCCCTGGACAGCGAGCCACGTTTCATCAAACTGGCGGGTGGCCAGACGCCCGAACAGTCGCTTTCGTTTGACGTGGACCAGGATTGATGGCCGACGATCAGGGGATCCGGCTGCAAAAAGTGTTGTCCCAGGCCGGAATTGCGTCACGCCGAGCCGCCGAGAAGTTGATCATCGACGGTCGCGTCGAAGTGGACGGGCAGGTGGTGACCGAGCTGGGCACCCGCGTCGACCCCGACGCTTCCGTGATCCGCGTGGACGGCGCCAGGATCGCCGTCGACGAGACGCAGGTTTATCTAGCGCTGAACAAGCCGCTGGGGATGCAGTCGACGATGTCCGACGACCGCGGCCGGCCGTGCATCGGCGACCTGGTCGAACGGCGAGTGCGAGGGAACAAGAAGCTCTTTCACGTGGGACGGTTGGACGCCGACACCGAGGGGCTGATCCTGCTGACCAACGACGGTGAGCTGGCGCACCGTTTGATGCACCCCTCCCACGAAGTGCCCAAGACATATCTGGCCACGGTCGCTGGAACGGTACCGCGCGGTCTGGGCAAGCAATTGCGGGCCGGAATCGAGTTGGAGGACGGCCCCGCGCGTGTCGACGACTTCGCGGTGGTGGACGCCATTCCCGGAAAAACGTTGGTGCGCTTGACGTTGCACGAAGGCCGCAATCGGATTGTGCGCCGGATGCTGGCGGCGGTGGGTTTCCCGGTGGAGTCGCTGGTACGCACCGAGCTCGGTGGGATCGCGCTGGGTAAGCAGCGGCCGGGCAGCATCCGGGCGCTGAGTCAGGGCGAGATCGGCCAACTGTACCAAGCGGTGGGCTTGTGAGCGGAACGAGCGGAACAAACGCAGTGAGTGACGGGAGTGGAGCGAACCATCGGCCTGTGACGGGCGGTGTCGTGGTGGCGATCGACGGCCCGGCTGGAACCGGAAAGTCTTCGGTGTCAAAGGGATTGGCGGAAGCGCTGAGGGCGCGCTACCTGGACACCGGCGGGATGTACCGAATGGTGACGTTGGCCGTGTTGCGCGCCGGGATCGACCCCGCCGACGCAGAAGCGGTCGCAGGGGTCGCCGAGACGGTGCAGATGTCGGTCGACTACCGCCCCGAGGGCGATCGTTATTTCCTTGCCGGAGAGGATGTCTCGGCCGAGATTCGCGGCGACGAGGTTACCGGTGCGGTGTCGGCGGTGTCCTCGGTTGCCGCCGTACGGACCCGGCTGGTCGCCTTGCAGCGCGAAATGGCACAAGGGCCGGGCGATGTCGTCGTTGAGGGCCGCGACATCGGGACGGTGGTGTTGCCGGACGCGCCGGTGAAGATCTTCTTGACCGCGTCGGCCGAGACCCGCGCCCGTCGGCGCAATGACCAGAACATCGCCGCGGGTTTGGCCGACGATTACGACGGGGTCCTGGCCGATGTGCGCCGCCGGGATCATCTGGACTCTACCCGCACGCTGTCGCCGTTGCGACCGGCGGCGGACGCGGTGATCGTCGACACCAGCGACATGACCGAGGCGCAGGTGATCGATCACCTGCTGGAGTTGGTCAAGCAGCGAAGCGAGGCAGTGCGGTGAGTCAGGACGGTACCTGGTCCGACGAAAGCGATTGGGAGGTCGTCGATTCCGATTCGGGAGACTTCGACGAGCCCGGTCCAGCGCCGGTGGTGGCCATTGTCGGCCGGCCCAACGTCGGCAAGTCGACCTTGGTCAACCGGATCCTGGGCCGGCGCGAAGCGGTGGTGCAGGACATTCCGGGCGTGACTCGGGACCGGGTTTCCTACGACGCGCTGTGGACCGGTCGCCGGTTCGTCGTGCAGGACACCGGGGGCTGGGAGCCCGACGCCAAGGGCCTGCAACAGCTGGTGGCCGAGCAGGCGTCGGTGGCGATGCGTACCGCCGACGCGATCATCCTGGTGGTCGACGCCACGGTCGGTGCCACCAGCGCCGACGAGGCCGCTGCCCGCATCCTGCTGCGCTCCGGCAAGCCAGTCTTCTTGGCCGCCAACAAAGTTGACAGCGAGAAGGTCGAATCCGACGCGGCCGCGCTGTGGTCGCTGGGTCTGGGCGAGCCACATGCGGTCAGTGCGATCCACGGCCGCGGTGTGGCCGATCTGCTCGACGACGTGCTCGCCGTGTTGCCCGAGGTGTCCGAGGCGGCACCGGCGCCCGGCGGTCCGCGCCGGGTGGCGCTGGTCGGCAAGCCCAACGTCGGCAAGAGCTCGCTGCTGAACAAGCTGGCCGGCGACGAGCGCTCGGTCGTGCACGACGTCGCGGGAACCACGGTCGATCCGGTGGACTCGCTGATCGAATTGGGCGGCAAGATATGGCGTTTCGTCGACACCGCGGGCTTGCGCCGCAAGGTCGGGCAGGCCAGCGGGCACGAGTTCTACGCGTCGGTGCGCACGCACTCGGCCATCGATTCGGCCGAGGTGGTGCTCGTGCTGATCGACGCGTCGCAGCCGCTGACAGAACAGGACCAGCGGGTGCTGAGCATGGTGATCGAGGCCGGCCGGGCGCTGGTGCTGGCCTTCAACAAGTGGGATCTGGTCGACGAGGACCGCCGCGAGTTGCTGGACCGCGAGATCGACCGCGAACTGGCGCAGCTGCAGTGGGCCGAGCGGGTCAACATCTCCGCCAAGACGGGACGGGCCGTGCAGAAGCTGGTGCCGGCGATGGAGACCGCGCTGGCATCGTGGGATGCCCGGATTGCGACCGGCCCGCTGAACGCCTGGCTCAAGGAAGTCGTGGCGGCCACGCCGCCTCCGGTGCGCGGCGGCAAGCAGCCCCGCATCCTGTTCGCCACCCAGGCCACTGCCCGGCCGCCGACTTTCGTCCTGTTCGCCACCGGCTTCCTCGAGGCCGGCTACCGACGGTTCCTGGAGCGGCGGCTGCGCGAGACGTTCGGGTTCGACGGCAGCCCGATCCGTATCAACGTGCGGGTCCGCGAAAAGCGCACCGCCAAGCGCCGCTGACTGTCGGGCTGTAACGCCCCCGTCCCTTCGCGTCGAGTGCGCGTCCAAGGCGCCCCGAGCGACCACTCGCCACCCTGACCGCCCACTCGCCGCCCTGACCGCGCACTCGGCGACCCCTCAGGCGCTACTTCCCACAATGCGGCTGATGATGTCTACATCACAGGAATCAACGTTGACTTCAGCGACGACTCAGCACTAACGTCTTCTTGTATAACGGGATGCAATACCCGTGATGCGGGACTTAGTGGAGGCATCGTGAACGCGTCGCGATTCAGCGTGCAGGACAAGTCGATCCTGATCACCGGCGCGACCGGCTCCTTGGGCAGCGCGGCGACCCGGGCCCTGGCCGAGGCCGGGGCGCGGCTGACACTGACCGGAGGCAACACCGAGCGGCTGGCCGAGCTCGCTGCCGAGACGGGCCGGCACGACCTGGCGGTGGTGGTCCGCCGCCCCGATACCCGGCCGACGCCCAGGCCATGGTCGATGCCGCGGTGGCCAAGCACGGCCGGCTCGACGGCGTCCTGGTTGCCTCGGGCATGAACCACGTCCAGCCGATCACCGAGATGGCCGTCGACGACTTCGACGACGTGATGAAGGCCAACGCGCGCGGCGCCTGGCTGGTATGCCAGGCGGCCGGACGCGTGCTGCTAGAGCAGGGCGGGGGAGGCAGCGTCGTGCTGGTTTCCTCGGTGCGCGGCAGCCTCGGTCATCCCGCCGGCTACAGCGCCTACTGCCCGTCGAAAGCGGCGACCGACCTGCTGGCCAAGTCGTTGGCCGCCGAGTGGGGCGCACAGGGAATACGGGTAAATGCCCTGGCGCCAACGGTTTTCCGCTCGGAGTTGACCGAGTGGATGTATGCCGACGACGAGAAGGGACGCAAGACCCGCGAGGCGATGTTCGCACGAATCCCGTTGCGCCGCTTCGCCGAACCGGAAGACTTCATCGGCGCGTTGATCTATCTGCTCAGCGACGCGTCGAGTTTCTATACCGGCCAGGTGATGTACCTGGACGGCGGCTACACCGCATGCTGATACGAAAGGAACTGTCGTGCCAATGAGCTGGCCGCTTGGCGACGCCGAATCGAAGCTGGAGTTCTACGATCTGTCGCACCCCTGGGGACATGGTGTGCCGGCGTGGCCGTACTTCGAGGACGTCAAGATCGAACGACTGCACAACATGGCCAGAAGCCGCGTCCTCACCCAAAAGATCACCACGGTAATGCATTCCGGCACGCACATCGACGCGCCGGGCCACGTGATCGAAGGCACGCCACTGCTCGACGAGATCCCACTGAGCGCATTCTTCGGCACCGGGGTTGTGGTGTCGATCCCGAAGAAGAAGTGGGAGGTCGTCACGGCCGAGGACCTGGAGAGGGCCACGCCGCAGATCCGGCCGGGCGACATCGTCATCGTCAACACCGGCTGGCACCACAACTACGCCGACAGCGCCGAGTACTACGCGTATTCGCCGGGCTTTTACAAGGAAGCCGGGGAGTGGTTCGCGGCCAAGGGCGTCAAAGCCGTCGGCACGGATACCCAGGCTCTCGATCATCCGTTGGCCACCTCGATCGGTCCGCACGGCCCCGCCGAACACACGGGTGGTCTATTGCCTTGGGCGGTAAAGGAATACGAAGAGCAAACCGGCCACAAGGTGCTTGACGACTTCCCGGAATGGGAGCCCTGCCACCGCGCGATTCTGTCCAAGGGGATCTACGGCTTCGAGAACGTGGGTGGCGACGTGGACAAGGTCACCGGCAAGCGGGTCACCTTCGCGGCTTTCCCGTGGCGCTGGGTCGGTGGCGACGGCTGTATCGTGCGGCTGGTGGCGATCACCGACCCCAGCGGCACCTATCGGCTCGAGACCGGAGCCTGACATGAGTGTGGACGCAGAAGAGGCCCGCGGCAGCGGAATTCAGGTCATCGCGCGCGCGGCCGAGATGCTGCGGCTGCTGCAGGCGCATCCCGGCGGGCTGAACCAGGCCGAGATCGGCGAGCGGCTGGGCATGGCGCGTTCGACCGTGAGCCGGATCCTCAATGCGCTCGACGACGAGGGGCTGGTGGCCTCGCGAGCGGCGCGGGGTCGCTATCGGCTGGGACCCGAGATCGCCCGCATGGCCACCACCGTGCGCCGCAGCGTCGTGTTCGACGTACACCCGTTCATCGAGGAGCTGTCCCGGGAACTGGAGGAGACCGTCGACCTGTCGATCCTGGACGGCGACCGCGCGACCTTCGTCGACCAGGTGGTCTCGCCGCACCGGCTGCGGGCGATCAGCGCGGTGGGTGAGTCGTTTCCGCTGCACTGTTGCGCCAACGGCAAGGCGCTGCTGGCCAATCTGTCGGCCGAGGAGCAAGCCCGTGCGCTGCCGAGTCGGCTCGCCAAGCTCACCGCGAACACGATCACGACGCCGGCGGCGTTGCGCAAAGAGCTCGACCGCGTCAAAGCCGAAGGCGTGGCGTATGACCGCGAAGAGCAGAGCGAAGGGATCTGCGCGGTGGGTGCGGTACTGAAGAACGTGGGCGACGAGATGGTCGCGGTGAGCGTGCCCGTTCCGTCGCAGCGGTTCTACCGCCGCGAATCCGAGCTTGCCCAGGCGCTGCTGGCCTGGGTCGAAAAGGTCGACGCCTGGTTCGCCAAAGCCGGCGACCACGAGGCTCGCAGGTCAGCCGGGCAATAGCGGTTCGGCGCCGCGGCTGCGGTAGGCTTTCGACCTGCTGCTGGTGGACTCATCGGCACACGGGCTGTGGCGCAGTTTGGTAGCGCACTTGACTGGGGGTCAAGTGGTCGCAGGTTCAAATCCTGTCAGCCCGACCATAGAAAATAGGCTCTGAGCTGCTTTGATGTCTTGAGCAGTAGTTCAGACGACCCGGCGCTTGCTTGGGCTTGTCTGAGACCACAAGTGCTTCGACAGCAGCTCACCGGCACCCGCACAGTGGGCGATCCGGGTGCAGGAAACGCAGCGTCGTGCGCAGGTCCGCATGACCAGCGATCTTCCGGAGTACGTGCCCGGGCACGCCGGTGCCAGCCATCCACGTCAGCCCTGTGTGCCGCAGGCTGTGATGCTTGAGCTCCTCGTAGCTAAGCGTGGTACGACCTCCTCCCAGCAAGTTGCATCCGAAGCGTGGCCGTGGTGATCCGCCCACACCTCTTGCCGGTGACAAGGCTGGCGCTAGCCAAAGGGCTCGACGTGAGGGACTTTTGACACTAGTGGGCTGCGCTTTTGCATGCATAACGTTGAAAGCGTTTCAGCAGGTTTACAACAGGGACATTAGAGCAGACGGGCAAATCAATGTCTGACAGCGAAAAAGATAACGCCTTCGATCCCTTGAATGATCCGTATCCAGAGGAGTTTGAGTTCCTTCACATCGGCACGGCGATCAATGCAGATACCAATCGCCTCCTCGCCGGTGCCGAGGCATTCGATACGCAACTTTTGGAACAAGCGGGCCTGCTAGACCGTGGCCCCGGTAAGTCGGTGACCGATGTGTACGGCGACGGTTCTAGCACCGAATCGCAAGACGCATGGGCGTGGAGTGTATCTGGGTCCCTGACTCTGAAAACCGGCATTATCGATGCTTCCGCGAAGTTTTACGTTCAACAATCCCTCAACGCCTGCCGGCGTTCATCGCGAATGAAGGTCTTCGGGAGGAGGATAAATTCGACAGCCATCACATTTAAAAAGGGCACCCACCAACAATTATTGGACTGCAGAACGAAACTGTTCGCCGAGAAGATGGATTACGTGTTGAAGGCCGCCGAGGCCTTCAATGAGCGTGACCTCGCCAGCGTCTCAGTCCTAATCGGTGCACTGGCCGACTTCTACGACACCTTCGGCACGGGTTATGTTGACGAGCTCGATGAGGCGGGCGTGGGGATCTTCGAAGGCACTTTGCAAGACACCAGTGTCCTCACGGAGGACACCTTCGGTATCGGGGGTGGCGTCTCGGTGTCCCTTCCTTTGGTCAGTGCGGGGATTGCGGCGGACTACTTGAAGAAGCTAAGGAACGCCACCGCCGCGAAGAAATTCACGGTGCGGGCTGCCGGCCGTCCCCTCGGCTGCACGCCCCTGGATTGGGCGCAGACCCAGGCCGACCGCTTTGAAAATAACGGCATTGAAAAGTGCGCCAATCCCGAGGTGTGGGAGGCGGTGTTCGAGAAGCCTCCGGTGTCGGAGGTGCCGGAAAACGCCCCGAAGGATCTTCCTTCTGGGACGGGCCTATCCAAGACCTTCCTCTCAGCTGACATGTCCCTGGCGGCGGAGTCGGTCTATGCGAGAGAAGATGTGACAGAAGCTGTGCAGACAGATGCGATCAGGGCCGCGATCAGCACCGCGATCGAAATGATTCAGTACGAGCGGCTAGATCCTGAGATCCAGAACAAGTACTCGAACCGCAAGCAGGCGTTGCGGGCCGAGTTCGCCACGCTGCAGAGCCAGGCGCGCACCGCGGAAGAGATCAACGACCTAGCAGCCCGACGGCTACAGTCCAACCCGGCGGCGCTCTCGCCCGGCCCCACGGCACGATCCCTGCTCAACGTCGATGCGGTCTATTCCGCCGGCGCGGCCGTGGAGGGTGCGCGGGACCCATCTTCCGCATATACCCCGCGTAGCTACGTCTACCAGCCCTGGTCGTATCGGTTCCCTGAGCTGGGCGACATTAGCAAGATGTGCACACCCGCCCAGGTCGTGTTCGGCCAAGCCCTGGTCTGGTTTTCGATCCGGGCTGTTTTCGCCCAGTACCTCGACTACTGCGCCCAGTACGAGGATATGCTCGGCCCAGTTATCGCAATTTCAGCCAACCAATTCCGGTACGCGCTGAAGAACGTCGGCGACTTTCTAACCGACAAACTCAAGATCGATAAGACTAAAAAGGACCTCTCCTTCGTCCAGCGTTTGGAAGTTAAACTGAAGCAAGAACTTCATATCGATCCCCATGACCCGAACCAGTTTCCGATGTACCAACACTATGAGTTCTGGATCGATAACTACACATGGCTCAAAGAAATACCCTTCGGCGTAGTGGCTATTATCGAACACGAAGGAAAATACGTTTATCAGGAAAATCCCTATCCGGACTGCCCATTGCTGAGCAAGCGCGATGAAAACAAAACCACCCAAACGCTGGATATCTTCCCGTTGGCCGGAGAGTTGGTGCGGCGTAATGCCTATCGCCTCTATCCGATTATCTCCGCAGACATCAATGGAGAACCCTACTTCATTTGGGTCGGAGAGCCGTCCCGGCTCACTGGCAATCATGACGACGCAGTCCTCAGGTTCAGTGGACTATTGTCTTTTTACCCTCAGCCGTGGGAACACCCATCGTACAAGCCAGGCAACACTGTCGGCGACTTTGATGAGACAACCTTGCCGGTGCTGATCCAGCAGAGCAAAGACGGCGCCGACGCCCTCGCTTGGGCCGAGAATGAATTTCCTAAATTCTTCGCCTGGCCCGCCGATGGCCAGCAGAAATTGAAGGAAAGATGGGACAATCGGATAGCGATGTACGGGATAAATCTGTACCCCGGCTTCGACAAAGAAGACGGCTTCGGCGCAAAATTTCTGCTCCAGAAAGCGGGGCAGCTTGCCAAAGAAGCAAGCCGCCACGGAAAAGTGCTTCCCGACATAACCGGTGAATATGAAAACGGCTGGCCCTTGCTTATCCCGAAAGAAGGGACGGCGACGAAGGCGGCCTATTCCCGCAAGCACGGTGCGATGTTTTTCTGGGGACCCGGGCCAGAAGGATGGGACCTCTTCGACCAGCGCGACATTCGCCTGGTCCCAATCGACTACAACGCGGTAAGGAATGCCAACGGTGTCAAACCCGGCGAAAACTCGCCGTACAGTGTCAAGTCCGGGGGAGGCCCTATGTGGATGCAGCCCCGGACCGATGAGCTAGTGACAAAGTTGAACGAACTCGTCGACGACCAATCGAGGTGACGCTCGCTGAAGGCCAACCCGCGCGATGATCGGCGGTCCTACCCCGCGAGGACGTCACCAGCGCCCGATTGTAAAACGATCATCATTTCACTCGTATTACTCGGGTTTGGCTGGTCAGACCTGCCGAGTTTGCCCTGAGCGGTGAGCTCGTCCGGCGGATCTGGAAAGCAGGTGAAGTGGGTTGAGGGAATCCGTAATGTCTGCTTTGCGTCGCTGTAACCCACCCTCCTCGCAATGACAGTTGCTTCATGGCATCCGCCAACGAAATGCGGATCTTTCCAAGTCCACTTTTTGCCCTGTTCGTTCCACATTACGGGCAATGCCAGATGTATGAATACGGGCTTGTCCAACCCGGTCTTTCCCCAGTAGCTATTATCTTGAGCATTGTAGATGTGAGCGCCCGGCGGATCGGAATAGACTTTGAGATAGTACCAAGCGATTGCATATTTCATTGTTTGAGTAATAACTATGGTAACGGCGCTGGTGTACGCGGGGTTTGCTTCTGGGCACTTTCCGATCTTTCCTTGAGCAGCGAGAACGTCTGGAGGATCCGAAAAGTACTGGAAATCCTCCGGGGCGCGTACTAATCGGACAACCGCATCGCCGTAATCAGGTAATCCTGCGGACAGAGTGATGTTGACATTTCCGTCAGAGAGAAAAAATTCCGGTATCGCCCAAGTGCTCTTCTCGGCATCCCATTCGACAATCTCTTGGTAATCCCACTGGGCGGGCGTATCCACTCCGGTCTTACCGATGTGCACCCAGCCCAGAATGCGAAGATCCACGAACACATCAGCCCCGGGCGGTTGCGTATAAATCTCGAGGTGACGACAGGCTACGTGCACTGTCTTCGGCGTCTCGGCGGGCGTTCCGGCGGGGGCAGAGTCGGCGAGGTCGCTTCGGGCCTCGGATTCGACGCAATTGCCCTGAGGTTCAGCATTTTCCGTAGTCATGGCAATGGACCTCCATTAGTTACTCGTCAGGTTCCGGCGGTGGACGGCACGGCCCGCGGGCCGGATTGTGCGTAATACCCGCAAGGGCAATCGCCCCTCGGGGTGCAGATTAATTGTCATGTTGGCGCCGGAATTCTGGGACAGCTGTGAGCGCGTAAGCGGTCCCGATGCCCGCGTTGAATGCTGTTTTCCTCCGATTGGCTTTTAGCTGCTGGAGGAGTTTTGCCGCCTGCGCGTCATTGTCTTGAACCTGTTTCAATTGATTCAATTGCTTGTCGATGTTTCTTATCTGGCTGACCGTTTCGCTATGAAGTTTCCTTAACCTTGCTGCCGTTGCAGAAGAGTTGTCGATGTCGGCCAGAATGGTATGGACATTGTTGAATGCCGTATAAAATCTAAAGCTGTTGTAACCGTACCCGACAAAGAAGTTTGCCAGGAGCAGTCCTCGTTCCCAGGGAAGCAGTCCCTCTTTGATCAGGGTTTGTTCGATTTTGACCATGCCCATGTCGGCGATTTGGCTGGTAAAAAACTCTCCAACGCGATGTGCGGCCAAGAGAAGATTATGCTTCTCGGCGCTAGAATTTACTGCTTCGATTATTTGGACCGCTTTCTCAACCCTGAAGGCCCACCTATCAAGAACGCTATACACACTGATTAGGGCGGACTCTTTTGAGATTGTCGTCGCAAGTTCGCCAATTTCCACCGTGAGTTCTTGCGCGGCCTGGCGCGCTTCGGCACTTGATAATCTATGCGAATTCAGCGCAAGTTGAAGGGATTCCAATCGGCCTTTCTTTTCGAGATATCTTGACCATAGGATGCCGCTATTGAAATGGTGAGTCTGTAGTGCTTCGGCAACAGGGCCGCCAACCCCGACCAGCAGATCTAAGCAGGTCATCACAGCACCTGTCTGCGCTTCCTGGCTTTCCTGCACCCAGTAGTCGAGTTCTCCTTGCCAGTCGCGTTTGCTTTCCAGTTGTTCCAGTGCGTTAAGGAGCAGTCCTCCGCGGTGAGCAAGATCGGCCCGAATAACGCTGAGACCTTTTTGCCGCTCCCTGACGTCTTTGTGAACTTGGCTTTCAGCTGGCGGTTGGATCTGGCCCGGGTCTTGCGTATAAGTCGGAGTCTGGCTGTCCTGATCAGAAGTAGGGTCCTCATCTTCTGTTTCCGGATAGTCGGAGTGGACGTGCTGGATTTGGCTCTCAAGGTCGGCATACGCATCGCTGAGATCAGGCCAGCCATAATCGGTGTCCATGAAGCGCGCAAACCTCCCTAAGTAGACGGCTCGTGTAGGTGGACGTGCAGAGCAAGGTTGGTTAAGCACGCAAGTCTTCACTTCACAACCCGCCGCCGCTCGTTTCCAGGCGGGCTCCGCACAGTCTTCGGGGGCATTTCATCGACGGGACTGAGCCTTCGCCGCAGCCTTTTTGGGCTGCCTGTTGGGGTTGATTGAGGGTCGCTTTCGACCATTAATCGAGCCGACGGCGCGTTCCAAAGTCTGACCTGGCGCCGTATCCGGGGGTAGCGGGATTTTGAACTGCATTACGTGGTAGGGCCAGGGACCGGGTGCTTTCCACTGGCTGACGAGGAGATGGAAGCCGGCGTCTAGGCGCGAACCCGGGACGATGGAAGGTCCGTACAGCTGGGCCACGGCGTCACCGCCCTCGGCGCCCCAGTCGGCGCCGTGGATCGGGACGTTCATCGGCACGTTGTAGAGGTTGGAGGTGATGTCGGGGAACACCCGCAGCTCAAGCCGATATGCGAAGTTGTTGAAAACCACGAACACCCATTGACCCTGAATGCGCCGAAGGCACATCTCGCCGTAGCCGCCGTCAAGGACCGGCGTCGGTTCGTTGCCCCATGCCCATCCGTTTGCGCCGAAGCCCCACCCCTCATAGGCGCCCGGGTCGGTAAGCCGGTCGGCGGGAACGCGACGCAAAATGATCGGCGCGTCGCGTGCGACGCGGAAGGCTGTAGACATCACGTAGACGAACCCGTCGTCACCAACGTCCCAGGTCCACAGCTGCGCCAGCCCGTTGTGGATCCCGCCGTCGAAGCGGGGCCCTGGGCGGAACCAAGTGTGGCCATCATCGGTGGATTTCCAGATTTCGGTGAATCCGACGTTTCCGAACGGGAAGTGCGCGCTCGCGTGGAGGTACATCGCATTGCCGATCGTCATGACGTCCGAGGGCAACACCGTGGTGTCACCCGAGGGGAGGTGGTGGGGGTACGGCCAGAGTTGTCGAGCGTAGTTCGGGTCTCCGCCGGCCGCCTCGCTCCAAACGATGCCCTGGTCCAAATTTTTGGTATCGGAGAACAAGGCGACAGGTGCACGCCAGTCGCTGCCGGCCACCCGTGGCTCGCGGAACGTGTCGCCGAATACCGCCAAGATGCGGCCCGAGGGGGTGCGGGCCATGACGCCCAGATCCGTTGCCGCCATGCTGAACTGATCGGTTAGGCCGCCAGGGCCGGTGACATCTTTGACCTTGCTTGATAGGGACACCGGTGGTCCAGGTTCAATTGGCTTCGGCAGGACTAGTGCTTCGGGGAGTGGTGGGCGCCATCCGCTGTTCATGGCTTTCGCGAGACGATCCCGATCGGAGAACAATTGCAGCCATGTATGAGGCCCGACTCGGCCGTCGGGGATAAGGCCACGGCTGGTCTGAAACTCTGCGACCGCAGCATGCGTCTTCTCACCGAATTCACCATCGGGGAGCAGACCCGCATGGAAGACCGTGTTCAATCGGTCCTGAATGTGAGCGACATGGTCGCTGACAGACCCGCGGCCAATAGGCTCGACCTGTTCTAAATGAGTCCCCATGTTTGCCGCCGCAGTTGTTACTTCGCCAACATATTCGCTCAGCTTTTGCCGGAAGAAATCCCAGGGAAAGCCCGGGCCCACGTCGGTATGGTCACCCTTTCCGGTTGCGATCCGCACGCCGTTGTGATCTGTGATGCCCGGTTCTCCCCTCGCCGCGTCGGCGGGACTGATTACCCTTGGCTGCAGGCCATACCGGCGCGCATCACGAACCGCGATGTAGGCAGCCACCTCGATGGCGTGCCGCATCCTGTCCAACCAGTCCTGGCGGGACCACCGTGCGAACGACCCTGCGAAAGCCAAATTGATGGATTTAGAGTTGCCGGGCTCAAACACCGCGTTGGCGAGATTGTCGGTGTCAACGACGTTGTACAACTGTCCGTCGTTGTCGACGGTGTAATGGTACGAAACCTCAGAGTCGTTGTTGCACAGATAGTTGGCGAGATTTCGCGCAGACTTGCTGTACCCGTCCTCGGTGTGCAGCACGAACCACAAGACCTCGGCCTTGCGGGAATCGAAATAGGGGCTTTCCATGTCAGTGTGCTCGTCGAAGTCGGGTTTCGGCACTGTCGCGTGGTCTGGTCGGTCAAGACTCCACTGGCCGAAATCGTCTGCGAGAACTTCGTCTTCGTCGACAGCGATGTCGGTCACGCGGGGACCGGGGTGTGACGCGGTGTCGATGACGTCCTGGTAGAGCACCGCCGAGGGCTCCCGGTAACCGCACGACCAGGCTTTCGTTTGCCAGACCCAACGACGACCCGGCGTCGTCGAGTACCCTACGACGCCGTCGTCGATCGCCCAGGCGCATACGCGGGAGTTGCCGTAGATACCGGTACGGTCAACTCCCAGAACAGAGTTGATCCCGCGGAACCACTCGACGGCCACGCTGTTCCAGCGATCGAGATCGATGTCCTCATCGATCGTGAAGAAGATTGGCGCCGAGTCTGGCCCCCCGGCAGCTTTGTGAAGCCGCATCGCGGTCTGCGCATCAGCAACCCCGCCAGCGAAACCGCGGGTAAAATCTGAGGGCGCGGATCCGCCCGGCTTGCCATATTGGAAGTTGCTCACAATTTGCAGACCCTGAGCGCGTAGCGCGTCGGCGTACTCGCGGGCTACGGGCTTTGCGCCGAAGGCGGTGCCGGGACGCGATTCCGACACATAGGCGATCACGCCGCGATACCCGGCAGCTTTGATGGCGTCTGGTGGGATTTGATGGGCAGAAAAATCGATGAGCTTCACAATTTCCCCTTGCCGAAGGCAAACGATTTGCGTGATTTCCAAGTTTTTGCGACGCCGTTCCGCTCCGCGCCTGCTCTCCTGTCCTACTGCGGAAAATCTCCGCAAGTACGAACAAAACAGATTGTTTCCCGCGTAACACGTTTTTAGCCTTCACGTGTTGCCCTCGAGTCTTGGCTTGGGCGTCACCCCGACCAAGGGACTTTAGGCCCCAAGTGTCTCGACGAACGACACCTGTAGTTTCCCGCCCCACTACCGACCCACCCTTGGTGCCTCGACCGGCGTGGGCACACGGGGCTGAGCGTGTGTTTCCCTAGGAGGCGTTTTTTGGAAAATCCTCATTTGTGATATATCAATTTGGACGTATTATGCTACATAGAGTTATTCTTTCCTTTCGCCGCGAGAGTCCCAAACGATCGCCTCACTCGGGGGCTCGATCTTGACGAATCGAATTCGAGGAAAATTCGTCGAATGAACCGACCAATCAGCACGTATAGCCCAAGCCCCGTAATACGCTGATTCGCACGGTCTGCTGACCCTATTCTTCGCGGCTTCGAGGACTGGGGCCGTTCGTCTCTAGCGTCGATGGGCTTTTGGCCCTATATCGGCGCGCACCATCTGGGGAGGCTGGTGACATCCACCAAATAGGAACAGGGAGGGTACCTATGGCTGACGCATTGGCCCACGCCGCCTCCGACGTCGAAGGCGTCTTACAGAACGATGCGCGACGTCGTTCCGTGAGTTTTGGTACCGCAATTCTGGTGGTAGCAGATGTGGTAGTCGCGGCGGGCGCTCCGCTGTGGGATCAATACTTCACGGAATCTGACACGGCGCTGCAGGTAGGCGCTGCGGTGATTGCGGTCACCACCTTTCTGGGTGTTTGGCTTCTGCAGCGGAACGCGGGGGCCGGCCGGCATGATAAGAACTCGATGCGCGATGGCATTGCTGCCGCGTTCGTTGTCACCTATCTTGTCACTGCCGGTTGGGCGGCGTTTTTGATCACGTCGAAGGACAGAACATTGTCTGCCTTGGCTGAAAATTTGATTCCAAACTTCACGGTGCTGACCGGGATCGTTGTTGGCGGTTATTTCGGGGCAGACGCCGTTAAACAGGTCACTTTGATAAATGCACAGCGTCGCCAAGAAGGCAGCGAAGCATGAAGTTTGAGGGATTTCTCTACGTCAAGCTTGGTCGGGTCGGGACGAAAAGCGAGGGACCGGACTACTGGCTGCAGACGCGTGACGGCGATTGCCTGCTCCATTTCCATGAGCGAGAACTCTCCCTCCCGGATTTCGAGCTGGAGTTCTACAACCGCCACGTCGTGGAGTTAGAGGGGGAGCTCGAGAAGCCCAACTTCATTCGAGTGGTCGCCCTGCCGCCTCTACGTGGCCGGGACCTGGGCGGGCCGGGTGGGGATCCTGCTGCAGCTATCGATGTCTACTACGGCGATGTGATGAACGTGATGGAGCGATCCATTCTCTCCAATATTGACGTGGCTGTCGGTGACATGCTGAAAATCCGCCTAGGCTCGAATCCAACCACCGGATACAGTTGGACAACCGACACAGAGATCGGCGATTCCACCGTCGTACAGCAAACCAGTCACGAGTGGGAAGGACCGATCGGCCCGCCGCTGGTTCTGGGGGAACCGGGCCAAGATGTCTGGATGTTCAAGGCTTTGAAGGCAGGCACAACTACCATTACGGCTGACTACAAGCAGCCGTGGGCTGGTGGAGAAGAAGCGTGCACTTTTGAGTGCTAGCGTTACCGTGCACTAGTAGCTCCACGCGGACCTGAGTTCAAATCAGGCGCGTATTCCTGACACGTGCCATGGTGATCGATGTGCATCGGCGCGCCGGCCCGGACCACGAAAGCCGTTGGCCTCGTGATGCAACGGAGATGCGTCACCTTTCCTGTTGACGTTGCCTAGACGATGAGAAAAAAGCCGCTCGCCCGTCAGACCACCAAGACGATTCGTCGAGTGTATTGCGAAGGTGGACCAGCGCTTGACGGGCCTGAGCCAAATGCCGCGCCCGCTCGAAATTTGCTTGAGCCAAATCGCAGCCGCAGTAGACGCATTCCCCATGCACCGGATCCGAATACCGCCCGCAATCGGGACACAGCGCGAGTCTTCGCGGCACAGGTCGCTCGGCGCGATCACGCGTGTCGGGGCGAGACCAGACCGGCGGGACCTGAACCTCGCCGAGACCGCGCCCATCCTCGGGTTCAAGGATCAAAATGAATTCGCCCATATCGAACGGCTCACCCGGCGGTGCGCTGACCCGTTGCACCCGCTCGCGAAAACCCTGCTGCTGAAGCGCGAGCGCCCGGTGGTGGCAGTACGGATTGTTGCCCGGCCGGCCCAGGAAGGAATGACTGACCCAAGTACACCCGGCCAGGCAGTCGGCGGCGTACACGCACGTGCGACAGAATCCCCACAGATCGTCTACGGTCCGGGTGCGGAGGTATCGTGCCCCGTCGGAGCGTTGCCAGAGTTGTTCGATCGGGAATTCGCGCACGTTACCGGCGGCGTAGTCTTCGCGAGGCAGCGACGGACAGGCTTTGAGCGTGCCATCGGATTCCAGACCCATGCCGTTGCGACCGGCGTTGCAACCTGTCCAGTGCACGCGCGTATCGCCGCCCTGTCGTAGCAGCGCCTCGTCGGGGCCGAAGTAGCCCATGGTGTTTCCCGGCATGATGACCAGGCCGCGGAGTTGACCGGCACGGGCCAGCGCCGCCAGCCGCGGAACCAGCTCGAGCAAGTCATACGGTTGCAGCAGCAGAGTCGGGTCGTCGGCTGCCCGACCCATGGCCACGTTGATGCCGACCTGCCAGGTGGATACACCGGCTTGGATAAGCCGCTCGAACATCTCCTCCAGTCGCGTCAACGCCGGGGGCGTCACAGTTGTGTTCACAGTCGTCGGTAGTCCGCGATCACGGCACAACGTCAGCAGGCGCCACGCCGATGCGGCGGATCGCGGGACGCCGCGCAGCGCGTCGTGCACATCATCGGGTCCGTCGATTGATACCCCAACCGAACGCAGACCAGCGGCGATTGCGGCGTCGAGAACGTGTGGGTGAAGCCCACGGCCACCGGTCTGCATGGTGGCGAGGATCCCGTGCTCGGAGATGGCGCGAACCACCTCGACCCAGTCACGTCGCAGATAAGCCTCTCCGCCGATGAGCGTGATCTCCCGGGTGCCCAGTGCCGCG
Organism: Mycobacterium sp. 050128; assembly: GCF_036409155.1. Lineage (NCBI taxonomy): Bacteria > Bacillati > Actinomycetota > Actinomycetes > Mycobacteriales > Mycobacteriaceae > Mycobacterium > Mycobacterium sp. 050128. The sequence continues at coordinate 471,627 of NZ_JAZGLW010000002.1, read as the reverse complement.
AGCTGCTCGATCACGTCGCGGCATTCGTCCAACGTGAGCTCGCCACTGCGTTTGCTTCCCGCTCGAGAACCGCAGTGGCCACAGTGCTGGTTGCAGGCCAGTGTCAGCTCCCACACCACATATACGGGCCGTGCGGCCGTCCAGTCCTGCGCGCTCGGCAACCGCGTCGGTTGCGTCACGCGTCAATCCTTCAGATTCGCCAGCGCGTCGTCGAGGTCTGCCAGGGCAGCGCGAACATCGGCGACGTGGCCGGCGTCAAGTGCGCAGGCTTGACCGAGCTCGGGATGTGCATCTAGCGCGCCCAACGCGTTTCGAACGACCTCAGCCTCGGCTCGCATTTCATTGACATCGCCACGCTGGGTGAGATCCCGAAGCGGCATGCCGTAACGCATCTGGATGGTGCCCGCTGGATCGGCAGCGAAGAGCCGGGAATCAAAAAGTGGCACCACCGACGCCTCACCCACTGTCAAGTACCACAGGTTTGCTTGCGGGTACTCGATCAGCTTGACATCGTCCGTTGATGCTCCGCGAGCGTCCAGAACCCACAGGACTCGGTTATGGCCTTGGGGGTCAAGAGCTTTCATCGCTGTCGCCGTCGCATCTCGACGCATAACGGCCATCTTGGTGCATCCGCCGTGGTCACCCCAGCCGTCGAGAGTGCAAGTATTCGGGTCAAGAGTGAGCTGGCCGTTCATATGCCCTGCTTCTGACTCGTCGAGCCGAAGCGAGATAGTGTGGGCGCCTAGCACGGGCGCTTGCATGTATGTGGACACCAGGTCCAATTGCCGTAATTCCCCCATAATCTCCTCCTACCCGGGTGGTCGAACTATGCGCCGCAGCTGCAGCTTCGAGACGGCCGTCTCAACTTCACCGCACGAAGTGAGCGTGCGCGTTAGCACACCTTGGGGCTAGGGCCGTTGGTCCCATGAGTTGGCGAGCCCGCGCAGCGGATGGACCGCAGGTCGCCGGACGAGGACCGAATAGACGGGTTGGACACCACAGGCTAGGCAACAGATCGCCTGAGGAACTTGCGATATCAGCCCGGCAAACTCAAGGGCCTCCCGCTTGAGCGACCTCCCCGCCGGAATCCGCTGCGGTGCTGCCGCGCGTCATGGTGCGGCCGCGGAAGAAGTCCGGGGATATCGCCCACCACATCACCATCAGGATCGATCCCAGCAGCATCGCGCCGATGCCGACCGCCGCGACGGCGCCGACTCCGAGGATCGTGATGTTGTTGCCGTTGTCGTCGGTCAGCCACTCGGGCCGGGCGTACTGGTTGAGCCCGTAGATGAGCACGATCAGTAGCGTCACGCCGCCCAGCAACGGGACGACGCCGCGCGCCACAAGATTTCGCACCGATCTGGTCAGGGTGTTGCGGTAGTACCACGCGCACGCAAATCCGGTGAGCCCGTAGTAAAACGCGATCATCAGCCCCACCGATCCGATCAGCGCGGCGAGCAGGTTCTCGCTGATGAGTGTGAAAAGGACGTAGAAAAGGATGGACACGACGCCGACCGCGACGGTGGAGGTGGTCGGCGTGAGGTAGCGATGGTGGGTCTTGGCGAACGACTCCGGCAGCGCCTTGAACACGCCCATCGATAGGGTGGTGCGCGCCGTCTTCAAGATTGTCGTCTGCGTCGACGCCAGGGCCGACGTCAGGATCGACGTCGCGAGCAACAGCAGTGCGATCCTTCCGGGGACGCCGTTGCCGAACAGTGCTGGGCCGATGGCTGCGAAGCTGTCTTTCGAGTTGTGGGGGTTGCTCAGCCCGATGCCCTGGGTCCCGACACCGGCGAACGCGATGGCCGACACGGTCACCAGGGTGTAGGTCGCCAGCAGCAGCAGAGCCGAGATGATGGCGGCGCGGCCAGGTGTGCGGCTGGGGTCGTCGGATTCCTCGTTGCATGCCACGGCGGTGTCCCAGCCCCAGTACATGAAGATCGCCATCAGGGCTGCTGGGGCGATGGTCGACCCGAAATCAAGACCGCCGGGCCAGAACCAGGACAGCGATGGGTGCAGCGAAACCCCTTGGGCGTCAAGAGAATACGTCTTGACCAGTGCGACCACCGAAAAGGCGACCAGCACCACGATCTGAAAGGCCAGCAGCGCGTGCAGCACTCTGGCCGAGACCTGGGTTCCGCGGTAGCAGATATAGGTCATCGTCACGATCCAGAAGACGCCTACCACCGTCGGCCAGACCCTGTCGTTGGTCACGTCCGCGAGCGAAAGCCAGCCCAGGTCTGCGGCGAATCTGAACGAATAATCCGCGGAGATCTCGGCCAGGTTGGCCATCACGATCACTTCTGCCGCGATGATGCCCCAGCCGCCCAGCCAGCCGACGATGGGTCCAAATGCCCGCGACGACCAGGTGAACGTGGTGCCGCAGTCCGGTATGGCCCTGTTGAGTTCCTGGTAGGCGGTGGCGATCAAGTACATCGGGATGAATGAAATGAGCACGACGGCTGGGGCTTTGACGCCGCAGAGTTGGGCGCCGCCACTGGCTACGATCAGACCCAGCGTCGCGGCGAGGCTATAGGCCGGCGCCATGGACGCCAACCCGACGACCACGCTGGAGAGCAGCCCGAGTGCACCGCCCCGGAGGCCTTTACTCTCGACGGTCGCCGCCGCAGCCCCGCTCTCCGGACCGGTCATGACCTCACCCTTGCTCATCGCACCGCTCCGCACCACATTCCACCGGCGCGGCCATGAGGCCGAATTCGCCGAGACGGGCGAGAAGCGACTCCTCCCGGGGCCGAAAGTGACTGCGGCAGTGGCCGTCTGCTCACTGTTCTGGTCGTAAGGACTTTGGACCCTATTTCCTTCATCCGCGCGTGTGCAATCTTAATGTAACCGCATGACACATGTACATTGCGCCAGCGATAGATAGATAACTGAGGAGGTTTCGTGTCCAAGGACCTGACGAACGTGCAGCTACTCCGCGAACTTGAACCGGTCGTTGAACAGCTATTCAACCGCCACCTGTCGATGTTCAAGGAATGGAATCCGCACGATTACGTGCCCTGGTCGGATGGCAGAAATTTCTATGCGCTGGACGGCCAAGATTGGGAGCCTGGACAGACCCGATTGCCTGACGTCGCCCAGGTGGCGATGGTGCAAAACCTGCTGACCGAGGACAATTTACCGTCCTATCACCGTGAGATCGCGATGAACTTCAGCATGGACGGCCCGTGGGGGCAATGGGTGAATCGGTGGACCGCGGAAGAGGCCAGGCACAGCACGGCGCTCCGCGACTACCTGGTGGTCACCCGCTCCGTCGACCCGGTAGAGCTGGAAAAGCTCCGCATGGAGCAAATGACGCGGGGCTTCAGCCCCGGCCAGAATCGGCAGGGCGATACGTTTGCTGAGAGCTTGTTTGATTCCGTCATGTATGTCTCGTTTCAAGAATTGGCCACCCGCGTCTCGCACCGCAACACGGGCAAAGTCAGCAATGACACGATCGCAGAACAGTTGATGGCCAGGGTGTCGCACGACGAGAACCTGCACATGATCTTTTATCGGGATGTCAGCGCGGCAGGTCTGGACATCGCGCCCAATCAAGCGATGAAATCGGTGCACCGAATCCTGCGCAACTTCAAGATGCCCGGGTTCACGGTCCCGGAGTTTCGGCGCAAGGCGGTAATCATCGCCGTTGGCGGTGTTTACGACCCGCGCATCCATCTCAACGAGGTGGTCATGCCCGTGCTCAAGAAGTGGCGCATCTTCGAACGGGAAGACTTCACCGGCGAGGCCGCAAGGATGCGTGACGACCTCGCCTTGCTGGTCAAGGAACTCGAAGAAGCCTCCGACAAATTCGACGAATCCAAGCAGCGCTATCTGGAGCGCGAGGCGCGTAAGACCGAGAAAATCATCGCCAGCAAAGTGCTTCAAACGAAGGGAACGCTGACGCTGAGCGGGCACTGAGGATGCGCCACTCGGAGCCGCCGCGGGCTCAGTGCCCCGCGGCGGTGAGCTGGTAATCCGCCTCGAGCAGCATCCACGCGCTCAGCTGTATCGAGAGATCGCGGCCCGGGTTCGGCGGGGACGCGTGCGACGAGTCCGCAAGCTGGGTAAAGGTTTCCAGACCAGCCGGCGCGGTGACCGGGCGGTTCCAATGCGCACCGAACAGTGGCAGGCCGTCCACTTCGGCGCGGTTGTCCCAGGCGGCCCGCGCCGAGGCGTGCACGAGCTGCGCGGCGGTGGTGTCGCCCAGGGCCAGCGCGGTCTGAGCGAGATACCTGGCGAGGATGCCCATGAACAGCCCGGAGTCGTTCCCGGCGCACCCGGCGATCACACCCCCGTCGGCCAGCCTGTCGGCGGTACGGGCGACGAGCGCTGCCGCGCGGTCACGATGGATCGAATCGTTTGTGCGCAGCGCTAATTCGGTCTCCAGGCCGATGGCCACGCCCTGACAGTAGGTCAGCAGGGAGCGATCCATCCGCCCGCTGGGTTCGTGCACGCCGTCGAAGATGAGGCCGCTTTGGCTGTCGCGCAACCGGGTGTGCAGGTAATCGGCGAGCCGCTCGGCGCGGGACAGGTTGCCCAGGCGCGCCATCGCGATGCCGGTCGGACCGATCCCGGAGGTGCTGTAGTAATCGTGGCCGATCTTCCAGGGCACCGCGCCGACGGCCGGGTTCCAGCCGTCGAGCAGCGCGGTCCGCAGCTTCGGAATGGCGTCGTCGAATCGGACGCCGAGCAGCCTGTCGGCGCGTTCGAGCGCCAGCACCAGCCACGACATGTCGTCGCAGTAGGAGTTGGTCCAGGTGGCGAGATTGCGGGTGTGAATGCCGCGCGCGATGGCGCCGATGCGGTCGATGCGTTCGGTGGTGCGCGCGCGGTACGCGGCATCCACTGCGCAGTCCAGCAGGTGCGCCTGCCACCAGTAACACCAACGGAACAACAACAATTGGTCGAACAGGGACGACGGCCAGTGCAGCGTGCCCAGTTGCATCCCCGACTGCCACCAAAGCGTGTGCACGTGCCGCTCCATGACAGCCCGCTCCGCCAGGTCCGCGCGCTCCGCGGGCCCCACCGGGCCGGGGGACGACTTCTGCATAATCGCCGCCGCTTGCGTCGGCTGGTTCACCGCGGTGAGCGCGATGGCGCCCGCGACCGCGAAAATCAATCCGCGTCGGCTGATCCCCTTGTTTGGGCGATCCATCCGCTCGAGCTCCCCTTTGCTGAACAACGATCGGCGGCCGGAAACCGTGCAGCCGAGTTTATTCTGTCATCGACGAAATCCTGAAGGGCCAGAAAACCGGGCGCGTCCGGACGTTGAGTCGGCGAACAGGGTCACCTACGATCCGACGCGACCGTCCGCGCTCTAAATCGACTGTCGTGCAAGCAGACTCGACTGGGGTGCGGTAAGCCGTCATTCACCGGGGGCCTCTCCGGTTGCCTGAAATATGACACGACGTCCGATTTCGACGGCGTGGTCGGCGAAGCGCTCGTAAAAGCGACCTAACAGAGTGACATCGACGGCGGTCGATACGCCGTGCGGCCAGTCTTTCTCTTTGAGGACGGTGAATAGGTGTTGGTGAAGCCGGTTCATCTCTTCGTCATCCCGGCTGATCTGTGCGGCCTGCTCCGGATCGCGTGAGAGCACGACATCTCTTGCGCTTCGGCCCAAATCCACCGCAATCCGGCCCATCTCGGCGAAGTCGCCGGTCACTTCTTTAGGTAGTGCGCGGTCTGGGTGGCGGCGGCGCGCGATCCTGGCGACGTGCAGCGCCAAGCCTCCCATCCGCTCGGCATCCGCGACGCTCTGCATGGACCCGACCACGGTTCGTAGATCGCTTGCGACGGGCGCTTGTAGAGCCAGCAACACAAATGCGGCCTCCTCGGCCTCACTTCGCATCTGGGCAAGGCGCGCGTGGCTGGCGATCACAGCTTCGGCCATCGTCAGATCCGCCTGTAGTAGTGCGTGAGTCGCCCCCTCCATCGCCTCACCTGCCAGGCCGCACATCTCGCTCAGTGTTTCGCTGAGCGAATCGAGCTGCTCATGGAACGCTGTGCGCATGTCGCAACCTTAAGCGGACGAGTACAAACGGTGGCCCCGTCGGACAAACTATTAACAGGCTGTTTCTGATGGGTGAAAGGGGTTCCCTGCTGGTGGCGGGACGAGCAAGGGTTGTTAACCCAGGGAGTCGAAGAGCGGGGGAGTCGATGTCGCTGTCGGATGTGGTGATGCGGGCTGTTGGTTTCCTGCGTGCCGGCTACCCAGAAGGTATTCCGACCCGCGACTACGTGCCGCTACTCGCCCTGCTTCGTCGCCGCCTTTCCGACGACGATGTCATCGCTGTCGCCGCGGCGGTGATCTCCGGCAGCGACAAGTCGGTCGACGGCACAGACGTGCGAGTCGCAATCACAAAGCTCACCGACGAGATGCCGTCGCCCGAAGATACCGAGCGGGTAATGCGGCGGTTGGCCGCAGTCGGCTGGCCGGTCGATGACGAGGTCGAGCGATAATCCCCGGAGATGCAATGCAGCTCTACGCTGCGGCCGCTTGCACGAATCATGACAAGGCACAGGGAGTTTCGGAGGCTGGCGGCCCTTGATTCATGCCCGCAACCAACAGCAAGTATGAAACCTATTGTGCTGCAACAATATGTTAGGGAATTTGGCCTTGATGGCTAGGGCAGTAGACCGTCACTGACGCCGTGACGAATTTGACGGCGGTGCGGGTCACGCGATCGGGAACCAGGTGTAAGGACGGACTGCCCGCGTACGTCGTGTTCGTCTCCTCGTCTACGACGGACTGGAACGACCCGCCGCGATCGAGTTCGCCGCAGATTTCGCGAGCCCGGTAGACCAGCCCGGGCACGTTGTCGATGACGGGAATCTGTAGCTGCGCGAGCGTCGCCACAAACTGATCTTCCTGCGCGTCGGCGCCCGCCGCGCCGGCACACGTGATTGCGGCGGCAAGCAACGCCGACGCGCTAACCACAGCGCCTGCAACCCTGGTGATGTGGATGCGCACGGCAAGTTTCCCGCTTCGTCGGTGTCACCTGCGCGGCGTCTCATTAGATCGACACCAACCGGTAACAATGGAGGCAACCAGCGCCTGCAATGATGGAAATCGTAACTGGCTATAACCGTGAATCACCACTCGGCTTTCGCGCGCACTCGCAGATGAGGGGAGGGGCGCGACGGTCGCGCAGGGGTATGACCGAATCGAACCGTCGCGAGATGGGGCCGTTCAGCGCGATGGCTATCGGCCGGCGGCCGATACCCGCTCTGGTTGTGGTGATCGCCGCCCTGATCGGCTCGAGTGTGGCCGGTGCGACCAGCGGGCCGATGCACTGGGCCGTCGCGAGCGTGCCGAACGGGGCTCATTCGGCAATTATTTCGTCATATGGCGAGCGCGGCTTGCTGCTCACCGGACTGATCCGGCCGGCTCCCTTGGGGGACATCACACCGGACCCGCCGCCAGGCATCCCGGCACCGACGGCCAGACCGCTCGAGCCACCCGTGGCGGCGCCGCCACCGCGAGCACAACAGCCGCAAGTCCCTAAACCGCAAGCACCCGCACCGCAAGAACAAGGACCCGCACCGGCACCGGATGCGCCTCCGCCTCAGGCTCCGCCGCCGCCTCCACCGCCGCCGCCGCCGCCGCAACCTCCCCCGTCGCCGCGGCCGCCGGGGGGCCATGTCCAGCTCTCGCCCTGAGACAGACGATGCCAGAACCCGGATGCTCCGAGACGCTGCGCACGGCCAGTGGCGCGGGCACACTGGGGGGCATGCAGATACGTGAGCACACCGTGTTGACCGAAGCCGCCCGAGCCTCGACGTCACCGCGACAGGCGTGATCGTGGCGCCGGAGCCCGAGCGTCGCGTGCTGAACGGCCTGTCCGACATACGTGCGTTCTTTCACACGAACAAGGTGCCGCTGTACTTCATCTCGCCGACTCCGTTCAATCTGCTCGGCGTTGACCGCTGGATACGAAACTTCTTCTACCTCACCTACTTTGACTCTTTCGAGGGCACCCATTCGCGCGTGTTCGTGCCTCGGCGACGCGACCGCCGTGATTTCGATTCGATGGACGAGGTGTGCAGTCACCTGCTGTCCGATCCTGAAACGCTCGACTTCATCGGGGGTAAAGGTCCCGGCGGCAAATGTTGCTTTGTGATGATGAACGAGGAAATCCAGGGCCTCGCACGACAGGCGGGTCTCGAGGTCATGCACCCGCCGATCGAGTTGCGCAATCGCCTGGGCTCCAAGATCGTCATGACGCGCCTGGCCAACGAGGCGGGCATACCTAGCGTGCCCAACACGATCGGGCGGGCCGGCTCCTACGACGAACTGCTGGCGCTCGCACAAGACGCCGGATTAGGAGACGACCTGGTCATCTCGATCGCCTACGGCAACGCCGGCAGCGGGACGTTCTTTGTGCACGGTCAGCGTGACTGGGACGAGCACGGCGGCGACATGGTCGGCCAGGAACTCAAAGTCATGAAGCGCATCCGCAACGTCGAGGTGTGCCTCGAGGGCGCCGTCACCCGCCATGGCACCGTGGTCGGCCCCGCGATGACGAGCCTCGTCGGTTATTCGGAGCTCACTCCGAGCCGGGGCAGCTGGTGTGGCAATGACATCTGGCACGAGGTGCTGCCGCCTGCCCAGACCCACGCCGCGCGAGAAATGGTGACCAAGCTGGGCGACGTCATGCGCCGGGAGGGTTACCTGGGCTACTTCGAGGTCGATCTTCTGCATGACCTCGACTCCGACGAGCTGTACCTCGGCGAGGTGAATCCGCGTCTGTCTGGCGCCAGCCCGATGACGAACCTGACCACCGAGGCGTACGCCGACATGCCGCTGTTCCTCTTTCATCTGCTCGAGTACATGGACGTGGACTACGAGCTCGACATCGACGACATCAACGCGCGCTGGGAGCGCGGTTACGGCGAGGACGAGGTCTGGGGCCAGGTGATCATCACGGAGACGTCGCCGGATCTGGAGATCTTCACCGCGACGCCACGCACCGGGGTATGGCGCATCGACGACGATGGCCGGGTCTCCTTTTCGCGCACCGCCAACGACTGGGCCACGCTGCTCGACGGCTCCGAGGCCTTTTACATGCGTGTCGCGGCGCCCGGCGACTTACGGTCCGAGGGCGCCCAACTCGGCGTGCTCGTCACGCGCTCACACCTGCAGACCGACGACTATCAGCTCAGCGACCGCTGCCAACGCTGGGTCAAGGGGATGAAGGCGAAGTTCGTCTCGACGCCCCTGACGCCGGCCGCGCCGATCGTCTCGCGGCTCGTCGCACGAGCGTGAGCCGCCCGGCCGGTATTTCGCTGGACAATTGGCTGTCGCCGCCGTATGCGCATTGGTCGTTCCAGCACATCGAAGACTTCGTGCCGACCGCGGTGATCTCGCGCGGGGACGGACCGGTTGCGGTGTTGCCCGCAGCCGGTGCCCCGATCGCCGAGATCCCGGTGACCAGCACCGAGGGGACGGCCACCACCGTGGGCGCGGTGATGGCCGGCACCGCTACCGACGGGTGGGCCGTCGCCCACCGCGGGACGATCGTGGCCGAGGAGTACCTCGACGGTATGGGTGCCGAGACCCGGCACCTGCTGTTCTCGGTGAGCAAGTCGCTGGTGGGTGCGGTGGTTGGCGCGTTGCACAGCGCCGGTGCGATCGAGCTGGACGCGCCGGTCACGAAATACGTTCCTGCCCTTGAGAACTGCGGTTACGCCGGAGCGACGGTGCGCCACCTGCTGGACATGAGGTCCGGTATCGCGTTCTCGGACAACTACCTTCACCCGACCGCGGAGATCCACGTTCTCGATCAGGCGATGGGATGGGCACCCACGAGCAGCTCCGACGTCCCGTCCACGCTGCGCGACTTCCTGCTGACCCTGCAGCAGAAGTCGGCGCACGGCGGCCCGTTCGAATATCGCTCGTGTGAAACCGATGTGCTCGGTTGGATCTGCGAAGTGGCCGGTGCCCAGCGGATGCCCGGGCTGATGTCAGAGTTGGTGTGGAGCCGCATTGGCGCCCAATGCGATGCCACCATCGCCGTCGACGCCGCCGGTACCGGATTCTTCGACGGCGGCATCAACGCCTGTCTTACGGACATGATCCGGTTCGGGTCGCTGTTCTTGCACGACGGTGTCTCGTTGACCGGACAGACTGTGGTGCCGGCCGCCTGGATCGCCGACACAATCGACGGCGGTCCGGACTCACGTGAAGCGTTTGCCGCCAGCCCCGACGACACCCAAATGCCCGGCGGCATGTACCGCAATCAAGTGTGGTTTCCCTACCCGGGCAACAACATTGTGTTGTGCCAGGGAATGTGTGGCCAGATGATCTACGTCAACCGGGGCGCCGAGCTGGTCGCCGCCAAGCTATCCACTCAGCCGGATGCCGGGGATCCGCAGATGCTGTGGGACACGCTGCACGCATTCGACGCGGTGGCAAGGGAATTGGCGGGAATCACAACCGAGTAGCACGTCAGACGTCGTCATTGATTCGGCTGGTAGACCGTCGGCGGTCCGAAGCCCGGGCCGGTAAGGCAGCTGGGGCCGTTTTGTTTGGTGCAATCCAATATTTGACCCGGCGGTGGTGTCGGCGTGGTCGTTCCGGTGCCCTGGAAAGTGAAGTTGAGGCCAGTCGCGCTTCCGGCACCGGCGCAGGATCCATAGGCGGGGACGGTCATCAATGGGTATTTCGGCCACGATGAATCGGTGGGGACCTCGACTTGCCACCGCCCGTCGGTTACAACCCCGCAGCCGGTGTCGTAGCCACCCGGCGGCTTCGGACCGATCATCACGTACATGCCGACGACGTCTTTTTGGGCAGAGCCCGACACGGGAAGTTTCCCGTTCTTGAGCGGACCGAACGTGAGCCCGCTATCCGGCACTTTGAGCAACGTGGTGGTCGTCGGCGCCGTGTTTGTCAGCAACGGCGGTTGCTTGTCGCTGCTGAGCAAATTGATGGACGGCGGGATCGCGGTGATAATGGCCGCACACAGCGCGAAGAGTCCCGTTATCTTGGCCGCCGTCGCCACGGAGTCGCCCGGGCCGTTTCCTTTGTGTCCACCGATTCCCAACATCGCTCTACCTCCAAAACGCAGAGCTTCTCGCGCACAACGACATTGGGTACGCAACCCGGCCTGTGCGCACATAGCGCTCTTGCTCTTGGCATCTACTTTCGGTTAGAGAATTGTCACGCCAGATCGTGCGCGACGGCACGAGTAGTCCACTACTCCATTGGTTGGGTCTTCGTCTGGCCCTGCATGCGGTAGCGCTGGCGTTAGTCGCCCACCGGGCGCAGGGCCGCGGTGACCGAGGCGTACATCGTCGTTTTGATCGCTCCGAGGGTGCCGCGGTCTTTCCCGAGTAGCGGCTGCAGCCGGTTGACCGCGGCACTGACCAACTCCCCGTCTGAGGCGGTGTCGTCGACGAGGCCGGCGGCCTGTGCATCGGGTCCGGTAAAACGGCGGCCGGTCGTCATGGCCGTCACCGCCGTCTGCGGCGACAGTTTGGCTTGCACCAGTGCCGCCATGCCCTTGGTGAAGGGGATCTTGATGTCGACTTCGGGAAAGCAGTAGTAGCCGCGGTCCGACCGCATCACGCGGTAGTCGTGGGCGATGCCCAACATGGCGCCCGCGCCGAAGGCGTGGCCGTTGACCGCTGCGACCGTGGGCCGCGGAAAGGTAAGCAGGCGAGCAAGCAGACCTTGCACCGCGTCGATGTACCAATCGGCGCGAGTGCTGTTCGCGGACAGCCAATCGAGGTCGAGACCGTTGGAGTAGAACTTGCCGGTGCCCACCGTAACCAGAGCCTCGGCGTTGTTCTCGATGTCCGTCAGGCGAGAGTCGACGGTATCGAGCCATTCTGGTGAGAAACGGTTTTCGTCGTCTCCCAAGGTCAAAATGGCGATCGACCCATCGCGTTCAATCGTCACGGTCATGGTGTGTTCCCTTGCTTCTTTTTGGTGGATGCCTTGATCGGGGGTGTTAGCGTCAGCACCGCACGCACGGCGACCTCGAGTCGTTGCAACGCCGCGGTGTCGGGCGGCTCCTGGCCGCGAATCACCAGCGCAGTTGGCAATTCGACGACGCAGGCGCGAATGGCGGCCACCGCGCAGCGGTCGCGTCTGTTCCACATGCGCTCGCTGAGCTCGATGAGCAAACCGCCCAGCTCGTGATCGAGCCGACGCAAATCATCGGCCAACTCGGCGGGTAAGTCACCGGATTCGAAGAGGTCGTCGCGGTGCACCGCGAGCAGGAATCGGGCCGAGACGGGGTCCTGACTGAAGAAGGTCGCGGGACATCGGGCGGCGGCGACCACCGCGTCGACAACGGGCTCCCGCGAGGTGCCGGACGACAGTGCTTGCGCGACCGCCGTACGTTGGACGCTGAGATATCGCTTCGCGGCACGCAGCCATACGTGACCCAGCAACCCGGCGCGGGATCCAAATGCGTGGTAGATCGCCCCATTCGATATCGACGTTGCCTCCGAAAGAGCGCGAATGGTGACGGCACGAGGTCCGGATTCCGCGGCCAGCCGCTCGGCCATATCCATCAACTGGGACAGATCGAGCACCCTGGGGCGAGGCATGTCGACACCATAACAGAGCAACCGCTCTGTTATAACCGCGCCCGACGATGTGAACGTGAAGTGTCTCCGGGGTGACGGTTCGGCATGACGTCTGGCGATTCGACGCGCCGGGGTGTGCGGCGCAGGCTATGAATCTACGGTGAGCACCCACCATGTGAACCTGACCCAGCAGGAAAGCACGTTGATCGGCGAGAGTCATCCCGAGGTTCTCCAGCGCATGGACGAGCAGTCGCTGAAGGACTTACAGACCAGGCTCCGGCAAGCGCGTGAGAAGAACTTCAGCCTGTTGCGGCGTCAGGGTGCGGCTCGGGTCGAGGCCGAAGGCGCCCGCGGGGCCGCGCAGCCCGCCAACGAAAAGCGCGGCGAAAAAGTGGAGATCTTCGACGAGGCGCTGGCTCGGGTGAGCGAGCGCCTCGCTGCCATTGACGCCGAATAGCAGGAGCACCGGCACGGGAAGGCCGGCAGCAGCGTGCGCGTTGCAACGCAGAGCGCTGCCCTGCCTTAGGAGACCTCGATGGGACTGCTCGACCACAAGACCGCTGTCGTTACCGGTGCCAACTCGGGTATCGGCCTAGCCACCGCCGAGCGCTTCATAGCCGAAGGTGTGCACCGAGTGTTCATCACGGGTCGGCGCCAAACCGAATTAGACTCCGCGGCAATGCAACTGGGCCCTCGCGCAGTCGCCGTGTGCGGCGACGTCGGGAGGCCCGAGGACCTCGACCGCCTCTACGCCACGGTCGAGGAGGCCGGCAAGGGTCTGGACATCGTCGTGGCCAACGCCGGCGCCACCAGGGTCTCCCGCCTGGGTGAGATCAGCGATGACGATCTCGACACGCTGTTGACGACGAACGTCAAAGGCGTCGTTTACACGGTCCAAAAGGCGCTGCCGCTACTCAACGACAACGCTTCGATCATTTTGACCGGGTCCACCACCGCCGACCGCGGCCGCCCCGGGCTCAGCATCTACGCCGCCACCAAAGCAGCCGTACGGTCGTTTGCCCGCACCTGGGCCAGCGAACTCGCTTACCGCAACATTCGGGTCAATGTCGTCGTCGCCGGCTCCACCGCTACCCCGGGAAGCGACGCGCTGGCGGCTCAAACCGACCCCAACGCGTCGATCGAAGAGTTTCGCGCGGGTCGTGTCGCATCGATCCCGTTGGGACGCTTCGCCGACCCCGTCGAAATCGCCCACGCCGCGGTGTTTCTCGCCAGCGATCTGTCGAGCTTTACCACCGGGTCGACGCTCACCGCGGACGGCGGATTCAACCAAGTCTGAATTGGTCGGCGATTCAAATTCGGCACCCATTTTTGGCGCCGAATTCGCGATCGTCGCCCTCTGGCGTCCCTGAACTTTCGCGGTGCCTACTGCTGGTAGACCGGCAGGTTGTCCGACAATTCGTCGAACACCGCCTGATTGAGGCCGAACGCGATCTTGACCTCGTCGACTGCACGACGAACGGCGTCGGGACCGAGACGCAGCGCATCGAGGCGAGCCCGATAGCGTTCTTTGAAAGGCTTGGGCCGCACCGGGAATCGGTACATTGCCAACCCGGCACCCCCGAGCGAGAACGTGCGGTCGAGAATTCTGCCGATGGCCTGGCCGCCGGAGAGGTCCCCGAGATAGCGGGTGTAGTGGTGGGCCACCAGCGCTCCGCCCCACGAGGCCGTCTCGATACGGTCGCGGTAGGCCTGCGCGGCGGGTGACTGGATCTCGCTGCCGCCGTTGGGTTTCCAGTGTTTGAGGTCTTCCTCGATGGCCGGCAGGCGCTCCAACAAGGGGTCGTACACCGCGGCCACCATCGGATCGTCGCGACGGCTGCGGACGGCATCCTCCAAGGCGGCATAAACCACACGCAGCCGAAGCAGGTAATCGGCGTAGCCGTGATTGTTGACCCGTCCCGCCAGCAACTCGGTCACGAACGGCGACTGCTCCGCCCGGGCGTGCTCTTCGGCCGAGCCTTCCTTCATCGCGACGGAAAGCGGCCGGCCCGTCTCAGCGACGTTCACCGGCATTGTGTGCTCTCCTCGACGTGGCGGCACCATCGTCTTGGATGCTACCGAGCCACCACCCACGGTGGCAGGTTGAACCTTCCGTTAGCCGACATCGAGCGCGCCGGCTAAACGGTTGTTGACCGAGGTGTATCCCGCGCGTGACCTGACCGCGACCACGGCAATGGACGCTCGTCACCATGGCGGTTCTGGTGCTGGTCTGCGCGCTCGCGACGACGACGTGCGTCGGCTATTACGCGGGCCGGCGCGCGAGCTCGTCGCCGCCGACCTGGAGACGACGCACCAGTCGGGTCGCGATAGGCAGGCTCGCGATGAGCTTCGTCATGGTGGTGGCCGCGCGCCGGATCCGGCGCACCGTCGTGGCGCACCGCCTGATCCGCAACGTGACGGGCACGTCGGGTCTGAGATCCGTTGAGCCGCTTGAACTCGTGCGTGGCGGCGTCGCGTTCGTACTGAGGCGCACCAGCTTGGTGTGAGGCGCCTCGGGGGCCCTGGTGGTATGCGCCGGCGTGACAGTTGATTTGCTAGTCGCGCGCCCCGCGAACCGCGGCGCGTCTGCGACCGCGGTTTGAGAGGACGAAGATGACGGCATTGCAGGGCAAGGTCGCGTTCGTGACGGGCGCGTCGTCGGGCCTGGGCGCCGAAACGGCCAAGCTGCTTTCCCGGCAGGGCGCAACGGTTTTCGGCATAGCCCGGGATAGCGCACGCCTGGCCGAGGTCTTCGCCGACGTCGAGCGGGGTTCCTACGCTTCGGTGGACGTCAGCTCGGCGCAGGCGTGCAAGGACGCCGTCGAGCAGTGCGTCCGCGAGTTCGGCGGTCTCGACGTCCTGATCAACATCGCCGGCAAGCACCAGATGCGCCGAACCGAATCGATGACGGACGACGACTGGACAGCGGATCTCGCCGTCAATCTGAGCGGCCCGTTCTACCTGTGCCGGGCCGCGCTGCCTGCGCTGCTGGAACGGGGCGGCAACATCGTCAACGTCGCCTCCATCGCCGGTGTCGAAGGGCAGGCCTATTCGGCCGGCTACTGCGCGGCCAAGCATGGACTCATCGGGCTGACCCGAGCATTGGCGGTGGAGTACACCGCGGACCGCTTGCGCGTCAACGCGGTATGCCCGGGCGGCATGCTCACACCGCAACTGGAACAGTTCACCGCGCCGGAGAATCCGAACTACGACCTGATCATGCGAACGGCCTCGCCACGCGGCATGATGCAGCCCCTCGATGTCGCGAATGTGGTCGCGTTCCTGGCCAGCGACGCCGCGGTGGCCATCCACGGCGCGGTCTATCGGGTCGACAATGGCAAGGGTGCCGGGTAGTTAGCCGAATCCCGCTCGCGGCCAAGCGAAGTCAGGGCCGGATCAGACCTCGCCGGCCCACCCGCGCGAGTTCGCGTTGGACTTCTTTTCCTCGTACATCAACTCGTCGGCTTGGGTGAGCAGCTCGTCCACGGTGGTGGTGGGCCCGTCAGCGGACGCGCGCACCAGACCGATGCTGGCCGAAAGACGATAGGGCCGATCGCTGGTCTCGTTGAAGGCCCGAAATGCCCGGGCCACCCGCTCCCGCAGCGTCGAGGTGCCGCTTGCGTTTTCGGTCACCATGATGCAGAACTCGTCACCGCCCAAGCGGGCGAGGATGTCGGACTCGCACAGTGTCTCGCCCAGCACGTAGGCGACATCTTTGATCAGCATGTCGCCCACCTCGTGGCCGTGTTCGTCGTTGACTCGTTTGAGACCGTCGACGTCGAGGAAAGCGACCACGCTGTCGTGGCCGAGGAAGTGCGCCCCGCGGAGCTTTTGCGCTGCCAACAGGTAGAAACCGCGACGGTTGGTGAGCCCGGTCATTTCGTCGGTCACCGAGAGCTGGCGGATCTCTTCGTTGGCCTGCTCGAGCGCGGCGGTGCGGTCGCGAACCCGCTGTTCCAATTCGGAGTAGACCTGGATGTTCTCCATGGCGATCGAGGTCGAATCGGCCAGGGCCTGCAGTAAGCGGACCTCGTGCTCGGTCGGCTGATGTTCGTCGGCCCAGTAATTACCGATCGCGCCGATCGGGTCGCGCCTGCGGATCGGAACCATCACCAGGCTCTTGACGAACGTCGGGCGGTACAGGTCGTGCGGGATACGCGAATCGAGATAGATGTCCGGGATGATCGCCGCATCCTGGTTGAGCATCGCCCACCCGCTGATGCACGACGTCATCGGAAAGCGCAGACCCTTCCACAGCGGGCCGATCGCGTTCTCTTCGGCGTAAAAGCACTTGCCGTTATCGCGCAGCACCAATGTGGCGCCGTCACAGCTGGTGAGTTCGCGCGCCGATGACGAGACGAGCAGCTGGATGTCGGCCTGGCTGCGAGCCAAGGAGAGGTCCTGGACGGCCTGCAACAGGCGCTCCATACCTTCGAGATACTCGGCATCGCCGAATCGGGGCGCGGGCGCCGCGGTTGCCGGCAGCCCGGGCAGGAACGAGGGTTCCATGCCTACCTCCGAGCGAAAAGGCCGCAGGTACCCTCGCGGCTCCACAAGCGGTCGCCAACACTAACATTCATCGATCGTCTCGCCGCGCTAATTCCGCCGATAATATGCGCTCCCGGGCTGGTCCGCGTAGTAATGGCGGCCCACTTTGATGTCGCAAAAGCGCCAGCATGTGGGCATCTGAGCGTGATCTTGTGGCACCTGTGAACACAATCTTGACCAAAATTCTTGGGCGGCATCCGGTGCAAGCCGGTTTCGTTCGTGTGCTTGCCGACATTCCGGGCGGCCCCAGGCTGCTGCGGCTCGCCAACACCCCGGCGCAGGGGGCGTTCATCGCCTTCGTGGAGGCCATGCTCGCGGCCGACCCCGACGCACCCACGCGGTGTGCCGGATGGACCGTCCACGAGCTCACCGCGCATATGGCCGCGGGGTCTGCCGAAATCGCCGATCTGGTTGCGCTCGAGCTCTCCGGGGCTGGTTCCCGCCCCACCCGCGACTTCGAAGAGCGCGAGGCACCATACCGGGCACTTAGTCCAAAACAATTGCGTCGCAGGTTCTTTGAGGAAGCACTCAAGGCGACGGTTGCCGTGGAGCGGCTGCGGCAGTGCACCGGGCGCAGCGTGGCATTCACGGGTACTGTGCTGGACGCACGAGCGTTGACGCTGCACGTCGAAAGTGAATTGATACTGCACCGATGGGATATCGTCGGCGGCGACGAAACCAGCATCCGGGCACTGAGCGACGTACGTATCGGCGTCCATGCCGCGACGACGGTCGCCGCCATGAAGCCGAACGTGTTTCCTCCCCGCGGAGGCGAATACGAGTCGCTCATCCTGCGCTCAGCGGGTGCCTCCGACATCACCGTTACCGGTGGTCCGGTGACGAAAATCGAACTCGCCTCTGCCGACCATTTACATCCCGTCGTGGAATGTCACCCGGCGGCACGGACCCTATTGATTTGGGGACGCTGCCCGGGACCCGATCTACTGACTCCCGTCGGTGACCCGAAAATGGTCGACGCCGTCATCACGATGCTGCGGCCAAATCCGCACCGTGTGACCCACCACGAACACCAAGAATGTTGAACCGGGACCGCCCACCGAAGAAATAAGTTGTCGGCCTTTGTACAGGTATTGGATAGGTCAGCCGGGTAGCGTGCCCCCATGGCTTTCACAGTGACCTGGGCAGATGGCACCGAAATTACGTACGGTGACGAATTCCATTTCGACACCGATGGTGCGGTGCTCAAGATCGGGCCTTCCACGGGCAAGTGGACGTGGTACTTCTCGTCCCACCAGTGGGCACGCATCGAGAATGAGGATCCGCACACCTCGCTGCGACCCGAATTTCCTCCGATGGTCGTCCACGCTCACCCCTCGGCCTGAGAGCCAGACCTGCCCGCGGGCAGGCAGATACGCCGCGCCGGGTCGATCGGTGTGAACCGCCCCGGCTGGTAGGGTCCGCGAGGATGCCAGGCTGCGCGCGGCCATCCGTTTCGGCATTTCTCACGCAGGTCGCGACCGACCCGAGGGCTGGATTTTCCGCGGCGTACGACGCGCGGTGGCGGGTATCTCTCTATCCACCGAGAACGGAGACAGTATGAGCCCAGGCGCGCAAACGAAAACGATCACGACGCATGTTCCGGCGCGGCTGGACCGGCTGCCGTGGTCGAGATTTCACTGGCGCGTCGTGGTGGGGCTGGGCGGGGTATGGATCCTCGATGGGCTCGAGGTCACCATGGTCGGCAACGTCTCGGCCCGGCTCACCGAGAAGGGCAGCGGCATCGAGCTCAACCCGGCGCAGATCGGCTACGCGGCGGCGATCTACATCACCGGGGCATGCTTGGGCGCCTTGTTCTTCGGTCACCTGACCGACCGGTTCGGACGGCGCAATCTGTTCATTCTGACCCTGGCGGTCTACCTCGTCGCCACCGTCGCGACCGCATTCGCCTTCGCGCCGTGGTATTTCTTCATCGCCCGCTTTTTCACCGGCGCCGGCATAGGCGGCGAATACGCGGCGATCAACTCGGCGATCGACGAGTTGATTCCGGCCCGGGTGCGCGGCCGGGTCGACCTGATCATCAACGGCACCTACTGGTTGGGTTCAGCCGCCGGAGCCGCCGGCGCATTGGTCCTGCTGGACACGTCGAACTTCCCCGCGAACGTCGGTTGGCGGCTTGCCTTCGGCATCGGAGCCATCTTCGGCATCTTCGTCCTGCTGGTCCGGCGCAATATTCCGGAAAGCCCGCGCTGGCTGTTCATTCACGGGCGCGACGAGGAAGCCGAGCAGATCGTCGGCGAGATCGAACAAGACGTGCAGCGCGAAACCGGACAGCCGCTGCCCGAGCCGGACGGCGAGCCGCTGAGAATTCGTCAGCGCCATGCGATTTCGTTCATGGAGATCGCCCGGGTGGCGTTCAAGCTCTATCCCAAGCGCGCGGTCCTGGGGCTGGCGCTGTTCATCGGCCAAGCGTTCCTGTACAACGGCGTCACGTTCAATCTGGGCACGCTGTTGAGCGCGTTCTACGGCATTCCATCCGGAGAAGTGCCGGTGTTCTTCATCTTCTGGGCGATGAGCAATTTCCTTGGCCCGTTGGTTCTCGGGCGGCTGTTCGACACCATCGGCCGCAAACCGATGATCACCGGCACCTACATCGGCTCCGCGGTGATCGCGGTTATCCTCGCAGTGTTATTCGTGGATCAGGTCGGCGGTGTGTGGACCTTCATCGCCGTGCTGGCGGCGGCGTTCTTCCTGGCGTCCGCGGGCGCCAGCGCGGCCTACCTGACCGTCAGCGAGATCTTCCCGATGGAGACCCGGGCGCTGGCGATCGCGTTCTTCTACGCGGTGGGCACCGCGATCGGCGGCATCACCGGCCCCGTGCTGTTCGGTGAGCTGATCAACTCGGGCGATCGGGGCCAGGTGCTGTGGTCGTTCCTGATCGGGGCGATCGTGATGGCGATCGCGGGCCTGGTCGAGCTGTGGCTCGGGATCGCCGCCGAGCAACGCGCCCTGGAAGACCTGGCGTTGCCGTTGACAGTGGCCGACGCCGAGCACCAATAAGAAGCGACCACGGCGGCGGGGCTATCGTCGGCGACGTGACGGTCCCGCGCGGCGACGTCGATCCGTACTACGACCTCGGCTCCTACCACCGGGCCGTCGATACGCCCTCGCCGGATGCCCAGGTGTGGTTCAACCGCGGCATGGTGTGGGCCTATGCGTTCAACCATGAAGAGGCAGTGCGATGCTTCGACCAGGCGCTCGCCTTGGACCCGGACCTTGCGGTCGCGCGATGGGGCGTCGCGTACTCGGTCGGCCCGAATTACAACAAGGCATGGGACGCATTCGATCCCGTCGATCTGGCAGCGTCGCTGGCCCGGGCTCGCGAGGAGCTCCACCTCGCCGCCGCGGGCCGTGCCACGGCCACCGAGCGCGGCCTGATCGACGCCCTGGCCGCTCGCTTTCCGACCCTCGACATCGCGGACTCCGCTGCGCTGGCCGACGGAAACGCGACGTATGCGGAGTCGATGTCGAGGTTGGCGTCGGCCTACCCGGACGACATCGATGTCGCGGCTCTGGCGGCCGATGCGCTGGTCAATGTGACGGCCTGGGCACTATGGGACACCCGCACCGGTGACCCGGCGCCAGGATCCCGGGTGGTGGAGGCCAAGCACATTCTTCAGGCCGCCCTGACGACCCCTGCCGGTCGTGCCCATCCGGGCATCCTGCACTTCTACCTGCACACGATGGAGTTGTCCGCCCATCCCGAGGAGGCGCTGCCCGCGGCCGATCTGCTGCGTGGGCTGGCACCCGACGCCGGTCACCTCGAACACATGCCCACCCATATCGATGTGCTGTGCGGCGACTACCGCAACGCGGTGGTGTCAAACCTTTCGGCAGTGCGCGCGGATCGCAAATTCCTCGAACGCCAAGGCGCACTGAACTTTTACTCGGCCTACCGTGCCCACAACCTGCACTTCGTGGTGTACGCGGCGATGTTCTCGGGGCAGTCGGCCGTCGCACTGGAGGCCGCCGACGAGATCGCCGGGCAGCTCACCCCGGAGGTGCTGTCGATCGAGTCACCCCCAATGGCCGACTGGCTGGAAGCCTTTGTGCCGCTTCGGGTGCACGTCTTGATCCGGTTCGGCCGTTGGGAGGACTTGATAACCGAACCACTGCCCGCAGACCAGGATTTGTACTGCACCACGGCGGCCACCGTGTACTACGGCCGCGGCGTTGCCTATGCGGCCACCGGCCAACTGTCCCAGGCAGATTCCGCGCGGGAAGCCTTTACCGATGTCTATGCCCGCATCCCCGCATCGCGGTATCTGTTCAACAACACCAGTCGTGACATTCTCGCGGTCGCCGAAGCGATGCTCGACGGTGAAATCGCTTACCGGAAGCGGCAATTCGATTCGGCTTTCATGCACCTGCGCCACGCGGTGGAACTCGACGACGCCCTGCCCTACGACGAACCATGGGGCTGGATGCAGCCGACCCGTCACGCCCTCGGTGCACTGCTGCTCGAGCAGGGTCACGTGAAAGAAGCGGCCGACGTGTACGCGGCCGATCTGGGTCTGGATCCGTCCGTGCGCCGATGCTGCCAACATCCGGGCAATGTGTGGAGCCTGCACGGGTACCACGAGTGTCTGCGACGTCTTGGTCGCTTCGCCGAAGCGACGATCATCGAGCAGCAACTGACCCTGGCGCGCGCCCACGCCGACGTCCCGATCACCGCGTCCTGTGCCTGCAGGGCCGGCTCTTGACCCTGAGTATTGTATACTATACCTAGGATGAGTGAGAAACTTCCGGCTCGGCTGGCGGAGCACCCCACCGTGCGAGAGGTGCGAACGCGCCGGTTACAGAAACCCGGAGTGCTCGACGCGGATTGGCTGCGCGAGCTGTGCCTGGACGTCGGCGTCGACGACGTCGCTTTCGCCAGCGTGGACAACCCCGAGTTGGCCTCCGAGGTCGAGCACGTCGAGGCCGCGCTGCCCGGCACCAAGAGCTACATCTCGCTGGTGGTCAAGATGAACCGCGACAACATCCGCTCGACCGCGCGCAGCGTCGCCAATCAGGAGTTTCACCGCAGCGGTGAGGTGCTCAACGAGGCGGCCTACCGCATCGTTCGGCGGCTGCAGGACGCGGGCCACCGGGTGCTGAACCCGTCGGCGACCTTTCCGATGGAGATGGACAACTACCCGGGACGCATCTGGGTGGTAGCGCACAAACCCGTCGCGGTCGCTGCCGGACTCGGGGTGATGGGCATCCACCGCAACGTGATCCACCCCAAGTTCGGCAATTTCATCTTGCTGGGCACGATCTTGGTGGACACCCCGATCAGCAGCTACGGCGAGCCGTTGGACTACAGCCCGTGCCTGGAATGCAAGCTGTGTGTCGCGGCGTGCCCGGTCGGCGCGATCGGCAAGGACGGCAGCTTCGATTGGCTGGCGTGTTCGACGCACAACTACCGCGAGTTCATGGGCGGCTTCACCGATTGGGTGCAGACCGTTGCCGACAGCACCGACGCGGCCGACTTCCGTTCGCGGGTAACCGATTCCGAGAACGCGTCGATGTGGCAGAGCCTGGCGTTCAAGCCCAACTACAAGGCGGCCTACTGCCTGGCGGTGTGCCCGGCCGGCGAGGACGTGATCGAGCCCTACCTGGACAACCGCAAGAGCTTTATGGACCTGGTGCTAAAACCGTTGCAGGACAAGAAGGAAACCCTGTACGTGCTACCGAACTCCAAGGCGAAGGAATACGCGCAACGCCGCTATCCGCACAAGCAGGTGAAGGTCGTCGACGGCGGGCACCGTTAGGACTCGGCTCCGTACGCGCGGGCGATGTCGGGGGAGTCCGGCCAACCCGAGTAGGTGGGCCGTGACGGCCAGCCTTCCGGCGAATCGAGCCATTCCTCCTGACGGCCCCACGGCAGGAGGTCGATCAACGCGAACGAGTGGCTGAGTTGCTCGGTGCCGCGCCCGTTCGTGTGCCAGGTGCGATACACCGTGTCGCCGTCGCGCAGGAACACGTTGACCCCGAAGCCCCCGCCCGGCGGCGCGTCCATGTCGGCGCCGAAGCTGCTCTGCGACGACGAGTACCACTGCATCCGATTACCGACTCGCTGTTTGTAGGCGAGCGCCTCCTCGATCGGGCCGTTGGTGACAATGACGAACCGGGCGTCGTAGTTGTCCAGGAATTCGAGTCGGGTGAACTGCGACGTGAAACCCGTGCACCCGGGGCACTGCCATTGGGCGCCGTCCGACCACATGTGGTGATAGGTGATGAGCTGCGATCGGCCATCGAACACGTCGGCGAGGCGGATGGGCCCGTCGGCGCCGATCAGGGTGTAATCGGGCAACTCGACCATCGGCAACCGGCGCCGCTGTGCGGCGATCGCATCCAGTTCCCGGGTGGCGGCCTTCTCGAGTTTGCGCAGTTCATCGAGCTCGACGCGCCAGGTCCGCGCGTCGACGATGGGCGGTAGCGCCGTGTTGTTCGGGGACATGGGATCCACCTTCATTTCTGTCGAAGGGTCTCGGTTTTTTTCCGGCTCGATGTCTGACCGTTCGTCCACCCGGAATTCATCGGCGAGCGCCGGCGAGTGCGAAAGCGCTGTTCACAGCTGAGAACTCGCTTTGAATATGGTTTGCGACGCGCGCGCTGGGGTATCTATGTGCAAACTTTAGATGTCACGCGGGGGGACCCTGGGTCCGGAAAGGCGACGCAAGATGACTCAGGGGTTGAGCCCGAACATCGACGACGTGCAGGCGCGGTACGACTTGTCGGACGACTTCTTCCGCTTGTTCCTCGATCGCACTCAGACCTACAGTTGCGCGTACTTCGAGCGCGAGGACATGACGCTGGAAGAGGCCCAAATCGCCAAGATCGATCTGGCGCTGGCCGAGCTGGATCTGCGGCCCGGCATGACATTGCTCGACGTCGCCTGCGGTTGGGGCACCACGATGCGACGGGCAATCGAGAAGTACGACGTCAATGTCGTCGGACTGACAAGGTCCAGCGATCAGGCCGCCCACGTCCAGAAAATGTTCGACGAGATGGACACCGAGCGCAGCAAGTGGGTGCTGCTGCAGGGCTGGGAAGAGTTTACCGAGCCCGTCGACCGGATCGTGTCCATCGGGGCGTTCGAGCAGCGCCGCTTCGACCGCTACGACGATTTCTTCGAGATGGCCTACACCGTCCTGCCAGACGACGGTGTGATGTTCTTGCACACGATCACCGGTCTGCCGTCGATCGACCCGGTCGAGCAGCACGCTGCCGGGGCGGGTTTCACCCTGACGCTGCGCGAGCCGCTGCAGCCGCATTACGTCAGAACCCTCGACCTGTGGGCCGAGGCGCTCGAGGCGCACCGGGCCGAAGCCATCGCAATGCAGTCCGAAGAGGTCTACGAGCGATACCTGCACTACCTGACCGGTCGGGCCAACGCGTTTCGCACCGGCCAGATCGACGTCAACCAGGTAACCCTCGAGAAGAACTGATCGCTCACGCGAATCTGCAGACAACGACACGGCCAACGAGACGATAACGATTCGCACATCACCCTGGCACG
This sequence comes from Mycobacterium sp. 050128, assembly GCF_036409155.1. Lineage (NCBI taxonomy): Bacteria > Bacillati > Actinomycetota > Actinomycetes > Mycobacteriales > Mycobacteriaceae > Mycobacterium > Mycobacterium sp. 050128. The sequence goes on along the minus strand of NZ_JAZGLW010000002.1, from coordinate 447,011 downwards.
GCGTCAATGCCAGTGGGAGGGTGGTGCCCGTGAGTGTTCATGTCAACGAGCTGGCGCATGGCTCGCGCACGCAATGGATGGACAGACCACCACAACGGTGTGCACGTGGTCACTGGCTGTTGCCCGGACACATGATCGTGGCAACCGTGCCGTGTTCCTGCGGCCGGCATATCTGCTGGGAATGTGAGTGCGGTGCGGCGACCTATGGGCCCGAGCTGGCCCAGTCGTGCAGCCTCGCCAAGGGTCGGCGCGGATCCGCAGTGATCGCGTCGGACTCCATGAAAAGCCTGTCCTGAAACAGGTTTGGCTTCCCTCGCTACGACCGGGTCACGACCGCGGAGTTGTGATTGGGCGCCCATGCCCGTCCGAAGGTGGCGATCGGTATCTGCTCGTCGCGGCCGCTATCGATGCCGCTGTCGTTGAGATGCACGACGCCGGCCTTGGTGTCGATGCCGGTGACAACCACAAAGTGGTTCCCGACGTCGCGATTGCCTGGGCGGTTCCAGATGGTCTCGGCGTTGACCAGCGCGATCACCTTGCGCTTGTCGGCCAGATCCTGTTGTAACGCAGCGATATTGGTCTGGACGTTGTCAGCCCTGACCCAGTAGTGCCAGAGCAGCGGCGGCAGATCCCTGATGTCGGTGTTGCCTGGAGGATTCCATATCGGTTTGGAACCCGTTGCCCCCGAAGTATTTTCGGCTACGGCGGCGATCTGCCACTCGGTAGGCTGGCGGCCGGTGAGCTCGCCGACCACGTCGGCGACCGCGATCTCGCCGCAGTCCGAAGAGTGTTGGCGACGCCAATGCGGGGCGGCCGCCGCCGGGTCGCCGTACATGCCCGCCTCGTGGTCGGCGTCCGGCGCGGGCGGGCCGGGGGTGGCGTGGGCAGCCGCGGCCCAGGCGATCGATGTCGCCGCGGCGGTAACCCATGCCAGAGCGGCCGTGGTGGCTCTCGTCATCAGGGTGCGGGCCATGGGCGTCCTTTTCTCGAGCCGCGGCTGGCGGCGCGCAACGGTATTGAGAAAAGGGTTGCTAGTCGCCCTCTGCGGAGCATTAAACGGTAAGTTGGCCAAGATCGTGGGCCAACGCGCCGAAATGTTGCCGGCATGAGACCGCGCCGATCCACCCGCTACCGCCCGGTGTCCGACTCTTTTCATCAGCGTGACTTTTTACGCCGGTGCCGCTGATGGGAGCGCGCGACGTCGACGTCACGCCCGGCTAAGTCGGTGTGCGGGCTCCGTCGCCGCCCTGGCAACGACGAATACCGTGTTGTAGCAGCGCCGTACGGGTACGCGTGCTTTGCTACGCTCGCGCCATGCATGCGGCAGCCGGTTCTCTGGAACGCTTTGCCGACGTGCGCTGTTGTCGCTGACTCTGCTGTCCGTTCGCGGTCTGGTCTCGAGTTGGCGAATTCCTCGGATGCCTTAGTGCCCTTCCGCAGCAACGGGATCGACGCACCCACGTCCCGCACTGGAAGGCCGGCTCATGCTCGACGACATCGGTATTGGACCCCGGTGGCGCCATGGCGTCGCGATACTGTCGGCCGCCGGCCTGGTCGCGGCATGTGCGGGCGGCGCCAGCGATGCCGTGGGCGGCAGCGGGCTGAACAACGCGGACACCAAGATCACTCTGGTGGCCTATTCGGTTCCAGAACCTGGCTGGAGCAAGGTGATTCCGGCCTTCAATGCCTCGGCAGAAGGCAAAGGCGTCCAGGTGGTCACGTCTTACGCGGCGTCAGCCGACCAGTCGCGCGGGGTCGTCGAAGGGAAACCGGCCGACATCGTGAACTTCTCCGTCGAACCCGACATCACCCGCTTGGTGAAGGCGGGAAAGGTGGCCGCGGATTGGGACAAGGGCGCCGGCCATGGCAACCCGTTCGGGTCGGTCGTGACTTTGGTTGTGCGCAAGGGTAATCCGAAGGGCATCAGAGATTGGGACGATCTGCTCAGGCCCGGCGTCGAGGTCATCACGCCCAGCCCGCTGAGTTCGGGTTCGGCGAAATGGAATCTGCTCGCGCCGTATGCCGCCAAGAGCCGTGGCGGCGCGGATCCGCAGGCGGGTATCGATTTCATCAGCACGTTGGTGCACGAGCACGTCAAGTTGCGGCCCGGGTCGGGGCGGATTGCCACGTCTGTTTTCGCCGAGGGCAGTGGCGATGTGTTGATCAGCTACGAGAACGAGGCCATCGCCGCCGAGCGGCAGGGCAAGCCCGTCGAACACATCATCCCGTCGCAGACGTTCAAGATCGAGAATCCGGTGGCCGTAGTGAGCACCAGCGCGCACCTGGATGTCGCGACCGCCTTCAAGAACTTCCAGTACAGCGCCGCCGCGCAGAAGCTTTGGGCGCAAGCAGGTTTCCGGCCGATCGATCCCGCCGTCACCGCCAGCTTCCGGAGTCAGTATCCGGTGCCTGTCAAACTCTGGACGATCGATGACCTCGGAGGCTGGGGCACGGCGGATTCGCAGCTGTTCGACAAGAACACCGGAAACATCACCAAGGTCTACATGCAGGCCACCGGATGACTGGATCCCTTTTAGGCGAAAGCCTCGGTCCGGAGGCGATCCGGCCCGAGCTGGCCACCCCCGGTAGCGAACTTCCGGAGCCGCCGGAGGGGCTGCGCCCGACGACCAGGCCGGGTCTGACCTCACTTCGGGTTGGGGTGACGACCCTGTGGCTGTCGGTGATCGTGCTGCTGCCGTTGGTCGCCATCGCGTGGCAGGCCGCCGGCGGCGGATGGCAGGCCTTTTGGCTGGCGGTAACCTCGCATGCCGCGGTCCAGTCGTTTCAGGTGACGTTCGGGATTTCCTTGGTGGTAACCATTCTCGACGTGGTGTTCGGGCTGGCGACCGCGTGGGTGTTGGTGCGGGACGACTTCGTCGGGAAAGGGCTGATCGACGCGATCATCGATCTGCCGTTCGCGCTGCCGACCATAGTGACCAGCCTGGTGATGCTGGCCCTCTACGGCAAGAACAGCCCGGTGCACATTCATCTGCAGCACACGCCGCCCGGAGTGGGGATGGCGCTGGCGTTCGTCACGCTGCCGTTGGTGGTGCGCGCCGTGCAGCCGGTGCTGCTGGAGATCGATCGCGACGTCGAAGAGGCGGCGGCATCATTGGGGGCGAGCGGCACGAAGGTCTTCACCACTATCGTGCTGCCCTCGGTAGCTCCCTCATTGCTGACCGGCGCCGGGTTGGCCTTCTCGCGGTGCATCGCCGAGTTCGGCTCGGTGGTGACCATCGGCGGTGCCGTGCCGGGCAAAACCGAAGTGTCCTCGCAATGGATCCGCTCGTTGATCGAAAACGACGACCGCACCGGGGCGGCCGCGATGTCCATTGTGCTGCTGTCGATTTCGTTCACCGTGCTGGTGCTGCTGCGCATCGTGGGCGGGCGCACGGCCAAACGCGAGGAAAAGGCGGCATGACGTCGTCTTCGTGGGCTCGCTACGTCACCCGATCCGTGACGCTGGCCTATGTCGGCGTGATGCTGATCGTCCCCGTGTCGATCATCCTGTGGCGGACCTTCCGGCCGGGGCTCGATCAGTTCTTCGCGTGGATCACCACACCGGCCGCGATCTCGGCGCTGCACCTGTCACTTCTCGTCGTCGCAATCGTGGTGCCGCTGAACGTGGTCTTTGGTGTACTCACCTCGTTACTGCTCGCGCGCGGCCGTTTTCGCGGGCGTGGTGTGCTCCAGGCGCTCGTCGACCTGCCCTTCGCCGTGTCGCCCATCATTGTGGGGGTCGCCCTGATCCTGCTGTGGGGCTCGGCCGGGGCTTTGGGCTTCGTTGAAAACGACCTCGGCATCAAAATCATCATTGGTCTTCCCGGGCTTGTGCTCGTCAGCATCTTCGTGACCTTGCCCTTCGTGGTGCGTGAGGTCCAACCGGTGCTGCAGGAGGTGGGAACCGAGCAGGAGCAGGCGGCGGCAACCCTGGGTTCGGGGCCGTGGCAGACGTTTTGGCGGATCACGTTGCCGACCATTCGGTGGGGCCTGATCTACGGAACCGTGCTGACCACCGCGCGCACCCTCGGCGAGTTCGGCGGGGTCATCATGGTGTCGTCCAACTTGCCGGGGGAGTCGCAAACTTTGACGCTACTGGTCAACGACCGCTACGCCCGCGGGGCCGAGTACGGCGCCTACGCGCTGTCCACGCTGATGATGGGCGTCGCGGTGTTGTTCCTGATCGTCAAGACGACCCTGCTGGTGCGCCGCAAACGCGCTACGGCCGCCTGACCCGACACAGGAAGCGAGCCTGCACGGGTAGGCGATACGGGGTCTCATGTTCGAAACCGATGAAGCGCATCGTTGACGCGTGCGTAACAAGTTTGCCATCGAAACTTCCTAGGGTGGGGCGGTCCACCTTCCCGCAAGCGAAGGCAGAGGCCCCCCTCACGATAGGAACTCCATTGAGCGGAAACGCAGTGCGCCTGCAGGCGATCAACAACGTCGAGGCATACGTCCCCCCGGCCATCAGCTTCGTCGCCGGCGAGGCTCCCGGCGAGGTCTTCGGATCCAGTGTCTTCACCAAGGCCGAGATGCAGGCGCGGCTGCCCAAGTCGGTGTTCAAGTCCATCGTGGCGACCATCGAGAAGGGCGCCAAGCTCGACCCCGCCGTCGCCGACACGGTGGCGGTGGCGATGAAGGACTGGGCGCTGGAGAAGGGCGCCACCCACTACGCCCACGTCTTCTACCCGATGACCGGCCTGACCGCCGAGAAGCACGACAGCTTCCTCGAACCCGTCTCCGATGGACAGACGCTGGCCGAATTCGCCGGCAAGACCCTCATCCAGGGCGAGCCCGACGCGTCCAGCTTCCCCTCGGGTGGGCTGCGCAGCACCTTCGAAGCGCGCGGCTACACCGGCTGGGACGTCACCAGCCCCGCCTACATCCTGGAAAATCCGAACGGCAATACGCTCTGCATCCCTACGGTTTTCGTCTCGATGACCGGCGAAGCGCTGGACTACAAGACGCCCCTGCTGCGCAGCCAGCAAGCCATGGGCACGCACGCCGAGCGCATCCTGACGTTGTTCGGTCATAAGGACCTCAACAAGGTGGTGTCCTTCTGCGGCCCGGAGCAGGAGTACTTCCTGATCGACCGGCACTTCTTCCTGGCGCGACCGGACCTGGTCAACGCTGGTCGCACCGTGTTCGGGGCCAAGCCGCCCAAGGGCCAGGAATTCGACGACCACTACTTCGGCGCGGTGCCCGAGCGGGTGCTGGGCTTCATGATGGACACCGAACGCGAGCTGTTCAAACTGGGCATCCCCGCCAAAACCCGGCACAACGAGGTGGCCCCCGGCCAGTTCGAGATCGCGCCGATGTTCGAGCGGGCCAACATCGCCTCCGATCACCAGCAACTCCTGATGACGATCTTCAAGACGATCGCCAAGAAACACGGCATGGAGTGCCTGTTCCACGAGAAGCCGTTCGCCGGTGTCAACGGTTCGGGCAAGCACGTCAACTTCTCGATGGGCAACTCCGAGCTGGGCTCGCTGCTGGTCCCGGGCGACACCCCGCACGAGAACGCCCAATTCCTGGTGTTCTGTGCCGCGGTGATCCGGGCCGTGCACAAGTTCTCCGGGCTGCTTCGGGTGTCGGTCGCATCCGCGACCAACGACCACCGGTTGGGTGCCAACGAGGCACCGCCCGCGATCATCTCGATCTTCCTGGGCGAACAGCTCGCCGACGTCTTCGAGCAGATCGCCAAGGGCGCGGCGACGTCCTCAAAAGGCAAGGGCACCATGATCATCGGTGTCGACACGCTGCCACCGCTGCCTACTGATGCCGGCGACCGCAACCGGACCAGCCCGTTCGCCTTCACCGGCAACCGGTTCGAGTTCCGGGCGCCCGGGTCCGGGCAGACGGTCGCGGTGCCGTTGATCGTGCTGAACACGATCATGGCGGACTCGCTGGACTACATGGCCGGTGTTCTAGAGCAGGCCGTCGCCGACGGCGAGGACTTCGATCAGGCGGTGCAGAAGCTGCTCACCGAGGTCATCACCGAGCACGGCGCGGTGGTGTTCAACGGGGACGGCTACTCGGACAACTGGCAGATCGAAGCGGCCGAGCGCGGCCTGCCGAACCTGAAGACCACGCTGGACGCCATTCCGGAGCTGATCAAGCCGGATGCGATCGAGCTCTTCACGAAATACGGGGTGTTCAACGAACGCGAGTTGCACAGCCGCTACGAGGTCCGGTTGGAGCAGTACGCGTTGACGATCGCGGTCGAGGCGAAGTTGGCGTTGGAAATCGGGACGACCATCATCCTGCCCGCCGCAATCCGTTATCAGACCGAACTCGCGCAGAACGTCGCGACGATGAAGAAGGCCGGCGTTGCAGCCAGCACGGCGGTGCTGGAAGCGGTTTCGGCCCCGCTGGCTGATTTGTCTGCGGCGCTGACGACGTTGAAGGCGGCCCTGTCCGATCACTCGGCGGAGTCGGCTCTCGACGAGGCCGTGCATGCCCAAGAGGCGCTGCTGCCAGCGATGGAAGCGGTGCGTACCGCCGCCGACACGCTGGAAGGCGTTGTAGCCGACGACTTGTGGCCGCTGCCCACCTACCAGGAGATGCTCTACATCCTCTAGATCCGTCGTCGGGCGTGGGGGTCGACCGCGCGCTCGCGGGGCTTGGTAATCCGTGGCTCCCACGCTCGGCGACTCGACATCCCGCTACACGTGCCGCATCTGACGCGTTAAGTTCTGAAGGGACGAAGTCGCGCGGTCAGGGGAAAGCATGGGGCCATTTGACGACGCCCAGCGTCGTGTCGCCGAACTGGAGGCGTACCAGGCGCTGTGGAACCTGTGGCGTTCCGCGCGGCGATCCGACATCGAGAACTGGGAGTCGGCGTGCCAGATGCTCGAAAATTACTACACCGTCGGCAAAGCCCGGGACAACGCCGAAGTCTGCGAAATGCGGATCCACTACTTGGAGATCGCTGAACCGTTGCCCCGGCTTGCGGACTTCGTGCAGCCGCCGGCCTACGACCGAGTGCCCGACGCAGAGCGGCTACTGGGGCAGGCCCGCTATCAATATCAGCTGGCCCGCCGGCGGCACCCGGTGCGCGAACAGCAGCGATTGAAAGAACTCGAAACGACCAAAGCGCTCTATGCGGCGGTGCGGGCCGCCGAAGCGAGGGCTAAAGCCGCGGAGCTGGCCCGCCGGCGTGAATGGCAGCAGAGCTGCTGGCCCAAAGGCGTTGTGCTGGAACGCGACGTCTACGACCTCGACGGCGTGGCCGCGCAGGTGGATCGGCAGAACGCGAAAATCGAATCCCAGGTAGCCGCCCTGACCGATCTGCTGCGAACAGGATTGCGCCAGCTGCCCGACGCGCCGACGCCCGCCCCGGCCGAGTTGGCGGCCCACGTCGAATCGGTGCTCGCGGCGATGTCGTTGCCACGCGGCATCACCCCCAAGCCCGTAGTCGAGTATGCCCCGGCCACAGGCCAATTGGTCGTCGAATATGAACTGCCCACCGTGGCTGTCGTCCCGTCGGCCAAGGCGTACCGCTACGTCAAGAGCCGCGACACGGTTGTCGAGACGGCGCGGCCGGTAGGGCAGGTGAAAGCGTTGTACGCCAGCACTATTGCACGGCTGGCGCTGCTGGCTTTGGCGACCGTCTTCGCCCTCGACGGCGAGCGCCGATTCAGGGTGGTGATTTTCAGCGGTGTCGTCGAAACGACCGATCCGAACACGGATCAGCCGGTCCGCCCGTGCTTGATCAGTGCGCGGGTCGACGCGGACACGTTCGCCGGGATCGACCTGGACGACGTCGACCCGTCCGTGTGCCTCAAACGCCTCTCGGCGCTGGTGTCGCCGAACCCGGCGGGGCTCGTCCCGGTGTCGCCCGTGGGCGATCAGCCGTAGGCGTCCCACCAGGTGTGCAAGTCCTCGACGGTGGCGGGATCGCCCGCGACGTCGCTGAGCATCAGCTTTTCCTCGTTGGTCCAGATCACGTTCGGGTGGCCGTTGTAGGTGCCGCAGGCGATCAAACCGGCCATTTCATTGGGAGTTTGGTCGTAGTGCCAGCTCACCGGCGAGGCCCCCTCGCCCGGGCAGTTCACCAGGCTGACGTTGGCGATGTCATCGGTGAAGGACTTCTTGAGCCGGTCCGGCGTCGGGAACAGGCCGTAGGTGGCCTTGCTCGGGCCGCCGGGCTGCGTGTTCTTTCCACAGGACACCATCGCTACCGCGTTGGTCCAGATGCTTCCCGATTCGGGTGTGGCCGGCGTGCACGTGCCGGCCAGGTAGCCGGGCGGAAGCAGGCTGATCAGCCGGGCCTGATCGTTGCTGGGGCCCTGGCTCGACGGCACCGTGGTCTTCCCGCCACCCGCCCTGGGCGGCGGTTGCTGCGGGGTGGGCGAGGGCTTGATCGTCAGCCAGATGCCGACCGCGGCAGCGGCGACGACGACAGCGGCGCCGGCCGCGGCCAGGATCGGCCAGCGGCTGCGCTTACCTGGCGTCACCGGCTGATCCGATTCGGCGGCGCCCGGCGCGGTTTCGGGGCTGGGTTGCTCGGCGTTGGGTGCCGCACCGCCGACGGTCGTCAGCGGCGGCGGTGGGCTGTCCGGCTGCGTCTCGGGTCCGGATGGCAGCGGGTTGTACCGCGTGTGCGGGGAGCTCGACGACTCGGCCGTTGCGTTCGGCTGGGTGTCTTGTGGCTTCGCCGATGTTTCACTGCGCCGCAGAATGGTTGCGGCGCGGTCGCGCTCCGGCCGGGAAAGCGCGTCGTGTGCGGCCTCTGCCAGATCACCGGCGCTGGCATAGCGTTCGATCGGGTTCTTAGCCATGCCGCCCGCGATTACGGCGTCGAATGCCTTGTCCACGCCGAAGCCTTGGGCGCTGGGCAGCGGGATGGGCTCCATCATGTGCGAGGTGACCAGCACGCCGGTGCTGTCGGCGGGATAGGGCGGCGCCCCGGTCAGGCACTCGAACAGCACACAGGCCAGCGCGTAGACGTCGGCCCGGGGAGTCACCTCGTCGCTCGAAAAGCGTTCGGGCGCCATGTATTTCCAGGTTCCCACCGCGGTGCCCATTTGGGTGAGCTTCTCGTCGGTTTTCGCGCTGGCGATACCGAAGTCAACGAGATAGGCGAAGTCGTTGCCGGTGATCAGGATGTTCTGCGGTTTGACGTCGCGGTGCGTGACCCCGGCGGCGTGTGCGGCATCCAACGCCGCGGCGACCTGAAGGATGATGGCCACCGCGCGCGGCGGAGTCAGCGCCCCGTCCCGCTCGAGCAGGCTGCCCAGGTCGATGCCCTCGATCAGGCGCATCTCCAAGTACAGTTGCCCGTCGATTTCGCCGTAGTCGTGGATGGGCACCACGTGGGGCTCCAGCAAACGGCCGGTGATGCGGGCTTCGCGCTCCATCCGCTTGCGAAAAACCGGATCCTGGCTGTACGCAACCGACATCAGCTTGAGCGCCACCGTCCACTGCTTGACGGTGTGCTCGGCCTCGTAGACCTCGCCCATGCCGCCGCGGCCCAGCAGCCGTTTGAGATGGTAGGGGCCGAACATCGTCCCCAACCGCGAGCCCTGCGCGCCGCTCATCGCTGACTCCTATTCACGGTCCGGCAACCATGACGGTAAGCCGCGACCAATATCACCGCTCGAAAACTACAACATCACGGTGGCAAATGCGCGATCGTGTTACCCCCGCGGCTGCCCGTGTTTTCGTCCAACAGGCCACCGCTATTCGCGGGCCCCGGCCGGCCGCTGCGAACGGTTGGTGAATTCCAGGCAACGCAGGGGTTCGTGCTTTGCTACCCGGCGTAACGGAAACACTAAATCCCTTGTGCCGCATCATATTTGACGTGTTCAGCGATGTGCGAGCGCAAGGATCTGGGGCAACGCTTCGCGGGCAGCGGCCCGGCCGGCCTCGCGGGCCTGGTCGATCTGATGGAACTCCAGCAGCCCGACACCGCGGCTGCTGGGTCGGATCACCACGTCGGCTTGAGCCAGCGTCGCGGCGGCGGCCAGCCCGCTGCCCATCATCATCGTGCGAATGAGGGTCTCGCCGATCCCGGGAACACGTGGGGGATCGACGAATTCGCTCGTGGACGCCGTCGCGTCGCCGCCGAAACCGACGGCAACCGCGACCAGCGGGCCCTCGGTGCTCGACAGCGACGAGACGGGAAGGTTGTCGAGTACCCCTCCGTCGACGTGCAGCGTGCCGCCGTAGACGTAGGGCGGGAAGATGCCCGGCAGGCGCAGCGAACACCCCACGGCGTCGGCAACCGGGCCCCGGCGGTGCACCACGGTGCGCCGCCCCAGCAGGTCGACGCTGACGCACCGGAACTCCTTGGGCAGTTCCTCGATCAGCCGCTCGCCGTAGGCCCGACGCAGCAGCGCCGGAATGCGCCGCCCGCGCGTCAATCCCTTGATCGGCACGGTGTAGTCGCGGATCGGATTGGTGCGGATGAAGTACTCGTACACGTAGGCGTCGACGCCCGCCGCGTCCAGGCCGCTGGCCGCCAGCGCGGCGACGATCGCGCCCATGCTGGTGCCGGCGAATCGATCGACGACGACGCCGGCGGCTTCCAGCTCCTCGAGCACGCCGAGATGGGCGAACGCCCGAGCACCCCCACCGCCCAGGACCAAACCGATCGAACGCCCGACGATGCGCGCTGCGAGCGGCCGCAGGTCCTCGGCAGAGCCGGAGGTACGCAACGTCAGTACCGACCGCGGCGTGAGCAGTTCTTCCCAGGCGCGCCGATGCTCCCGGCTGGCGGGCGGACCGGCCAGCAGCAGATCTGCGCCGACCGCGCGATCGGGCAGCGGATCGGCCGGTGGCGCCGGATTTCCGGCGACGAGCACGATCCGATCGGCGACGCGCAGGCAGAAGTCTCGCCATTCCGCATCGTCGACCTGCGCCTGCAACACCACCTTGTCCGCGGCCCGCTCGGCCCGCTCCAGCCCCTCGCGGTCGACGCGGCCCGGTCGCACCGCGCGGACGTAGCCCGACAGCAGGTACACCAGTTCGTGGGCCACCATCGTCACGGGCGCGTCGGCGTCGACGCCGACAATCGCGACCACCACATCGCAGGTCGTCAGGTTGGCCGTTGTCGGCGGTGGCAACTGGTGCAGCCGGGTGGCCAGCGAGCGCACCAAGGCGCCGAGCATGCCGACGTCGGCGATCTTGTCGAACTGCGCCTTGGTGAGCCGTACCAGGGTGGAGTCGCGCACCGCCCGGATGGACGCGGACCGCGGTGCGCCGGTGAACAGTCCGAGCTCGCCGATCACTTCGCCGCGCCCCAGTTCCCGGATCGCAACGCCCTGCTGCAGCGCTTGCACGCGGCCGTTGCGCACCACGTACAGGGAATCGGCCGCGTCGCCCTCGTGGAACAGATAGGTGCCCGCCGTGAGTTCAATCTCCTCGGCGCTGTGCCGTAGATCGGCAAGAGCGTCCGGATCCAGGCCGGCGAACAGCGGCAGGGTCTCCAGCAGGTCGTCTTTGCGGTCGACCGCAAGCACCTGTTCGTGCCGCGCGACAGCCGTTGCGCGCGAACGTGGTTCGAATTTCGGTGTCGGTTCGGCGACGACGGCGGCATCCGCCGCCTGTGGACCGGTGCGGCCGAGGAACAACGCCCCGATGGCTACCGCCGCGAAGCAGATGGCTGCCATCACCCAGCCTCGTCGCAACGCCTCCGCGGCCTCACCGCGTGCCGGTGTCCCGATCAGGACGACCAGTAACGCGATTCCGATCACCGCGCCCAGTTGGCGGCAGCTGCTGACCACCGCCGAGGCGGTCGCGTAGCTGCCGCCCTTGGGTACCCGGGCCAAGGCGGCGCTGCCGAGCAGCGGCAGCGTGGCGCCGACGCCGAGCCCCTGCAGCAGCTGGCCGGGCAGCCACTCGCGCAGGAAGTTCGGATGCGTTCCGACGCGCTGGAAGTACCAGACCAGGCTGCCGGCCCAGATCAGCGCCCCGATGAAGATGATCGCGCGGTGTCCGCGCCGGTCGGCGATCTTGCCCAGCTTCGCCGCGACGACGGCCGCGACGAGCGCGGCGGGGGCGACCGCGAGGCCGGTCTCGAGCAGGTTGTATCCCCACACGTAATTCAGGAACAGCACGTGCGTCAGGAGATAGCCGTAGAAGCCCGCGCCCGCGACGATCGTCAGGGCGTTGCCCGCGACGAAGGACTGGACCCGCAGGTAGGCGGGTTCGATCAGCGGCGACGGGTGGTGTCGGGAGCTGATCACGAACCCGACCAGGGCGAGGGCCGCGGCCACGAACGACCCGATCGTGCCGGTGCTGGACCAGCCCCAGTCCGGGCCCTTGATCAACCCGAGGGTCAATAAGCCGAGTGCGGCCGCGAGCAGCACCGCCCCGCGCAGATCGGGCAGTCGTCGTTGTCCGGGCGAACGGCTTTCCACCAGCTCGCGTCGGGCCACCACCACCGCGACGACGCCCAGCGGCACGTTCACCAAAAACGCCCAGCGCCAATCGGACACCTGCACGATCGCCCCGCCGATCGGCGGACCCAGGCCCGACGCGATGGCCGCCGCGGCGCCCCACAACCCCACGCCGTGGGCGCGGCGCGCGACCTCGAAGCCCTCGACGACCAGGGCGAGGGATGCCGGCACCAGCAGTGCGGCGCCGATGCCCTGCAGGATCCGGAACGCGACCAGTTGCTCAACGGTGGCGGCCAGCGCGCACAGCCACGAGGCCGCCGTGAACAGCACGACGCCCCAGATGAACATCCGCTTGCGCCCGAGCAAGTCGGCGAGTTTGCCCGCGGCCACCAGGAACGCCGCGAACACGATGTTGTACGCGTTGAGCACCCAGGACAGGCTGCCGATGGGGTAGGTGGGGAAGGACTGCTGGATGTTCGGGAATGCGACGTTGACGATCGTCGAGTCGAGGAAAGCAAGGAAGGCGCCGAACGCCGCTACCAACAGCACCGCCGTCGACGACGGCTGGCGGCGCACGCTGAGTGCCCCCATCATCGGATGGTTGGCCTGACGCGTCGCGTCCGTATTACCTTTCGCCGCAACGCCACCCGTTGTCGTCGTGTCGGCGGCTTTGGATTGACTCTGCGCATGGGACGTTTCGAGATCCATCATTGACCCCTGGGGTGAAAGCTGGCGGGCGGCTCAGTCGGCGTTTCGGATGGGCATTTCCGCGGTGGACTCGGGACTGCCACCCGGATCCCCGGCGCTTCTCCCCGGAAGAGTCGTCGACCCGGTGGCCTGCCCGCGGCCGATGACGGGAAATACCGTCTCTTTCCCGCTTCGGCCCTTGAGCTCGACTTCTTCGCCTTCCCCCCATGTGAATTGACTCTCGACGGTGCGGCGCACTCCGTTGGTCACCATGACCGATGCGCGCCCTTGCCGCCCGGCCAGGCCGGCCAACCGGAACGCCACATTGGTCGAGTCGCCGATCACCGCCTCTACCGATCTCGTCATCGCCGCCAGCGCGACCCGGCCGACCACCACGCCCCAACCCATGCGGATCGGCGAGCCGTCCGGGCTGCGCAACGGCAGTCGGGGTCCCAGCTCTCCGACAAGCCGGTTCGCGGCGAGCGAAAAATCGATCGCGCGCTCGGCGGCATCCGGAAACCTATTCGCCTCCCAGATCGCGAATATCGCGTCGCCGGCGTAGTGATTCAGCGTGCCGCCATGGGCGTGCAGCACAGCGCCGATCTCGTGCCACAGCGTGTGCAGGCTCTGCGCGATGACCTCTCCTTCGGTCACTTCGGAGATCGTCGAGTAGTTGATGATGTCGCCGACCACCATCACCATGGCGGTCTGGCTGATTCGGGTCCGGGTAAGGCCGGGGGCTATTCCGGCGTCGACGGCGTTGAACCGCTGCGAGCGGAAGATGAATGCCACATCGGCGATCCGGATCTCGTCACCGGGCTGGATCGGCCGGGGAACGGCTCGTTCCAGCCGCATCCCGTTGAGCAGTGTGCCGTTGGTGCTGGTGTCGATCACGAAAGCCTGATCGGCGACGGAGTCCAAGCGGATTTCGAGATGAGTCCGGGAAATCTCGGGATCGCGGATCACGAGCCTGCGTGACTCGCTGATTCCGGCGCACTCCCGACCGATGAACAACTGATCGATGATCGGCACGCTGTGTTCGGTGCCGCCGTCGCGCAATTCGAGGTAGGCCAGCGGGGTGCCCGGCTGCAGGCCTGGCATCCCCGTAGACGACGTCATGATTGCCTCGCTGCTCGCCGTGTCAGTCCGCTCACCTGAAAGTCGGTTAGTGCCAATGCTCCTCCGCAGTCACGACGTCGCTGCGGTCTCATGACACGCCGTCATCAGCCGGGGTAGGGCGCCAGTTCGCCAATCGTCACCCATACGCTGCCTTTCCCGGTGAATAGGCTTGCCGCGACCACGTCGACTCGCTGGTCCTTCGAACTCACGGCTGTCCTTCGTGCCGGTGATTTGGTGACGGTGCGGACATTACCGGAAACCACCCCGGGGAGTTTGGAAATCCCGAAATGGCCTACGGAAGCGAAATTATGGGTAAATCGCCGGTTAATCAAAGATGACGTTTGCCCGTGCCGAATTTGAGCCCTCATACGTTCCGGCCGCGATGCCGGGTTGGACTCTGCGCCAAAAGGATTCGAGTGTGGGGGTGGTCGCCGTAGTATTGGCGACCGCATACTCCCTTGGCGCCCCAGCGTTGACGGCGGCAAACGGGGGATCGGTTCTGCCGAGAGCTGGCGGAATTTCGAAACACGCGTCGGTCGACAGATAAGCTCCTGACCGACACCATCAACCGTTTTGGAGCGCCGGGGAGGAAGAGCATGCGTGCAGCAATCCCGTTTGCGGCCACCGAGGCGGTCCGCTCACCCGGCTCCATCGACGTACGGTCATTAGATGAGTACTAGGCGGCAGTGGCGAGTCGCCGACGCGCGAAAGGCGCTGCGGAATGTTCCGATACTCGCCGACATCGACGCGAGACAACTCAACGACCTGGCGAGCGCCGTAGACCGGCTGCATATCCCGGCTTACGAATGGCTGTTTCGGTTGGGCGAACCATCCGACGCCATTTACGTCATCGACTCGGGACGGTTCGCGGCCGTCGGTGCCGATGGGCAGGTCATCCGGGAGATGGCGGGCGGCGACTCCATCGGGGACCTCGGTGTGATTTCCGGAACCGTGCGCTCGGCGGGAGTCCGAGCGCTTCGCGACGGCGTCGTCTGGCGCATCGCGGCCGAAACCTTCAGCGAGGTGCTCGCCAACGCTCCGCAGCTTCAGTTGGCGATGCTTCGAGCGATGGCGGTGATGCTGCGCGACTCCCGGTCCGCCAACATCTCCTCGGCGCCGCGCGTCATCGGCATCGTCTCGACCGGATATACGGTGGCGGCACCGTTCGTTGACGCGATCGCGACGCGGCTGGGCGAATACGGCTCGATCGCCGTGGTCGCGCCGCCCGCCGAGAAAACCGCCGAGGTCACGGCGCACGCCGAACTCGTCGAGGCGTTCGCCGAAACCCTCGACCGCGCCGAACGCAGCCACGATTGGGTGTTGGTGGTGGCCGACGCGGACTCAGGCGAGTTTTGGCAGCGATACGTTGTCGCACAAAGCGATCGGCTCGTGGTGCTGGCCGACCAAGCCGAGCCGCCGGAGGGGCTCGATCAGCTCAATGCCCAGGGGCCGGTCCACCTGATCGCGCTGACCGAGCCGGATACCCGTTGGTGGGACCTGCTGGAGCCGGTGTCGCATCATCGCGGCGACGACGACGGAATCGCCGCGGTGGCTCGCAGGATCGCCGGCCGGTCCTATGGACTCGTGCTGGCGGGCGGCGGCGCTCGGGGGCTCGCGCACTTCGGCGTCTACGAGGAACTCACCCGGGCCGGCATTGTCATCGACCGCTTTGGCGGCACGAGTGCCGGTGCCATCGCCGCTGCGGCCTTCGCGCAGGGAATGACCGCGGACGAGGCGACGGAGGCGGCCTACCGCTTTGTCGGAAACACCAGCCCGCTCGGCGATTACACGATCCCCGCGATCGCACTCACCAGGGGGACCCGCATCGAGCGTTTGCTTGAGGAGTTCTTCGGCGGCAGCGTGATCGAGCATCTGCCGAAAGGATTTTTCTCGGTCTCCGCGGACATGATCACCGGTGAACAGATCGTCCATCGTCGGGGATCGCTGACGCTCGCGGTGCGCGCGTCGATCTCGATTCCCGGCCTCATTCCGCCGGTGCAGCACGGCGAGCGCCTGCTGATCGACGGGGGACTGCTGAACAACCTTCCCGCCGACGTGATGTGCGCAGACGGTGACGGCGAAGTCATCTGTGTCGACTTGCGGCGAAAGTTCTTGCCGTCGAAGGGCTTTGGTTTGCTGCCCGCAATCGTTCAGCCGCCCGGATTTGTCCGGCGCCTACTCACCGGCACCGATGTCGCTTTGCCGCCGCTGCAAGAGACGCTGCTGCGTACCGTCGATCTGGCGGCATCCACCGGCGACCTGCGCGCGCTGCCGCGGATCGCGGCCATCATCGAGCCCGACATCTCGACGATCGGTCCGCTGGACTTCAAGAAGATCGATGCCGCCGTGGAGGCCGGACGGCTCGCCACCCGGGCCGTGCTGGAGGCGCAGCCGCACCTGGTCGGCGTGACCGCCGGCGCTCAAGTCGCAAACATGATCTGACGCAGCGCCGAGAAGTCCAAGGGCTTGGTGAAGTAGCCGTGCGCGCCGAGGGCGGCCGCACGCTGCGTGTAGCTCGGGCTGTCGTACGCGGTCGCGAGGTAGATGCGGACATGCGGCCAGTGGTCTCGCACGTGTTCGAGTAATTCGAGGCCGTTCATCTCCGGCATCTCGATGTCGCTGAAGATCAGGATGACGTCGGGGTCGACCGTTTCGAGCACCTCGAGGGCCGCGCGTCCGGACTCGGCGAACTGCATGATGATCTGCCCGGAGCGCAGCTCACGGCGGAACCGCTGCCGAAAGAGCGTGACCACATCGGTTTCGTCGTCGACGACGAGCACGTGCATCGCCTTGGCGGCGACCGCGGTGTCGGTTCCGTTCATCCTTCGTCTCCCCCTTATCGGCCTGAAGTGGATTGGGTGTCAATCGCTCTAGGCAGGTGCGCCGGCTTTGGCGGCCACTGCCTCCAGCGGGAGTTTTACGACGAACCGAGCGCCGGCCCCGGGCGCGTTGCTCGCGGAAAGCTCGCCCTGATGCAGGTTATCGACGATGTTCTTGCTGATGGAAAGGCCAAGGCCGGTACCTCCGCTGCGGTACTTGGTGGTGAAGAACGGCTCGAAGATGCGGGGGAGGGTTTCCGGGTCGACGCCCGGGCCGTTGTCCGTCACGACGACCGTCGTCCATTGATCCTCGTGCTGCACCGTGATGTGCACCTCGCCGACCCGGTCGGCGTCCGTCGACGCGGCCTCTAGCCCGTTCATCACGAGATTGATCATCACCTGGACGAGATCGCCCTCAAAGCCGCGCACGATCGGGTCGTCGTCATCGAGGCTGATCCGAATTACGCAGCGCACCCCCTGGTGGCTGGCTCGCCACGAGTGCTCGGCGAGCCCGGCACTTTGCTCGACGATCCTGTTGAGGTGACACGGCTGTGCGTCGCCGGCGTGCGACCGACCGACCTGAAGCATCGTCGCCATCACCGCGAGTGCCCGGTCTGCGTGGTGAACGATCTTCTTGGTGTTCTCTTCGACGTCACCGACCAGCTCGTCGCCGTCCTCGGCGATCACTTCCCGCAGCTCGTCGCAGAGCTCGAGGTTCAACTCCGCGAAATTCTTGACGAAGTTCAGCGGGTTCTTCGTCTCGTGGGCGACGCCGGCGGTCAGCGTTCCCATCGCGGCAAGCTTGGCCTGTTCGACGAGGCTCTGGCGAAGCTCGCGTTCGGCCAGCTGGCTCGTATCAAGGGAATTCAGCAGGTAATTGAACGATGCGGCGGTCCGGCCGAATTCGTCGTCGCTGTAGATGGGCAGGCCGTAACGCAACGTCAGCGGCTCCCACGTATCGGTCCCGATGCTGTCGGCGATCTCGCGTTGCGCGGCCATCAGCCGATCCGAGACCACGTGTAGCCGATGGCGCACGACCCGGCCGACGATCAGATAATTCAACAGGCCGATCAGGACCCCCGCGGTGATGCTGATGACGACGGGCTGGACCCGAAATGCTTCATCCCGCTGGATTCCCAGTCCGAGCAGCGAGATTCGCCCCATGATGGCGACGAGGATGCCAAAGCCGATCATCGCTATGGCGAGATTCCAAAAGACCTTGGTCGTCGGCCACGGCTGCCGGACGTTGGGCGCACTGCTGTCTTGTTCCACGCTGCCTCATCGGTGTTCGTGTGTAAGCGCAGTGTAGGGACAATGTCGCCGCCCACGCGCGGCAACCGGCAGAACGTGCTGACCCGAATTCCGTTGCGCCACTGAATCGCGGGCACAGCTGCGGGTACGGTCGGAATGTAACCTTCCGTTCAACTGCGAGATAGGTTCCGACGGCGTGGAACCGCACTCGACCCGTATGGGGGTCGGCTACGATACGGGTGAACTTCAGTCGACGCGGGCAACGCGATGCAGGTGCACAATGCATTTCGAGCTGGTGAACAAACACCGAACCCACAGGTCGGCACGTAATTGATTTGATGCGCCGACGATTGGGGCCACTGTGCCAGAGACTGATCAACCGGTGCGGCTTCTGGTCGTCGATGACGAAGAAGACGTCGGGGCGCTGTTCAAGGGCCGCTTCCGCAAGGAGTTGCAGCGCGGCGAGTACGACCTGATCTTCACCACGGATCCGGTGCACGCGTTGAAGTTGGTGGATGCGAGCCCGGATCTCGAGGTCTTGATCACCGACCTGAACATGCCGCAGATGAACGGCCTCGAATTGCTCACCGAGGTGACGAAGCTGCGTCGTCCGCTCAAGACCATCGTGCTCACCGCCTACAACGACCTCGAGAATGTGCGCGCGGCAATGATGCGGGGGGCCTTCGACTTTCAAGTCAAACCGCTTGATGTGGCAGACCTGCGGACCACGATCACCAAGGCCGTCACGATCGTGCGCGAACTGCAAGCCGGCGAGGACGCGCGGCGACAGGCGAAGGAGCTGACCGAACAGAAGCGCCGTGTCGAGGAGATCTTCGGCCGTTACGTCTCGGAAGAGGTCAAGGCGCGGCTACTGGCGCGTCCGGAAGGAAACCTGAGCAGTGAGCGACTCACGCTCACGGTGCTGATGGCCGACATTCGTGGGTTCACCGCCTTGTCCGAAGTTCTTCCGCCGGAACAGGTGGTCCAGGTGCTCAACGGCTTCCTCGAGCGAGCAACCGAGGTCATGTTCCGCCGCAACGGCACGATCAACGAAATCCTCGGCGATGGCCTGCTCGTCTTCTTCGGTGCACCCATCACCGACGACAACGCCGCCGAGCATGCGGTCGTCGCCGCACTCGAGTTGCAGCTCGCGATGAACGATCTCAACGCGGGGCATCGCGAACAGGGGCTACCGGAGCTTGCGCTGGGGATCGGCGTGCATACCGGGGAGGTCGTGGTCGGCACCATTGGCTCGCGGCGACGGCAGAAGTACACCGCGGTCGGCAAGACGGTCAACCTGGTCGCCCGCATCGAAGCGCACACCGTCGGCGGCCAGGTTCTGGTCTCCGATTGGACACATCGCGAGATCAGCGGGATCGCAAGCACTTTGGGTTCGTTTCAGATCCGCGCGAAGGGCTTCAAGGATCCGGTGACCGTCCACGATGTCAGAGGCCTGGCCGGCCAGTACGACCTTCAGCTCCCCAGTGCCGACCGGGTCCTGAGCAGTCTCGCGGTGCCGAAACCGATTGGCATCGCGATCATCAAGGACAAAATCCTCGGCGAACAACATGCCGCCGAGGTGATCGCCAGCGGCGAGGAAGCGCTTCGCATTCGCACCGAAGTGACCGTCTGTCCTTTTGACGACCTCGCCCTCGAGGTTGCCGGCCAGCAAGCGTTCGTGAAGGTGATCGAATGCGATATGCAAGAAGGGGTTTGCGATCTCTTCGCCGTGTACACGTCGGTTCCGGCCGACGTGCGGCAGGCGCTGTCGGCACTCAACGGCGCCGATGCGGTGCGTTCCTGACGCGCTGACTACCCGAGAAGCTTGGTCAGCCAGGTCGCGTCTTGGTAGTTGATCGACTTGTTGCCGTCCCAAACGAACGGTGTCCCAGAGGCATTGAACCCGGCCAGCGTCGTGTCGCCGGCTTCGGCCTTTGCCTTGGCCGTGGCCATGTCGTCGCCGGCTTTGATGCAGTTGATCACGTTCGCGTCGACACCGACGGTCTTGGCCAATTGCGCTAACTCGCCGTCGGTTCGGTCTTCGGGGGCGCCTTCTTGCGGCTGGAAGGCGCTGGCGAATATCCCCGAGTAGAAGTTCATGTAGAGCTTCGGATCGTTCTGTGCCGCGACGCAGTACGTGGCCGCCACCGCGCGAGTCGAGTAGTTCTTGCTGTGCGACTTGTCGTCGAGGAAATTCAGCAGGTGATAGCGCACCGCGAGTTTGTGGTTGTTCACCGCGGTTTCGATGTCGCCCGCATTGGACCGGATGAAGCTACCGCAGGGCGGGCACATGGGTTCGTTGAAGATATCGATCGTGACCGGTGCCGCCGTGCTGCCCACCAATACACCGTCGTCGAGTACGCGGAGCTCAACCCCGTCGGCTGCGGTCGGTGGTTTGGACGAGGACGGTCCCGACGACCGCCAGGGCTGGGCGACCACGAGAACGGCGCCCACCAGCGCTACGACGACGAGACCCGCAAGGGCGACCCATAGCCACGCTTTGCTTCCGCGCCGGGGTGCCGGCGGCGGGGCCCACGCCGTGCCGACACTGGAGGGGTCGCCCCAGCCGGGAGCGCCGGGCCAGCCCGTCGGTTGTGGGATCGGTCCGCTTGGCGGAGCGGGGATCCCGGTCGCCGACGGGGGCCAACCCGGGACCTGGTTCGCCATGGCGGGCGGAGTGGACGCAAAACCCAGCGGCGCCTGACTCGCGTACGCGGCCGGTAGTTCGGCGACTTGGCTGCGTTGCAGAATATCGGTCGCCCGGTCCTGATCGGGGGTGGCTAGCGCGGCGTACGCGGCGGCCGACAGATCGCCGCAGGTGGGATAGCGGTCCAGCGGATCCTTCGCCATGCCCCGCGCGATCACCTGGTCGAAGGCCGCCGGGATGCCCGGCCGGGCGGCGCTGGGCCGTGGGATCGGCTGGTGCAGGTGCGCGCTCATCACGCTGACCTGATCGCCCTGGTATGGCGGAGATCCGGTCAGGCATTCGTACAGGACGCAGGCCAGCGCATAGATGTCGGCCCGGTAGGTGACGTCCTTATCGCTGAACCGTTCCGGCGCCATGTACTTGAAGGTGCCCACCGTGGTGCCGAACTGAGTCAGCTTCTCGTCGGAGGTGGCGCTGGCGATCCCGAAGTCCACCAGATAGGCGAAGTCGTCCCCGCTGACCAGGATGTTCTCCGGCTTGACGTCGCGATGCGTGATACCCGCCGCGTGGGCGGCGTCGAGCGCGGAGCCGATCTGGCGCACAATCGCCACCGCTCGCGGCGGTTTCAGCGGCCCGTACCGGCTCAAAATGGTGGCCACGTCCCGGCCGTCAATCAGGCGCATGTCCACATAGAGTTGGCCGTCGATCTCACCGAAGTCGTGAATCGGCACGACATGAGGCTCCTGCAGCCGTCCCGCGGTGCGGGCCTCGCGTTGCATCCGGGTGCGGAAGACCGGATCGCTGGACAGCGTCTGGGACATCAGCTTCAGCGCGACGACCCGCTCACGGACCGTGTCCTCGGCCTCGTAGACGTCGCCCATCCCGCCGCGACCCACCAGCCGTCGCAGCAGATAGGGACCAAACTGCGAGCCCTCCCGCGAACCCGCGGTGTCACCCATTGCCGACTCCTCTTTGCCAGGCATAAGGCTAATAGTGTGGGTCAACCGGAGGCACGGTGAATAGGGAGAATGTCGGCTAATTCGATAGCGCGCGCGTCGCGCGGCCGGAAGAGCACTTTCAGCAGGCCGTCAACCGAGCATCAGCGGCGTTCCTCGTCACCGGTCCGGCGTTCGCTGAGGCCCTCTCTCGATAGCGCCCGGAGGAACCCGTACGCGTGAATCCCGGCCTTACCGGGATTCTGGACGATCCATTCGTTGATGTTTCCCATCGCCGTGGCCAGGTGGTCGCGTTTGATCCGCACCAAGTAGGTCAGTCGATCGTCGTCGGGATCGTCGCTGGAGTCGGCGACCGCGACGGGATTTCTGAACGCGTAGGCAATGCCATGAACCGAATCGTGATTCAGCGCCCAGCGAAGTTCGTTGGGCCGCAGCCCGTTCACCGCGATGTTGCGGTAGCCGTCATCGTCGTCTGAATTGCTCACTTGACCGATGGTCCTCCTCTGGAACCGCGCGAAAGTCGATGACGGTGCGCTGAAGGTGATGTCGCACAGGCAATTCGACGAACGTTTGAACTTGTGTCACCGCGGCGAAACCGGGTGCATGCTCCGGGCTTGCCCGTCGCAGGCAGAGGCGGGGGATCGGCCCGGACACATATTCGGGAATTACACCGCCACATCAATCCACCGTGACACAGCACCGTGGTTGCCGCCATCGCAGCAGCACAGCGCGGGTAGGGCGGGACTGCGAGGCAACCATTGCGGGGCATCCGTTTCGGACATCACCGGCAGGAGCGCCGTAAAGTGACCTCCCGACCCATCAACGTTGACTGGGAGGACGCATGACCGAACGCATTGAGATTCAGCGCACCATTCCGGCGCCGGCGCCCGAGATCTTCAGGCTGCTGTGCGACCCGCGGGGTCATGTTGCGATCGACTCCACGGGAATGCTGCAGGACGCCGACGGCGATCCGGTGACGGCGGCCGGCGAGAGCTTCGTCGTGCACATGGACCGCGAGGCCCTCAACGACTACCCGCAATTGGGCAAGTACGACGTCACCGTCGAGATCACCGAATTCGAACGGGACCGACTGATCGCGTGGACGGTCCTCGGTCAGCTTCGCCCCCAGATCGGCCACATCTACGGCTTCCAGCTCGAGCCGACCGAGGACGCGGCGAGCACCGTGGTCACCTCGTTCTACGACTGGTCGAAGATCGACCCGAAGTGGCGGGAAGCCGGGATCTTTCCGGTGATCTCCGAGGGCGCACTGCGGGCGACGCTGGGCATTCTCGACCGCACCGTGCGCCGGGGATACCCGCGGGGATAGCCGCTCGGCGCCCTCAGAATCAGCGGCGATACTTCAAGAACAGGTAGTCGTCGTGGGCCAGTGCGTGCTCGAGCCGCAACGCGGCCGGCAGCGGCAATCGCGACGGCTCCCGTCGGTGACCCACCGGTTGGCTCGCGGCGAGCTTGGGGGCCAGCGTGACGCAGACCTCCGCGACGACGTCGGCGTCCACGAGTTCGTCGAGCAGGGTCGGTCCGCCCTCGCACAACACCCGGGACAGGCCGTGCGCACGCAGTAGCGCAATCGCGCGCGCGACATCGACGGTGTCCTCGCCGGCCACCAATACTCCGCATTGTTGATCGCTGCTGCGGTTGTGCCGCGCCGCGGAGTCCGCGCAGGTCACCAACAGCGGCGGTTGGCTCGGGTCGCTGACGAGTCTGGTCGGAAGCTGGCCGGTCTGGCTGATCACGGCGATCGGGGGCGGCTTGCTCCTGCCGGCGCGCTGCCGTTCGGCCTGTTGGGTCTCGCTGAGCTGCACCGGCCCGTAGTTCTCGGCGCGCGCGGTGGCGGCGCCGACCAGCACCACGTCGGCGAATCCCCGCAGGATCTTCAGGAGCTGTTGGTCGGTTCGGCCCGACAACGGGCCGGCGCGACCGCCGAATGCCGAGGCGCCGTCGGCGCTGTAGATCATGTTGACGCGCACCCCGTCCGGGGGCTCGGCATAGAACGACGCGAGTTCGGCGATGTCGCTGACGGTCCCGACGCGGGGCGAAACGTGCACCATGTGCGCCTGCTTGCGGTGATGATCGGACGCCGTCATGCCTCGTGGCCCGGGTCCAACGAGCGGACATCATCAAAGGACACCCATTGCTCCTCTTCGGTCGGCGGGTCGCCATCCAGCGGTTCCAGCAAGTGCCCGACGTGGTCGCCGAGGGAGAAGCGATCGAGGATCTTGCCGACGAACCAGGCGGCTGCGTCGTCGAGGATGGGTAGCTCAGCCGGGCCGCGGTGCCAGCGGCAGCGGTTGAATTTGTTGGTCTCGTCGCCCGTCTGGCTGCCGAACAGTTCGACCAGGTCGATGTGTTCGATATCGAACACGTGTACTGCCAGATGGGTGGCCTCGGCGGCCACGCGGAAGGTGTGGTTTTGCTGGGACAAGCCGACCAGGAATCGCGGCGGACTGATGCTGGCCTGGCACGCGAAGCCCACCAGGCAGCCGGCCGTCGAACCGTTGGACTGCGTGGTTACCACGAACATCGGGTAGTTGAGCAGCGCCACCAACTTCTCAAACGCACTAACCCCCGGCTCGCCCACCCGCTCTCTATTCCCATTCGGTGCGGTTTGGAATCACTGCGACTCCCACGGCCGGCAGCAACACGGTCCGGCTGCCTAATTCGGCCATTCAGAGGGTATTCGGCGGTCCTGTGTGGTCGTTGGGAGGTACCTGACGAATCACCTTGTGTATGAAGCCTAATTTGCTGATCACCGGTGGCGGGATTTCGAAGGGGTACAACGGCGCCTTGCCCATCGCGGTGTTGATGCGGTTGAAAAACAGCGCGAGCCATTGCCAGTCATAGAGCAGCTGCTCGACGGGGGTCTGCGCATAGGAGGCGAGCGGGACGATGTCGCGGGGAACGGCGACGCTCGCGCGGTCGGCGACCAGAATCAAACCGGCCTCGCGCACGGTGTTGATCGTGTCGGTGATGTGCAGATAGTGCGCAAAGCATTCCGCGAAGTCCTCCCACGGATGCATTGTCGCGTATTCCGAAATGAACGAATCTTCCCAGTTCTCGGGCGCGCCGTATTGGTAGTGACGAGCGATCGCGGCTTGGTAATCGGCGCGTTCATCGCCGAACAGCTCCCGGCATTCGTCCAGATAGCGCACGCCGGGGCCGGTCTCGACCAACAGATTCTGGTAGAAGTGACCAACCTCGTGCCGGAAATGCCCCAGCATCGTGCGATACGGCTCGCCCAGGTGCACCCGCAGCGATTCCCGGTATGCGTCCAGCGACTCCGTCAGGTCGATGGTGATCACCCCACCGGCATGGCCGATCACGATTTTCTGCCCCGAGCTGTAGCTGGACAGCAGGTCGAAGGCGAGGCCACCCTCGGCGCGCCAGAACGGATCCACCGGAAGTGCGAGATCCAACAGCTGATAGATGAGCCTGCGCAGGTCGACCGTGGTGGACACCAGCTTCTCGAGCGCAATGGTGTCGTCGGCGGCCGGTTCCCGCCGGATCAGTGAATCGGGCAGGCATCGTCCCCGGCTGGCATGATCCGGATGTTCGGCAGGGACCAGCCAATTGCAACCCAGGTCGGCCGCTTTCGTGCACCCGATCCACCGGCCACCGTCCACCATCGCGGCACCGGATGAGGTCGCGACCATGGCCATCGACGGCGCGTGAAACCCCAATGCGGCCTGGCAATTCGGGCAATGGTGCGATTCGAACGTCACGAACCCGTGGCACACCGGGCAGGCGAATGCGCGCACGCGATCATCGTGGCATACAACCAGGTCGAACAATACCCGCCGCGGTCAGACTTTCACGCGCGCAGGTGATTACCGAGCGGGTCGTTCGCCCGCACTCCGCGATACATGCCCCAGCGGACGAGGCCCGGCATCACCACGCGCTGGACCGACCAGGCGGGCAGCCGGAACGCCTGGCCGGTGGGCAGGAAGACCTCCAGCCCGTCGGCCTGAATTCCCACCAATGAGCCCCACCGTCGTCCCGGCGTTCGATAGGTGCGCAGCCGTCGACCGGTGAACTCGGCCCGGATGTTGTGCGCTACCAACGAATCTCCGCGGTTACGCGCCGAGCTGCGCAGGGGGTCGCTGGCGGCGACATCTCCGACGGCGAACACGCCGCGATGGCCGGGCACTTCCAACTTGGGTGACACCCGAACGAAACCGTGTTCGTCGAGCAGTTCGGGCGGCAGCCAATCGGTGTTGGGTCGTACCTTGCCGATGGCCCAGAGCACGGCGTCTGCGGTTGCCGGCGGTTGTCCGGTGGTCCAGCTGACGGGTTCGCTGGTGATCTCCTGGCCCGCCGCGCCGTTCGAAATCACGGCGCGGTGTCCGGGGTGCACGCCCACGCCCAGTTCGGTGAGCCGGCCGCGGATCCGGTCCCAGGTCCGGGGGTGATACCCGACCAGTGCGGCCTCGCCGGGGAAGTACAAGTCAATTCGCTTGTCCGGCCAGGTCGTTGCCATGTTGACCGCGCTGCTGACCGCCGCCGCCCCGCCGCCGACGACGATTACCGAGCTCGCCGCGGCCAGGCGATTGTGGGCGGCGTGCAGCCCGGCGCCGATCTCGGCGGCCGATTCCATGGCCGGTTGGCGCCAGAAGCCGTTCGTCACCCCAGTGGAGATCACCAGCGCGTCGAACTCCTCGGCGATCGTCGCACCGTCGCCGCCGCGGCCGAACACCGTTCGGGAAGCCAGGTCCACGCCGGTCAACGTGGCCTGCACCGTGCGCACCCGATCCAAACCGCGGAACCGGTCGAACGGAATCCAGTAGTCGCGTGCCCAGTCGCCGGGGCGGGAGATTCGGACGCCGAGTTCCTGGCCGCTTACCAGGGCGGACTTGGCCGAAATTCCGACGACGTCGGCGTGCTTGGCCAGCCGGATCGCGGTCAACAGGCCCACGTCACCCAGCCCCGCCACGACGACGCGCTTGTGCTCCGCCATTACGGCGTATTCATTTCTGCTGCAGGGCGTTTCCGTGAAATCGAACGCGCGCGGCCACCGGCACTGGAATCCATGCGGGCCTCCTCGCCGTGAAACGCCCGGCTGACAAAATCACCGGCCGGAATCGGCAAACTGTAACACGTTCTACTATGCCACCTGGCTCGCCGTGGCCGGTTGCGGGGAACCCAGGCGAGGCAGGCGAATTGGTGGTTCACTAAGCCGATCGGCACCATGTTCAACTCACGGTTCGTTACCACCGTGCGCGCGGTGGCGGTGGCCGTGTACCTCGGTGCGGCCGCTGTGCCACTGGTGTCAGGCTGCCATTCGACGACGGCATCGGCGCCGTCGTCGGCGGTCACGTCGGTGGCCGCCAGCGCGGGCGTATACGGCGACCCGGGTGCCGCGGCCAAATATTGGCGGGCGCAGTCGCTCGAGGACAATTGCGGGCTGATGTCGGTGGCCGACGTGGTCGGCGAGCTCACCGGGAACGAGCCGACGGAACAGCAGATGATCACGTTGGCGCAGAACACGCCGTCGGGCACCAATCCGGGCCCGATCTACGCGTCCTCGGCCGATCCGAGCCACGCAAACGGCAATGGCGGCGTGGAGATGGCGGATCTGGTTGTGCTGCTCGACCATTACGGAATCAAGTCCGCGATGTACTGGACCCAACACCCCGAAACGACCGGGATGCCCGCGCTGCAGCGGTACCTGCGCGACGGGCGTAAGGCCATCGCCTGGGTCAATTCCGCCGTCATCTGGAACACCTATGACCAGCGCACCAAGGCCGACCACTACCTTGTGGTCACCGGGATCGACACCGACAAGCAGGTCGTCCACCTCAACGACCCCGGCGCCGACCACCCAGACGAACAGGTCAACATCGGCACCTTCACGAAAGCCTGGCAACCGGGCGAGGAATCGATCGTCGTTACGGCGAGGTCCGGCTGAGCCTCAACGTCTTCGCCGTTGCGCGGCCATTTGGCCACTAGCATTAGCGCGCGCATCACCGTGGCAGAAAGGAACGGCTCATGACGACCCAAGCTGACGGCCATCGACACAACCCACAATTGATCCCACGCCGGCTGCTGCACAGCGGACAGATCCATCACCCCGCTGTCCTCGAGGAAGCTAAGAGGCGCAGCGCCAATGTCCAACTGCGGCTGGCGGACCGGATCACGGCATTTGCCGGATCGATGAATTTCGTCTGGCTGCACGCGGCCTTGTTCGGCGTGTGGATGGCGTTTGTGGAACCCAGTCCATGGCCGACTCTCACTCTGGTGGTGTCCCTCGAGGCGATCTTCCTGTCGACGTTCGTGATGATCGGACAAAACCGTCAGGCGGCCTTCCAACAGGTCAGGGCCGACCACGACTTTCAGACGCAGGAGCTGGAGCTGAAGACCAACACCGAGCTCACCCGCCAGATCCATGTGCTCACCGAGGAACTGCACCGGCGGTTCATCAACGGAAAGCCTGAGTGACCCGTTTGGTCAACGAAGCGAAAGGCATTGGTAGAGCCGGTGGTCGCTCGCGTGGGGGTTGATATGGCGGAATTGCAAGAGGCGATGCACCCGCGGTTGCGTGCCGCCTTGCGAACGTTGGTGCGGGCATCCGCACCTCGTCCCGCCGCGGCCAAACGGGCAGCCAAGGATTTGGGGCTCCCGCTGCGGCAGGCCGTTGCGGCCGAAATCCGCTGGGCCTTCACCCCGCCCCGGACCTGGCTGATGGGCGTGGTGGCGAACGTGATCTTCGCGGTGGGGTGGTTGGCGGTGCAGCCGCTGACCCTGGGCCGCCACCAGGACTGGGTGGTCCTGGTCGGCACCTACTTCTCGTCGTGGATCCTCGCCGATGTCACCACTACAAATCTGCTTGGCGCGGACCACTATCGGGTCATCCAGGCCGTGTCCGACGGCGTGCCGTTCTGGCGGGTGCTGGTGATCAAGAACTTGGCCCTGCTGGTGATCGTCGGGCTGCCGACCTTGGTGACGGCGGTGGTGCTCACACTGTGGCTGGAAACCCCGCAGCGCCTGGGCATCACGATCCCCACGGTCGCGGTGCCCATCGTGTCCTGGCTCGGGGTGGGCAACTTATTCTCGGTGCTGCACCCGGTCGGCGTCGCGCCGCTGATCCGGCGATGGCGCCAGCGTGGCGACCTTCGCCGCACCCGCGGCTGGATCGTCGCGCTGACGCTGCCCTACGCGCTGTATTACTTCGCCGACCCGATGAACGGGGTGGAGCATCGGCTGCTCTGGACACAGATACCCGCGCTGATCTGGCCGGTGTTCGGCCGAGACACGAAAAGCATGGTGCACCTGGGCATTGCGCTGACGGTGTGGGCGGCCGGAACCATTGCGGCGGCGCTCTGGGTGCGCAAGCGTGGTCTGCGGATCGGGTGACCTGCTAGGTGGTGGGGTCGGTGACCTTCCGCAACAGGGCACGGGTTCGTGCCGTGGTTCGTCGTCGCCGAACGGGTACGCGACGAATTCGTCGACGCCGGCGGCGCGTATTTCCTCGATACGATCGATGACGGTGGCCTCGTCACGACATCGATGGGTAATCGGTATAGCCCAACGCGCCGCCGGTGTAGAGGAATTCCATGCGGGGCACGTTGAGTTGTGCGCCGTAGGTCCAGCGCCGCACCAGATCGGATTCGCCAGATAGGCGCTGTCGATGGTCACGGCGTCCGCCGTGCCGGTCGTGACAACGTCGACGGCTCGCTCGCGGGTGGTCGTCGTCTGGAAGCTGCGATTGAGCAGCAGGCGGTCTGGCCATCGGCGACGCAGCCACGAGTAGATCGGTCGTTCGGGTGGAACGCGAGCGTGCAGATATGCCAACCCCAGTTCGCGGGCGTTCCTGGCGAGGATCAGGTGTGCCTCCAGGTCCGGTTCGTGAATGTCGTTCTCCGGATTGCCCGGCGAGATGCGCAGCCCCAGCCGGTCGGGACCGATCGCGTCGGCAACCGCGGCGATGACCTCGCTTGGCAGCCGCGCCCGATCCTGGGCGGACCCGCCGTAGGGGTCGCGTCGATAGTTCGCGTCGTAGGTGAGAAATTGACTCAACAGGTATCCGTTGGCGGCGTCGATCTCGACTGCGTCGGCGCCGGCCGCGCGGGCACGGCGCGCTGCGGACACGAAATCAGAAACGATGCACCGTATTTCGCGAGCATTGAGTTCGTGCGGAACAACGAAGGCCTTTTTCCCGGCGGCGGTGTGCACCGTGCCGTCGGGTCTGATCTCCGACGGCGCCACGGGCCGTCTACCGCCCAGGATGTCGGGATGCGAGATCCGGCCAGAGTGCATGATTTGCAATACAATTCGACCGCCCGCCGCGTGAACCGCTTCGGCGACGCGCGCCCATCCAGCTTGCTGCGCGTCGGTATGCAAACCGGGCTGGTTGGGGTACGCCTGCCCCCGCGCCGAAGCGAAGCTGCCTTCGGAGATGATCAAACCCGAACTCGCCCGCTGCGCGTAGTAATCGGCCATCAGCCCGGTGGGCACCCCGTCGTCGGCCGCGCGGGTGCGTGTGATGGGCGCCATGAGGATCCGGTTCGGTGCGTACAACGCGCCCAATTGGATTGGGGCCAGCAAAGAATGGCCCGGGCACAGCAGCCGCGGTGGTAGTCCGTTTGCGGCCGGGTGCGACGAGTAGCGACGTTGCGCTCGACCGGCAACGGCGAATCTTCGAGCCACGATTTTCCGCGCCTTTCGTAGGGGAGTTGGCCGCCACGACTCCGGACGTGCGAACTGCCCGTTGATCGTGCGACAACTCCATGGTGTCGGCGCGATACCGCCGCCGCTAGGACTCGTGTCCTACCGCGTCGGAGGTGTGGACTCCCACAGCGATCGAACCCAGCTAGCGGACGTTCGGCTTGATCTCCTCGATCACCCACTGCGCGTAGTCGAGATATTCGTCGACCCCGCGTACCGCCGGAATGGGAACGGCACTGACCGTCACGCCCTGCGCGGCAAACCAGTTCAACCGGTCGATAATCTGCTCGGCGCTCATACCCGGCCGGTCGCGGATCCCCTTCTGGACAACATGCGCCTCGCCGACCCGATTGGTTCCCATCCCGTGCATCACGTCGAACGGCCGACCGTCATAGCACGGCTGAGATTTGATGTAGTCCACCCTTTCGGCAATTCGCTCAGGCGGCGTCAGAAACGCCCACCAACCCGAGGCATGCCGGGCCGCCCGGCGCAGTGCAGCGTCGGCGTCACCACCGATCCAGATCGGAAGGTGGGGTTTCTGAACGGGTTTCGGCTCGAACGCGATGTTGTCGAAGGATACGTAGCGACCCTCGAATTGCGGTGTGTCGCTTGTCCACAATTCGACGATCGCGGCGAGGTACTCGTCGGCGATGCGGCCCCGCTCGTGAAACGGCACTCCGAGCAGTTCGAACTCCCTTGCCAGCCAACCCACTCCGAAGGTCACCATCATCCGGCCCCCACTCATCCAGTCGGCGGTGGCCAATGCCTTGGCCAGGACGATCGGGTGCTGCAGCGGCAACACGGTGACACAGGAATTGATCGCGATGCGTTCGGTGGCGCCGGCGACATGGGCTTGGGCGACCGTCGAGTGCAGATAGTGCGGCCCGGACAGTTCGACATGCTCGGCCGGAATGACGAGGTGTTCCGGGAAAGCGATCATGTCGTAGCCCAAGCGGTCGGCGCATTTGGCCATCCGGGTCTGGTCGGGCCCGGTGACTTCTGGTTCCCAGGGCTGCATGGTGGCCTTGAGGCGGAGCATATGCGGAAGAGGGAAGACGAATTTCACGCAGGAACTCCTTCTCGAATGCGGCCGACAGGGAAATCAAAGCCCACTCGGCAGCCGTCGTCACCCAAAACCGGTCATCCAGCGGTGTCCCGGCCAGCGGTCAGTGCCGCCCACGCTGCCAGCCTGTGTTGTTAACCTAGCGACGTGGCGCAGACCAGCGGAAAGCTGAATAAGGCGGCGCTTGCCGCGACTAGTTGGGCGCTGCTGGGCATGATGTCCTACGAAGAAGAAGTCTCCGGCTACGACCTGAAGAAGTGGATCGACTGGAGCGTCGACCTCTATTACTGGAGCCCGTCGTTCAGCCAGATCTACACCGAGCTGAAGAAGCTGGAGGGTCTGGGCCTGGTGATCTCGCGTGTCGAGCGCGACGAGGGCACCCGCAGCCGCCGGTTGTACAAAATCACCCCGGCGGGGATGGACGCGATCACCGAGTGGACCAATCACGCGCCCGTGGATCCGCCGGTGCTCAAACACAGCGTGCTGCTGCGCATGACGTTCGGGCATCTGAGTAACCCCGCGCGGCTCAAGGAATTACTGCAGGAACACGTGGATTACGCCGAAGCCAGGCACCGTAAGGCCGTCGAGGACGCCGAGGGGGCCGAAGCCGAACCCGCGTGGGCCTACTCGGTACTCGCACTGCGCTGGGCGGCCAAGTATTACGCCGCCGAGCGTGAGTTCGCCCTGGACATGATGAAGGAAATCGACGAGGCCGACCGCATCCTGCAAACGGCGCCGAAGGGTAGTGCGGGTAAACCGCGGCCGACGCCCGGCTATTGGCGCGAGGTCGAAAAGCAGGTCGAGGCCAAGCGCGAAGCCGATTAGTCGACCCCGGCCGCGTCTCGTGCGGCGATGTAGCCGTAGACCAACCCCTGCGCGATCGTCGCGCCCGCCCCCGGATAAGTCGTGCCGAAGGCGTTGGCGGCAGTGTTGCCGATTGCGTACAACCCGTTGATCACCGCGCCGTCCTCGCGCAGCACCCGCGCCCGGTGATCGGCTTTCAGCCCGCCGCAGGTGCCCAGGTCGCTGAGCACCATCTTGACGGCGTAGAACGGTCCTTTGGTCAACGCGCGCAGGTTGGGATTGGGCGCGATCGTCGGGTCGCCGTAATAGCGGTCGTAGGCGCTGCGGCCCCGGCCGAAGTCGGGATCGACACCGGCAGCGGCGTTCTCGTTGAAAGCGGTGACCGTCGCGGTGAACTCCGGGACCGGCACGCCGATTTGGGCGCCCAGCTCGGCGAAGCCGTCCGCACTTACCGCGATGCCGGCGTCGTACCACGTCTGCGGGATGCGCATCCGCGGAAACAGTTGGGCGCCAAAGACATAGCTGTTGCGGTACTGCTGGTCGAAAATGATCCACATCGAATCGACCGGGCTGCCGGCTCGTTCCAGCTCGAGCAGTCGCTGGCCGAAAGACATGTAGTCCGACGACTCGTTGGCGAAGCGGCGGCCGTGCTGGTTCACGATCAGGCTGCCCGGCAGCGACCGTTCGGCCAGCATCACCGCGGGTGGCTGACCGGGCAGCGGGGCGACGGCGGGAAACCACCATGCCTGGTCCATCAGATCGATGCCGCCGCCGAGTTCCAGTCCGGCGCGAATGCCGTCGCCGGTATTGGCCGCCGCACCGAGACTCAGGTTGGGGCGCAGCGACTCCGACTGGAATTTCCACCGCATGTCCATGCTGTGGTCGAAACCGCCGGTGGCCAGCACGACCCCGCGCCGGGCGGTGATCATCACCTCGCGGCCGCGGTGCGACACGACCGCGCCGCGGACCCGGTCACCGTCGACGTCCAGGCGCAACAAGCTCGTTTCGGTCCAGACCGGGATGCCGGCCCGCAGCACCCCCGCGAACAATCCGGCCGCCAGGCCCTGGCCACCCGCTGCGTACCGCCGGCCCAGCATCAGGCCGCCCACCCCTTGCGCAATTCGCTTGGCGAACGTCGGAATTCCCTTGCGCGGCACCCGCGCCACCAGATTCATCCAGCGGTAATCGGCACCCGTCGTCGGGACCGGGACGCTCACCTCCATCAAGCCCGGCTCCAACCGGGCCCGGTAGGCGCCGAGCCGCGACGTGTCGAACGGGCGGCATTCGCAGGTGCGGCCCGCCGCGCTGCCACCCGGCTCTTCGGGGTGGTAATCGGAATAGTCACGCGCCCAGAAGAATCGCAGGGGAGTGGTCCGCCGCAGCATTTCGACCGTCCCGCCCACATGCGTCAGAAATGCCGCCGAGCGCTGCCGCGGCGCCGAACCCGCGACCACCGAGTCCAAGTACGTCGCCGCCCGCTCCCGCGTATCGCCGGCATGCGCCTCGGCCAGCACCGGACCCGCGGGTAGCCACAACGCGCCACCGGAGCGGGCTGTCGAGCCGCCGATGTGCGACGCCTTCTCCACGACCAGCACCGACAACCCGAGTTCCTGGCCGGCCAGCGCCGCGGCCATCCCGGTTCCCGACCCTACGACCAGCAAGTCGACGCTGGTGTCGGCCACGGAAAGTCCGGTAGGGATCGTCGCGCTGTGTGCAGTCACGCGGAGAACCGTATGTCGCGGCGTCGATGCGGCGGAATAGTCGTCCTGATGAGTGGAACAGGCAACCCCGAACCGGGTGCTTTGCAGTTTGAATCATGCCCATGCATGACACCGACGAAATTCGGCTCATTGAAGCCCAGGCCGCCCCGGCCCGGTTTGCCCGTGGCTGGCATTGCCTCGGGTTGATCAGAGATTTCGGTGACGGCAAGCCACACGCGATCAAGGCGTTCGGTCAGCAGCTGGTCGTCTTCCGAAGCGGGGACGGCACGGTCAACGTCCTGGACAGCTATTGCCGGCACATGGGCGGCGACCTGTCCCAGGGCGAGGTGAAGGGTGACGAGATCGCCTGCCCGTTTCACGACTGGCGCTGGGGCGGCGACGGGCGATGCAAGCAGGTGCCTTACGCGCGGCGCGCGCCCAAGCTGGCCCGCACCGCGACCTGGACGACGCTCCAGCAGGACGGCATGTTGTTCGTGTGGAACGACCCGGAGCGCAAGCCGCCACCGCCGGAGGTGACGATCCCGCGTATCGAGGGTGCCGCCAGCGACGCGTGGACAGACTGGCACTGGTACACCACCGTGGTGAACACAAACTGCCGCGAAATCATCGACAACGTGGTGGATATGGCGCACTTCTTTTACATCCACGGATCGTTGCCCACGCACTTCAAGAACATCTTCGAAGGTCACGTAGCGACGCAGTACATGAACAGCGCCGGACGTCCCGACCTCGGCGGTGAGGGCCCCAACATGCTCGGCACTACCTCGGTGGCCTCGTATTGGGGACCGTCGTTCATGATCGACGACCTGACCTATCACTACGAGGACGCCGACCACCAGACGGTGCTGATCAACTGCCACTACCCGGTCGACGCGAATTCGTTTGTGCTGCAGTACGGCATCATCGTCAAGAAGTCGGACGCGATGCCCGAAGACCTGGCCATGCAGACCGCGATTACCCTCGGCGACTTCGTCAAGATGGGCTTCGAGCAGGACGTGCAGATCTGGCGTCACAAGGCGCGCATCGACAATCCGCTGCTGGTCGAGGAAGACGGGCCGGTCTACCAGCTGCGTCGCTGGTATCAACAGTTTTACGTCGACGTTGCCGACGTGCAACCTGACATGGTGGACCGCTTCGAGTTCGAGCTGGACACCACCCGGCCGTACGAGGCGTGGATGAAAGAGGTCGAGGCCAACTTGGCGGCTAGGGCCGGATGATGCAGGAATCGTCTGTGTGCGAGGATAATCGGCTCCGTGAGATGCCGATGGCCCCGGTGGCGTGTCGCGAGTGTGGTGCCCGGGTGTTGGTACGCAAAAGCAGTTGGAACCAGACCAGCGTGCAGTGGAACGCGGGTGCGTCGGCGCGCTGCATCCAGCGACGTGAGGCCGAACGGCTGGCCGGTCACCACCGCGGGCCGTTCCTGGTATGTGCCGCGTTGCGGGACTCGATTCAGGTTGCCGTTGCGACAGGAGAATTGGCGGTCGTCGACACCACTGACCACCGTCAGACGCAGAGCGAGGGGCGGTGGTGACCGGTGCCAGCCGTGGGGCCGCCGTAATCAGGCGTGCGCGCCGCCGTCGATGCGGATCTCGGTCCCGGTGATGAATGCGCCGTCGTCGGAGGCCACCATGGCGACCACCGCTGCCACCGAACTCGGGTCACCCAGAATCTCGTTCTCCTTGCCGTGCAGCAGCGGAGTCTGCTTAGCCCACAGCCCGAGGTCATAACCTTCGGGCATCTTGTCCAGCGTGCTCATCGCCAGTGCGGTGGCAACCCCACCCGGCTGGATGTTGACCGCCCGCAGACCCCGTTTGGAATATTCGAGCGCCAGCGCATGGGTGAAGGACAACACCCCACCCTTGCTGGCCGCGTACGCCGCCATATACGGGTGCGCGAAAGACGCTGCGGTGGAGGTGAAGTTGACGACCACGCCGCGCCCGGAGGCCAACAGCGCCGGGAGCGCCTGCCGGGTCATCAGGAAGGTTCCGGTCAGGTTGACCGCCAGGGTGGCATTCCAATCAGCCAACGTATGCTCGTGGGTATCCGCGCAGCGCTGGATGGCGGCGGCGTTGACCAAGACCTCGAGACCGCCGAGGTCGGCGACGGCGGCATCCACCGCCGAAGCGACCGCCTCTTCGTCGGAGATGTCGAGGACCGCGGTGGCCAACCGCTTGCCGGTGCCGGCCTCGCCGGCCGCAGCCGTTGTGCGCTGCAGGCCGTCAGCCGAAATGTCGTAGGCGACCACGGTGGCGCCCTCATCGAGCAACCGGGCCACGATCGCCTGTCCGATGCCGGAGCCCGCTCCGGTGACGATGGTCCGCCGATCCGCGAAACGATCCATTGTGCAATACCTTTCGGTCACGTCAGCTGGAAGGCGCTGATCGGTGCCTCCTCCGGATATGCGGCCGGACCGCCGATGTCATATGCGGCGTTGAGCGCCCCGATGAACTCCGGGTTGTGCAACGGTTCGCTGGGGATGTCGAGCTTGACCCCTTTGGAGTTGACATCGTCGACCATGATGTCGATCGCCTTCTCGACGGTCAGGTCGTCGGAGCCTTCCATGTTCTTCTTCAATTCGTCGTAGTCGGTGAACACCTCGGCGGACCAATGCACCAAGAACCGCAATTCGTCGGTGTGGTGGCGCGCGATCACCTGATCGCCATTTTTGAGCAGCCAATGGTCGTGGTCGTCGGGATCACCGCTGAACATCGTCTCGAAGGCCAAGCCGGCCGGAACCTGTTGGTCCAGCGGCCCGTTCGCCTCGCCGCGGTGCACCATCATCTCGTTCTGGACGACGACACCGCGGTTGTTGATCGGCGGCAGGATGCGCTGGGGCGCCTTGAGCGGCCCCTCGGGCCAGTAGGTGAATCCGCTACCGCCATCGAGCGAGAACCAGGTGATCACCTGGGCCATCTTGATCAGATAGTCGGTGAACAGACCGGACTTGCCCATCACACTGGTCAGCCACGTCGGCGCGTTCTCGTGCCGGACACCGCGAAAGCTCGGCGAATCCAGGTGTCCCGGATCGCGATTGGCGCACGGCCCATTGATGTTGAACAGCATCAGCTCAGGCTTGGCATACGCGGCGCCCCAATAGCGCTTGGCCAGCTCCAGGAAGCGTTCGTTGTAGAAGCAGTCGTGCAGCTGCGGATAGAGCACCGCGCCGTAATTCGCGAGGTAGCCGCGGAAGGTCGGGGTGAGGAACAGGTCCAGCGATGGGGTGAACCCTTCCGGAAACAATCCGCTCATCGTGGCGATCAGCTCGTCGGCCGACGCGAAGTGCTGGGCGATGATCAGTCGCCACGGGCCCTCGGTCCAGACCACGTCGAGTAATCGCTCGCGCTGGTCGTCGGTGTAGACGTTGTCGATCTCGCGAGGCGGGGCGGCCGGTCGCAGCACGTCGGAAAGCTCCATCCGCCGCTCGTCGGTGAGCATCAGCCATCTCCTTCTACCGTCGGTGAATTTCAGATTGTGCGCAGCGTGACCGCGGGACGCAGCGACGATGTCCGGTGATCGGGACGTCAAAATCGCAGCGGGTGAGCGAACTTCGCCCGCAGCAGCGCCCCGATCTCGGCGATGGCGAGCCGGCCCCGCGCGCGATTGCCTCCGATCGCATCAAAAACCCGTGATACATCCCCGGATAACGGGTGATGGTGGTCTGCACGCCGGCGTCCCGGAGCCGGTCGGCATACCGTTCACCCCAATCCCGGATCGGGTCGCAACCGGCGGTCACCACGATCGCCGGCGGCAGCCCGGACAAGTCGGTTGCGTAGGCAGGGACCAGGTACGGGTCATTCGGTGGTCCAGCGTCACCGTCAGCGAGTGTGTGCAAATAGTCGATGTCGTCGCGGGCGAGCAACGGCGCATCGGTCAGGGCGGCGATCGACGGCACGGTCATGTCGCGGTCGAGTCCGGGATACATCAGCACCTGCGCGCAGATCGCCGGCCCACCGCGGTCCCGGGCGGCCAGCGCGACCCCCGCGGCCAGCGATCCACCGGCGCTGTCGCCGACCACGGCGAGCCGGCAGTCGTCGACGCCGAGATCGGCGGCGTTGCGCCATACCCATTCGGTTGCGGCATAGGCATCGTCGAACTGGGCGGGCGGCGGCGCCTCCGGGGCCAGCCGGTAGCCGACGGCCACGACGGTGGCCTCGGCCGCCGATGCCAGTTCGCGTGCCAACGGCTCGAACGAGCGGTTGGAACCCATCACCAGCCCGCCACCGTGGAAGTACACCAGCACCGGTCCGCTGCAAGCGGTTCCGGGACGGTAGATCCGGGCGGGGATGTCGTCGGCGGGCCCGGGGATGGCGGAGTCGGTGACGGCCGCCATCTCCGGCATCTCCGCGGGCAGCGGGGCGGATTCGAGCCCGGCCCGCACGGCGGCCAGACCGCGCACACGCATCGACGGCACAG
Organism: Mycobacterium sp. 050128; assembly: GCF_036409155.1. NCBI lineage: Bacteria > Bacillati > Actinomycetota > Actinomycetes > Mycobacteriales > Mycobacteriaceae > Mycobacterium > Mycobacterium sp. 050128. Next base: position 408,505 of record NZ_JAZGLW010000002.1, on the reverse strand, counting down.
TTCCGAAAGAGGCGATCCGTGCGGCGGCATCGGGATCCAAAGGGGGCGTCACCATGTCATGGCTTCGTGGAGTTGAAGCGGCTTGCGGTGCGCAGCATCGGAGCGCTCTGTGCGGCAAGAATGTTCGCCCGCTCGGCCATCGCCGCGCCTACCGCATCCGGATGCGTATGGAGGTAGAAGCGACCCGATGCGGCCTGCGCGAACAACACCTCTGCTGCCCTGAGCGGATCCATGGCCGTGGCCTTGACGGCCAGCATCGCGGTCCGCTGCATCTCGGCGGCGCCGGCGTCGGTGGCCCGCGCCGGGTCGACGCCGCCAGCGGACTCGAAGATGTCGGATACCACGGCCCCGGGAAGTACGGCCTGTACGTGGATGTGGTGATCGTGTCCGGCCGTTTGGACCTCGAGATATAGGCACTCGGTCAAGGCGAGCACCGCGTGCTTACTCATGATGTAGGGCGCCTGAAACGCAATCGCGACGACGCCGCCGACCGACGACAGGTTCCACACCCACGCCTGGTCGTCGGTGGCCATCATTTTGGGTAGGAACGCCTTGATGCCGAAGAAGACGCCGCTGACGTTGATATCGACAACGCGCCGCCAGTTGGCCACCGGTGTGTCCCACAGGTAGCCGAACTGCTCGATGCCGGCATTATTCACGAGCAGACGCACTGCACCGAAATCGCGGTAGACCCGGTCGGCGAGTTCTTGCATTGCGTCGGGATCGCGGACGTCGCAGACGATCTCGACCGCCGCGCCCCCGGCCGCCCGGAGCTCGTCACGCAGTGCGGCGATCGCGTCGCCGTCGATGTCGGCCAACACCACCGTCATGCCCAGTCGGCTGGCGTAACGTGCCAACCCGGCCCCGATTCCGGCGCCGGCACCGGTGATGACCGCGACACCGTCGCCGAAGGTATCCCGAACCTTCACGAACCGACGGCGGTGCCGAAGGCCAGCTCCGACAGCAGAACTGAGTTTGTGGTGTCGAGGACGACGTCCATCTCGGTGAACTCCAATCCGGAGGCGCCGCGCCGGACCGCGACGTTGACCACCCCGCTGGATACCGCGAACGGCACGAAGTCGGCGATCTGGTTGACGAAGATGTAGAACCGCGCCTTCGTCACGTCACCGTCGGTCCCGTTGCGGTGCACGTTGGTGGCGTGGTGGCGCAACGGGTAGGGGCTCTGCTTGCGGTGCTCGGACAGCCATTCCATCACGGCGTCGCGCCCGTGCAGTTCCGGTGACATCAGTTCTTCGAAAGGGCTGGTGCCTGAATCACTTCGGCTCGCATAGCGGACGTCCTCCGCATAACTGGCCGCCAGCTCGTCGTAGTGCGCCTCGTCGTAGTGGTACCAGAAGCCGGCGATGAACTCCTGCAGTTCGGGCAGACTGATGTCAGTGCTCATGGCGTCAGTCAACTCCGAATGTGGCCGGGTCGACAGCACGGTTGCCCGGTCAGTGGAACACGGTCTGGGACTCAGCCGGTGATCAGGCCCCAAAGCCCGCCCGCACTCGCGTACAGCGCCGCGTCGGTGACCTGTTCGTCCCAGTCGCGCACCGAGCCGAACTCCGAACGCCAGGCGAGCGCGGACCGGGTGAACTCGTGCAGCCGGTGCTCACGGGTGGTGCCGAGGGCCCCGTGCACCTGGTGAGCGTTGCGGACGACCACTGATGCCGCGTGCCCGGCACACGAACGGGCAACGGCGACAAGCAGGCCGAGGTCTGGGCCCGACCATTGACCGGCCACCGCCGCGCTCAGCGCCGCCTCGGTCGTCGCACGGGCGAGGGCCGCCTCGGTTGCGATGTCGGACACCAGGTTTTGTACGGCCTGGAATTTCGCCAGCGGGCGGCCGAACTGGGCCCGTGCAGTCACGTGCTCGATGCACAGCTGTAAGATTCGGTCCAGGGCTGCGCACACTTGGATCGACCGCACCAGACCCGACTTCAACCGGAGTTGGGTGATGGGAGCAAGACCGATCGGAGCCCCTTCGACAGCGGCCAGATCCGCGTCTACAGTGTCTCGTGGTTCGCCGATCAGGTTGAAATCCGGTGTGATAGTGAGCATTTCGCGTGCCACATCTGCGACGCGATATTGGCCGTCGGATCGCCAGACGAGAACAACGCGGTCGGCCGACGCGGCCCATGGCACTTGAGTTGCGGCTCCCTGTTTGTCGAGCACGCATACGGTCCGCACCGCGTCGTCGACGGGCATGCCGGTAGCATCAAGTAGCCAACAAGCCAATAAATCGTGTTCCGCCAAAGGGATTCGCACTCCGTGACCGACCGCGGCAGTCAGCAATTCGGCCGCTTCGTACCATGTCGCTCCGCTGCCGCCGTTTTGCTCATTGCCGGTCAGCCGGACCAGACCGAGCTCGTCGAGCTGCCGCCATAAGGCCGGATCCCGCCGAACGATCGGGGTGGGCGGATGTTTTTCACGGTGACTGGCGAAAACTGCCGCCATCATGTCGACGAGTGCGCCGTCCGCGGCGGGCCCGGCAGTCATCGCATACCCAAACCGCGTGCGACGACGCCACGCAGAACTTCGTTGGTACCGCCGCGCAGCGTAAAGCCGGGTCGCTGGTCCACCGCCGCGCGTACCAGGCCGGCGAACACCGAATCGGGGGAGTCCTGCAGGTCGGCGAATTCCGCGATGTCGCCCTCGGTCGTGGTGCCCAGCACCTTGACCACCGCGGCCGGTAGGTCGGCGGGCTCGTTTCGTTCCAGCGCACCGGCCACGGCGGTGGACATCTGATGCAAACCGGCGATGCGCGCCACCAGCCGCCCCAGACGAGGGTCGCGGGGGATGGCGTTGGACGCCATCCGATCTGCGCAGGCCGCCAGCAGCACGAAGGTGGACAGGAACCGCTCGGGCCCGCTGCGCTCGAAGGCGAGTTCCGAGGTCACCTGTTGCCAGCCGTTACCGATCTCCCCGAACACCATCGCGTCGGGGACGAACGCCGAATCCAGGATCACCTCGTTAAAGTGGTGGTCGCCGTTCATGGAGATGATCGGGCGGATTTCGACGCCGGGTCCCCGCAGGTTCACGATGAACTGGCTGAGCCCGGCATGGCGGTGCGCCGGATCCGCCGCGGCGGTGCGCGCCAGCACGATGAACGCGTGCGCCCGGTGTGCGCCCGACGTCCAGACCTTGGTGCCCGTCAGCGACCAACCCCCGTCGACACGCTCGGCCCTGGTGTGCACGCTGGCCAGGTCGGACCCGGAGTCGGGTTCGCTCATGCCGATGCCGAAGAAGCACTCGCCACGCACGATTCGCGGCAGAAACTCCGACTTTTGTTGCTCCGTACCGTATTTGAGCAGCGAGGGTACGATCTGGCGGTCGGCGATCCAGTGCGCGGCGACGGGTGCGCCCGCGGCGAGCAGCTCCTCGGTAACGACGAAGCGGTCCAGGAACGAGCGGCCGTGTCCGCCGTACTCGGAGGGCACCGTCACACCCAGCCAGCCTCGCGCGGCCAGCGCGGCGGTGAAGTCCGCATCCCAGCCGGTCAGCCAGGCATCGACCGATGGCGTGAACGCCCCGGCGGCCAGCTGCTCGGCGAGGAACTCTCGCACCTCAAAACGGAGGTCCTCGGTGGCCGCGGCGTCGATGTGGGCGGGCGGCACCAAGCGGGGGAGCGCCATCAGCGCGTCTGCCGTTTGTCGAAGAGCTCAACGGGTCCTTCGACATAACCTTCGTGCACGAGTGACGAACTCCTTCCGGGCACAGCTAATTCGGATTTAGCTCAGTGCATGCTGTTCGATGCTGAAGCGTTCTCGCAACAATCGTTTGAGCAATTTGCCGCTCGGGTTCTTCGGTAACGCATCGACGAAGAAGACACGCTTGGGTGTCTTGAACCCGGCCAGGGACGCTCGGCAGTGCGCAATGACGTCCGATTCGGTCAGTGTTGCGCCCTCGCGGGGCACGATCGCGGCGACCACGGCCTCTACCCACAGCGGGTGCGCGAGCCCGAAGACTGCGACTTCCTGAATGCCACTGTGGCGGTATAGGACTTCCTCGACCTCGCGGCTGGCTACGTTTTCGCCACCGGTCTTGATCATGTCCTTCTTGCGGTCGACGACGTGCAACAGGCCGTGCTCGTCGTAGTAGCCCAAGTCCCCCGAGTGGAACCAGCCGCTGCGGAAGGCTTGGGCGGTGCGGTCCGGGTCATCCAGGTAGCCCGCGGTCAAATGCGGGCTGCGGTGCGCGATTTCGCCCACCAGGCCCGCGGCCACCATGTTGTCGTCCTCGTCGAGGATCACCGTTTCCACGTTGACTACGGGGCGCCCGGCCGACCCGGCATGTGTGTCTTGCTCGTCGGGTCCCAGCGCGCAGGCGAGCGGCGCCATCTCGGTCTGGCCATAAAAGTTCCACAGCCTCAGATTCGGCAGCCGCTCCCGGATCTCGGTCAGAATTTCCACGGGCATCGCTGAGGCGCCGTAATACCCTTTACGCAGGCTGGACAGGTCCACGTCATCGAACATCGTTGAGCGCAGCAGCGAGATCCACACCGTCGGTGGTGCGAAGTAGCTGGTGACGTGGTAGCGCTCGATGGTGCGCAGCACCGCTTCCGGGTCGGGCCGCGGCAGGATAATGCTGGTGGCGCCCAGGTAGATATCCGTGGCCAGAAAATTGTCCAGCTGCGCACAGTGATACAGCGGCAACGAATGGATTTCGACGTCGTCGTGCGACATCTCGCCGGCGACAATCGTGCTGACATACTGCCACATCAGGCCGCGGCTGGTGTGCATGGCGGCTTTGGGGCGTGATTCAGTTCCGCTGGTGTACATCAGTCGCACCAACTGGTCGTCGTCGATGTGCGGACGCGGGGCTGGTGTCTCGGTGTGCAGCCACCGCGCGAAGTCGTCCCACCCGGGCGCCGGCCGGTGTCCGCCGGGTACCAAGGCGACCTGGGTCGTTACCACTCCACCACGCCGCATCGCCCCTTCGGCGGTCGGCGTCAGGTCGGCTTCGACGACGAATCCGCTGACTTGACTGTGGTCGAGGAGGTAAGCGATCTCCTCGGCGGTCAGCATGTAGTTGATCGGCACCAGAACCACCCCGGCGCGCGCCGTTGCGAACGCCAGCACCGCGTACTGCCAGCAATTGTGGGCCAACAGGCCGATGCGGTCACCGACATCGAAACCGTTGTCGTGCAAGGCGGCCGCAGCGCGTTCCACGAGGTTGTCGAACTCAGCAAAGGTCAGCACGACATCGCCGTCGATGATCGCGACCTTGTCCGGGTGCCGGCGGGCCGATCGGCGTGGAATCTCGCCGAGGCCATGGCTACGAGCCCGCGCAACCAGAGCGTTGAGGTCATCGGACGGCATGCCTGCCACCGTAGGCGCCGGCACTGAGGTGCGAGTCATCCACGTCCCGCTGAGTAGACAAAGCCCTGCCGACCGCGGCCGATCACGCCGATACTCCGTTGGCATGAGCACTGGCTTCCCCGTGACGACCGAAAGCGCCGGACGGGCGGGTCTGGATCCCCGACAGGTCGGCGAATTGCGGACCAACCTGCATCAGGCAGATCCCGGGGTGCTGGTCGCCGTACTGGCGCAGCTGACCGGCGATCCGGCGGTGGTCGACCGATTCGCACCGAAGATCACCCATGTGCCCGATCCGCCGGAGCAGGCAGGCAGCACCGATCCGGATACTGCCGAGCAGCTCATCCAGGAGATCGTGGCCGCGCTGCGGGCTCCCCGTCCTGCGGATGCGCTACCCGTCGACGATCCCGGCCTCTTCGCTCGTGTCGCCCCTGTGGCACTGGGCGGTGAGGTCGGCTCGGAGTATCTGCAGCTGCTCCTTGAGCAGGGTGGATTCCAGCCTTCGCAACCCGTATTGCCACGTACCGCAAAGCTTCCCAACGCCTTTCGGGTGGTCATCATAGGCGCGGGCATTGCCGGGATCACCGCCGCGCTCGCATGCACGGACGCTGGCATCGATTTCCAAATCATCGAACGCAACGCCGAGGTTGGCGGCACGTGGTACACCACCGCCTATCCCGGCATCGGTGTCGATACGCCTTCGGCGTACTACTCGCTGTCCCGCGATATCAACGGTGACTGGTCGAGTTACTACCCGCAGGGTGCGGAGTATCAGGCCTACCTCGTGTCGGTGGCGGACAAGAACCGTCTCCGCGAGCGCACTCGGTTCGGTACCGAGGTGCAAGCGTTGTGGTGGGAAGAGCGGTGCCAGCAGTGGCAGATTCATTCAGTCGGCCCGGACGGCACCCGTGACGTCAGCTACGCCAACGTGGTCATCCCGGCCGTTGGCTACCTCAATCGGCCACGTTGGCCGGATCTACCTGGCCGCGAGACGTTTTCGGGGATCTCTGTCCATTCTGCGCAGTGGGATCCCGAGCTGGATCTGACGGGCAAACGGGTCGCGATCATCGGAGCCGGCTGCACCGCAGTGCAGATCGTCGACGCGTGCGTGGACCAGGTCGCGCACTTGACGGTGTTCCAACGGCAGCCGCATTGGGTCGCGCCGCGACGGCGGGCATCCGACGACGTTCCCGCCTACCAGCGGTGGCTGGGCACCCGGTTGCCGTACTACGCCAATTGGATTCGGCTCAAGTCGTATTGGGGGACATCGGACAACAACTATCCGGTGATCCTGCATGACCGCGAGTGGGCGGCCGAGCATTTGTCGATCTCGCCGGCCAATGATGTCCTGCTACGAATGTGCCTGGAGTACATCGATCGCGTGTTTGGGGCGGGCAGCGAACTGGCGCGCAAGGTAACCCCCGATTTTGCTCCGTACGGCAAGCGCATCATTCGTGATCCGGGCGGTTACTACGCGGCCCTGGCGCGCGAGCATGTCGATGTCGAGGCCAGTGAACCGGCCCAGGTCAACGAGGAGGGAATCGTGACCGCCGACGGTCGGCAGCTCGACCTCGATGTCATCATCTACGCGACGGGGTACTACTTGGATTTCCTTTCCACCGTAGATATTCGGGGCCGGGCCGGCAAGAAGCTGACCGACGAGTGGGGCGATATTCCGCGGGCCTACCGCGGCGGCATGGTGCCTGGCTTCCCAAATATGTTCATCTCCTCGGCGCCCAACTACAGCCCCGGGCACGGGGGCGGCCACAACTTCGGCGTCGAGGTGATGGTGCACTACGTCATGGAGTGCCTGCAGTTGATGGCGCTGCGCCAGGCCACCACCCTCGAGGTGACCCAACGCGCCTACGACGAGTACGTTGCCGACATCGACGCGATGATGGCCGACACCGTCTGGTGCCACACCCCGTCAGCCCACACCTACTACCGTTCCGGCGGCGGGCGGATCGTGACCGCGTTCCCGTACCGCCTGGTCGACTTTTGGCGTGACCACCGCGCGCCCGTCGAAGACGATCTCGAGCTGGAATGATCCCAACTATGCCGGGAAAGCTCTGCGGGAAGACGGCTTTGGTGACCGGCAGCAGCCGCGGAATCGGGCGGGCGGTCGCCCAACGGTTGGCGGCCGAGGGTGCCACGGTGGTGGTGACGGCGCGCTCCGACGCGACGTCCGAGTCGATTCGGGCCGGTGCCGTCGCCACCCTTCCCGGCACGATCGGCGAGACGATCGAGTTGATCGAGGCTGCCGGTGGACGGGCATTCGGTGTCGCGGCGGACCTCGAGGATCCCGGACAGCGCGATCGACTGATCGACGAGGTGCTCGACCGTGCCGGCCGCATTGACATCCTGGTCAATAATGCTGGTTTCGCCGACTACTCGGTGGTCGAGGACATGAGCCTGGACACCTTCGACCGCACCGTCGAGCACTATCTGCGGACACCGTTTGTGCTGACGAAAGCCGCTGTGCCGCATATGCGTAAGCAAGGCGCCGGTTGGATCGTCAACATCGGCTCCGTCACCGGGGTGGCCCCGGTGCGTCCCTATCGCGAATACAACAAAACGTCCGGGGACGTCATCTACGCGTCGTGCAAGGCGGCCCTGCACCGCTTCACGCAGGGCGTGGCGGCCGAACTCCTTGACGCCAACATCGCGGTGAATTGCGTCGGCCCATCGACCGCTGTACGCACACCGGGTGCGGCACAACTAATCCCGGACTCGTTCCCGACCGAGCCGGTGGAGTACTTGGCCGAGACTGTGCTGGCGATGTGCCATTTGCCCGCCGTGCAGCGCACGGGGTTGGTCGCGTTCAGTCTGCATTACCCGTGGTCGCAGCAATTGCCGGTACACACCTTGGACGGCACGGTGGTGTTGCCGGCCCTGCCGCCACCCCCGACCGCCAACCCCAACGTCCGCCCCGCCGGAATCTAGCCCAGTACCGGGCCGGTAATCGCACAGAAACTGTGGCAGACCCGGTCGCGGATGATGACGTCGTTGGTCTCGGGATCGAACCAACGGTCTACCACCGCCCAGTGGATGGGGTGCATCAGGTAGGGCCCCATCAAGGCATTCACATCTGCGAATTCCTGCTCGAACACGTGGGTCCAGGGCGAGGTTCCGATCGCGTCGTCGACGCGACTGAGCTGCCACGCCTTGATGCCCGATATGTAGCGCGGCATCGAGGTCAGCTCACTTTCGAAGCGGCGCATGGTCTCTGGATCGGTGTCGGGCAGCACCCGTAACAGCAGCGCGCGGTAGACGGTTCCCGATGCGTCGCCGCAGCGAACGGGTGCACCCGCGTAACCGGCGCCGTTGACCCGGCTCACCGACGGGTCAGTCAACAGGCGGGCGAAATCGTCAGCCGCACGGTCCCGTTGGTCCGCGGTGGCGAATCGCAGGTGCACCAGAATGTCACCACCGTTGCGCGACCCGGGCAGCGTCGGCTGCACCACCCAGTGCAGCGGGTTGGCCGATGTGGCGGCGGTGCGCAACTCACCGATAAGCCGATCGTGCTCGGACGGGGCGATGTCGATCAGCCGGGTGACGCTATACATCGCACAGCCCGTCGACGTGTTGCGCCGCCGCGGCGAAAGAGCGCGACCGAGTGGTCACCAATTCGCTTATTCGCGACCACCATTCGCCCAGCGCCGGATCCGGGCGGGCCTTCCACGTCATCTCCCACCAAGCCTTCGCGTTTGGCAGGGTCCATATGACGGTGACGACATTGACGTCGTCGTCGAACCAGATCGGCGGACTGACCAAGATGTCACGCAGTGTCATCCCCCGATCCCGCGCTCCGGGCACGTACTCGGCGAGGTAGGTGTCGACGAAGCGGCGAGCGCATCCGGGCCGGGTCTCCACCCGGTCGATTACGAAGATTTCGGCGTCGGCCATGTGCCGACCGTATGGCAACCTGATCCGGCCGGACTGCCGACTCCCGACCATCGGGAACGTTCAGCCGCGCAGAAGATCACCGAGAGCCGCGGCCGCCTGTTTGCGTCCCCGGTGCGCGATGTCGAGCATCGGCATCGTCAAAAACCCGTGAATGCCACCCTCGAAGTGGAGTTGGGTTGTCGGCACGCCGGCCCGATGCAGCGCGGCGCAGTAAGCGAGTCCTTCATCGCGCAGTGGGTCGTGGCCGGCGACCACTACGACGGCGGGCGGGAGCCCGTGCAGGTCGGCGTGTAGCGGTGCAACGTAAGGGTGCGATCGGTCGTCGGGCGACGGCACGTAGCAATCCCAGTACCACCGCATTGCTGCTTTCGGGTTGTAGTAGCCCTTCCCGAACAGCCGGTAGGACTCGGTGTCGAAGTCGGCCGCGATGACCGGGTAGAGCAGCAGCTGACCCGCGAGAGCCGGGCCGCCGCGATCGCGGGCCATGACCGCGGTGACCGCGGCCAGGTTTCCGCCGGCGCTGTCACCGCCGACGAGCACGCGTTCGGGGTCGCCGCCCAACTCGACGGCGTTGCGGCGGGCCCAGTACGTTACGTCGTAGATGTCCTCCGCGGCGCACGGCCAGGCATGCTCCGGAGCCAACCGGTAGTCGACCGAAATGACAACGGCAGGAATAAGATTGGCGATATCGCGGCAGAGCTCGTCGTGACTGTCCAGTCCGCAGAACACGAATCCGCCGCCATGGGCATACACCAGGATTGGCAGTGGGCCAGCTGCGTCGGGTTGATAGATCCGGACCGGTAGCAGGCTATCCGTGCGATGGACCGAGCGGTTGATGACCTTGGCGACGGCCTCGGGTTGGGCGGGCGGCTGCAATCTCGACCGGATGAGTGCTCGCGCCTCGGCGCCGCTCATCTGGTGCACCGGTGGGAATGCGCCATCGAGTTGCTCGATGATCGCGGCGATCTGCGGGTCGAGGCTCACGCGTATTGCAACGCGGGTGCTTGAAGGCGCCGCTGGGGGAGCAGTGGCCGCAGCGGCTGCAGGGTCGGTGCCACCCGTCGTGGTCCGTCCTCCGCGTTGCGCCAGATGCCCATCGCGGTCATGCGCACCGGTGCGGTCAGCCGCTGATCGAACATCATCCGGCTCATCGGCCCGCACACCGACACCGCCGCAACGGCCTCGCCCGGTCCGCCGATAGGCGCTGCGACACAACCGAATCCAAGCAACGACTCCTCACGCTCGAACGCCACGCCGTGAGCCCGCACCTTGGCCAATTCCGCGACCAGCTGGGAGCCGGTGGAAACGGAGTACTTGGTCTTGCGGACCCGCAGGTCAACCTGGGCGTCCTCGTCGTGGTAGGCCAGGATCGCCTTGCCCACCGCGGTGCAATGCGCGGGTTGGCGGCCGCCGACCCGGGTGGGGATCGCGTCGGCCATCCGGTCACCGACCTTGTCCAGGTAGACGACGTCGGGTCCGTCCAGCACCGCGAGGTGGGCGACCAGCCCAGTGGCGCGGTGCAATTCGCCCAGCAGCGGCCCGGCCGCTCGCACCAGGCGGTCCTGATGCACGGCCAGCGACCCGAGTTCCACCAGTCGCATCCCGAGCTCGTAGTCGCGACCGCTGCGGCGCAGCCAGCGCAGCTGCACCAGACGCTCGAGCATCCGGTGGGCCGAGGAGCGCGGCAGGCCGGTGCGCCGCACGATCTGGGCCAGGGTCAGCCGTCCCGGCCCGTCGAATGCGTCGAGGACCAAGGAAATGCGATCGATGACGGCCGTGGGAGTGCTCGATTCTGTGGTCGCGACGGAGCGCGGGGTCCCTGACATCGGTCCTCCATGTGTGTCTGGCTGCTATATTCCTATTAGGAATATCCATTTGTATCACACAGATGTGGCCGCTGTCACAGAATGCCGCCGGCGGGTAGTGGGTCAGTTTGGCGCGATGCGTAGACCGGTGATGACGCCCGGCTCGATGGCTACGGCCCTGTCGGCGTGGTTGACCCATGGGCGGAGTAGTTGCTCGTAGCGCGAGACCTGGTCGGGATCGGTGATGGTATACGCGTGTCCGGTGACGACGACACTCCAGCCCGTCCGAGTCTGGGGGTCGATACTGTCGGCTTCATAGGCGACGACGACGCCTTCGCTGGATCGCACGGCAGCGGAGATCGACGCCGTCAGACGGGTGCGAATGATTATCCGGCCCCGGTCGAGCAGATGATTGACCGGGCGGATCGCCGGAAGCGCGTTGAGAGTGAAGAAGACCCGCCCGTAGCTGACGCTGGCCAGCAACCGCATCGCCTCGGCAGTGTCTAACCGCTGAGCGCCTGCGGCGTGCTGCCCTAAGCCCAGTCCGCCGTCGTAGTCGCTCATACCCTTAAGCATCTGTTGTAAGTGCCTGAGCACCTAGGGCCATATGACCCCACCGCGAACCCACGTCATTCACACTGACCCACTACCCGACGGCGATTGAGTGTGTCGACATGGCTTTGGGTGTGCGCCGAGGGTGGCGAGACGCCGGGACCGTTTGCCCGGGGATCGAACGTCAGCCCTTGGCGGCCGACCGTCCGGCGCGGCGTCCGTAGAAGCTGCCGTCACCGAGCGAGACGCCGCTGGCATAGCCCCAGGCGGCCAGGCCGGCGGTGGAACGGCCCGCGGCGAACAGCCCCGGGATCGGCTCGCCGCTGACGTGCAGCACCTCGGCATCCAGCGTGGTGGCCAGCCCGCCCAGGGTGAATCCGCCGGTGTTCTCGCGCAGGTCGATCGCGCCGACCGGGGTGCCGATCGGCTTGATCCACTCCGGCTTCTTGTGCAGCAACGGATCCTCACCGCGCGCGGCGCCCTCGTTGTAAGCCGCGACAGTCGCCTGCAACGAACCGGGCGCTAGGCCGATGTCGCGCTCCAGGTCCGCCACGCTGTCGGCGACCCAGGTCGCTTCCCGCAGCATGAACTTGGGCGACCACGACGCCATCGCCTCTTCCTGGGCATCGTTGTCGATGATCAGATAGGCGATGTTGTCCTGGTGGTAGAGCGTGAGCTGCCCGACGCGGCCCGGGTAGGTGTCCTCGGCGACATAGCGCTGACCGCGGCCGTTGACCAGGATCCCGCGGACCAGCTGCTGGGGGTCGATGAAGATCGCGACCTCGGTGGCATCCATGTGCGCCAGATCGGCGCCCAGCGCCTGCGCCATCCGGATCGCCTGGCCGTCGTGCTGCTCAATCGACGCGGCCGGACGGCCGGCGATGCGCGGCGCGAAGCGGGCCACCATCGCGTCGTTGTAGGCGAAGCTACCCGTGGCCAGCACGACGCCGGTGCGCGCCCGAATCGTCAACTCGGTGCCGTATTGACGGGCCCGGATCCCGACCACCCGGCCGTCGGACTCGACGATCAGACACCGCACCCGCACGTCGTAGAGTGCGCGTGCGCCCGCCGCGGTGGCGGTTTCGACGAGCGGCTTCATCAGCATGTAGCCGGCGCTGGCTTCGCCCTGTTTCTTGTTCTGCATCTGCGGGACGTGGCCGCGCGGGGCGGGGGAGGCGATGGTGTTGAACGGGTAGGAGTTTTCGCCGCCGCTGTACATCAGGCCCTGATCGCCCATCGGCTCCCAGCCGGGCTCGGAGAAGAACTCCGCCTTGAACGGGACGCCGCAGCCAACCAGCCATTCGAAATGGGCGACGCTGCCGGCGCAGTAATCGGCGATCCGGTTCTCGTCGGCACCCGGTCCCATCGCCACGTTGAGGAACGCTTGCATGTTTTCGACGGAATCGGTGAAGCCGCAAGCCTTTTGCAGGGGCGTGCCGCCGCCGAGATAGATGAATCCGCCGGCCATCGCCGCCGCGCCGCCCCACGAACCGGTGCGCTCCAGCACCAGGACGTCGGCGCCGGAGCGCGATGCTTCGACCGCGGCCGCCGCACCGGCGACACCGTAACCGGCGATGACGACGTCGGCCTCGTGATCCCACGCGGTGATCGACGACGCCGGGATCGGCGTGACGTCGGTGTCAGGTGTCTTGGACATCACAGCCGCATCGCCGCGGGCATTTCGCCGACCCACTGGTGGCCCCAGTAGCTGTCGGCCGTGATTTCCTCTGCGGTGTAATAGGTTTCGTCGACTCGCATGCCGTCGGTGCCGAATTCGATGTCCCAATCGCCGGGTGCCCGGACGTAGAAGGAGATCATCTTGTCGTTGGTGTGGCGGCCGAGCGTCGACGACAACTGGAAGCCCTCGGCGTTGACCCGGTCCAGCGCCTGGCCCACCGCATCGAGGGTGTCGACCTCGACCATGATGTGCACCAGGCGCGGGTCTCGCATATGCGCGGCCGGGACGATCGCCAGGCTGTGATGACGTTCGTTGATGCCGAGGAACCGAACCCGCACCGGGCCGAACTCTTTCGGCAACGGCACCCGGAACGCGCCGCGCGACCGGAAACCCAGCACCTCGGTGTAGAAGTCGGACACACCGCCCGGATCCGTGGCCGGCACCACGACATGGCCCATCCCCTGGTCGCCGGTGACGAATCGTGCGCCGAACGGAGTGACGACCGGGCTGTGATCGAGTACCGCGCCGTGGAACACCTCGAGCGTGGTGCCGGCCGGGTCGTCGAAGGTGATCACCTCTTCGACCCGGCGGGCCTCGGCCTCCTCGACCGACAGCTGTTTGAACGGCACCCCGGCCCCGTCGAGCGTGGCCTTGATCCGCTGCAGCGCCGGGTGGTCGCGTACCTCCCAGCCGATGGTGAGCACCCGATCGGTCTCGCCCGGCACCACGATCAACCGGGCCGCGCGCTCATCCATCCGCAGATAGAGCGCGTCCTCGTCGGGGCCGCGCATACTAGGGGAGCCCTCGGCGAAACCCAGGACCCCGAAGGCGAAGCGGCGCCAGCGGTCGATGTCGTTGGTCGAGATCGTAATATAGCCAAGGCTTTTTAGTTCGCTCACGGCTGCCCCTTCGCTCAGATCAACGCTCGCAGCGGGCCCTCGGGCGGTTCGACGCCCAACGAACTCAGCGCCGCCGCGTGATAGGTGGTGCCGGGGACATGGATGGCATGCATCTGGCCGACGTGGACGTCACGCCAGTACCGTTGCAGCGGTTTGTCCATGCGGGCCGCGTTGCCGCCCGAGCGGGCGAAGATCTCGTCGACGGCCGACACCGCGCGCCACACCGCGCGCACCTGTGTCCGGCGTCCGGCCGCGCGGTCGGCGAACGACACCTCCTTGCCGGCCGCGACCATGTCGTAGATGCGGTCGGCGTTGGTCAGCAGTTCCTGGCGCGCGGCGTTGATATCGGCGGCGGCCTCGCCGATCGCGTGCATGACGTACGGGTCGTCCTTGATCGCGGTTCCGGTGGCGCCGACGCGCTCGCGCTGATAGTCCAGGTGCGCGGCGAGTGCGCCCTCGGCGATGCCGATCGTCGCCGACGAGATGCCCAGCGGGAACATCGTCGACCACGGCATCAGATACAGCGGCTCGGTCATCCCGGCCTCGCGCTGGGCGGTGCCGTCCATCACCTTGGTGGCATCCATCGTGCGGTAGCTCGGCACGAACGCGTCCTTGACGATCACGTCCTTGGACCCGGTTCCCCGCAGCCCTACCACATTCCACGAATCCTCGACGATCTCGTAGTCCTTGCGCGGCAGGATCATGTGCAGCATCTGCGGCGGCATCAGCGGAATGCCCTTTTCGTCACCGCGCATCGCGCCCAGGATGATCCAGTCGCAGTGGTCGGTGCCCGAGCTGAACTGCCAGCGGCCGCTGAAGAGGTACCCGCCGTCGACGGGTTTGGCCACACCTTGCGGCGCGTACGGGGAAGCCATCCAGGTGTCGACATCGTCGGCCCAGATCTCGGCGGCGACCCTGGGGTCCGCGTACGCCAACTGGTAGGGGTGCACGCCCACCACGCCGACGATCCAGCCGGCCGCCGGATCCAGCGCCGCCGTGGCCATCGTCGTCTCGGCGAACTCGCGGGGGTGGACCTCGAAGCCCTGGTACTGCTTGGTCTGCAGGAGCCGGATCAGGCCGGCTGCCTTCATCAGCTTGACCGTGTCGTCGGTAAGCCGGCCGATTTGTTCGGCTTCGGCGGCCTGGTCGCGCAATTGGTCCGCCATCGCCACTACCCGGTCGAGTACCCGGTCGCTCATATCGTGTCCTTACGTTGTGGGCTAAGTAATGGTCTACCGCAGTCCTCGCCCGTCCCAAAGGAAATCCCGATGAGCGGACGCAAATACCCGTTCATGCGTGCCCGATGGCCGGGAAGACTCGAACGGAGCTTCCGGTCATCGGGAAGACCGGTGCCCGTCGGTGATCCGGCCAATAATGTGGCTGCTTGTGAATGATGCTGTCGACGTCACCGTGGTGGGCGCCGGGTTCGCCGGCCTGTATGCCCTGCACAAGCTGCGCGCGCAGGGACTCTCGGTGCGGGTGCTCGAGGCCGCCCCCGAGGTCGGCGGGACCTGGTACTACAACCGGTATCCCGGCGCGCGCTGCGACGTCGAAAGCGTCGACTACTGCTACTCGTTCTTCGATGAACTCCAGCAGGAGTGGAACTGGACCGAGAAGTACGCCACCCAATCCGAGATCCTCGAATACCTGAACTGGGTTGCCGACAAACTCGACCTGCGCCGCGACATCGTTTTCGACACCTGTGTGGTCTCCGCCGTGCTCGACGAGACGACGCTGCGCTGGACGCTGACGACCGACACCGGTCGGGCGATCTCGGCGCGGTTCGCTCTGATGGCGACGGGGCCCCTGTCGGCCGCGATGACACCGAATTTCCCTGGGCTGGATACCTTCGCGGGCCAGACCCATCACACCGCGCACTGGCCGCAGCAAGCCGTGGACTTCACCGGGAAACGGGTGGCGGTCATCGGCACCGGATCCTCGGGCATCCAATCGATTCCGATCATCGCCGAGCAGGCCGCACACCTGTACGTCTTCCAGCGCACCCCCAACTACAGCGTCCCGGCCCGCAACGCACCGCTGTCCGCCGACGAGCTCGACGAGATCAAGGCAGGCTATGCGCAGCGACGCGACTTGTCGTGGCGCAGCGGCGGCGGGTCTCCGCACCTGACCGCCGCGAAGCCGACGATGGAATACACCCCGCAAGAGCGGCGCGCGAAGTTCGAAACACGATGGCAGCTGGGCGGAGTGCTGTTCTCGAAGACGTTCCCCGACCAGATGACCGACGTGGAAGCCAACGAGGAGGCCCGCAAATTCTACGAGGAGAAGGTCCGCGCGGTCATCGATGACCCGGCCGTCGCCGACCTGTTGATCCCCACCGACCATCCGATCGGGACCAAGCGAATCTGCACCGACAGCAACTATTTTCAGACATTCAACCGGCCCAACGTGACGTTGATCAGTGTCCGTGACACACCGATCGAATCGATCGACCCGGCGGGAATCAACGCCGGTGCCATGCATTACGACCTCGACATGATCGTGCTGGCAACGGGTTTCGATGCGATGACCGGGGCGCTGGGGCGCATCGACATCGTCGGGCGTGACGGTGCCACGCTGCGCGACGACTGGGTCCACGGACCGCGCACGTATCTCGGACTGGGCGTCGACGGGTTCCCCAACCTGTTCCTGATCTCGGGCCCCGGAGCTCCTGCCGTGCTAGCGAACATGGTGCTGCACGCGGAGGCGCAGGTGGACTGGGTCGCGCAGGCGATCGCCTACCTCGACCGCCATGGCTATGTGGGCATCGAAGCAGGCGTGGACAGCGTGGACGGCTGGGGCGCCGAATGCGCCCGGCGTGCCGAGACGACGTTGTTCACCAAGGCGAATTCCTGGTACATGGGCGCCAACGTGCCCGGGAAGCCCACGGGCTTCATGCTGTTCGTCGGCGGATTCGCGACCTACAACGACATCTGCGCCGATGTGGCCGACGCCGGCTACCGCGGGTTCGATCTAATCAAGCGATGACTGGTCTACTCGACAAAGTCGTCGTGGTCACCGGCGCCGGCAAAGGTACCGGGCGGGTGCACTGTCAGCGCTTCGCCGACGAGGGTGCCGACGTGATCGCCCTCGACGTCGCCACTCTTGCCGACGAATTATCCCGTACCGCAACCGAAGTCGAAAGCAGAGGCCGTCGCTGCGCCACGGGTATCGCGGATGTGAGCGACCTCGCGGCCGTGACGTCGGCGATCGACAGCGGTGTCGCTGCGCTGGGCCGCCTCGACGTCATCATCGCCAACGCCGGTGTCCACCTCCCGGGCGGCCCGACCTGGGAACTCGACCCGCAGGTCTGGAAACAGACGCTGGACATCAATCTCTCCGGGGCCTGGCACACCGTCAGAGCCGGCGTGCCGCACATCGGCGCCGACGGTGGATCCGTCGTGCTGATCAGCTCTACCAACGGCCTTCGGGGAACCGCGAACACCGCGCACTACACGGCCAGCAAGCACGCGATCGTCGGGCTGGCGCGCACGCTGGCCAACGAGCTGGGACCGCGCGGCATCCGGGTCAACACGGTGCACCCGGGTCCGGTCGCGACACCGATGGTGCTCAACGAGGCGATGTACCGCAAGCTGCGGCCCGATCTGCCCAACCCGACGGCGGCCGACGCGGCCGAGGTGCTGCAGGCGCGCAACCTGTTGCCGGTCCCGTGGGTGGAGCCCGTCGACGTCGCCAACGCCGTCGTGTTCCTGGCGTCGGATCAGGGCCGCTACATCACCGGCACCCAGCTTGTCGTCGACGCCGGCCTGACCCAGAAGGCGACATGACTCCACGGCGCACAGACAAGGTTGCGCTGCTCACCGGCGCGACACAGCACCTGCCCGTCGACGCGGGCGCCACCCAGCGATGAGGAGACGACGATGACGGACCTGGCGGAATTGGCGGCCCGGCTGCGCCGGCTCGAAGACGACCGCGACATCAGGCAGTTGATCGCGTCGTACGGTCCGGCTGTCGACGCCGGCGACCCGGATGCCAGCGCGCGGCTGTGGGCGATCGACGGCGTGTACGACGTCGACGGCTGGCGGATGGAAGGCCGTGCCGACGTGCACGCGATGATCAGCTCGGACGCCCACCAGAAATTGGTGCAGAAGGGTTGCTCGCACTTCCTGGGGCCGTGCGTCGTCACGGTCACCGGTGACGAGGCAGTGGCGGTGTGCGAGTCCCTCGTGCTTGTCCGCGAAGGCTCGGCAAAGGGGTCCTACCGGGTGTGGCGCGCCACCGCACACCATTTCGCGCTGCGCCGCATCGACGACCAGTGGCAGATCACCACCCGCACCAGCCGGGTGCTCGACGGCAATCCCGACGCGCACGCCTTGCTGCTGAAAGGCCTTGCCGGAGCGCCTTAGGTGGTATGTCGGCGACCCGCTTCGCCCGGCTCCGCCGCCCTCGCGATCGCCGCTAGGTGGGATGGCGGTGACCCGCTTCGCCCGGCTCCGCCGCCCTCGCGATCGCCGCTAGGTGGTATGGCGGTGACCCGCTTCGCCCGGCTCCGCCGCCCTCGCGATCGCCGCTAGCGGGACAAAAATCCCAGGACCGTACTTTCGAAGGCTGCCTTGGCCTCGATCATGGCCCAGTGCCCGGAGTTCGGGAAGACATGCAGCTCCGCGTTGGGGATGGTGCGCATCGGTATCAGCGCCATATCGGGCGGACTCACCCGATCGTCGCGGCCCCACGTCAGCAGTGTGGGGGCGGCCAGCTTGTGCATCGTCGCCCACGGGAAGGGCCGGTCCGAGGCGGCCATCGCGGAGTTCATCGCGGAGAACGCCGCCTTCCCGTACATCCGGCGCGCGGCGTCCAGCGTGACGGGATCGGTGGCCAGCTGCCAACGCTCCTCGATGAGTTCGTCGGTCACCAGGGCCTGGTCGTACACCATCGACTTCAGCCAGTCGACGAGCCGCTGCCGGGTGGGGTCCTCGACGAACTCCTGCAACAGCCGGATGCCCTCGCTCGGGCTGGGACTGAAGATGTTGGTGCCGATGCCGCCGATGGTCACCAGCCGGCCGACGCGGTCCGGATTTCCGATGGCGAAGTTGATGCCGACGCCGCCACCCATCGAGTTGCCGACGATGTGCGCCTTCTCGACTCCGAGTGCGTCCAGGAACGGCGACACCACGCCGAACGCCGTGACCATCGGGTGACCGCCGAAGTCATCGGTGACCCCGAAGCCGGGGAATTCGAGGATTAGGCAGCGAAAGTGCTCGGCAAAGGTGGGGAGGATCCCGCGGAAGTTGCGCCAGCCGGTGACCCCGGGGCCGGAGCCGTGCAGGAACAGCAGCACCGGGCCGGAATCCGGGCCGCAGTCGTAGTAGCGCAAAGCGCCCTTCGGGGTGGTGATTTCACGCAGATCACGCTCGACTGTCGTTGCAGAGGTATTGGCCACGCATGTCACCCTGCCATGTCAGGCCTCAGCGCATGATCGCGTGTTCCACTGATCGGCATCGATGCGAGTGCGCGCCCACCGCGTCGAGTGCGCGCTCAGGGCGAGAATTTCGCCGATTTTCCGCCCTCGGTGCACACTCAACACCGAGGGTGCACACTCAACACCGTCGGTGCACACTCAACACCGAGGGTGCACAACGAAAGCGACTGTGCCGCAAGGATTCAGGAAGGCCGGGCCATGGCGGAGCCGACGGCCGCCCAATCCGTCGACACCTTGCGGTGCTTGATCAGCCAGGTGCCGCCATCGGGCACCAAAACATCGCGATAGCGGCCGAAATGGTCGAGCCCGATGTGGGTGACGACGGTGAAGTAGCACGACACCCGCGCGTCGTCGGGAGTCAACGAAGTGAACACGATGTTGGCGACGTTGTGCCGAACGACCGGCTTGACGTCCGCCTCGACGGCGAGCCTGCCGGTGACACCACCGAGGAACGTGACGATCTCGGATCGGCCACGCAGTGGCTTCCCCCCACGAATTTCGAGAACGCCGTCGACGCAGAAGGTCTCGGCAAGCCCGTCGAGCCGACCGGCGTCACCCGACCAGTTGTATCGGGCGAGGGTGTCACGGATTTGCTCACGGGCCACCAACTCCCACATCTCCATCTCCGTGACTCCTCACCCGACCGCAGGTACTCCCACAGCACCTTAGTCAGGCGGCCGCGTGCGCCTACTGGACGATGCGAGGCTGGAAGCGCTGCAGCGGCTTGGGCATGACGCCGTTCAAGTCGAAAACGGCTATCACGGCTCGCAATAGGGCGGGGGACCAGTCGTCGAGTGGGTGTGCGTCTATCCGGGCGAGCACTTCACGTCGGAGGTACTCGATGTTCATCGGGGGCTGCTGATCGGTCATGGCCGCGCCTCCGGCTCCTAGCTCCTGGGCAGGTCGTTCGGTCTTACATGACGCTATGGCTGATGCCTCGTCGATGCATAGCTAACTTGTCAAATTCAAATGTCTCTCCAGGAATAGCGCCGCGGGTTACATCCTGCGACGTCGTGAGGGGAATGACGGGAATGAATCGTCTCGCGAAGCCGTATCACAACGCATGGAACTCAACGACGCCGCACGAAAGCTCATCGGCAAGGGTGTCGACGCCACCCTGATCACCATCAATCCCGATGGCAGCCCCCAGGTCAGCCTGGTCTGGGTCGCCTTGCAGTCCACGCCGGACGGCGACGAACTGGTCAGCGCCCACCTGGCCGACTACAAGAAGCTGCGCAATATCCGCAAGGATCCGCGGGTGGCCGTCACGATCGTGGCGATAGACGACCAGGGTATTCGGCCCCGGCCATACCTATCGATCACCGGGACAGCGCGGATTGTCGAGGGCGGCGCCCCGGAGTTGCTCCGGGAACTCGACGCGCACCTGGGAAGTCCGGATGTGAAGTTCCCGCCGGACGACGCCCCGCCGGGATACCTCAACCGCATCCGTATCGAGAAGGTCGGCGGCATGGGTCCCTGGGTGGCCTGAGCTGAACTTTTGCCACTTCCGCTACTCGGAGTATCGCAATACAGTGGGTGAATGAAGCCCGGAGCTGACGGCAAACATATTCGGACCTGTCCGCTGTGTGAAGCCATGTGCGGCTTGGAGATTCACGTTAAATCAGGCGCGGTCACGAGCATTCGCGGCAACCGTGACGACGTGTGGAGCCGTGGGCATCTCTGCCCGAAGGGCGTGTCGCTGGGCGCGGTGCATCACGACCCGGACCGCGTCCGCAACCCGATGATCAAGGTCGACGGGGCCTGGCAGGAGGTCAGCTGGGATGCGGCGTTTCGGCGCTGCACCGAGCTGCTGACGCCGGTGATCGAGAAGTACGGGATCGGTGCGGTCACCGCCTACACCGGCAACCCGCTGGCGCACTCGTTCTCGCTGGCCCGCTACGCCGGCGTGCTGATGGGGATGTCCGGGATGCCGGTCACGTATTCGCCGGGGACGGTCGATCAATGGCCGAAGAACCTGTCGTCACACCTGATGTACGGCCTCTGGTGGAACTTTCCCGTGCCCGACATCGAGCGCACCGACCTGCTGGTCATCATGGGCGCCAACCCCGCCGCGTCGCAGGGTTCACTGCTGGCCGCGCCCGATGTGATGGGCCTGATCGACGGAATCCGCAAACGCGGCAAGGTGATCGTGATCGACCCGGTGCGCACGCAGACCGCCGCGCAGGCTGACGAGTGGCTGCCGATCGTGCCCGGCACCGACGCGGCGCTGCTGCTGGCGGTCGCGCACACGCTGTTTGCCGAGGACCTGGTGAATCCCGGCCCGCACGTCGATGGCGTCGACACGATGCGTGATGTGGCCATGGACTGGCCGCCCGAGCGGGTCAGCGATGTCACCGGCATCGACGTCGACACCATCCGGCGATTGGCGCGCGAACTCGCCGGCGCCGAGAAGTCCGTGGTGTATGGCCGAATTGGCTTGTGCAACCAGGAGTTTGGCAGTCTGGCCAGCTGGATGGTCGATGTGATCAACATCTTGACCGGCCATTTCGACACCCCCGGCGGCGCGATGTTCCCCAAGCCGGCGGCCTGGTCGATCACTACGCAGCCGCTGCCCGGCCTGGAGGGCGGCCTGCCGGAATTTGGCCGCTGGCACACGCGGGTGCGCGGCGCCAAGGAGGTGCTGGGGCAAGCCCCGGTGTCCTGCATGACCGAGGAAATCGCCACACCGGGCGACGGGCAACTCAAGGCGCTGATCACGGTCGCGGGCAACCCGGTGTTGTCCACGCCCGGCGGCGACAAGCTCGACGAAGTGCTGCCGATGCTGGAGGCGATGATCTCCATCGACCTCTGGCTCAACGAGACGACCCGCCACGCCGATGTGATCCTGCCGGGGCTGTCACCGCTCGAGCAGCCCCACCACGACGACCTGATTCTGCTGTTCGCGATCCACAGCATCGCCAACTACTCGGCGCCGGTGTTCGATCCCGGTGATCGGCCGCACGAATGGGAGATCCTGATCCGGCTGACCGGCCTGTGCACCGGCACCCCGGCCGAGGACGTCGACGTCGCGGCGATCGACGACGGCTTCTTCGATTACCTGGCCTTCACCCGTGGCGTCGACGGCGCCGAGATCCGCAAGCTGTACGACGCAGCCGGTTTGAAAGGCGGGCCCGAGCGGATGCTGGACCTTACGCTGCGAACCGGCCCGTTCGGGGATCAATACGGCAAGAACCCCGGCGGGCTGACGTTGGACCTGCTCAAGGCCCATCCGAACGGCATCGATTTCGGGCCGATGGTGCCGCAGCTCCCCGACATCCTGGGCACCCCGGACAAGAAGATCCGGCTGGCTCCGCAGTACCTGCTCGACGACCTGCCCCGGCTGGAAGCGCGGATGGAGCGGCCGGCCGAGCCGTTGGTGCTGGTCAGCCGTCGGCACCTGCGCTCGAACAACACCTGGCTGCACAACGTGCCCGCACTGATGAAGGGCAAGGACAGGTGCACGCTGCTGATCCACCCGGACGACGCGGCGCGCTGCGGCGTGTCCGACAACGACATCGTCACGGTGAAATCGGCGGCCGGCGAGATCAAAGTGCCCGTCGAGATCACCGATGCGATCAAACCCGGTGTCGTGTCGATGCCGCACGGCTGGGGGCATGGCAAGCCGGGCACGCGCATGTCGGTCGCCAACAGCTCACCGGGCGCCAACACCAACGCGCTCTCCCTGCCGACGTTTGTCGACGAGCCATCCGGTAACGGCGCCCTCAACGGGATACCGGTGACCGTCCTCGAGGATCAAGCCCGCTTCGAGGCCACACCGACCGGCTGATGATCTCGAAAATATCACCGCGGCAACCGTTCTGGCGATAGGTATGGCGATCGCGGCGGCGATTGACAGCTCGTCGCCACAGCGTGCGCTGGGTGGGCTGGATCACGCTGGCGCGGTTTGCTGAACCGTCGAATGCGGATCCTCGTTGCTATAGGCAGAACGCCATGGGAAGGGGGAGAAGCCATGTATTACTACCTGCTGTTCATCGCGCTGATCGGCGTTGAGCGCCTGATCGGCCTGGTCGTCGCGCATCGAAACGCTCAATGGGCACTCGCCCACGGAGGCAAGGAGTTCGGCCACGATCACTTCCCGGCGATGGTCAGCCTGCACGCCTTACTGCTGGCGTCATGCGTGGTGGAAGTGTGGGCGCTGGGACGCCCGTTCGTGCCCTGGCTGGGATGGCCGATGCTCACCGTCGTGGCGCTCAGCTGTGTTGTCCGCTGGCGCTGCGCCGCGGCGCTGGGTAGGCACTGGAATCCGCGGCTGATTGTGATCCCGGGCGCGCCGCTGGTTCGGCGTGGTCCGTATCGATGGGTGCGTCACCCCGACTACATCGCCGTCGTCGCGGAGGTCGCGGCGCTGCCGCTGATCCATTCGGCCTGGTTGACGGCGATCGTGTTCAGCATCGCCAACGCGGTGCTGCTCAACGTGCGAATCCGACTGGAAAACGCGGCATTGACCTACGTCTGAGCGATCAGGGCGCGATGGGCCGGTTCGTCCACTCCCGGTCGGTCCGCCGCGACGAACGGAACCATCCGCCGGCCGCGCCGGTGCCGCCGTCGGTGGGGATGGTGTGGCCCGTGACGAAGGCCGACAGGTCCGAGGCCAGGAACAGGATCACGTTGGCCTGGTCGTCGGGCAGCCCCATCCGTCCAACCGGAACCCACTGCGGCCACTGGGCCTGCTCTTCGGCGGACAGCCACTGCGAGTAGGGCACCTGTAGTGATTCGGTGACATCGGGGCCAATCGCGTTGACGCGCACACCGTCACGGCCCACCTGAACCGCGAGGCTGCGGGTGAAATGAATGACGGCCGCCTTGAACGCGGCGTAAACCGGGTCCTCGGGGTAGCCGCGCAGCCCCTCGACCGAGGAGACGTTGACGATCGAGCCGCGGCGTTGACCCAGCATCGCCGGCAGGAACGCATGGGTGACCAGGAAGACGTGGTGCAGGTTGATCCGGTAGAGCTCGTCCCACAGTTGCGGGTCGGTGTCGACGAAATTGCCGGGGTGGCGCAGCCAATGCCCGACATTGTTGACCAACGCATCGATTCGGCCGAACCGATCGAGCACCGATCGTGCCAGAGCGGCAACCTGATCGGCGTCGCGTACGTCGGCGACGATCGGCACGGCCACCCCGCCCGACGCCGAGATCTCATCGGCGGTCCGCCTCGCGAGCTCGGCGTCGATATCGGCGATCACGACCTGGGCACCGTGCCGGGCGAACAGCCGCGCCGTGGCCGCACCGATGCCGCCACCGCCGCCGGTCACCACCGCCACCCGGTCGACCAGCATCGCACCGGTGTCAGTTGCCTGCTCCATGCTCACATCTTCGGGCACTCGGTGAGGGCGTTCGGCATCGAGGGCAGAACCGGCGCACAAGTTAACGCGGGAGTACCCACGTTTCCGCTCGCCAAACGGCGCGAAACGGCGGTTTCAAAATGGTTTTACCTGCGATTATTGCCGCAACAAGATGGGTATTCTGCAGCCCTTATGAGCGGATTGAAAATTGGCTAGCAAACCGGGCCAGCGTCGGATTCACCATCGTCGCAGCCCGCAATCGATTGCCGTGTCGTTGGCCAGTCGATTGATCGTGAAGAACGTCGTGCGCGCCTGGGCGCTGCAGCCGAATCTGCACTGGCCATTAGGGCACATCGACGTATTGGTTGGTTTGCTGCCGCGCGCCAAATCCGCCGCCCAGGTTGAGCCGGTACGCCTTGACCACTGCCGCGCCGAATGGGTCTGCGCACCCGGGGTATCGCCGACGCGCGCGATTCTGTATCTGCACGGCGGGGCCTTCCTCACCTGCGGCGTCAACACTCACCGAGCTCTGGTCAGTCGCTTGTCGCGGACGGCCGATGCCGGCGTGCTGATCGTCGGATACCGGAAACTGCCCTCGCACCAAATCGTCGACGCGATCGACGACGGCCTATGCGGACTGCGCTGGCTACAGCAGCGCGGCTACGACCCCGGCCGCGTGGTTGTTGCCGGCGACTCGGCGGGCGGATATCTCGCGTTCATGACGACACTGGCCGCGATCCGCACGCGGCTGGCTACGCCGGCCGGTGTGGCCACCGTGTCTCCGTTCACCGATGCGGACCCGACCCGAAAGCTCAAGCACCGCAACGCACGTAAATGCTCGATGTTCACCGCCGGGGCGTTGTCGATATTTACGCGGTACCTCGGCGAGGTCCAGCTGCCGGACGGCCCGGGGAGTTCGACGGGTCATGTTGTATCACCGGTCGACGCCGACTTATCGGCACTCCCGCCCGTTACCATCCACGCGGGTGCCGACGAGCTGCTGCTCCCGGACGCCGAACTGATGGCGGAACGCTTGGCAGCCAACGGGATCCGCTGCGACTTGCACGTCTGGGAGGGCCAAATTCACGATTTTCCGTTGGCGGCCGATGTGCTGCCCGAGGGCCGTCGGGCCATCCGGTACCTCGGGGATTTCGTCAAGGAAGTCACCGCCGAGTCTGGGCGTCGCGGGAGCGGACAGGTCAGCGCCGCGGCGGGATAGCATGACGCTATCGAAAGATACTGCGCTGCAGTGTTATTGGGGCTCGTCGAAGTCCGAGTCGTCGAGGACCGCCTGCTGCTGCTCCCGCCAATCGGAATCCGTTGTCTCCAAGGGCACATCGGCGTCGTCAGGCCAGGCCGAGGGGTCGTCGTCCGACGAAGACTCGCCGGTCGTGCGTTGTTGCTCAATGGCGTCGGCAATGGGCACGTCGTCGGGGAACTCGCCGTTCTCGTGCATGCGCGTCGGGTTACCCGAGCCGCCGCCACCGAAACCCGCTGCATTCTCGCCGCGCCAGGGCTTCCAAGCGGACCCGGCGGCAACGCGTATCGGCGACCGGTCCCCGCGTTGGCCCGGACGCCGATACAGTGGGGCTCGTGAGCCGAGCAGCCCCACCTGTGCTGACCGTGCGGTACGAGGGATCCGAAAGGACCTTTGCACCCGGCAACGATGTGGTCATCGGGCGTGATTTGCGGGCGGACGTCCGCGTTGCGCATCCGTTGATTTCCCGGATACACCTGGTGCTGCGCTTTGATCAGGGCAGATGGGTTGCCATCGACAACGGCAGCCTCAACGGTTTGTACGTCAACAATCGCAGGGTCCCGGCCGTCGACATCCAGGACGGTCAGCGGGTCAACATCGGCAACCCGGATGGGCCGACGGTGACCTTCGAGGTCGGACGCCATCAGGGCCTGGCCGGAACGCCACCACTGACGACGTCGATCCCCATCGTCAACCCGCTTACCGGGCCGGCGGATCCGCGGCTGGCCCAAGGACGTCCCCCGACCGGTTCGATGTCGCAGGGACTGCCGCCGCAGCCACCGGCGAGCCCGTCACGGCCAATGCCGACACATCCGACCCCGCCACCGCAGGCCGGTCCGCCATCGGGGCCCCTTCCGACATACCCGACCGGCGCGCAGCCGAGTTACCCGTCCGGGTCGGTGCAACAGCACCACCCGACCGGCACCCAACCGGCCAGCGGATCGATGTCGTCGCCGCACATTTACCGGCCACAGCCGGGCCAGGTTCCGCCGGCCGCGCCGGTGGATCCTCCGACCGCCCTGACGGGCCGCGTCGGTGGCGGCGACGGCTCGAACCTGGCGACGTCGATGATGAAGATCCTGCGGCCGGGCAAGGCGGGCGGGGACGCGCCGGGCGCGATCAAGATCGGCCGTGCCAATGACAACGACATCGTCATTCCCGAGGTCCTGGCCTCGCGACACCACGCGACGTTGATCCCGACGCCGACGGGCACCGAGATCCATGACAACCGCAGCATCAACGGCACGTTCGTCAATGGTCAGCGCGTCGACTCGGCGCTGCTGAAGGACGGCGACGTCGTCACGATCGGCAACATCGACCTGGTGTTCGCCGGCGGCGCGCTGGCCCGCCGGGACGCCGACACCGCGGCGCAGACCCGCCTCGGCGGTCTGGATGTGCGCGGGGTGACCTGGACGATCGAGAACAACAAGACACTGCTCGACGACATCTCCTTAGGCGCCAGTCCCGGAACGCTCACCGCGGTGATCGGTCCGTCCGGAGCGGGCAAGTCGACCTTCGCGCGGCTGGTGGCCGGCTACACCCACCCAACCAACGGCACGGTCGCGTTCGAGGGCCACAACGTGCACGCCGAATACGCCTCACTGCGCAGCAGGATCGGCATGGTGCCGCAGGACGACGTGGTCCACGGTCAGCTGACGGTGGAGCAGGCGCTGGGTTACGCGGCCGAGCTCCGGCTGCCGCCCGACACCACCAAGGCCGACCGTGAGCAAGTGGTGGCCCGGGTGCTCGAGGAACTGGAGATGACCCAGCACCTGCACACCCGGGTCGACAAGCTGTCCGGCGGTCAGCGCAAGCGCGCTTCGGTGGCGCTGGAATTGCTGACCGGGCCTTCGCTGCTGATCCTCGACGAGCCGACGTCCGGCCTGGACCCGGCGCTGGACCGGCAGGTCATGACGATGCTGCGGCAGTTGGCCGACGCCGGTCGTGTGGTGCTCGTGGTCACCCACTCGCTGACCTACCTGGACGTCTGCGACCAGGTACTGCTGCTGGCTCCCGGCGGCAAGACCGCGTTCTGCGGCCCGCCCGCGCAAATCGGCCCGGCCATGGGGACCACGAACTGGGCCGACATCTTCAGTTCGGTTGCCGGCGATCCCGACGCGGCCAAGGCGAAATACCTGGCGCGGACCGGGCCGCCGCCACCACCGCCGCCGGCGGAGAAGCCGGCAGAGATCGGCGATCCGTCGCATACGAGTCTGCTCCGGCAGTTCTCCACGATCGCGCGCCGCCAGATCCGGCTGATCGTCTCCGACCGGGGTTATTTCCTCTTTCTGGCGCTGCTGCCGTTCATCATGGGTTCGCTGTCGATGTCGGTGCCGGGCAACGTCGGCTTCGGCATCCCGAACCCGGTGGGCAACGCGCCTACCGAGCCGGGACAGATCCTGGTGCTGCTGAATGTCGGTTCGGTGTTCATGGGGACCGCGTTGACGATCCGAGATCTCATCGGTGAGCGCGCCATCTTCCTACGAGAACAGGCAGTCGGCCTCTCCACCAGCGCTTACTTGTTGGCCAAGGTCTGCGTTTACACGGTATTCGCGGTCGTGCAGTCGGCCATCGTCACCGTTATCACGCTGCTGGGCAAGGGCGGGCCGACGCAGGGTGCCGCGGCGCTGGGGATTGCACCACTGGAGCTTTTCGTCGATGTCGCGACGACCACCGTCGCCTCGGCGATGCTCGGTCTGCTGTTGTCGTCGCTGGCGAAGTCCAACGATCAGATCATGCCTCTGCTGGTGGTTGCGGTCATGTCGCAGCTGGTGTTCTCCGGCGGCATGATCCCGGTTACCGGCCGCATCGGGCTCGACCAGATGTCGTGGGCAACCCCGGCACGATGGGGTTTCGCGGCATCGGCATCCACCATCGACCTGACCAAGTTAGAACCCGGACCTCAGGTCCCTAAGGACGCGCTCTGGCATCACAATGCCGGCACGTGGTGGTTCAACTTCGGCATGCTTATCGCCATCAGCGTTTTCTATCTGGGCTTCGTGCGCTGGAAGATTCGCCTCAAAGGTGGGCGCTGACCACTCGACCCGGCGATGCCAGTGACTGGCTAGGCCCCCTTGCGGACTGTCTGCCGGGACGCGGCGTGCATCCGATCTGACAGCTGAAGGAGATCGTGCTCGCCGATCCCTTGGGGCAGGGTGTACGCCAGGCGACGCAATTCAACGGCATAGTCGTGCAACTCCTGGCGGAGGCGCGTCTCAATAGTCGGCATGACTTCTCCCGATCTTCGATCCGTCAATTTCAAGATCATCCCAGGCCGGCCCTATTTCTGCGATGCGGCCGTCGGGTTTTAACGGGAGTTTGACAGCCTATTTACAGAACGACCATCTCGGTGAACGGGCGGTCACGGGTGCGCGGCAACGAATGTCTCGTTTGGGACGCCCGCGGCTAGCCCCGCGACATCGAACGGTGCGTCTAGGCGGGCGTGCAGTCTTTCCCGATCGATGAGGAGGCTGATCTCGGCGGTCTGGCGAGCCACCAGACGCCCGAAAGTCGGGTAAAGCCAACGCATTACGGCCCGCTCCGCGTTGCTGCAACGTGCCGCGCAATAGCCGACGTGGCCCAGCTCGTCGGTCAGGATCTCGGTGTAGAGGCGTTCGATCCGCGCGGCGACGTCTGGCTCGTCGGCGAACAATTCGACGCCGACGCGGCGCAGTTCGTCGAACATGATGCAGCCCGCCATTTCTGCGGCGCCCACGAACGGGAACCCGAACCGCTCGGGCAGAAACACTTCCATCTTGACGAATTGGCGCATCACGAACGGCGGTACCACCACCTGGAACGGCAGACCGAAAATGTCGAGCACGTAGGCCAATAGCCGGGTGTGGTAGTGCTCCTCGAGCGCGAGATAGATCCGCTCGGGTGGCTCGTCCGGGCCTCCGATGCGCCCGTAGGTGTCGCCCAGGTCCACGCCGAACCGCTCGGCCTGGTTCAGCTTCGCGGTGGCCAACAGGAACAGCATCTCGCGGGACAATCCCGGTTCGGGCCGGCGGCGGCGCAGGTTGCGCAGAAACACCTGTCGATCGATCGGGCGGGCCGAACGCACCGGGTCGACTTCCAATGACGTGAAGAAGTCTTCGCGATTTCCCAGCCGACGATGCAGCAGGTCGGCGTCGCCGTCCCGATGCGCGAGGTAGTCCCGGTAACCGTCGATACCTGTGCCGGTCATGTTGGCTCCATTCCTTTGACGATGGTTTTGACGTAGCGGTCTAACAGCGCGGCACGCGTTTTCGACGCTCCGCCGGTGACTAATAGGGCGAACAGGCCGGTCAGAAAGATCACCCCGAGCTCGTTGGCGTTGGCATCCGACGACACCTGCCGCGCGGATTGGGCTTGCTCGATTGCGGTGATGACGAATTCGGCCAGCGGATGCTCGGCGGTCTCATCCTCGATGGGGCGGGTCGCGGAGAAGTGCAATCCCAGCATGTCCCTGAAGACCACTGGGCCGAGCCGTTCTTCGGCGGCGAGCACCTGACGAACGAGCATCCGCAGCATGGACAGCAGGTCGCCGGCCCCGCTCGTCTTGGTGACGAGTTTGGCCACGATTTTGGCTTCTTCGGCCCGCTCCAGCTCGACGAGGATGTGCTCTTTGGTCGGAAAGTGGAAATAGAAGGTGCCCCGCGCGACCCCGGTGGCCGCGGCGATCGTCGCGACGTCGGCACCCGCCAATCCGGATCGCGCGATCTCGGCGACCGCAGCATCGAAAAGACGCGCGCGCGTTTGGAGTCGCTGCGCCTCACGACCGTTCACGACCGGAGAAGTCCCGGAGGCGGGTGTCGTGGACGGCATGGCAGGAAACGTATCGGGTTTCACTGGCGCGTGTCAATGACGGGCGTCAGCGAGCATTGGTGACCCGGTGTGGGGGCGGGCCAAGCCCGGCCGCGGCCGGAGGTAACCGCTGCGCGAAATGGTGGGCGAAATCTCGCAGTGGCGTTACGCTGACGCGGCCAGACGAAGGGGTCGAAAGGGTGAGGTGGGCCGGAATGGATTTCGAACTCGACGCCGGGCAATGCG
Source organism: Mycobacterium sp. 050128 (assembly GCF_036409155.1). NCBI lineage: Bacteria > Bacillati > Actinomycetota > Actinomycetes > Mycobacteriales > Mycobacteriaceae > Mycobacterium > Mycobacterium sp. 050128. The sequence continues at coordinate 377,312 of NZ_JAZGLW010000002.1, read as the reverse complement.
CGTGGCTGACCGAGGTTCGCGAATTCCTTTCCGAAAACGTCACCCCGGAGTTACGGGCGGAACTGGCCGAGCACGATCTCGAATTTCCCAATGGTGAGGTGGCACGTTTTCGCCGCAAGATCGGTGAGAAGGGTTGGTTCGGACTGAACTGGCCGCGGGAATACGGCGGCCTCGCGGGACAGGGGGGCCTCGGCGCGGTGCACCAACACCTGCTGATGAGCGAATTCGAATACGCCGGCGTGCCCGGGCCCGACCTCACGGTCACCTCGGTAGCGCCGATGATCATGCGGCACGGCACCGAGCAGAACAAGACCGAATGGCTTCCGCTGATCGCCACGGGCGAAATGATCTGCGCCGTCGGCTATTCCGAGGCCGAGGCCGGCACGGACCTGGCTAGCCTGCGGACTCGCGCGACGCGTGATGGCGAACATTGGGTGATCAACGGCAGCAAGATCTGGAACAGCGGGGCGCAGCGCGCCACCCACGAGTGGCTCTGTGTGCGCACCGATCCGAACGGGGTACGCCATCGCGGGATTTCGGTCATCATCGTGCCGATCGACAGCCCGGGGGTTTCGATCCGGCCGCTGTACGCATGGTCGGGCTACCGCACCAACGAGGTCCATTTTGACGACGTGCGGGTCCCCGTCTCGAATCTGATCGGAGAGGTCAACCGCGGCTGGACTTACATCACCGGCGCGCTCGATCTCGAACGCGGAGCGCTGACCAATGCCGGGGATCTGCGTCGGGCGGTCGACGAATTACGCGACCTTGCCCGCAGCCCGCGACGCGACGGTTCGGTGCCCGCCGACGATGCGGGCTTGTGGCGCCGGCTGGCGCAAGCCGAGGCCGACGTCGAAGTGGCGACGCTGATGGGTTATGAGGCCTCCTCGATCCTGGACAGCGGCGTGATTCCCACCGTGGAGGTCAGCGTCGAGAAGATCTTCACCAGTGAACTGCGGCAGCGCATCGCCGATCTGGCGCTCGATCTACTCGGCCCCGACGGACTGCTCGCCCATCGCAACGAAAGCGCGCCTCTGGCAGGCAAATTCGAACGGTTGTATCGGGCCGCTCCATTGATGCGCTTCGGTGGTGGCACCAACGAGGTGCTCCGTGATGTGATCGCACAGCGTGGCCATGGGATGCCCTCCTATGGGCGGTGACGCGTGAAAGCGATCCCCACCGCTGAACAGCGCGAGTTCGCCTCGTCGGTGCGCGCCCTGCTGGCCGCGGAGTGTCCGGTGAGCCTGGTGCGCGGGATCGCTGAATCCGGCGCCGATCGAAGCACCCCGGCGCTGTGGAAGACCCTTGCCGACGCCGGTGTGTTCGGGCTCGCGGTCGCCGAGGAGTACGGCGGGTCGGGTGGCTCGCTGGACGACCTCGCCGTCTTTTACACCGAGGCCGGCCGCGGCTTGTGTCCGACGACAGTGCACAGCACCATTGCGGCGGCACTGGCGATCGACCAGCTCGGCTCGTCGGACATCAAGACCGCGTGGCTGCCGGGGTTAGCAGGCGGGACGGTTCGCGGCACGACGGCATTGTGGAATGTCCGTGACGCTTCGGATATTTCGCCCGGGCTGCGTGCGGATGAAGACTCATCCGGGTGGCGGCTCAACGGCATAGCCGACTATGTCGCCGACGCCGACGTCGCCGACCTGATCGTGGTGTCAGCCTCCGCGGACGGGCACACGCTGGTCTTCGCCGTTGCCGCCCGCGCGACCGGGGTGAGCATGGAGCCGCTGGCCATGGCGGGCGGGCACCGGGCGTTCACGGTCCGGTTCGACGATGTGATGGTCGGCGCCGAAGCATTGCTCGACGGTGACTCACCGGAGCGGACCGGCTTGCGCCGCTTGGCCAATGCGGTGGTGTCGTTGGGATCACTTGACCTGGTCGGGGTCGGTCAGGCGGTGCTGGATCGCACCGTCGAGTACACCAAGCTGCGCCATCAGTTCGGCCGTCCGATCGCCTCGTTCCAGGCGGCACAACATCTGATCGCCAACATGCACATCGCCTTGGCCGCAGCGCGATTGGCCGCGCATTCCGCCGTCTTCTGGATCGCGCGAGGGCAGCCGGCGACCCGCCAAACCGCCATTGCGCGCATGCATTCCGCCACGGCGGCCCGGCTGGTCACGCTGGACGCGCATCAACTGCACGGCGGGATCGGTTATGTGACCGAAACCGATCTGCATTTGTGGACCGAACGGGCAAGGCTCGATTCAACTCTCGGCGGTGGGCCAGAGGTCGCCGCGACCTGGCTGGAGGAAACCTTGGAGGAAATCCGTGACTGAGGACACCCTGATCGACGCCCAGTCGGCGTCGCGCGTGGGTACCGTCGCCGCGACCGCGACCGGCGAGGTGAATCGACGCGATTGGCAGCGTTGGGCGGCGGCGGTCGGTGACCACAATCCGTTGTATTTCGATCCGGACTATGCCCGCGCCAACGGCTTTCGCGACATCTGCTGCCCACCGCTGTATCTGCAGTACGCGGTGCTCGGCGTCGCGCGACTCGATTCGTTGCGGCCCGACGGTTCCTCGGGTGCGGTTTCGGGCAGTCTCGCGTTTCCACGTGCTCCGAAACGGATGGCCGGTGGCGAGAGCTTCACCTTTCATCTGCCGGCCTATCACCGCGACGAGATCGAAATGGTGCGCACTATCGAGTCCATCGTCGAAAAGCAAGGTCGCTCCGGCAAATTCGTCCTGGTCACCTGGCACACGGTGTACCACAACCAGCACCGCGAGCTGGTCGCCGAAGCCTCGACGTCGATGATCGCCCGACCCTAGGAACGTGATGACTGGACAGGCGTTTTACGACGACATCGGCGTCGGTGACCAGATCCCCACGCTGACCGTCACCACCGACGAGATTCAGCTGTTCTTCTTCAGCGCCGCCACCTACAACGGCCACCGCATCCACTACGACAAGCGGTGGGCCCGCGACGTGGAGGGCTACGACAACGTGTTGGTGCACGGCCCGCTTCAGGCGGCGCTGCTGGCCCGCGCGCTCGGCGACTGGATCGGCGGGCGCGGTCGTCTGGTCTGCTTCTCGGTGCAAAACCGGGCGACCGCGTTGCCCGGTGAGTCGCTGACGTTCGGCGCAGTCGTCACCGGCAAGCGGCTGACGGACGGCGCCGGGCTGGTGGATCTCGAGATCAGCGGCCGCCGCGACGACACCGTGCTGATGCCCGGAACCGCGACGGTTCAGCTGCCGCTGCGCGGAACGCCGTCGTGACCGGACTGCGGGGCGAAGCCGCGATCGTCGGCATCGCGGAGCTGCCGGCGCAGCGTCGTCCGACCGGGCCACCGCTGTTCACCCTCGACCAGTACGCGGTGCTGGCGAAGATGGCCGTCGAGGATGCCGGTGTCGATCCCGCGCACATCAACGGTCTGCTGACCCATGGCGTGGCGGAATCGGCGATGTTCGCCCCGGCGACGCTGTGCGAATACCTCGGCTTGGCGCTGGATTTCGGCGAGCGTGTCGATCTGGGCGGGGCGACGTCCGCCGGCATGATCTGGCGGGCTGCCGCCGCGATCGAATTGGGCATCTGCGACGCCGTGCTTGCCGTGGTGCCCGGATCCGCATCGGTGCCCCAATCCGAACGGAAATCTTCAGGTCCCGCGCCGGCCCCGAATTGGTTTGGGGCATCGTCGAATAACTATGGGTCGCCGCAGGCCGAGTTCGAAATCCCGTACGGCAACCTGGGCCAGAACGCACCGTACGCGCAGATCGCGCAGCGCTACGCCGCGGAATACGGTTACGACCCCGCGGCGGTCGCCAAAATCGCGGTCGACCAGCGCACCAACGCCGGTGCGCATCCCGGCGCGGTTTTCCACGGCACCCCCATCACTATCGACGACGTCCTCGCCAGCCCGATGATCGCCGATCCGATCCACATGCTCGAAACCGTGATGCGCGTGCACGGGGGAGTAGGCGTCCTGCTCGCCAATGCCGACATCGCGCGCCGCAGCCGCCACCGCCCCGTGTGGATCAAGGGTTTTGGTGAGCACATCGCATTCAAGACGCCGACCTACGCCGACGACTTGCTACACACTCCGATCACGCGGGCCGCCGACAAGGCATTCGCGATGTCGGGGCTGGACCGGTCCGATGTCGATGTCGCCTCCATCTACGACTGCTACACGATCACGGTGCTGATGAGCCTGGAAGATGCCGGCTTCTGCGCTAAGGGCGACGGCATGTCCTGGGTCGCCGGGCATGACCTGACCTACCGCGGTGATTTTCCGCTCAACACCGCCGGCGGTCAGCTGTCGTTCGGCCAGGCCGGTATGGCCGGCGGCATGCATCACGTCGTCGACGGCGCGCGCCAGGTGATGGGACGAGCCGACGACGCCCAGGTGCCGGACTGTCACACCGCGTTCGTTACCGGCAACGGCGGCATCATGAGCGAGCAGGTCGCGCTGATCATGCGGGGGGACTGACGCCTTGAGTACCGAACCCCGTCCGGTTCCCGAGCCCACCCCGGTGTCGAAGCCATTCTGGGATGGCCTGGCCCAGCACCGAATCGTGGTGCAGTACTCGCCCTCGCTGCAACGCTACGTGTTCTATCCGCGCACGCTCGCCCCGGGAACCCTGGCCGATGACCTGGAATGGCGCGAAATCGATGGTGCGGGAACGCTGTACACCTTCACGGTTGCCCGCAGACCCACCGGGCCGCCCTGGGCCGATGCAGTGCCGCAATTGCTCGCCGTGGTGCAGTGGGATGCCGGACCGCGGATCAGCACCGAATTGGTCGACATCGACCCGAGCGACATCCGAATCGGCATGCGGGTGGAGCCGGTGTTCTACGATCTGCCCGAGGCCGGCATCACCTTGTTGCGATATCGGCCCGCGTGACCTCAACGGTGAGGTCGGAGGTGCAGATGGACGATGCCGTGCAGGCGATGCTCGACCAGTTGAACGCGGGGTTCCCGCGCGTCGAGACCATGACCGGCGCACAGGCGCGCGCCGCGGCGGCCGCCCGCCGGATGCCGGTCAACAACATCGATGACGTCGAGAGCACCACCGACCGCGCGATACCCGGCCCCGGGGGTGCCATCGGCGTCCGCGTCTACTGCCCGCGCGGCGCGCCAGCCACGGACCGTGCCGCGATCGTGTTCTACCACGGGGGCGGATTCGTCTTCTGCGACATCGAATCCCACGATGGATTCTGCCGAGCCCTGGCCCGCGGCAGCCAGGCCGTCGTGGTGTCCGTCGACTACCGTCTGGCGCCCGAGCATCCCGCGCCCGCGGCGGTGCTCGACGCTTTCGCAGTGTTCTGCTGGGTGATCGAGCACGCCGCCGAACTCGGCATCGACCCCACGCGCACTGCCGTCGCCGGTGACAGCGCCGGCGGAAATCTCGCCGCAGTCACCGCAATCCTGTGCCGCGACCAGCAAGTCACCCAACCTGTCGCGCAGGTGCTGATCTACCCGGTGATCGATCCCTCGTTCGACACGGACAGTTACCACCGCTACGGCACCGGATACTTCAACACGCGGGCGGCGATGCAGTGGTACTGGCGTCAATATGTCAGTGCCGCAACGGTTGTGGACCCGCCCTACCTGGTGGCCCCGGCCCGGGCGCACTCGCATGCGAGCCTGGCGCCCGCGGTGATCGTCACCGCCGGGGTGGATCCCCTGCACAGCGAGGGGTGTGACTACGCACGCCGGCTGCGCAACGCGGAAGTACCGGTCGTGCACCGCGACTTTCCCGGGCTGTTCCACGGCTTCATGACCATTCAATCCTTCGGGCCCGCGACCTCGGCGCAGCAACTGGTCTTCGCCGACCTGCGCCGGCTCTTGCACCCGGCATACAAAGACGTCTCGATATGACCGAGGTAAGTAACGTCATCGTGATCGGTGCCGGGTTCGCCGGGCTCTACGCCGTGCACCGGCTCGCGACATCGGGCCTGTCGGTGATCGGCGTCGAGGCGGCCCCCGATGTGGGCGGCACCTGGTACTGGAATCGCTATCCGGGAGCGCGATGCGACGTCGAAAGCGCGGACTATTCCTACTCTTTCGACGACGACCTGCAGAAGAGCTGGCAGTGGAGCGAGCGCTTCGCAGCTCAGCCCGAGATCCTGGCTTACCTGCAGCACGTCGCCGACCGATTCGATCTGCGTCGCCATTACCGATTCGGTGTCGACGTGGTCGGTGCCACCTTCGACCTGGTCGACCGTTGCTGGCACGTCCAGACCGCGACCGGACAAACATATGCGGCACAATTTCTGTTGTGCGCCACCGGATGCCTGTCGGCGGTGAATCGGCCCAATATCCCGGGCGTCGAGGATTTTTCGGGCGAGGTCTATTTCACGGCCGCGTGGCCACGCGAAGATCCCGATCTGCGCGACAAGCTGGTGGGCCTGATCGGCACGGGATCATCCGGGATCCAGGTGGCGCCGATCGTTGCCGCCGAGGCCCAGAACCTCGTCGTGTTTCAGCGATCAGCGAACTACACAATTCCAATGCCCAACCGGCCGTGGTCGATCGAGGAGCAACGAGAGATCCAGGAGCAGTATCCCGAGCGTCGCCGGGCGTCGGCGTACGCGTCGGCCGGGACACCGCACGGCACCTACCCCAAGAACGCCGTCGATACCGAACCCGAGGAGCAGGCCGAGGCGTTGTGGAAGCGCTGGCGCGAAGGTGGCGTTCTTTTCGCGAAGACTTTCCCCGACCAGACCAGCGACCTGGCCGCCAACGACGTCGCCCGGCGGTTCGCCGAGGAGCGGATCCGGGAGATCGTCACCGATCCCGTCGTCGCAACCGATCTCATTCCGGTCGACCATGCGATCGGAACCAAACGGATCTGCACGGACAACGGCTACTACGCCAGCTTCAACCGCGACAATGTGCGGCTGGTGAACCTGCGCCGCGAGCCCATCCGAGAGATCACCCCGCATGGGGTGCGCACCAGCGAGGCGACCTATCCGCTCGAGGTGCTGATCTTCGCCACCGGCTTCGACGCCATGACGGGAGCGTTGACGCGAATCGACCCGTGCGGACCCGGCGGAGAGCGACTGCGCGACATCTGGCATGACGGGCCGCTGACCTTCCTCGGTCTGATGGTGCCTGGGCTGCCGAATCTGTTCACGATCAGCGGGCCGGGCAGTCCGTCGGTGCTGGCGAACATGGTGCTGCACGCCGAGGTTCAGGTCGACTGGGTCATTGACCTGATTCGAGCCGCGCGACAACGGGGGGTGAGCGAGGTCGAGCCGCGCCTCGACGCGGCCCTGGCGTGGACCGATCAGGTGGCTCGGGCCGCCGAGCGCACGCTGTTCCCCAAGGCCGCGTCGTCCTGGTACCTGGGTGTCAACATCGAAGGCAAGAAGCGCACCTTCATGCCCTACATCGGAGGGTTCGGTACCTACCGGCGCCACTGCGAAGAGGTGGCCCAACACAATTACGCCGGGTTGGTACTGACGACGAGATCAAAGGGAAAGTGAGACAGTGCCGGAGACGGTTCAGCAGTTATTGCGGCTGCGCAGGCATGACGACACGCCCGCGATCGCACACGGCGAGGTGACCTGGACGTGGCGCGAGCACCTGGCCGAGGCCGAGGCTGAGGCGGCGGCGGTGATGACCCTCGCCGACCCGGATCGCCCATTGCACGTCGGTGCCGCGCTGGGCAATTCCCCGCCGATGCTGCGCGCGATGGCCGCCGCCGCGCTGGGCGGCTATGTGCTGTGCGGGCTCAACACCACCCGCCGCGGGGCCGCGCTGCTTTCCGATATCCAGCGCTCCGACTGCCAGATTCTGCTGATCGACGATGAGCACCTGCCCTTGTTGGAAGGCTTGGACCTCAAGGGAATTCAGGTTCTGAATGTGGGATCGGTGCGCTACGCCGAGGCGGTGGCCGCGGCGCCGCCCATGACTCCGCATCGCGAGGTCACCGCCGCCGACACGTTCATGATGATCTTCACGTCCGGAACCAGCGGCAATCCCAAGGCTGTGCGGTTCGCACACGGAATGGCGATCATGTGTGGCGCCAGCCTGGTCTTTCAGTACGACGTCACGGCGGCCGACGTCTGCTATCTGGCGATGCCGCTGTTTCACTCCAACGGCGTTGCCGCCGGCTGGGCCGTCGCGATCGGCAGCGGGGCGCTGATGGTCCCCGTCAAGTTTTCGCCGTCGCGGTTCATCGAGGATGTCCGCCGCTACGGCGTGACCTATCTGAATTACGTCGGCAAGCCCCTTGCCCTGATCCTTTCCACCCCCGAGCGTCCCGACGACGCCGACACGACACTGCGCATGGCGTTCGGCAACGAGGCCACCGATCGCGATATCACGGAATTTGCAAGGCGTTTCGGTTGCCGGGTGGTCGACAGCTTTGGGTCCAGCGAGTTCGCGGTGATCGTGGTGCGCGAGGACGGCACCCCGCCCGGCTCGATCGGCAAGCCGTATCCCGGCGTCAGCATCTACGACCCCACAACTTTGAAGGAGTGTGCGGTCGCGCAGTTCGACGAATACGGCGCCCTGACCAACTTCGACGACGCTGTCGGTGAGCTGGTCAACACCACGGGAGCGGGGCCGTTCGTCGGCTACTACAACGATCCGGACGCCACCGCCGAGCGGATGCGACACGGCATGTACTGGGCGGGCGATTTGGCCTATCGCGATGCCGACGGCTTCATTTACCTTGCCGGCCGCACCTCCGACTGGATGCGGGTGGACGGCGAGAACCTCGCGGCCGCGCCGATCGAGCGGATCCTGGAACGACTGCCGCAGGTCAGCCAGGTCGCCGTGTATGCCGTGCCCGACGAGCGGGTCGGCGACCAAGTAATGGCGGCGCTGGTGCTTCGTCGCGGGACGGATTTGCGGCCAACCGATTTCGAGGAGTTCCTGGCCACCCAGAGCGATCTGTCACCGAAGGCCTGGCCACGCTACGTGCGCATCAACGACGATCTTCCGGCGACCGCCACCAACAAGATCCTCAAGCGCGAGCTGATCGCCGCCGGCATCGACGCCGAGGGTGGCTTACTGCTGACCCGGGAACCGCGCGGCACGACGTATACGATTGCGACACAACCGGTTTCAGAAGATGCGCCGTCCTAGCTCACTCCGCGGTACTGGGCGCCTCGCCGAATCGGGCCAGGACCAGCGTGCCGCCTACGGCCACAACGAATCCCAAGACGACCAACCACCCCCAACCGGGCCGCGCCGTGTCACCCAGCCACAGCACGCCGACAAGTGCCGGCGCGATGGTTTCTCCGACGACCATCGCGGCCACCGTGGTGGTGACCGATCCCCGTTGCAGGGCGGAGGTGAACAACAGAAACCCCGCGGCGGCGCCTGCGGCCGCGGCGTACAGCGCCGGGCTGGCGTAGAACGCGGACTTGGTCGGATCGATCTCGTCGAGCAGGCGCACTCCGATCTCGACGACGCCGAATCCGCTTCCGGCGCCGAGGCCCAGGACGAGCGCACGTTCGCGGTCGGGCAACCGGCCGGCGACGGCGCCGACGAGGAAGATGGCGGCGGCGACGACGATCAGCGCCCAGCCGAGTCCGGCTGGCCCATGCCGGAAGTGGCCTGGCCCGGCCGCAGAAGCGAGCGCGAAGAGGCTTACGCAAACAACACCGATCGCGGTCCACTCGGCCTTGGACAGCCGAGCCTTGAGCACCCACGCCGACACGATGCCGGTGACCGCGATCGAGGCGGCCAGCGCTGCGGCGACGACGTAGATCGGCACCAGGCGAAGCGCCGCGACCTGCAGCAGGAAGCCGACGCCGTCCAGGCCGATGCCCGCGATGTAGCGCCACTGCCGCACGGCGCGTAGCAGCAGCATCGCGTCGACACCGGATTTGCCGCCCGATTCCACCGACCGCGCCGCGACAGCCTGCAGTACCGAGGCGGTGCCGTAGCACACCGAACAACCCAGAGCGAGCAGGAATCCGATCAGCACAGAGGTGACAGTAGCCGAGTTCGTTGGGCGGCGGACGATCCCGAATCCGGGTAGACACTGGCGCGGTGGGGAATTCACGGGTGCGAAGGGACAGCGATGACGGGTATCGAAGGCAAGGTTGTGGCCGTGACCGGGGCGAGCAGCGGGATCGGTGCGGCGACCGCGCGTCTGCTCGCCGAACGCGGCGCACGATTGATCCTCGGTGCGCGACGAGTCGAACGCCTTGACGAGATCGCTGGGGCTATCCGCGAGCGCGGGGGACAGGCTGGCACCTGCCGAGTCGACGTCACCCGCCGCGAGGACCTCGAGCGGCTCGTCGGAACCGCGCTCGATCAGTTCGATCGACTCGATGTGTTGGTGAGCAACGCCGGGATCAGCAAGATCGGCCCGATCTCGGAGCGCGACGTCGACGGTTGGGCGGCGATGATCGACGTCAACCTGCGCGGGGTGTTGCACGGATTCGCCGCGGCGCTCCCGGTATTTCGCCGCCAGGCCCGCGGACATTTCGTGACGACGGTGTCGACGGCCGGGCTGAAGATCGTGCCCACCATGGCGGTTTACGCGGCTACCAAGAACGCCGTGCGCACCGTGATGGAAGGCCTGCGCCAAGAGTCGACCGACGGCGTGGTGCGCACGACGTCGATATCCCCGGGCTTCGTCGACACCGAACTCGACAGCTCCATCGACGATGTGGCGTTGCGCGAACAGATCCGGCGCACGATGAACGACTTCGGTATTCCGCCGGATGCCGTCGCACGCGCCATCGCGTTCGCGATCGAGCAGCCCGACGATGTGGAGATCGGGGACATCACCATCCGACCCACGATCCAGGGTTAGCTGTGACTCGTCGCGAAATGAGTGACCGCGTCCGCGATCTCCTGAGGGTAATCCTCTTGTAGAAAGTGCTTACCCGGCAACAGGATTGGCTCTGTCACGCCCGCGGCGTGTTCAGTTCGAAACCGCGCATGATCTTCAGGAATGCGCGCCCGTCGCAATGGCGCGTAATCCGCTGGCGGCAATCGCCGGTACCACCTTGCGGTATAGGTAAGCCGAGGATGGGACGCCATGCACGCATACCACCGGGGGTGCGTCCGGCGGGCCGTCGTCAAGGGCGAACGACGAAATGCCGCCGGCCGTGAAGGTACGGCCGGATGAGCGATAATGCTCGAACAGCCCGGTGACCTCTACGGTGCTCACGCGAGCCGTCCCGGCCAGCCTTGGCAGTTGATTGCGGCCATGTGCCGTAATCCTTTCCCGTTCCGGACATACGCCATCTTCGATTTCAAAGTTGAACACCGCAGCGGACAGAAAGCATCCGTGCACGCGCCGCCCATCCGTCTGCGTCAGATGGCGAACGAGCTGTCGCGTCAGCCTGCGTGCGTTTCGTCCGGTGGCCCGCCCAGTGGTGCGAGGTAGTGCAGCAACAGGGCGGTGACTATGCCGTAGCCGAGATGCGGAATCAGATCGCTGATCCAGTCGACGGGACTCCAGGTGAGCGGGTTGGTGACCCCGAGAACGGTCATCGGTCCGTTCGTGCCCACCAGGGCGATCACCGATGCCACCAGCGTGGCGACCAGTAGTCCGGGCCGCCAGCCCAGGGCATACGCCACCCCGAGGATGATGCCCATGCCAATGCCCGCGGCATACCCGGTGAGGGCGCCGAGGCCCGAGATCCGGTTGGCGAGCACGTCGCCGCTGCCGGGAACCGTGAGGCCGAACAGCCTCGCCATGGCTTCGACGGTTCGTTCCGGTGTACTGCTGGTCGGACGGCCCCGCACCGCGATGTCGAGGTAGGTGATGACATTCAGCGTGGTGGTGCCCGCGGCACCCGCGGCCGCGCCGCACAGCACGCCCGGCCAGAGTCGTTTGCCTTGCAGTCCCGACGACAGGGCAGATTGCCTGATTTCCATAACGACCGTCCCCTCGGCTGTGGCTCTACACAGCATGCCGCACAACGTCTAAAATTCGGCACGTACGTAATCGCACGGGCAGGACTCTTGCCGCAGCGTGTGGTAGTGCTGCGGGGCTAGTCCCGGCGCACGGGCTGTAGTCGGCCAACAGATTTGCGCGAAGAGGTTACTGTGGATGGGGTGGCGATCTACATAGGCAGGACGGCAGCCGCGTTGTGCGCTGGTGCCGCCGTACTTGCCCTGGCGTTCGGCGGTATTGACGCACCTGACCAGTCGCAGCGCAGCGCGACGACGCCTTCGTCGACCGTGGTTCCCGCGCCGCCAGGGGATGGTGGCGGCGCCCTGCGGGTCAAACCCGTCGGTGGCGGTGGCGGCTGTATTTCCGGCCTGAACTGTGGGCCGATCAATCCCGACAGGCCGCCGCCCCCGAAGCACCCCCCGCGGCTTGTGCATGGTCCGGGAGATCCTCTTCCGTTGCCGCAACATCCGTAGCCGGATAGCGCAATTTCGGCCCGCCAACCGATTCGCGCATAGCTTTCCTATCATTTGGTAATGAGCGCCGGTGAACTGGATACCGTGGGCTCGCCGGCATTCACCGACGAGGACCCGGCCCTGTTCCGCGCGGCCGGATGGTGGTCCGACTCGACGCTGTCGGACGCGGTGCGGCGCAACGCCGAACGATCACCGGACCGCGTTGCTTATTCCGACGAACCCGGCACCTCACTGACATGGCGCGAATTCGATTCTGCGGCAGATAATTTGGCGGGCCAGCTGGCCGGTATCGGCATCGCGCGCGGAGACCGAATTGCGGTGTGGCACGGCGACTCCAGCGCGATCCACGTGCTGTTCGTTGGGATCGAGCGTTGTGGCGCCGTCGTCGTCGGCATCGGCGCGCGCGCCGGCACCCGTGAGGTCGGGGCGCTGCTACGCAACGCCGCGCCGAAGATCCTGATCAGCGACCCCAAGCACAGCGATGACGCGGCCCGGGCCGCCACAGAGTCATCGGTGTCCCTGCTGATCCTGAGCAAGGATGCCGCAGCGCCGCGCCTGAACAGCGACGTGCGTCCCAACACGGTCGCCGCGGAATCTCAACTCGGTCCCGACGACGTCTTCCTGATCAACTCCACGTCGGGGACCACCGGCCTGCCCAAGTGTGTAGTGCATACGCAGAATCGGTGGCATTACTTTCACCAGAAGGCCGTCTCCAACGGGCTGTTGACCGCCGACGACGTGTTCCTGCCGGTCATCCCCATGCCTTTCGGCTTCGGTATATGGACCAGCCACACCACCCCGATCTATCTCGGCGCCAGCGCGGTGATCCTGGATCGCTTCACCGCGCCCGCGGCGTGTGAGGCGATAGCCCGGCACAACGTGACCGTATTATGTTGCGTCAGCTCGCAATTGACGATGCTGATGGCCGACCGCGCGTCCCGCGACTACGACCTGAGCTCGCTGCGCGTCGTTTTCACCGGCGGTGAGGCGATTCCGTACCGGCCGGCGGCCGAATTCGAAGAGCTCACCGGCGCGAAGATCCTGCAGTTCTATGGCTCGAATGAAACCGGCCTGCTCAGTGCGACAACCGTGGACGACCCGCGGGATCGTCGACTGCGCACCGGCGGCCGGATCGTTCCCGAAATGGCGGTCCGGCTCTTCGACGGGGATCAAGACGTCACCGCGACGGGTCGGGGTCAGCCGGCATGTCGAGGCCCGGCGACCAGCCTCGGCTATCTCGGGGGTACCGACCACGACAAGCTGTTCACTCGCGACGGCTGGATGTTGATGGGCGATATCTGCGAGCTCGACGCCGAGGGCTACCTGACCATCACCGGCCGAACGTCCGACTTCATTCTGCGGGCCGGCAAGAACATCAGCGCAGCGCAGGTCGAGGACGCCGTGATGACTCACCCCGCAATTGCCCTCGCCGCGGCGGTGGCGATGCCGGATCCGGTGTTCGGCGAAAGGGTCTGCCTCTACGCCGAACTCGCCGACTCCGCGACCCTCGACCTGCCCGCACTCGTCAGCCATCTGCTGGCACTGGGGGTTTCCAAGGAACTGCTGCCCGAACGCCTCATCGTCGTCGACGAAATACCCCGGTCGTCCGGCGGAAAGATCGCCAAAGGCGATCTCCGCCAAGATATTCGAGCAAGGATGGAGGCCGAACATGAACACGCCTAATCCACGACGAGGTGGCCTGCAGGTGTGGGCGCCGTCGGCGGTGCCCCCCATCGGTGTCGACCTGTCGAACGAGCAGGCGCTCGCCGTGGCCTTCCGGCATCTAGCCGGCATCGGGTTCTCCGAGAACATGGCCGGACACATCACCTGGCAGCTCGACGGGCAAACCGACATGTTGGTCAATCCTTGGGGTCTGTGGTGGCAGGAACTCACCGCATCCGATATCTGCCTGGTAGATAGCGAAGCTCGAGTGGTCCGCGGTCGGTGGGACGTCACCCCGGCCATCCACATCCACACCGAGCTGCACCGGGTCCGCGAGGACGCCCGGGTGGTCGTTCACAATCACCCGTACTACGTCTGTGTGCTCGCGGCGCTGGGCAGGTTACCCGAGTTGGTGCATCAGACCGGCGCTCTGTTCCTGGACGACCTGTGCCTCGTCGGCGAATACGACGGTGAGATCGACAGCGCCAACCGGGCAGCCGATCTCGCGGCACGTATCGGCGGCGCCAACCTGACGATTCTGGCCAACCACGGCGTCATCGCGACCGGTCGGAACCTGCCCGAGGCGGTGTACCGGGCGGCATCGATCGAGCGGGTGTGCAAGCTGGCCTACGACGTCATGCTCACCGGCAAGGAGCCGGTGGCGATGAACTGGGCTGACATGGCGGGCATGCAGCGATCCCTGATCGAGCGCGCCGCCGACGTGTATTGGGCCGGTGCGGCGCGGATGACGATCAAAGCGGATCCCGATGTACTCAGCTGAGCCCGGCAGGCATCACCACCGACCGACGCGCAAGGAGATTGCCGGCCATGAAATCAATTGACGAGCTGGCCTCGAATCTGAGTTTCACGACGGCCAAGACCGGCGACGAGCGCTCGGTCACGTTTCTGCCGGACCCGCCGCGTTCACCGCGCCGCTACACGGTGATCTCGGTCGACGACCACATCGTCGAACCCCCGGATACCTTCACCGGCCGGCTGCCCCGAAAGTTCGCCGACCGAGCGCCGCGGGTCGTCGACACCGACAGCGGCGGACAAACCTGGGTCTACGACAATCAGGAACTGCCCAACGTCGGGTTCAACGCTGTGGTCGGGCGCCCAGTGGCCGAGTACGGCTTCGAGCCGGTCCGATTCGACGAAATGCGCAGGGGCGCATGGGATATTCATGATCGCGTCAAGGACATGGACCTCAACGGTATCTACGCGTCGCTGAATTTTCCGTCGTTTCTGCCCGGCTTCGCCGGCCAGCGGTTGCAGCAGGTGACCAAGGATCGCGATCTGGCACTGGCCTCGGTCCGGGCGTGGAACGACTGGCACCTCGAGGTGTGGGCCGGGTCGTATCCGGAACGAATCATTCCCTGCCAGCTGCCCTGGCTGCTGGACCCCGAGCTGGGCGCCAAGATGATCCATGAGAACGCCGCGCGTGGCTTTCACGCGGTGACGTTCAGCGAGAACCCCGCCATGCTCGGGTTGCCGAGTATTCATTCAGGACACTGGGATCCGATCATGGCGGCATGCGCCGAGACCGAAACGGTGGTGAATCTGCATATCGGATCGTCGGGTTCGTCGCCGTCGACTACCGAGGACGCTCCGCCGGACGTACAGGGTGTGCTGTTCTTCGCCTACGCCATCTCGGCTGCCGTGGACTGGTTGTACTCCGGATTACCAAGCAGGTTCCCGGATCTCAAGATCTGTTTGTCCGAAGGCGGAATCGGCTGGGTGGCAGGCCTGCTCGATCGCCTCGATCACATGCTCAGCTACCACGCTATGTACGGCACCTGGCAGGCACTGGGGGAGAAGCTCACTCCCGCAGAGGTTTTCACCCGCAACTTCTGGTTCTGCGCGGTGGAGGACAAGTCGTCGTTCGTACAACGCGACCGAATCGGCATGGACAACATCATGCTCGAAGCCGACTACCCGCACTGCGACTCCACTTGGCCGCACACTCAACAAACGATCCACGAGGAGATCGGCGATCTGCCGCCGGACGCGATCCGCAAGTTCACCTGGGAGAACGCTTCGCGCTTGTACCAGCATCCGGTGCCGACGGCCGTCCAGCATGATCCCGAGGCGTTCTGAGGGCTCACTTGGCACTCTTCGGGCAGGGGCAGTCACCGGAGTCGGCCTTGAAACCGGCCACAGTTTCGGTCCGTGCCGCGGTGCCCAATGAGATCGACGCGGCGGTGGGTAAAGGCTTGTCGGTCAGCGGTGCGGTGGTCCCCGCAGCCACCGCCACCGCTGACGACGACCCTGAACTGGCTGCCAGACACGACGGCGTCACGACCCAGTCCATGAATTGCCATATCGCGGCAACCAGGGTCATCAGCAGCAAGACCGTCGCGAGCGCGTGGGCCACCAGGTAGTAGCAGTATCCGGTTGAGGTCGGCGGTGAACCGTCGCCAGCGGCAACCATTTTGAACGTCACCTGTCGCATCGAGCGGCCCCCTTCCAGACCTAGCGGGTGTCGCCCGCCACAACCGTTGCTCGATAGTTCTTCGGAGCACCGGGTCGGTCGGACGGGCGAACTCTGATTCGAGGCGCTGCAGACCGCGACCAGCTTGTTTGCCCGGTCGAGTACTTCGGGGGTGGCCATCATGGGCCGGATGCGCTTCGCTATCGGTAGGCCGCTAACCGAGGGGGCAGGAGGGCATTGTGACGACGGGCAAGGTTGATTTCAGTTCGGTCCGCTGGGGCTCGGTGGAGTGGACGAACCTGGTGACGCTGTATCTGCGGGCCCACGAAAGCCGGTCCCGGCGGCCGATTCTCGGTGACCATGCCGCTGCGGAAGCCGTCGACCGGATCGACTACGACTTCAAACGCATACACCGGAACTCGTTGCCGGCGTCCAATCAGTACCTGGTCGTCCTGCGCGCGAAGCAGCTCGACGTGTGGTGCGCCGATTTCCTTTCGCACCACCCCGACGCGGTCGTCTTGCACCTGGGCGCTGGCCTCGACGGCCGGGCCTTTCGCCTCGACGTACCGCCCGCGGTGCTGTGGTTCGACCTCGACCAGCCGAGCGTCATCGAGCTTCGCCGGCGGCTTTACGACGAAACCGAGCGCTACAAGATGATCGGCTCGTCGGTCACCGAGCTGAGTTGGCTCGATCAGATTCCCACCGGCCACCCGACACTCGTCGTCGCCGAGGGCCTGCTGATGTACGTAGACGAGAGTGGCGTCCGCCAGCTGTTCGCACGCGTGCTGGACCGATTCGATCGCGGAGAGCTGCAATTCGACACCCTCTCCGCGCTGGCGCCGTTGCTCTCGAAAGTGCTAACCCGGGGCATCATCAAGTGGGGGATCGGCAACGCGCGCGACATCGAAACGTGGAATCCAAGGCTGCGATTCGTCGAACAGACACCGGCACAGGCCGGCTACGAAAAGATCGACAGCACCGTCGTGCGGTGGATCTACCGATTCTTCAATGCCTCGCCGTTCGGCCCCTACGACACGCTGAACCGATTTACGTTCTAGGGCTTCGGCGACCTCACGGTTGGTTGCGTCGACGATTCCCAGTCGGTAACGTCGAGGCTCAGCAAACCCTGGCGTCGGAACCCAGCGGGCGGATGCGACGAGAGGGCATTCAATGAAAAAATTGATCGCTGCAGGTATATTGGCTTTTTCGGCCACGATGACCACCGGCGTGGGTGTCAGCAACGCGGATGAGATCCTCGTCGAAGGCAACTATGCGACGGAGGCTGGGTGCATGGCGGACGGCCCGCACGTCGAGGTCGTCCACCCCGGTACCTGGACTCACTTTTCCTGTGTCCAGCATTCCGATGGTCTCTGGTACCTCTACCTGAGCAACTGAGTCCGGCAGTCGCCGGCTGTCACAGATTGGAAGCAAGCCGCCGCAGAATGTCCGCGGTGGGTTCGGCGGTGGCGTGCCGGTATCCCGTTCCTGCCCACAGGTGGACATAGTCGGGCTTGCCCGCCGCCGCGGCGGCTTTGCGCAGCGGGCTGGTCAAGTAGTGAATCGCGGGATAGCCGAACGGCGCTTGGTCCTCGTGGTCGTCGATGAACGTGTTGCGCAGTCCGCGGGCGGGGCGCCCGGTGAAGGCATGGGTCAACACCGTTTCGGTCCGAGCGGGATCGGTCAGGGCAGCCTGGTGGGTTGCCGACGCACCGCTTTCGGTGGCGCGCAGCAGCACGGTGCCGACGACGGCCGCGGCGGCCCCCGCCCGGATCACGTCGGCCACCGCATCGGGTGTCGCCAGCCCACCGGCGGCCAGCACCGGCAGCGGCACCGTCGCGGTGACCTGTCTGACCAGGTCCACGATCGGGACCGGCTGCACTGGTCGTAGCGGTGTGAGGGTGCCGGAATGCCCTCCGGCGACGGCTGCCTGTAAGGCCAGCATGTCCACGCCGGCATCCCGGGCTTGCACCGCCTCCTGCGACGTCGTCACCGTTTGAACCACCACGGTTTTGGCCCGCTGCAGCGCGGCGATCACGCTGCGCGGCGGGATGCCGAACGTGAAGGACACCATCGGCACAGGGTCATCGAGCAGCAGCGCGATCTTCTCGTCGAACCGATCGGTGTCCTCGATGGGGTCGGCAGGCAGGGTGAGCCCGAACTGGTCGGCCTCCTTCTGGATGATCGCCGCGTAAGCGCGGTAGCTGTCGGCGTCGACCGGCACCGGGTTAGGTGCAAACAGGTTGATGCCGAACGGGATTCCCTCGGCACGCACGGTCTTGAGCTCGGCTTCGACGGCCTCGACCGTCTTATAACCCGCGGCGAGCATGCCCAGCCCGCCCGCCCCGGTGGCCGCCGACACCATCGCCGGCGTGGTCGGGCCGCCCGACATCGGCGCGGCAACCAGCGGAATCGACATCTCGAAATCTGCCAACATTAGGGCGCCCCTCCGGGATCAGTGTTTTCCCG
This sequence comes from Mycobacterium sp. 050128, assembly GCF_036409155.1. Taxonomy (NCBI): domain Bacteria; kingdom Bacillati; phylum Actinomycetota; class Actinomycetes; order Mycobacteriales; family Mycobacteriaceae; genus Mycobacterium; species Mycobacterium sp. 050128. Next base: position 358,459 of record NZ_JAZGLW010000002.1, on the reverse strand, counting down.
AATCGAGCCTAGTCAGTTCTCGAACGTTCCATTCGGGTGCCGGACCTGACAGGATGCTTCACCGTGAAGCGGCCTAACTTTTTGGTGATCCTGGCAGACGACCTCGGGTTTTCCGACATCGGTGCATTCGGCAGCGAAATCGAAACGCCCAACCTCGACCGTCTCGCCCACGCCGGCATCAGGCTCACCGATTTCCATTCCGCGCCGGCCTGTTCGCCGACCCGGGCGATGCTGATGACCGGAACCGACCACCACGTCGCCGGTATCGGCACGATGCTGGAAGTCGCGATCCCCGGATTCCGGGGTGCGCCCGGCTATGAGGGCTATCTCAACGACCGCGTCGTCGCGCTGCCGGAGCTCTTGCGCGACGCCGGCTATTTCACCCTGATGTCGGGCAAATGGCATCTGGGCCACACGATTGAAAGATCGCCCTGGGCAAGGGGTTTCGAGCGTTCGTTTGCGTTGCTGCCAGCCGGTGCCAGCCACTACGGCGGCGCTGCGGGCCGCGGATTCTCTCCGGTGCCAACGCTTTACACCGAAGACGATCAGTTCGTCACGGTGGGCGAAGACTTCTACTCGTCGGACTCCTACACCGACACGTTGCTCGGCTACTTCCGCGACCGCGCGGCCGACCCCAAAGATCGAGACCGGCCGTTCTTCGCATACCTGCCGTTTCAGGCGCCGCACTGGCCGCTGCAGGCACCCGACGAATCCGTTGCCAAATACCGCGGCCGCTACGACGCGGGCCCGGATGCGTTGCGCGAGGAGCGGTTGGCGTCGCTTAAGCGCCTCGGGCTCTGTGCGCCCGATGTCGAGCCGCATCCGGTCGTCGCCGATGGCGCGCCGGAGTGGGCCGATATGACGGACGAGGAGCGCGCGATTTCGGCCCGCTCCATGGAGGTCTACGCCGGCATGGTGGACCGGATGGACTGGAACATCGGCCGGGTGATCGACTACCTGGCCGAGACCGGTGAGCTGGACAACACCGTCGTGATGTTCATGTCCGACAACGGTGCCGAGGGCGCGATCGTCGAAGCGATGCCGCTGCGCGGCCCCCAGATCGTCGCGCAGATCGAAAAGAACTGTGACAACAGCCTGGAGAACCTGGGCCGGCCGACATCGTTCATCTGGTACGGACCCCGCTGGGCACAGGCGGCCACGGCACCCTCGCGATTACATAAGGCGTTCACCACTGAGGGCGGTATCCGGGTGGTGGGTTTCGTCACCTGGCCGGGCTTCGCGCGCCAGGACGCGATCGGCACCGCGTTCGCGACCGTCATGGACATCGCTCCCACCGTGCTGGAACTGGCCGGCGTCGAACATCCGGGCACCTCCTACCGCGACCGCGACGTCGAGCCGATGCTCGGCCGCTCGCTGGTGCCGTACCTGTCGTGCGACGCCGAGGCGGTCCACCCTGGTGAGACAGGCACCGGCTGGGAATTGTTCGGCCGCCGCGCGATCCGTCAAGGCGACTGGAAAGCCCTCTATCTGCCCCCGCCCTACGGGCCGGGCGCGTGGCAACTCTACGACCTTTCTTGCGACCGGGGTGAGATCCACGACCTCGCGGCCACCCATCCCGACAAGCTGGCCGAGCTTCTCGCGTTGTGGGATCGCTATGTCGAGGAGAACGGGGTGCTCACGGAGCCGATTTCGGTGTACGACGTGGACCCGCAATTGCTCGGATAACCACGGAGCCAACGGATTTCAACGGGGGATGACTGAAACGACAACCTGCGTGGTGATCGGCGGCGGGCCGGCCGGAATGGTACTTGGGCGGCTGCTGGCGCGTTTCGGGTGCTGCCACGGCCGGAGGTGAACTTCAGTGCCTAACTACGACTACTTCGTCAAACGGGTGGGTTGTTGGATCGGCGCCGCCGCAATGCGGTCTTGACATTTCACTTCACGTCGCTAACGTGTGGCCCCTGAAGTCAACCCGGTCTGCATCTAGCGGAGGGGGACGTCGATGCAACCGATCAATGGGAAGTTGAGGTTGCTATGAGTGAACATTCGCCGATTTCCGGAAAAGACGTGACCAACAATTACTTGATCAGCTTGCGCAATGACGTTGGTGGAGGAAAGCCCGGTACTGATATCGGCGACACGAAGTACATCGACCTCGCGCCAGACAAGTCGGCATACAACCTTAAAAACGACGCCATTCACCCGGATCAGTGGCTACATCGATTGCGCGCCACCAACGAAAACGTGCTGGTATTCGTGCACGGCTTCGACGTCGACGCCGACACGGCCCTCGAACGACACAAGTCCATCAAGGATTACCTCCCGTCCGACGTCTCTCTTGTGAGCTTCGATTGGCCCGCCGCAAACTCTAAGGTCATACCGAAAGAGAAGTACATGACAGACAGGGCAAAAGCTACCCAGATTGCGTCGCCGTCGAGGCCGAGGCTCCTAGACGAGTGTCTACAACTCCTCCTCTACCATTTCGACGCCAAGAACATTCACCTGTTTGCTCACTCCATGGGGGCCTACGTAACGCAGGCTACTTTCCAGGCGGCGAGTGCCGTCAGGATCGGTCGTGTGCTGATGGCTGCAGCGGACGACGATCAACGGAATTACCTCGACGGGAGTCAAACTCTCAGGAATTTTTTGAGCAAGTGTGACGATTTGACGGCCTACTGGAGCACCTTTGACCAAGCACTCCCGTTCTCGGCAGAGTGGAACACGTACATTCCCCTCGGTCTCATCGGCTACCCAGACGCGGATACTCCCACAAAACATAACCTGCAATGCAGCCACTATTACTACGTATATGCCAAACCAGACAGGCCATCCGACATTCCAGAATCCGAGTGGTCACACGTCTGGTACATCCTCTTCCAACCGACAAATCCGCCGCCGTTGGAAAACGATTTCTATATCGACCTGGGCGAAGTTCTTCACAGGACGCTAACGGAACCTACTCGAGCGCTGCGCCCCACGCTAAGATCCATATCCGCGGACACCGAAGAAAAGTAATCATTGAGCCAATCCGGTTGAAATTCACCAGGCCGGCGCCGCGTTGGCGTCAGTCACCCCACGTCCCGCAACTCAGCGCGCCAGCCTCGTGGTGTAGTTCGCCGTCGGCGTCGGGGTCAAAAAGTCATAGTTCGAGAGACCTTCCAGGATTTGTGGGGCGATGTGGCGAAGCCTGCTGATCAACACAGGCCCAAGTTCGGAAAGTGTCGCCATGGCATCGGCTGTCCTTCATCCCCGCTATTTCATCGGTGTCGGCGTCCGACCCGAGCGCGCCCCGGCCTTGGCCCGTCGGTAGCGTCGGGTTCATGGCTGAACACCTGCGGATCGGCATCTTGGGTGCCGCCGCGATAGCACCGATGGCGCTGATCAAACCCGCCAAGAACAACGCCGAGGTCGTGGTCGCCGCGGTGGCCGCACGCGATGGCGCGCGTGCTCGAGCTTTCGCTGCCAAGCACGGCATCGCCCGGGTGCACGACGACTACGCCGCGCTGATCGCCGACCCGGATCTCGACGCCATCTACAACCCGCTGCCAAACGGGTTGCACGGCAAGTGGACCCGAGCCGCGCTGGCCGCCGGTAAACACGTGCTGTGTGAAAAACCGTTTACCGCCAACGCCGCCGAAGCCCGCGAGATCGCCGGGCTGGCTGCGCAGTCGGATCGAGTGGTGATGGAAGCCTTCCACTATCGCTACCATCCGCAGACCTTACGGGCCGAGCAGATCATCGCTTCGGGGGAACTGGGCAAGCTCAAGCACGTGGAAGCAACGCTGTGTTTCCCGCTGCCCAGGTTCTCCGACATCCGGTACAACTACGCCCTGGCCGGCGGTGCGACGATGGATGCGGGCTGCTACACGGTCCACATGGTTCGTACGTTCGGCGGTTCGACTCCGGAAGTCGTTTCGGCGCAAGCGAAACTGCATAATCCTCAGATCGACCGGGCGATGACGGCCGAGCTGCGGTTCGCCGGCGGACACACCGGCCGGGTCCGGTGCTCGATGTGGTCGCGGCGCCTTTTCGATATCAGTGCCAAAGTGGTCGGCGAACGCGGCCAGCTCCATCTGCTCAATCCCGCGATGCCACAGATGTTCCATCGGCTCTCGGTTCGAACCTCAGACGACAACCGGGTGGAGAGTTTTCCGCGCCGCGCCTCCTACGCCTACCAGCTCGATGCGTTCGCCGCGGCGGTGCTTCGCGGCGAGCCGGTGAAAACCACCGCGCAGGACGCGATCGAGAACATGACCGTCATCGACAATATCTATCGCGCGGCGGGTCTGCCGCTTCGTGAACCGAGCTGAAAGTCAAGGCTGGCGGCCGATTTCGGCCAACAGCCGGCGTGCTGCCTCGACGCATGGGCGCACCCGGTCGATCGGGCTGACCCCGGCCAACGCCAATGACCGCCTGGGTACTTCGATTTCGAGCACGATCTCGGACGGAAGCACGGACAGGAGGTCGATGAGCGGAAGTTCGCCTTCGCCGGGGACCATGCGTTCGAACATGGCTTCTTCCATATAGTTATCCAGGCGCGGCCGCAGTGTCGTGTCGTTCAGTTGGGCGTAGCCGATGTATTCGGGGTCGACGGCCGCGAGTTCGGCGGCGCTGGAACCCGAGCGCACCAGATGCATGGTATCTATCAGCAATCGAAAGTCCGGTCGGCCGACGTATTCTCGTGCGGCCAGCGCGGTGGGCAGATCCCCCACGGTCAGCCCGGGAACCGGCTCGACGACGGTCTGGATGCTGCGCTCGGCGGCGAGCTCGGTCAGAGCCGCGAACTGGTCGAAGGTGCGGTCGAGATCGGGATCCAGACTGACGACGTTGATTCGGGGCACTCCCAGTTCGGCCATTACATCGAGATCCGCACTGAAAGAACGGGTTTCGGTATTCGGCAGCACCAGGAAGCCATCACCGAGGATGCGGACACACCTCGCTGCTGCATCGCGGCGAGGACGTCGCGTCGCAGCGCGGGGTCGTCCGTGAGTGAAAAGGGCGGATAGCCGAGTGGCACCAAGGGCGCGCCCCGCACCACTGCGGAGATGTAGCGGCAGCCAAGATCCGCGGCCAGATCGACGAACTCTATTGGCGGAAGGCCGAATCCATTGAGAAAGCCGATAGCCAGTTCGGTCATGCCGGACGGCCCGCCAATTGCGCCAACTGGGCGGCCGCCGGGGCAGTTTGGGTCGTCAGCGCGATCTGCCCGGAGCTGACCTGATGCTCGATCATCGGCGCCTCCAGGACTAAATCGTCGCGGACGAAGGCGACGTGGGCGTGCAGATGCGCCGCGGTGAATGCCGCCCATGCCGTCTCCGACGCCGGGTCCATCGTCAGGATCACTTGATAGAAGTCCGCTGTCAGCGGCTTGGGTGCGTCCACGTGCGTCAGCTCGAGTCGCATCGTTTCCGGTCCCAGCGTATACCGGGTGGTCCGGGCGAGGTCGCAGGTGACCAGGACGCTGCCCGGCGGCGCCGGGGCCGCCGGATTCGTCGCGGGGCACTTGTCGGGTGAGGTCGGTTGCGATTTCTCGACCGGCCGGACCGGCAACGGCGCAATCCGAACCACCGGCGGTACGGGCGGGGGCGCCGAGGCGGCGGCGCTGGTCGACGTGGTGGGTGCGGTCGCGTGCTGCGCCGCGTGGCAGCCGCACGCCAGCGCGCCGAGCAGGATGGCGCTGGTCAGCCGGACGGTTGTGGTGGCGGGCATCGAACTCAAGCAAAGTAGGTCGAGCGCTCGTTGTCGCCCACGACGCCAGAATTCGCGTGAATCGTGATGACACCGTTGCACTGGAGAGCCGTGCTTTACGGACACTACGAAAATAGAGTATGGTCGTGCTGCACGTCAGCGAAAGTTCACTTTAGATCCTTGCCACGAAAGCCTGTGTTCATGGCTCGATACCCGTCTGCGTCGGCAAAAAGACGAAAGCCCAACCCCGCCGAGCGCCGCCGCGATCTGTGCGATGCGGCGATCGAGTTATTGGCCGCCGACGGGGCCAAGGGGCTGAGCCATCTCAAGGTCGACCGCAAGGCCGCCGTTCCCGACGGCACTACGTCCTTTTACTTCCGGACTCGGTCCGCGCTGCTGCGTGCGGTAGCCGAACGGCTGGCAGAGCTGGATCTGGAACGCCTGCAGTCCATCGCCGACAGCGCGGGTAGCACGCGAGACAATCCCACGCCCTCGTTGTTGTCGCAGGTGGTGATTCAGGCCGGCACCGAGCCGCAGCTGTCGTGGACCAAGGCCCGCTACGAGCTGACGATGCAAGCCGCCCGGGATCCCGCCATGGCCGCGATCCTGCAGCAGGCGACGGATGCGTTCACCAAGTTGCACCGCGAGATCCTCGTGCAGCTGATGCCCCATGGGGCCGAGCTGGAATCGGCGGTGGTCGAGGATCTGAGCAATGTCACGCTGACGTTCATCAACGGTCTGCTGATGCGGGCCGCGCATGGCGACCGCGTTGTCGCTACCCCCGAGCAACTCGACGCGATCCTGACGGCCATTGCGACCGGAATCCTCAAGAGTCCGCACCGGGGTGCCCTCACCGAGGCCGCCGCCGTGCACCCGGGCGGCGGCCGCCGGGCCGCCGCCTCCGGCTGAGCGCCGACAGACGCACGACGCGCCGGGTTTCGTGCGTTTGGGTCTTGCCACAGCATCCGCTATATGGTTCTCTACGAGAATAGAGTGAACCGACGTTCACGGGCCGTCGGTGCGCCCACTATCAGCCGAGCCCGTGCGTTTGTCCAAACAAACGCATTTAAGCGGAGTGTACAAATTGCCCGAGCCGGATCCGGTGCTGACTGACCGCCAGCTGCAGCGGGGTCTCGTGCATGTCGCTCCCCGGAATCGGAAGCGCTAGGAGGGATTTCGTGACGGCGAGCACCGAGAGCCATGTCAGCTTTGATCCGTACGATGTCGAGCTGATTGCCGACCCGTATCCGATGTTTAAGCGCTTGCGTGACGAGGCGCCGCTCTACTACAACTCCGAATACGACTTTTACGCGCTGAGCCGATTCGCCGATGTCAACAAGGGAATCGTCGACCACGGCACGTACAGCTCTGCGCGTGGCGTGATCATGGAGCTGATCAAGGCCAACCTCGAGATCCCATCGGGGATGCTGATCTTCGAAGACCCACCGATCCACGACGTGCACCGCAAGTTGCTGTCGCGGATGTTCACGCCACGCAAGATCTCCGCGCTGGAACCGATGATCCGCGACTTCTGCGCACAATCCCTGGATCCGTTGGTGGGTTCGGGCCGATTCGACTTCGTCACCGATCTGGGCGCGATCATGCCGATGAAGGTCATCAGTGCCTTGCTCGGGATTCCCGAAGAGGATCAGGAGTACATCCGCGATCGCGGGAATGCGCAACTACGCACCGAGCCCGGCAAGCCGATGAGTGCCGCCGAGCATGGCTTGTCGGTGGGCGAGCAGTTCGAGGCCTACATCGACTGGCGCGCCGAGAACCCGTCCGACGACATCATGACCGAGCTGCTCAATGTCGAGTTCGTCGACGAGACCGGGACCACCCGGCGGCTGCGCCGTGAGGAGATTCTGGTGTATCTCAACGTGGTGGCTGGAGCGGGCAATGAAACGACGACTCGTCTGATCGGTTGGGCCGGAAAGGTTCTCGCGGAGCACCCAGACCAGCGTCGCGAGCTCGTCGAAAATCCAGCGCTGATCCCGCAGGCGATTGAGGAGCTGCTGCGCTTCGAGCCGCCGGCACCGCACATGGCGCGGTATGTGACCCGCGACGTCAGCCTCTATGACCAGACGGTGCCGCAAGGCAGCGTGATGCTGATGCTCATCGGTGCCGCGTGCCGCGACGAGCGCCAGTTCGGGCCGGATGCAGGCGAATTCAACATTCATCGCGCCCCCCGACCGCACCTCACGTTCAGCGTCGGTGCGCACTTCTGCCTGGGCTCGGCGCTGGCCCGACTGGAAGGCCGTGTCGCCCTGGAAGAAATCCTCAAGCGCTTTCCGGAGTGGGAGCCCGATATGGCCAACGCCACGCTCAGCCCGACGTCGTCGGTGCGGGGCTGGGAAACCCTGCCGACACTGGTGCCCTGATGGCCGGTCGCGTCGAGGGCAAAGTCGCCTTCATCAGCGGTGCCGCCCGCGGGCAGGGCCGCAGTCACGCGGTGCGCCTGGCACAAGAGGGCGCCGACATCATCGCGATCGACATCTGCGGGCCGATCGACAATTTGGCCTACCCGCATTCGACGCCCGCGGATCTCGCCGAGACCGCCGACATGGTCAAGAACCTCGACCGGCGCATCGTCACCGCACAGGTCGACGTCCGCGACTACGAGGGGCTCAAGGCGGCCGTCGACAGCGGGGTGGAACAACTCGGCCGACTCGACATCATCGTCGCCAACGCGGGCGTGGGTACCGATGGCAGGAAGCTGCACAAGATCCGCGAGAACGTGTGGCAGGACATGATCGACATCAACCTGAGCGGTGTCTGGCACACCGTCAAAGCAGGCGTACCGCACATCCTTTCGGGTGGACGCGGTGGATCGATCGTGCTCACCAGCTCGGTCGGCGGGCGTAAGGCCTACCAAAACACCGGCCACTATGTCGCCGCGAAGCACGGCGTCATCGGGCTGATGCGGGCCTTCGCCGTCGAACTGGGTCAGGACATGATCCGGGTCAACTCGGTGCTACCGACCCAGGTCAGCACCACAATGGTGATGAACGACAACACCTATCGGCTTTTTCGCCCGGACCTGGCCGAGCCCGGGCCCGAAGACTTCGCGCCGATCTCGCAGATGATGCACACCTTGCCGGTGCCCTGGGTGGACCCGGTGGATATCAGCAACGCGGTCTTGTTCTTCGCCTCTGACGAATCTCGTTATGTCACTGGCGTTTCGCTTCCCGTTGATGCGGGCAGCTTGCTCAAATAAACACTAACTCAATTAAGCACGACGAAGTGGAGAAAACTCATGCCTGAATTCGACTACGAAAAGCTGAAGAAAGAAGCCGAGCAGTACATCAAGTTCGAGAAGGACAAGAAGAACCGGATCGCCTACATCACCTTTGACCGCCCGGAAGCGCAGAACGCCACCAGCCTGGGCATGCGGCAGAACTACGCCGACCTGATCCACAAGTGCAATGTGGACGACGATGTCAAGGTCGTCGTAATCCGCGGCGAGGGCCAGGATTTCGGTAGTGGCGGTGACCTGCCCGAGCAGCGGCCGATGCTGGAGAACCCGGGCCTGCCGCTGCACCACGAGCTCGCAATCAACGACGACGACGTCAAGTACCCGCCGGGTGGGTCGTACCGTTACCTGTCCACCGTGACCGACTTCTACGCTAAGGCGCGTGCCGGTAACCGTCCGCTGCAGGAGCTTCGGAAGATCAGCATCATCGAGGCCAAGGGCTACTGCTACGGCTGGCACTTCTACCAGGCCGGTGACGCCGACCTGGTGATCTCCTCCGACGATGCCCTGTTCGGCCACCCGGCGTTCCGTTACGTCGGTTGGGGACCCCGGCTGTGGTGGTGGGCCGAGACCATGGGACTGCGCAAGTTCTCCGAAATGCTGTTCACCGGAAGGCCGTTCAGCGCAAAAGAAATGTACGAGTGCGGATTCGTCAACAGCGTGGTGCCTCGTGACAAGTTGGAAGCCGAGACCCTCAAATACGCAATGGCGTGTTCACGATCGCGTCCAACCGACACGGTCGCCGTGCAGAAGACCTTCTTGGAGCTCTACAAGCAACACAAGGGCGAATACTTCGGGAGCCTGCTGACCGGCATGGTCGAGGGCATGTTGCCGATGATCAAAAACGATGCGGAAGAAGTCGACCTCACCGGTGGCACCTTCGAAAAGGGTCTCAACAACGTGGTGAAGGACAACGACATGAACTTCCCGCCGGAGTGGCGCCTCAGCCGCTCGGGGCGCGCGAAGCCCTGACCGTCTCGGGAGAGCTCGCATGTCGGCGCTGACGGGTTTCAGAGTCGTTGAGCTGGTGGGCTCGGTCGCAGGGGAGTACTGCGGAAAACTGCTGGCCGACTTCGGCGCCGAGGTGATCAAAGTCGAGGCGCCGGGGTGCGGCAGTTCCACCCGGGCGTTTTCGCCCATCCTGGGCGACGCCGCGGGGCATGACGGCAGTGCCTTGTTCGCGTATCTCAACACGAACAAGAACTCCGTCGAGCTCGATGCTGGCGACCCGCGGTTGCACGCGTTGATCGCCAACGCCGATGCGGTGATCGACGAGGGCGCGACGCGCTTGGCGGCCCGGTACCCGAGTGTGATTTTCTGCTCGATCACCCCGTTCGGCCTGAACGCCACACCGGAGTACGCAAATGCCAAAAGCATCAACGTCTTTCATGCCAGCGGGTGGGGATATCACACTCCCAGCCATCCGGACGTCAGTAAGCCGCCGCTGCGGGGACCGGGGCGCTTCATGGCCGACTACGAAGCCGGACTCGAGGCCGCACTCTGCGTGGCCTCAACGCTGTTCGGGCGGCTGCACCACGGCCGGGGTGAGGCCATCGACATCTCCCAACATGCCGTGCTGGTCTCGCGCGCCGATTGCATTCTGGGCCGCCTGATCACCGGCGAAGTCCCCGCCCTGGGCGCCCGCGACGACTACGACCAGCAGGGCCCGGCGTCGTTCTTTGCCTGCGCCGATGGTTTCGTCTACCTGTACATGACCAGCCGCGCGCACTGGCTCGGCGTCAAAAAGTTGATGGGGCAACCCGAATGGCTCGACGAATTCGACGACGATTGGCTCGAGTTCTCGGTCACCGCGGAAAAGGTCAAGGCATTCCAGCAGGGCTTCGGGGCGTGGGTCCGCGATCTGCCCAAGGAGACGGCAGCCGACGAAGCTCAGCGCATGGGTGTGCCGCTCGTTCCGGTCAACGACGCCGCCGATCTCCACGCGTCGCCGCAGTACCGGCACCGCGGTTTCTTTCAGAACGTCAGCCATCCCGTGCTGGGCGATGCTGCCTACCCCACGGTGCCCTATCTGCTGAGTGCATCGCCGGCGCAAATCACCTCTGCGGCGCCGACTCTCGGTCAGCACACCGCCGCGATCGTGAGCCGCCTCGATACGAGACGCACGCCGCCCATGGTGCGAGTACCGCAGTTGAAGCCGCCGAAGACCCCGCGGGGTGGGCCACTGGAGGGGGTTCGAGTCGTCGAGCTCACCAAGGTGTGGGCGGGTCCGTACGCCGGCAAGCTGCTGGCGATGCTGGGCGCCGAGGTCATCAAGGTCGAAACGGCGGCCCTGCCCGAGGAGATGCGCGCCTACGGCGGCACCGACATCAACCACGCGCCTTTCTTCCTGAGCATCAACCCCGAGATCCTCAGCGTGGACTTCGATATCAAGTCGGCCGAGGGCATGGCGCATCTGCGTGAACTGATCGCGCGCAGTGACATCGTGATCAACAACTTGCGGCCGGGCGCGATGGAGCGCCAGGGCTTGGGCTATCGGGAGCTCACCGAGATCAAACCGGACATCATCTCGGTGTCGATCAAAATGTGGGGCAACGACGGGCCGCTCGGTCACCAGACCGGCTACGCGCCTTGCTTCGCCGCCCTGGCCGGACTCGCACCGCTGGTCGGCTACCCGGGCGGGCCCCCGCTCGGAACGAGCATGCGGTACGGAGATTCTACGGTCGGCGCCGCGGCCGCATACGCCGCCGTGGTCGCGCTGCTCCATCGCGAGCTCACTGCCACAGGACAATTCGTCGACATCTCGGCCGTCGAAACCCTCTCCTCGATGATCGGGGACTGCCTGCTCGAACAAAGTCTCACCGGACGACGCCTCGGACCGGACGGCAACAATCACCCTGATATGTGTCCGCACGGCTGCTATCCCTGCGCGGATGGCGCCTGGGTCAGCGTGGCCGTCGCAGGCGACGACGAATGGCTCCGGCTGTGCGACGTGGTCGGTGCCCCCGCGCTGGCCGACAATCCCCGCTACGCCACATCGAGCGGCCGACGTAGACACGTCGACGCGCTCGATGGTGACATTGCGGAGCTGACCCGGGACCTCGATGCCGAGGCGCTCGCGCATCGGCTGCGGGCCGCGGGAGTGCCGGCCACCAAGAGCGCCAACGCAATTGACGTGATCGCCGATCAGCAACTCTGGGATCGCGAGTTGTACCGCTTCGTCTCCGATCACCGCGAAGGCCAGCGCCCGATCCTAGGGCCGGCATGGCGGATGGCGCGCCAGCCGGCGCGCGTCGAGCGAGGCGCACCCGACCTGGGTGAGGACACCGACTACGTTCTCCACGAAATACTTGCTGGGGCACCGACGTTTGGCGGGTTATGACCGGAACACTGACACAGACCGCGGCACTGGTTACCGGTGCGAGCAGCGGCATCGGCGAAGCGACCGCCAAAGCGTTAGCGGCCGAGGGTGCCGCGGTGGCGCTGCTTGCACGCCGGGCCGAACGGCTGGCCGACCTGAAAGCCGAGATCGAATCGTGCGGCGGTACAGCGCTGGTCGTGCGCGCTGACGTCACCGATGCCGAACAAGTGGCCGCCGCCGTCCAGCGAACCGTCGCGGAGCTGGGGCGCCTCGACATTCTGGTGAACAACGCCGGCCTGATGCAGTCGGCACCCGCGACCGAGGCGCCATTGCAGGACTGGGACCAGATGGTGTCCGTCAACGTGCAGGGCGTCCTCTACACCACCAAAGCGGCACTGCCACATCTGATCGAGGCGGCCGCCGATTCACCACGCGGCGTCGCCGATCTGGTCACCATCAGCTCTACCGCCGGCTGGGTAGCCCGTCCCAACACCGCGGTCTATTCGTTGACCAAGTTCGGCGTCAACGCCTTCAGCGAAGGCCTGCGCCAAGAGGTACTCGGCAAGCGCGTCCGGGTCGGCGTCGTGGGTCCCGGCACAGTCGATACCGAAATCTTCAGCCACCTGGCCGACTCGTCGCGGGAGGCATTCGAACGCCAAACCGCCGGCATGGTCAAGCTGCGGCCCGAGGACATCGCCGATGCGGTGCTGTTCATGGTGACCCGTGACCGCCGGGTGGCGGTCAACCACATGCTGGTGCGTGCGCGCCGCCGAACAGACGTGGTAGTCGCTTGAATTCGCAATGGGTCACCGGTGACCAGTCGGGGCTGACGTTTCCCGCAGACCCCGCGGCGTTGCGCGAAGGCGGCGCCCGGTTTCTCACCGACGCATTCCGGGCGTCCGGGGTGCTCACCGACGGCAATGCCGTCGCCCGAATTACCGATTTCGGCGAGATGCCTGGCGGCAGCACGGGACGCAAGGTCATGTTGTCGATCGAATATGCCGACGCCGCGCCCGGTTTGCACACCGACCTCTTCGCGAAATTCTCGCGCGATTTCGACAATCCGATCCGCGATCGAGGCAAGACGCAGATGGAGCCCGAGGTGCGATTCGCCTCGCTCTCGCGGACACCGGGCTTTCCGATCGCGGTGCCCAGCACACTTTTCGGCGACTATCACCAACGCAGCGGTACCGGAATACTGATCACCGAACGAATCCGGTACGGTGACAACGGAATCGAGCCCCAGTATCACAAGTGCGTCGATTACGAGATGCCTGAACCGGTCGAGCACTACCGTGCGTTACTGGTCGCGCTGGCCCGGCTGGCCGGAAACCATCGATCCGGTCGGCTACCCGCCGAGAAGACCGCGCACTTTCCACTGGATGTGCAGGCCGCGACGGTGGGAGAGCGAGCGGCGCTGTCCATCGACAAGCTGGAACGGCGGTTGGACCAGCTGGCCGAATTCGCCGACACTCATCCCGGGCTGCTGCCCGCGAACGTCCGCTCGCCGGAATTCCTGGCACGGTTGCGCGACGAGGTACCCCGGGTCGCCCGCCACGAAGAGGCGGTCATCGGCCAGTTGGCCGACGACGGCGACTATGTCGCGCTGTGCCATTGGAACGCCAACATCGACAACGCGTGGTTTTGGCGCGACACCGACCACGCACTGCACTGCGGTCTGCTGGACTGGGGATGCGTGAGCCAAATGAATCTCGGCATGGCCGTCTGGGGCGCCATGTCCGGCGCCGAAACCGAGCTGTGGGTCGACCATCTCGACGAGCTGCTGCAGTTGTTCGTCACCGAAGTCCGTCGTCACGGCGGCCCGCAGCTCGACCCGGCCCGCCTGCGCCGCCATACCCTGCTGTACGCCGCCGCGATGGGAATCGCGTGGTTGCTCGACGTTCCGGCCTTGATCCGCAAGCGATTCGGAGCTGATGCGCCCGGCACCCGTAAGGACCCGCGGATCCGAGAGGACGAAAGCGTGCGTGCGCCACTGCAAATGCTGTGCAACCTGCTGAGCGTCTGGGAGCAATACCGGGTGGGGGAGTTGCTCGACGAAGCCCTGGAAGAACGCGGTCGCGTGAGCTAGGAGCGTCGTTGTCGTTGCCGGCAGGCAATCCGCGTCGTGCCGGATGCGATCGGAGTAGTGTCCAGGTCTCGACGGCACTTCGAATTTGGCCAACACCGAGATCATGCACCTATTCGCGGTCTCGGAGAGACCTGACCGTCTGAGGCTCAACTGGGACGGTGGCAATGACGCTAGAAAATGTATCGCTCGGCGATGCCAGGCTTCTCGGCAACTCGCTCGGCTAGTCGTGGCGATCCAACAGCAACTACTCGCTGCCGTCGAGGGCCACCGTGGCACCAAGGCCGCTGACCGCATATGTGAGGCGTGCGTCGTTCATCTCAACATCGACGCCGCTGCCATCTCCCTGATCTTTGACGGCCTGCCGACAGGGACCCTTGGCTCCAGCAGCGCTTGGGCCCGCAGGCTCGACGAACTCCAGTTCACCCTCGGCGAAGGGCCATGCGTTGACTCCATCGCGCAGCGAGCCGCCGTCCTGGTCGTCGACCTCGCCGACCCGGTCGAGCGGCGCTGGCCCGCATTCAGCCCGGCGATGCTCGCGCAGCAGATTCGTGGCGTCTTTGCCTTGCCCGTCGTCGTCGCCGGCGAATACGTCGGCGCCCTTGACCTCTTCTGCCACCAGCCCGGACCCCTCGACCACGAAAATCTCGCAGGTGCCGTCGCTGCCGCCGACGTTGCCGGCATCCCTCTTCTCGACCTCCTCGGCGCCGATTTCCAAGCCGCTATCGGCGATCCGAGCAGCAGCGCCTGGACCGATCTCAACGCGCTGTCCCGCGCCGAGGTCAGCCAGGCCACCGGGATGCTCGTGGCCCAGCTCGATATCGACCCCGCCGAGGCGCTCGTCCGACTACGCGCACACGCCTATGCCACCGGGCGCAGCGCCACCGACGTCGCACGCGACATCCTCGACCGCCGAATCCAACTCGAATCCGACTAACGCCTTAGGAGGGCAACGTGACCGACACCCCCCGTGAAACCCGCGTGCTCGCAGCCGTGGTCAGTCTGGTCGACAGTTTGCTCGACGACTTCGATGTGGTCGACCTGCTCACCGAGCTCACCGAGCGGTGCGCCGAACTGCTCGACATTGCCGCGGCGGGTTTCCTCCTGGCGGACCCGTTCGAGCAACTCCGCCTGCTGGCCGCCACTTCCGAGCAAGCCCGCGAAATCGAACTCTTCCAGCTCCAGGCCGACGAAGGACCATGCGTGGACTGCTACACCACGGGCCGGCCGGTCTCCGTCGCTGAAGTGGGGGCCGAAACCGATCGCTGGCCTGCGTTCGCAACGGCCGCGCGCGATGCCGGATTCGCATCGGTGCATGCCGTCCCGATGCGCGCGGCCGGCGCTGTACTCGGCGCTCTCGGTCTGTTCGGCAGCCGACCGGGCACGCTGACGGAATCCGATCTGCTTGTCGCCCAAACGCTTACGCATATCGCTTGCGTCGCGATCATTCAGCAGCATCCACTCACACCGTCCAGTGTGCTGCCTCAGCTACAGTCGGCGCTTGCGAGCCGCGTCACGATCGAGCAGGCAAAGGGCTTCCTCCGTGAGCGCCTCGACGTCGAGGTCGAGGAAGCCTTCGCCATCATGCGTACCTATGCCCGCCGTCGGAAAGAACACCTCACCGACGTCGCCCACCGGTTGATGACTGAGCCCGGATCCCGGGCCACCCTGGTATACGAACTATCGGAACTCACCCGCTAACCCCGACGCGTGCGGGCACGCCGAGCCGCCTCCTCGACCAGTTGCCCTGCCACAATATGAAGCTTGACGTTCTTATGTTGGCTGAGGTCGCTGAGCCGCTCGAATGCCTCCTCCGCGCCGACGCCGGAACGGCTCCGGATTATCCCGATCGCCTGATCGATCACCGCCCGGCTCACCAATGCTCGTTGCAGTCGCTCCGTGCGCTCGCGCGCGCTCGCCAGCAACTGCGCGTGGTACACCGATACCGCCGCCGGCCGCGCGAACTGTGACGCGATCTCCACCGCATGATCTGCGAACGCGTCGCGGCCATATGCGTATGAGTTGATGGCGCCGATCACCTCGTCGCCGACCAGCAGCGGCAGGGCCAGCACGGAGTGCACGCCCATTCGGGCGACCCGCCCGCCGAAGTGCGGCCAGCGCGGGTCGCTTCCCAGGGATCCGCTGACCGTGGGGCGTCTCGACCGCATGCAGGTTATGCATGGGCCCTCATGGAGATCTTCGTACTGGGCAGTATCGATTTCTTCCACGAACGCCGCCGTCACCGCCCACGTCTGGACTTGCGGCCTGTCGTGATTGGACTTGATCAGCGTCACGCCCGCGCCGTCTACCGCGGGAATGGCCCGTGCCGCAAATTCAGCTACGTCACTGAGGATTTCGCCTACCTGTCGCGCGCCGGCCACGATCCCGGCAACCCCCCTCAGCCCTGCATGCAGATCGATTTCGTCCGCTTCGAGCTGCGCCCGTGACAGTGCGGGCTGGGGTCGCTCGCGGCCGGGTTGAGGATCGTAGTCGGTCATGGTCCCAGCCATTTTAAGCTGGTCGATGGGCGACCAATCAATCAACGAGTGCCAACGCGTGGGCACGACGCAGCTTCCCCGACGGCGTCTTGGGGATCATCCCCGGGGCCACCACCACGACCCGGTGGGGGCGCGCATCGACCTCGGCGAACACTTCGTGCGCCACCTGTTGCTCGATGCGCTGGACTTCTGCGGGCTGTTCCCAACCGTTGGACTCGACCGCCACGACGAAGGTCTCGCGAGTTAATCCCGCGTCTAACCGCACCGCCACCACACAACCCGGTCGCACCCCTGGCACCCGAGTTCCGGCTCGTTCGATGTCGGCCGGGTAGATCTTGCGACCGGCCATGATGATGACGTCCTTGACCCGGCCGCAGACGACTATGTTGCCGTTCTCCGTCACATAGCCCAGGTCGCCGGTGTCGTACCACCCCTGATCATCTTGCGCCGCAACGAGACCGGCCACGGTGACATATCCTTCGGTCACCGATTCGCCACGCAGCTGGATGACGCCGACGCCGCGAGCCGGCAATATCGCGCCGTTCTCGTCGACGATCCGCACGGACGTGCCCTCCAGTGGTCGGCCGAGACATGCCAGCCGGCGGGTACGACCCTTGGTCGCAGGGATTGCCCGATGCAGGACAGCGAGCACATCGGCGTCCACTTCGTCGACGGTCATCCCGTCACCACAGTCGGTGAACGAGACCGCCACGGTGGCCTCCGCCATTCCGTACGCGGGGACGATCGCGGCCGACTTCAGCCCGAACGGTGCGCCGGCGTCACACAGGTCCTCCACGTCGGCTGGGTTAACCTGCTCGGCGCCCGAAAGTGCCCACCGCAGCGACGACAAATCGAACTGTCCCGGCGTGGCCTGCCGACGTAGCCGCTTGGCGAACAGGTTATAGGCGAAGTTCGGCGCAGCCGTCATGGTGCCCTTGTACTTGTCAATTAGCTTGCCCCACAGCAATACATCGCGCAGAAAGTCCATCGGGGTGATCTTGACCAGCTCGACACCGTAGTACATCGGAACGGTCAGATAGCCTGTCATGCCCATGTCGTGAAAACACGGGAGCCAGCTGACGATCACATCGTGGTCAGCGTCGACATGCGCGCCGACGAACATTGCCTCGGCATTGGCAACGAAGTTCGCATGGGTGATCCGGACCGCCTTCGGGGGCCCGGTAGAGCCGGAAGTCAGCTGCAGAAATGCAACGTCATCGTCGTCAGTGTCGACCGGTTCGATCCCTTGACCCTCGAAAAGCCGCGCAATGGTAAGCACATTCAGGCCCGATCCGGTCAGCAGAGCAGAGGCCGGCATGAACGGATCCGAGACCAGAACCACCTCCGCTCCGATCATCTGGATAACAGCGATGGTCTCCGCGGCCCAACGCTGCAGGTTGGTTCGGGGGGTGGGCTGATGCAGCATCGTGAGACTGGCGCCGCGCATCCAAATGGCCTGGGCGGCCGGCGCGATCTCAACCGGAGCCGCCGCCAGGACGGCGACAGCGTCACCGTGTCCGATTCCTGCCCTAGCCAGGCGGCCCGCAACTTGGCGGGCCCGCTGGTGTACTTCAGCCCAGGTGTGCCGCATTGGTGCGTCTGGTTCGCCGGTGACCATGCCCATCACGCTCCATTGGGCGCTGGCGAACATCGTGTCGGTAAATCTGCTCACGGAAATCCCTCTTGCTCCGGTGCACCCGCTCGGCGCATTCGCCTCCGAGTTGGTGGCTTCGTCTGACGCGGATTCGAACCCGAAGTGTCGCGTTTAGAAAAGACGAGAAGACCGGAACAAGCGGCGGGGACTTCGGATCACCACCGTGACGTCTTCCAAGGCTGGAGAATCAACCAAAGTCACACCGTACCGTCTGCCGCGACCGACTGCAGCAAGACCTACAAAAGCATGTGGAGGTGCCCTGCTGGAGCTTGCCGACGTGAGTTGCCGCCGCTCGAAACTGACAGCCAAATCCTTTCTAACTTTGTTGCCAACGGGGGTACGGTGAGCTACAGCGACGGAATTAGGGCCGGTTGCGTCCGTCTTTCTGACGCCAGATGACCGTTGGTGCAACTGTGGTGTTAAGCAGTCAGCATCAGACTGGCCGTTGTCGACTCCGCTGTGTGCACAACCGCAGCAATGCAAACGTTTGTAACACCTCGCCGCAAAGGTCGCGCGGCTTCACATCGGAGGTCTCGTGCGCTGACCGCCGAGCAGAGCAACAGAGCGACGGCCCCTTAGCTCGTGTCGCCCCAGGACGGGCTCGTGGTCAGCACGTCGGTGCCGGTGTCGGTGATGTGGACGGTGTCGCGGCGGAACACCGCCCCGATGCCTTGTTGCCATACGTAGCCGGTGACCGCCAGGACCATGCCCGCCTCGAGCTGGTCGTGTTCGCCCGCTGCCACCAACGTCTCGGACACCACCGGGGGATCGAACCCCAGGCCCAATCCGTATGCGATCGGCATCGGCGGGATCGGTTCCCCGGCCGCCTCGTATGCGGCCAGCAGATCGCGGACGGACGCACCGGGACGACAGGCGGCCAGCATCTTGTCGTACAGCGTGTTCGACCTTTCGAACAGCGCACGAGCGTCGACCGGGTCGCCGACGGGCCAGGTGCGGCCCACCTCGGCGACATAACCGTTGGCCAGTGCTCCGGCGGCGAATGCGACGAGGTCGCCCGGCCGGGCCTCGGCGTCACCGCGACGCCACGGCCGCTCCCGCGAGGTCACCCACGCGGCGTCTTGGGTGGCCGGGGTGCTGACCCCGCCCGCGGCCATCGCCTCCATCATGACCCCGGCCAGCGTCCGCTCGGACACTCCCGGCGCCAATTCGCCCAGGGCAGTGGCGAGTCCGTGCTCGGCGATCCGCAGCGCACTGTCCATCGCCGCGACCTCGTCGGGCGTCTTGATGCGCCGCGCCGCCCGCATCGCCGGCTCGGCATCGACGAGCTCCGCAATTGGGAATGCGCCGGGCAACAATGCGGCGAAAGTCGGTGTGATCGCGTCGGTTCCGACCCGCCGCGCGGCCTCGGCGCCGTCGACCTTCTTGAGCACGTCGATCAGCGTCATCGGGTTCCAGGCCAGCCCGTAGAGGTGATCGTGGTCGATCTCCTCAGGCACCCCTTCGTCGTCGGTGCTGTTGAGGTAGATGTCTCCGGTGGCGCGCACCAGCACGCACATCGGACCGAACGGCCGGGTCCCGGCGATCCAGAGCTGTGGCGCGCCAGTGACATAGCGAATGTTGGCCTGGCGGCCGAGCACCAGTATGTCGAGGGCGTGTTCGTCCATTTGGGCCAGTACGCGGTCCCGGCGCCCGAATCGTAGTGCCCGGGTGTCGGGCAGAACTTCAGTCGCCATAGGGCGTGTAAGGGTAGTCGGTAATCGGCGCGTAGCCGTCTTCGGTGATCACCACGATCTCCTCACTGCGGTAGCCTCCGGTTCCGTCCTCCCACATCACGGGTTCCAGAACCAGAACCATGCCGGGGGGAAACACGAAGTTGTCGTCGAACTCCTCGCCGAGATCGGTGCCGATCATCGGCGCTTCGGCGGGATAGGTGCCGATGCCATGGCCGAGATAGAAATGCGGCAGCCACGGTTTGCGACCACCGTTAGCCGCGATCGCCGCCCGCGCCAAATCACCGGATGTCACACCGGCTTTGGTCACCGCCAGCACGGCGTCCAGCACCGTGCGCCACTGACGGAATTGATCTTGCTGCCGTGGGGTCGGCTTTTCACCGACCACCCAGGTCCGGCCGAAATCGGAGCAGTACCCGTGGTAAGTGATGCTGATATCGGTCCACAGCACATCGCCGGCGGCCAGTTCGCGGTCGGTGGGCAGCAGCGGCAGCGCAAGATCTCCGTGCGTAGTCCAGACACCGGCTGCCCGAGAACTCGGCATCACCTGCCAGATGGCCTCCAGCATGTTGGTGGTGGCCCCGAGCTCGAACGCGCGACGTACCAAGGTGGCCGACAGATCGATCTGCCGCACTCCCGGCTTCAGCGCCTTCTGCACGTCGACGATCGCTTGTTCGGTGATGCGGGCGGCCCTGCGCAGACAGGACAGCTCGTCTCGGGTCTTCACCAATTGCGCGGTGCCGAGCACGATCGCGGCATCCGTCGGTGGCCCCGCGGGGAATAGTTTCGGCGCTGCCCGCCGCATGGCCCCGGTGAGCTCGTCGACGGCGATGCTCGCTCCCGGCGGGATCAGACCGGCCAGCTGTCGCGCGAATTCCTGGACGCCGTGGTCGAATTCGAGGTAGGCGGGGCCGTGCAGATGGTCGTCGGGTACCGGCGACTCCGCCGACGATCCGCTGCGCAACGGCATGAACAGGTGCGGATGCTCGTCGTCGGCGAGCACCACCGCGACGGGGCGCTCCACATGCGAGAGACCGGCGTCCAGCAGCGGCCAGCTGGCTCCCGTCGCGTAACCGACGTAGCCGTTCATCAGCAGGATCAGCGCGTCGACGCCGTGCTCGGCCATCGCGGATCGCAATCGGGCCCCGACCTCCGTGCGCATGCGGGCCCAGTCCGGCTCGTCGGGCGCGTCGAGGACCGAGCGTCGGGCGGAAAGTGTCTTCGTCATGCTGAAATCCCCAGGAATTTCTTGATGTTGCCGCCGACGACACGCACGGCGTCCTCGGGTCCGACGGCGTCCACCACGGCGGCCAGCGACCTCTCCGAATAGCCGAAAGTGCTTTCGTTGTGCGGATAGTCGGACGACCACATCACCTTGTCGATTCCGATCTCGTCGATCTGTCGGAGGCCAAGACCGTCAACCATGAACGAGGCACACATGTGGGTGTCCCAGTAGTAGCGGATGTCGTGCTCGGGCTGATGCCGCAGCATGTGCTGGTAGGAGGCCAGCACGTGCTCGGCATCTTGCAGAGCCGTTGGCACCCAGGCGATTCCGCCCTCGAACCAGCCGACGCGCAGGCGCCGGTGCCGGTCCAGGATCCCGCCGAAGATGTACTTGGAGAACATCTCCCGAAACGAGTCGATGTTGACCATCATGGCCACCGCGACGCTGTTGACCTCGCTGGGAAACTTCGGCTGACTCTCGCCGATATGGTGGGTGATGGGCAGGCCGGCTTCCTCGATCTCGTCCCACACCGCGCTCATCGCCGTGCTGGAGTAGTCGATGGGCTGTCCGTTTTCGTCGTTACCTGGGTTGATCGGCATCAGAAATGTCTTCAGCCCCAACGATTTCAGTTCCATCAGCGTGCGGCGGGCCCCACGCGGATCCCACCAGTTGATCAACCCTACCCCGTAGCAATGGCCGTGAGAGCGGTCCTGGACCGCGGCGATGTGCTCGTTGTAGACGCGGAAGATGCGCTCGCGGATCTCGTGGTTCGGGTGGTGGAACAGCGCCAGCACCGCGTTGGGGAAGGCGAGTTCCTTGTCGACGCCGTCCTCGGCGAGTTCGCGAATCCGGGCTTCGACATTGTTGGTGGCCGCACCGGCGAGATCGTCGTATTGCATAAGCACCGCGCTGAAATCGCCGACCACCATGGACTGTCCGGGCTGGCCAAGCAGATACGCGCCATCCTCGTACCAGATCCGCGGTGCCTGATCCTTCAGGTCGGCGGGAAACTGTTCGTAGAAGATGTCGTCGGCTACCGAGATGTGGTTGTCGGCGGAGAACACCTCGGTGCCGGCCGGCAGGCCGGTGTTGAATTCCGCGGCCCGGCCGTGCCGGTGCTTGGGCGCGCCGATCATGCCTTCGGGGTAGAGGGTGTTGGCTGGGCTGGACATCATCGTCCCTTCGTTGGGATCACTTCTCGGTACGGATCACCGGGTGAGCCCGCCGATCTGTGCCAGGTCGGCGAGGTACTTATCGATCAGCTGCCGCGAGACATGGGGGATCGCGCGACCCGAGTGTTCGACCGCGGACTGGAATCGCGCGCCGGATACCGGTGACCCGGCCATAGCGAGCATGGGTTCACGGTAGACGTCCAGCACGGTCAGCACCGACTGGGCGCGCTGCCGCTCGGGCAGAGCCCCCATCGCCGTCTCGAAGCGGGCGAGCCAACTCGAGTAGTCGTCGATCTTTTCGACCGGATAACCCGCGGCGATGATCCAGTCGACGAACGTGTCCATCGAGATGCCGCCGTCGTGCGGGTTGGTGGTGTTGTACGTGGCGAAGCTGCTGCCGTGCCGCGGTCCGATCGCGGCTATTGCGTCGGCGAGGAAGTCGACCGGCAGGCCCTCGTAGTGCGGCCTGGCGTCGCCTGCCTGGTAGAACGACCGCGGGGCGACACCCGTGGCCACCAGGCTGAACAGCAGGCGGGTGAAGATGTCTGGCACGTTGAGCTGTCCTGCATAGCGGCTGTCGGCGAGGATCATGCCCGGCCGGAACACCGCCACCGGCAATCCGCACAGATCGTGGGCCTCGCGCATCAGCACCTCGCCGGCCCATTTGCTGATCCCGTACCCGTTGGCGTAACTGTCACTGACCACACACGCGGGGACCGAACGGCGGATGTCGGTGTCTTCATCCACGAGCTGGTGCGCCACGGCGCTGACGCCCAACGTGGAGATGTAGTGGACCGGCTTGAGTTTGGTGGTGATCGCCAACCGGATCACCTCCGCGGTACCGACGACATTGGGACCGAACAGCTGCTGATAGGGCAGCACGTGGTTGACGTGGGCGGCCGGGTGCACGATCAGGTCCACGGTCTCGCTCAGGCGCCGCCAGGTCGCGTCGTCGATCCCGAAGCCGGCCTCGCCGATGTCACCGGCCACGACTTCGAGATGGCCGTCGGCCAGGGTCCGGAAGCGGTCGAGCAGCTTGGGATCGGAATCCAAAGCGGCCTCAATGCGCTGACGAGCGTGTGCGGCATCGGCGCCGCGCGTCAGGCACACGAGTGTGCCACCCGAATCCGCCAGTCGTTGCAGCCATTCCAGCCCGAGGAACCGACCCAGGAAACCGGTCGAGCCGGTAAGCAGGGCGGTGCGGATCTCGCTCGTGGGGGCGGGCAACGACGTCGCCGCCTTCAGGATGTCGTCGTCGATGAACTTGTCCAGGCGTAGGTCGCAGGCCGACACCTCGTGACCGGCGCCGTCGTGCACGGAGGCGTAGGTGGGCCGCAGCACATCGGAATTGCGCTGGCGGTCAATATGATTGGCGATGCGGAGCAGATCCCCGGTCGGGTCGATCACCACGCCCACCGAAACCTCAACACCGTAGATGTCGGTCAGCAGCGTCGAAAAGGTCAACGCGGACAGCGAATCGCCGCCGAGATCGATGAACCTGGCCTCCGGCGAGACATCGCCCGCCGGCACGCCCAGGGTGGCCTGTACGGCCTTACTGACGGTCGCCAGCACCGGCTGGTCGGCGCCGCCGGTGCGCAGGGCACGCAGCTGCTGCAGTTGGTCGTCGGCCATGGCCGCATAGAGCTGCTCCAGGCGCTCGCCATAGCGCTCTTTGAGCTTGGGCCGCAGGAACTTTCCGACACCGGACAACAGGCCGTTGGCCAAGCTGAACGGCTCGGTCTCGATCAGGAAATCGCGGGGGATCTCATAGCCGTTGAGCCCGTTCTCACGTGCGATCTGTCGCAGCGAGTCGGCGATCATCGAGGTGCCGACGCCAGCGTCGTGCGGCACGATCACGGCAAGCAGGAAGGAACGTTCGCTGTTGCCGTAGATGTAGATCTGGTGAATCAACGAGCTGGTCGAGTACAACGCCTCCAGCCGCGAAACGGCGACGAATTCACCCTGTGCCAGCTTGATGACGTTGTTGCGCCGGTCGACGTAGCGCAGTTGGTCCGGCCCGACCTCGGCCATGATGTCGCCGGTCTTGTAGTAGCCGTCCGCGTCGAACGTCGTGGCCGTCAGGTCGGGGCGGTTGTAGTAGCCGGCCATGAAGCGAGCCGACTTGACCGCCAATTCTCCACGGGGATAAGGCTTGTCGGTGTTGAAGTAGCCGAGCTCGGGAACGTCGAGCAGCTTGTAGTCGATCACCGGCGGTCGCAGCACGTGCTCGTCGGCCACGATCATCCCGCCGGCGATCTCGGTGGACGAATACCCGATCAGCAGGTGCTGGTCGAGCACGATCTCCATGAACTCCTTGATTTCCGGGGACAGCGCCGCCGATCCGCAGCCCACCGCCAGCACGCGTCCGCCCAGAATCTGCTCGCGGATCGCGGTGGTCAGTTCCTCGGCCGTATCGTCGGATGCGCCCCCGGCCAGGCTGCGCCGGTCCAGCTCGCGCTGATAGTGGTGGTAGAACATCTCGCACACCCGGGGAACCAGACTCATTGAGGTCGGCCGCACCAGCGCCAAGTCGTCGAACAGCGTCGACAGATCGCTCTTGGCCGCGAAATAGCTGGTGCCGCCGTTGGCCAAGGTCAAAATCACGTAGCCGTACCCGATCAGGTGACTCATCGGCATGTAGCTCAATGTGATGACCGGCTGATCCGACTGTGCGAGCCAGGTGCCGATGCACAGACTCTCGGTGAACATCGCGCCCTTGGGTGTTCCGGTGCTCCCAGAGGTGTAAAACACCCATGCCAGCGGATCCTCGTCGGCCCCGGCCACGTGCAGCGGCGGGGCGGGCAGTGATTTGCCATGCGCGACAACATCATCGAGCGTTTCGATAGTCAGGCCGGTGCCCGTGGCGGCCAGCCGGTCGCGCGCGGCCTCGTAGCCGGCACGCTGATCGTCGTCGCGGGGTTCGTAGTCGAACACGATCAGCCGCTGCGGCGCGGTGCCGCTCCGGGCTGCCTCTAGCACTGTTTCCAAGGCGATCTCGAGGTTATCGATCCCGACGGCGAAGATTCGTGGTTGGGTCTCGTTGAGGATCGGCGCATGCTGAGCGGCCGGTGCGCTGGTCTGTAACGGCACCACCACCGCACCGAGGTGAATGCAGGCGCACTCGATCGCGGTGTAGTCGATGCTGGCGAAACCCAGCATGCACACGAAATCGCCGGTCTGCGCCGGGTGCTGTTCGTGATGATGCCAATCGCCGGCCACCGCTTGGACACGCGCCCACAGCTCCGCGTAGCTGACGGTCTCGAAGCGCGACAGGAAGTTCAGTGTCGAGCGTCCGGTCGCGGGATCCGTAATCACTTCGCGCACCCGCCGTCCCAGCGCCGGCCGCTCGGCGTAGCCCCGCAACACGGTCGCCATAACCTCGCCGATCCGCAGCCCGGGAGCGCGTGCCGCGGCTGCAATGTGCTCGTCGGGGCGGGTGGCGCTGAATTGCGCGTCCTCGGCATAGAGTCGCTCACGCCGGCGTGCCAGCCGTTCCCACTGGTCCTGCTGGGCGCCGGGATCCTTTACGTCAGAGCGGCCGACGAACGCCATAGTTCACCACTTCCCTGTGTCGAAGCCGTCCCGGCCGGTCCGGTCAGTCCGGATAGCTGACGCCGGTGAGTTCTTCGGAGAGCTGCCAGAGTCGCTTCATCTCGATTTCATTGCGTGCGAGCCGCGGGACGCGGGCGAATGTGACTCCGCCCCCGGCAGTTTCGTAGAAGCCCCGCGGTCCGTAGTAGCGGCCACCTTCGGCATCCGGCGAGACTGCCGCGTACAGGGTTGGCTTGATGCCCTCGTCGATGTCCAGCCACATGAAAGGCAATAAACGCCAGGTCAATTGGGTCAGTCGCGCCTGTAGCGTCGGTTTGTCCCGTCCATACGAGGCCCCGCTGAGCAGGTTGGTCTTGCTCAGTCCCGGGTGCGCGGCATTGGACATGACGCCCCAGCCACCCCGGCCGCTGCGCCGGTTCAGTTCGACCGCGAACATCAGCTGCGCCAGCTTGGCGATGCCGTAGGAGACCATCGGTTTGTAAGCGTGCCGGGCGTTGGGGTCGTCGAAGGTCAGTTTCGGTTGGGTGGCGGCGATGCTGCTCACCGTCACGACGCGCGACGACGTCGCGGCGCGCAGCAGCGGCAGTAAGTGCGCGGTGAGAGCGAAGTGGCCCAGGTGGTTGGCGCCGAATTGCAACTCGAATCCGTCGCTGGTGTGCAGCAGCTCCGGCGGGGTCATGACGCCGGCGTTGTTGATCAAGACGTCGATCGGCCGGCCTTCGGCAGTCAGCTCTTCTCCCAGTGCTGCAACGCTTTCCAGCGATGCGAGATCCAGCTGCTTGATGCTGAGCTTCGCGGCGGGAAATTCGCGGCGTATCTTTGCGATCGCGGTCTCGCCCTTGGCGTTGTTCCGGATGGCCATCACGACGTCGGCGTCCGCGGCCGCCAACCGCTTCGCGAGTCCGAATCCCAGACCGCTGTTGGCCCCGGTGACAACCGCACGCTTACCGGCCAGATCCGGCACAGTCAGCGTCAGGTTCGGCTTCACCATGTCACGGGAAGCTCGTAGACGCCGTAGGCCAACGTGTCGTGCTTGAACGGCAGCTCCTCGACCGGAACGGCCAGCCGCAGGGTCGGCACCCGGCGCAGCAGCGTGGGCAGCGTGATCTGTAATTCCATGCGGGCCAACTGCTGTCCCACGCACTGGTGGCGGCCGTAACCGAATCCGACGTGCGCACCCTGATCGCGGGTCAGGTCCAGCCGGTCGGCATCCGGGAACTGGCGGTTGTCCCAGTTGGCCGGTGCGACATCGAGAATGATGCCTTCTCCCGCGCGGATCGTCTCCCCGCCGACTTCGATGTCCTCGATGGCGATGCGACGTTGACCGGTTTGGATGATGCTCAGATACCGCATCAGCTCCTCGACAGCATTGGCGATCGCCTTCGGATCTTCGGTTTCGACCAAGAACTGCCGCTGATCGGGATGCTCGAGCAGGGCCGCGATACTCAGACTGATCATGTTCGCGGTGGTCTCATGGCCCGCGATCAGCACGCCGACTGCGAGTTGGGTGGCTTCGCGCACGCTGATCTCTTCGGCGTTGACCCGTTCCGCCAGATCGGACACCAGATCCTCCGAGGGGCTTTCCATCTTGAGCCGAATCAGCTTGGCGAGGTACTTCGCCAACGACGCCGCGCCCTGGGCCGTGTCCTCCTCGGTCGCGTAGCGCCCGGTGCCACGTTGAGCTTGTTCCTGGAAGAAATCGGCGTCCTCATAAGGCACACCCAGCATTTCGCTGATGACCAGCGTCGGGACGGGCAGCGCCAGCGCGCTCACGATGTCGCCGGGGTTGGGGCCTGCCAGCAACGCGTCGATCCGCTCGTCGACGATCTTCTGTACCGCGGGGCGCAGTCCTTCGACCCGCTTGAAGGTAAAGGGTTTTGACAGCATCCGGCGATAGCGCGTGTGTTCCTCGGCGTCGGAGGTGAACACCGAGCGCGGCCGTTTGTGCACCGTCGCCAGCATTCCCTCGTTCCAGTGCGGATAGCCCGGCAGCCGATCGTCGACGCTGGTGCGCGCATCGGTGAACAGCGAGCGGATCGCGTCGTAGCCGTGAATCAACCACGGTGTGCTGCCGTCCCAGATCCGCACCCGGCTGAGCTGCTTGGTTGCGTTGAGCGCCAACGATTCCGGGGGAGGGGCGAATGGGCAGCTCGCGGCCCTCGTCATCGGGAAGTCCGGAATGTCGGTGGCTGGATCAGTTGAGACGTCGGTCATCGCGCTCCTTGTTTTCACCGCTGGTCGGTCAGTCGCCCGCTGAACTCACATGAACCGGCGCGCGCCACAACCCGACGATCGCGTCGATCAGTCCCTCACCGGCGACCGGCCAACTGGAACGCGATCGCGGCCCGTGCTCGGCCAGTGCGCCTTCGTGCTCGGCGCACGTGTGCATCAGCAGGTTTCGGACCATGACGATCCGTTCGGATCGCACTCGCTTGGGCAGGTCGGGCAGGCATCGGTTGATGCCGTCGATGGTCTGCACCAGCCTCGGCGACATCAGGGCGTCTTTGGTGACGACATGGTGATAAGTCGGGTCGGCCATCGCCTGAGCGGCGAACCTCGCATACCAGCTCGGCGTGCCCAGCGCGGCCAAATGGTCGGTGAGTGGCCGCACCAGCGTGCTCACCCAGTCGCGCAGCTCGGTGGAATCGCCGATGTCGTCCAGCATCTGCGCGCGGAGTTGTTCTATCGGCTCGCGGTGCTTGCTTTCGATCGCGCGCAGCAGTTCGGTCCGGGTCCCGAAGTGATAGCAAGCCGCGGCGTTGTTGCCCTGCCCGGCCGCCTCGCTGATCTGCCGGTTGGACACGGCATACATTCCGCGCTCGGCAAACAACCATTCGGCGGCCGACAAGATCGCCTCACGCGTACCCATCGACCGGTCAGAACGTGCTGTCCGCTCGGCTTTCACCGCCTCAGTGAACACTGCGCCGCCGATTAAATCAAGCCATTTATTTAATGCGTGTCAGGGCCCGTTTCATCGGCGCCCGGGTTACCGGAGGTGGTGGTAAGTCGTGACGGCTTGGAGCCGCCGCCACAGCCGACCGACACAGCGGCGAACGTCAATCCGGCTGTGGCCGATGCAATCAGGCTCGGAGCGCGTGCGGTCGACGGCGACCCTGGCTCAGCCGCCGAGCCCCTTCTTCACCGCCGCATCCTGCTTTTGGCCGATGTCGTTGATGAAGTCCGGTGGCGGCAGCGTGTCGGGCGGGCCGTCGAATTCCAGCGTGACAAAGGCCTTGCCCTCGGTGAACAGCAATACCGCGATGCCCTTGTTGTTGTCGGGCGAGTTACCCGAGACCACTGTTCCGTCGGTGCCGATCTTGACCGAGTCCGTGGTCGGATGCTTGATCGCGCCGCCCTGTGCCGATTTCGCGGCGTTCAGTGCGCTGGTCGCCGCACCGGGGTCCGGCAGTACCTGGATGGTGACTTTGATGGTGTGGCTGTTGTCTTGGGTGTTGAATGTCGTCGCGGCGCCGGGCTGGCCGTTCGGATTGTTCGTCGGCGGCGTGCCGGTGAAAGGCACCGGCGCGTCGATATCGGTCACCTGGATCAACCAGCCCGTGTAATCGACCGCCGGCGCTGCGGGCGCCGAGGAGGTCGGCGCCGCGCTGCTCTTGCTGGTTGACGAGGTGGCCGATCCCGATGTCGTCGGCGAAGGCTTCTGATTGCCGCCGCAGCCGGCCACGGTCAACGCCAGCGCTGTCGCCACAGCGACCCCCGCAACCACCGGTTGTGAAAGCCTCATCGCGTCGTGCTCCTTCCAGGCTCGATCTGGCAACGGAGTCGATTTCACCCCAAAGGCACAGTACAGTGCGCGTGTCGTCAGATCGGCTGGGCACCGATGTCGCGGCCTATTCCAGCTGATCGCGCAGGGACGCCAAGGTACTCGCCAAAATGCGCGACACCTGCATCTGTGACACCCCGATTCGTTTCGCGATCTGGCTCTGCGTCATCGATTCGAAGAACCGCATGTGCAGAACCTCTTGTTCGCGGTCGGAGAGCGCGGCTATCAGGGAACGGACCGCTTCGCGGTTGGTGATGTGGTCGATCTGGGGGTCGATGCCACCCACCGCGTCGGCGACCACACGACTGCGCCCCGATGAATCGGCGCCGACCGGTGCGTCCAGGGACTCCAGCTGGTAGGCGTCGCCGGCAACGAGGCATTCGACGATCTCGTCGTGAGCGACCCCGAGCTCTTCCGACAGCTCGCGGGCCGTCGGTGCGCGGCCCAGTCTCTGGACCAAATCTGCCGTCGCTCTGCTGATTTGAACATGAAGCTCACGCAACCGGCGCGGCACTCGCATGCCCCAGCTGTAGTCGCGGAAGTGGCGCCGAACCTCACCCATCATGGTGGGAATCGCGAAGCCGATGAAACTGGGCCCTTTGTCGGGGTCGAACCGGTTGATGGCGTTCATCAGGCCCAGCCGCGCGACTTGGGTCAGGTCGTCGAGACCCTCACCGCGTCGTCCGAAGTGACGAGCGACGTGGTCCGCCAGCGGAAGACACCTGTTCACGATGCATTCGCGCTGACGGTGGTACTCGTGCGATTCGGCCGGCAGGGTGCGCAACACCAGAAACATGCCGATGACGTCGTCGTAGGAATCGTCGTTACGAGTGGTAGCCGGCCGGGTGGGCCGGGGCGGGGCAAGGACTTCGGTCATCTGGTCAACCGCCCCCTCGCAACTGCAGGTGTGGAGACAGCTGTGCACAAACGGATTCGCATTGCGGTACTTCCTTCGAAGTCGCGTGCAGTGAGGTTTCGCAGGCGAATGCCGACACCCCGCTGCAACCGTCCGTTGGACACGGATCGGTTGTTCGCAGCGCACGGAGCACCGAAGTAAGGGACCGGAAGATGTTGATCGCCGGAGCCACAGCCCAGCAGCCGTGCGGCTGACTGACCGCTTTTAGCTAAACGGCGACGTGTCCAGAACGGACTCAAGTTCCGATCCTACGCCCCCCGAGCCGGATCGGCGATTGTTCGCCGAATACCGGACGCCGAGCAACCTCGGGTGGCCCGAACCGGCACCGTCGACGAGGGTCAACCCCACCCGCGTACTGTTCGGCAAATGTCGGGAATCGGCGCCACCCGGCGCTCCTCTAAGCGTTATCGGGAACACGCTGGTTGGAGCCCGCGCCGATGAGCGACCAGGACTTACTCACCGGACGCGGCGCGGTGGTGTCCGGCGGAAGCCGCGGCATCGGCCGCGCGGTCGTCGAACTGCTTGCCGAGCTGGGCGCCGCGGTGGTGGTCAACGGCCGCGATGCCGATGCCGTGACGGACACCGTCGCGGCGGTCACGGCGACGGGCGGCCGAGCCACCGCGGTGATCGGAGCCGCCGACGACGAGGCCGTCGCCGCCGCGCTGGTGGAGACCTGCCGCGACATGTTCGGACGATTCGACATCCTGATCAACTGTGCCGGTATCGCCGAGCCGCCCGGCTCCTCGATCCTGGACATCTCGCCTGGCGACTTCAATCGCCTGTTGGGCGCCCACATCGGCACGGTCTTCCATACCTGCCGGATCGCCGCGCGCGCGATGGTCGAGCAGGGACACGGGACGATCGTCAACACCAGCTCGGTGGCCTTTCTGGGCGACTACGGCGGCACCGGCTACCCCGCGGGCAAGGGCGCCGTCAACGGCTTGACGGTGGCCATTGCCGCCGAGCTCAAAGCCAAAGGCGTGCGGGCCAACGTGGTGTGCCCCGGCGCACGGACACGCCTTTCCACCGGAGACGACTATGAAAAGCACATCGCGGATTTGCACCGCCGCGGATTGCTGGACGACGTGACGATGCGGGCCTCGCTGGATAGTGCCCCGCCCGCGTTTGTGGCACCGCTCTACGCGTATCTCGCCAGCGACCTGTCGCGCGACGTGACCGGTCAGATCCTTGTTGCCGCAGGCGGATTCGTCGGCCGGTTTGATCGCCCGGTCCCGTCCCTGCTGGGCTATCGCGACCACCATGATGCCGCGCCGTGGGGGATCGAGGACCTGCACAAGATGATCGGTGCGCGCCGCTAGCCGCAACCTCGAAATTGACATCCCGTGTTGTCCGAAGGGATCGCCCGGCCGAGATGCGGTGTGTGACTTCACTTCGGGTAGTGACGGATTCGGCCTTTTCCGATTGTGCCGGTGCCCGGCTGGCGTCGCGCATATCTCCGTCGCGGACAGCAATTCGAGTGCCCTCTGCCTTGAACCGATTCAAGCGTGCTTGCGTGTCCAGGAGAGTGACGAGCCGAAGCAAGATCGCTGACCACCCACTGGGGCGCAGGACCAGAGGGCGGACACAACAGCGCGATCGCGCAAGCGCCAGCAGCCACATCAGCTGGCTCCCGTCCTCGAAGGCGCGGTCCGGGCGACCACTTAAGGTCCTGGTGATCGGTGCGGGAGTGAGCGGCATTTCGGTTGCCCGGGGATTGCTCCGGGACGGCCACGACGTCACGGTCTTCGACCAGCGCACGGATACGCGCGCAGGCGGGGGCGCGATCACCATCTGGTCCAACGGTGAGACGGTATTGCGGCAGCTGGGCGTCGACATGGATGGGGCCGGTCAGCTGCTGTCCAGCGTGCGTTTGCTCACGTCGAGCGGGCGCCGAGTCGCCACGCTGGACGTCAACGCGATGGTGCAGCGCTTGGGCGCGCCCGTTCGGATGGTGCCACGCCGGGTCCTGCTGGAACGGCTGCTGACGGACTTTCCGGCCGATCGCATCCGCTGCAACGCGCGTGCCGCCCAGGTCATCACGATGCCCGACGGCGTAGCGGTCGGGCTCGAGGACGGACGCGTGGCCGAAGGCGACGTGCTGATCGGCGCCGACGGTCTGCATTCGGTGATCCGGGACGTGGTCGGCGCGCCGGCCGCCGAGCCCACCGGCTGGTGCAGCTGGCAGGGGCTGGCCAGCGTGCCCGAGATCGTCGACAGGCAGACCGCGTATCTCGTCATCGGCGCTACCGGGAACACCGGTGTCTGGCCGGCCGGCGGTTCCTACGTGCAGTGGTGGTTCGACATGCCGTGGTCCCACGACTTCATTCGGCCACATCGCCCGATCGAAGCGATCCGGTCGACCTTCGCCGGCTGGTCTGATCCGGTCGATCGGGTCCTCGCGAAACTGACCGACGACGATTTGGCCCAGTCGCCCTACCCGCATTTCCGGCATCCGATGACCGCGCCGCTGAGCGCCGGTCCGGTGACGTTGCTCGGCGATGCCGCGCACACGATGCCGCCCACCTTCGCGCAGGGGACGAATCAGGCGCTGCTCGACACCATGGTGTTGTGCAAGACGATTTCGGATCTGGACGCCGGCAGCTGCCGGGCCGAGCTATCGCGCGCGCTGCGCTCATACGAAAAGACCCGGCGACACCAGGTGGGCGCGGTGTCGGCGGTGGCTTCGCTGCAAGTTTCACATCGCGAATCCGTGTTGAGACCGGCGGCGTTCCTGCCGGATCGGTTGCACACCTGGGCATTGACAAATTTCGTGCGGATGACCAGCCACCCGCGTATGGCGGCGGAGATGGATCGCGCGCTCGCGGCAGCAACTTCGACTAGGCGATGCCCACGGTGACCGCGCCGCACGTCGTCGGGATCCAACCGGCCCACGCGGAGGTCGAGACCGTCCGCGTGCGAGCCGATTTCGACGCGCCGTCGCGCTGGCTTTGGCTCCTAAAGTGGTGTGTGCTGGCCGTGCCGCACTATCCCATCCTGATTGTTCTCTATCTGGTGTATCCGATCCTGACAGTCGTTGCCGGCGTGGCGATCCTGTTCACCGGGCGGTATCCGCGCCCGATCTTCGACTTCAATGTCGGTGTGCTGCGCTGGTCGTGGCGAGTCATGAACTACCGGTTCCCGATGAACAGCACCGACAAATATCCGCCCTTCACCCTGGCGGCGCGGCCCGACTATCCGGGCGAACTCGATGTCGAATATCCCGAGCACCTGACGAATTGGGCCGTCCTGGTGAAGACGTGGTTGTTGGGCGCCCCGCAGGTCCTGTTGTGCTGGGCGATGGAGCCGCTGCTTCAGGTGCTGTGTGTGATGTCCGCGGTGGCGTTGTTGTGCACCGGCACGATTCCGCAGGGCATCTTCGATCTGTTGATGGGCATTGTGCGATGGCGCTACCGGGTCGCGGTGTATGTATCGTTGATGCGTGACGAGTACCCGCCTTTTCGAATGGACTTAGGTAGCCGCTACGCCCGGTAATCCGTTGTTTCCCTACATATATCGGTTCGGCCAGCCGGTCTTCGATCGCCTCTTTTACAACCGGTATCGCCGAGACGCGATGGCGCACGCGACCGGCCGGCTGCTAATGGTGGGGCTGGGGCCGGGAGCCGACCTGAAGTTCGTCCCGTCCGCGGTGACTTCCATCTCGGCGGTCGAGCCGGTGGCCACGTTCCGGCAGATGGCGTCTCGTCTCGCAATGCGCAACGGCATCGCGGCCGATATCGTCGAAGGTACCGGCGAGTCAATACCTTTCGGCGACAACAGTTTCGACTCGGTACACATCGGGTTGGTGTTGTGCTCGGTCGACGACGTCACTGCGACGCTGGCCGAGGTCCGCCGGGTCCTGATGCCGGGCGGCCGACTGGTCGTTCTCGAGCACGTGCGCGGCGAGGGCGCGACGGGCCGACTCCAGGATCTGATCGCCAAGCCGTGGTCCTGGTTTGCTGCGGGGTGTAAACCGAACCGGCGCACCGTCGACGCGATCGCGGCCGCCGGATTCGATACCGCGGGGCTGCGCAGCCTCCCGCGCACCCCGGTGCCGTTTCCGTGCAAACCCCATCTGCAGGGGTTCGCCACGCTCGTGGAGTAGTACCTAGTCGACGCCGACAGCTTCGATGATGTTCAGGCGCGCCGCGCGTCGGGCCGGCGGCACCGAGCCGAGCAGGCTGATCGCCAACGCGCCGGCGGTAAAGGCGAGGGCGATCCAACTCGGATGGAACGTGACGCGGAAGTTCATCATGTCGCCGCTGACCAGACTGAACAGCCACTGGTCCGCGCATCCGAACACCAGCCCCAAAACACCGCCCACAAAACCGATTCCGGCCGCCTCGGCCAGCACCATCCGCAGCGTGAACCGTCGGCTGGATCCCATTGCCCGCAGCACACCGATTTCGCGTCGGCGTTCGAGCACGGAAAGCGTCAGCGTGTTGAGCAGCGCGACGGCGGCGACCAGCACGACGATGATCCAGACGGCGTTGGCGATGAACATGCTCTGATGCATCGGCGCTTCAAGCCCCGCCAGCTCTGCGTTGCCGTCATAGACGTAGATCGGCGCCGGCACCGCCGCGCGGACATCGGCTAAGAGGCGATGCGGATCCACGCCCGGGGTCGCGGCGATCTGCAGCGTCGTCGCGATTGGACGGTCGAACCACGCCCGCATCCGATCCAGACTCAATCCCAAGGTGCCGATGACCGTCGAGAAATAGGGCACCAGGCCCAGCACCGTCGCCTGCTGGACGCCGTGCGGGGTCTGCATCCGGAGTTGGTCGCCGACCCGAACGTGCAAGGTCTTGCCCAGATTCTGCGAGAGCACCACCCCGCGACCGGCCAGCACATCGTCGCGCACTTGCCGGTCCAGCGCCCGGTACAGCGGATCGGCGGTCCCGGCGGAGAACCCGTCGAGCATCACCCGGGTGCCCCCGACCTCGGCGAATCCGTACGAACCCTCGGTGACATGCGCGACGCCCGGAACGGCGGCCAATTTCTCGGAAAGTCCTTGCGGTAGCGAGTCAGTCGGGTAGCTGTCCGGAGGATTCGCGGTCACCCACACCGGGGTCTGCGCCACCGGTGCGAAAATGCTCCGCGCGGATCGGATCATGTCGTTGTTCGTGCCGGTGATCGTGACGGTCGTGATGACCGCGATCACCACCGTCATTACCGTCGCCCACACCCGTCGCGGTGCACGCTCGATGGTGGCCGCGGCAAGGGCACCGACGGTGCCGAATATCCGCGCGGTAGTGGCCGCGGCGTTGACGATCGGCATGGTGAGCGCGAAACCCAGTGCGACTTCAGCAGAGAACACGGCCGACATCGCGACGAACGCCAACACGCCGCGCTGGGTGACGACGACCGCGATCGACACGGCGAAGACGGCAATGGCCCCGACACCGCACACGACCCGCAGCCAGTGCGGTACGCGGTCGGCCGCTGACACTCCGACCGGTGCCAATGCCTCGATCGGTGCGACCTTGTACACCTGCCGCGCAGCCATCGCCGAGGCCACCACGCTGGTGAGTGCGGTCGTCACGACGGCGATCGGTATCGCGTAGCCGGGTAGCCAGTATTCGATGCGGGCTTCGAGTCCCTGCGTCATGGCCGGTGGCAGACGGCCAATCGCGATGCGGCCCAGCAGGATTCCGATGGCCGAGCCGATGCCGCCGCCGATCACCCCGAGTATCGCCGCTTCCGCGAGCATGTCGCGCACGATGACGGTACGCCGGCCCCCGATCGCGCGCAGCATCGAGATGACCGGCCGGCGCTGGGTGATCGCCATGGTCATCGTGGTGTAGATCAAGAACGCGCCGACCATCAACGCCACCATCGCACCCATCAGGGCCATGTAGTTCATCAGCTTGACACCGTCGCCGGCCCGGGTAGCCCGCATACTCGGGTCGGCGACGATGGCCCGACCGTTCACCGCCGCACTGACGCCCGCGCGAACCTGGCTCAGGTCGGCTCCGGGTTTCATCGTGATCAGGATAGAGTCGAGCTGACCCTGGCGCCCGGTGATGTTCTGCGCCAAAGCAAGTGGCGCCAGGACGTAATGCCCGCCGTTGAGAGCTGCGACCTCTTTGCCGGCGAGTACCTCGGTCACCGTGACCGAGCCCGAACCGACTTGGAACGTCTCGCCTTTGGCACGACCGATTCCCGGACCGATGCGGACCCCGTTCGCAGGCCCGGGTGGATTCGCTTGTTGTTCTGGCGCAACAGTTGTCAACGCGTTCTTCAGAGCCCCGCCCAGCGCTGCCAGGCGATCGTCGGCGCCGAACAGCAGCACCGGCCCCGAGGAGGTGGAAACCGTCGTCCGGATCATGGGCGCGGCGGTCGCCACGCCGGGCACCGCGGCGACGTCGGCGGCGAGCGCGCCGGGAAACCCCGCGTCGGTGATCCCGGAGACCTCCAGCGAGGCGATGCCGGCGATCCCGTCGCTGAGTCGATTGACCGATCCGGTGATTGACCCGAAGATGCCGAATACCGCCACCAAATACATTGCGGAGACGGCCATTACCGCGATCGAAGCGAATGTGCGCCGCCGGTGCACGGCCAGCTCGCGCAGGCTGAACACGCGCAGCCGGCTCGCCGTGGCACTGATCGCCGAAGCCGGTCTCACACCAAAACCGCGGATCGCTCGTTGGACACGACGCGCCCGTCGGCCAGCATGATCACCCGATCGGT
This sequence comes from Mycobacterium sp. 050128, assembly GCF_036409155.1. Lineage (NCBI taxonomy): Bacteria > Bacillati > Actinomycetota > Actinomycetes > Mycobacteriales > Mycobacteriaceae > Mycobacterium > Mycobacterium sp. 050128. Next base: position 320,976 of record NZ_JAZGLW010000002.1, on the reverse strand, counting down.
TGCCTGGGCTGCTTCGGGGTTGTGAGTCACCATCACCACCAGCCGGCCGCGTCCGGGTTCGTGCGCGACGTCGCCGAGCAGCGTCAATATCGAAGCGCCCGTGGTGGAGTCGAGGTTTCCGGTGGGTTCGTCGGCCAGGATCAACGGTTGGTCCATCATCAGCGCCCGCGCCACCGCGACGCGCTGCATCTGGCCACCCGACAGTTCCGCCGGCCGGTGCTCGGTCCGGTGGCCGAGGCCCACCCGCTCTAGCAGACGAATCGCATCCGGTTTGGCCTTACCCAGCCGCACGCCGTCGAGCAGCTTCGGGACGGCGACGTTCTCCCACGCGGACAACGTCGGTAGGAGATTGAAGAACTGGAAGATGAAGCCGACGCGATGATGGCGAAATTGTGACTGCTGTTGGTCATTGAGGCGCCCGATCTCGTCGCCGTCGAATTCGATCGACCCGGAATCGGGGGAGTCCAGCGCGCCGAGCAAATGCAGCAACGTGCTCTTGCCGGCACCCGAAGGCCCGACCATCGAGACGAATTGCCCACCCTCGAGCCGCAAGCTGATCTTGTCGAGCGCGCGGACGGTTTGTCCGCCAATCCGGTATTCCCGCACCACATCACGCAGTTCGATGGTCAGCAGCTGGTGCTTGGGTCCATCGCAGGTGTCGACTCGTCTGAACATGATCCTCCTGCGCCTCCGCACGTAATCAGCGCGCGTCTGCCGCTAACCGCACGGCGCCCAAGGCGCTGGTACCCGGTTAACGAGACCCAACCGTGACGGGTTCAGCCCGGGGTTCGGGATGCGGAGGTGCCGTCCGCCGCGGCGAGTTGAATACCGTGGCGGTATGTCATCGAAATTTAACCAAGAGCGTTTGCTCGGGGTGTAGCCCCGCATTTTTCAACTACCTAAACTCCAAGGGGTTCGGGGGGTTTTCGAAGGTCACTAGTCGAGCAGGCGGCTATGGAACGACTGAGCGGGCTGGATGCGTTTTTTCTCTATTTGGAGACGCCGACCCAGCCATTGAATGTGTGTTGCGTGTTGGAGTTGGACACGTCGACCATGCCGGGGGGCTACAGCTACGCCGGGTTTCGCGCCGCGTTAGCGAAGAGCATCGCGGCGGTGCCGGAGTTCCGGATGAAACTCGTCGACCACCAGCTGAATTTCGATCACCCCGTGTGGGTGGACGACGATAAGTTCCAGCTCGAGCACCATTTGCAGCACGTCGGTGTCCCGGCGCCCGGGGGGCGCCGGGAGCTGGCCGAGATCTGCGGGTATATCGCCGGGCTGCCGCTGGATCGGGATCGACCGCTCTGGGAGATGTGGGTGTTGCAGGGCGGCGCCAACAGTGACGCGGTCGTGATGATGCTCAAGGTGCATCATGCGCTGGTCGACGGCGTCGTGGGTGCCAATTTGCTGGCCCACCTGTGCAGCGCGGAACCCGATGCGCCGGCCCCGAAGGCGGTCACCGGTGCGGGCGGCGGTAACCCCGTGCGGATCGCCGTGAGCGGACTGATGGGCTTTGCCCGCCGGCCCTTGCGGTTGGCGACCGTGGTGCCCTCGACCATGTTGACGTTGGCGCAGACCGTGCTGCGGGCGCGCGACGGCCGCACGATGGCCGCGCCGTTCTCGGCCCCGTCGTCCCCGCTCAACGGTCGCGTAACGCGCTACCGCAACGTCGCGTACACGCAGCTGGACATGCGCGACGTCAAGCGAGTCAAGGACCGCTTCGGGGTGACCGTCAACGACGTCGTCGTGGCGTTGTGCGCCGGGGCGTTGCGGCGTTTCCTGCTCGAGCGCGGTGAGCTGCCCGACAACCCGCTGGTGGCCGCCGTGCCGGTGTCTGTGCACGGCAAGTCCGATCGCCCCGGGCGCAACCAGACCACCTGGATGTTCTGCCGGGTGGAAAGCCAAATCAGTGATCCGGCCGAACGGATCCGCGCGATCGCGGTTGGAAACAAGGCCGCCAAAGAGCACACCGCGGCTCTGGGTCCAACCCTCCTGCACGACTGGACGCAGTTCGGCGGCCCGACGATGTTCGGTGCCGCGATGCGCGTGCTGCCGCACCTTCCGATCAACCGCAGCGCGTTCAATCTGGTGTTGTCGAACGTGCCGGGCCCGCAGGACCAACTGTATTTCCTGGGGTGCCGCGTCGACACGATCTACCCGCTCGGGCCGATCATCGGCGACGCCGGGCTCAACATCACCGTGATGTCGCTCAACGGAGAACTCGGCATCGGCCTGATCGGCTGCCCGGACCTGTTGCCCGACCTGTGGGGCATGGCCGACGCGTTTCCCGATGCGCTCAAAGAGCTGCTGGAGTGCCGCGATAGCCAGGTCGACGACAGCTACTCGCCGGATGCCTGAGGCCGCGAGTGCATCGTCGGTAGCCGGCCACCGGTAGACAGGGCATCGTTACGTCCACTCCGTCGACAATGTCGCACGTTACGTGTGTGTCCGAAGGCACTGCGGCCTACGCTGGCTGCGAACCGCAGGAGGGTCTTTGACAATGGAACCGAACCAGCTCGACCCCGTCGCCAGCGAACGTCTCTCGCATGCCGGGAAGCTATGGACTTCTGACCTTTCGATCAACGAGTTCGCGCTGCTGCATGGCGCCGGATTCGAGCCGATGGAACTCGTGATGGGGGTCTCCGTCTACCACGTCGGCTATCAGTTCACCGGCATCCGGCAGCAGTCGGAGTTGCCCGTGCTGACCGACGCGACCTACCGGGCGCGCTGGAATGCGATGTCGCGCATGCAGGCCGAAGCCGATGCGCTGGGCGCCGATGGCGTGGTCGGGGTCCGGCTCGATTGGCGTCATCAAGGCGAAGGCGAACACCTCGAATTCATCGCGGTCGGAACCGCCGTGCGATACGTCGCCAAGCCGGGAGCGTTTCGGAGGCCCAACGGGCAGGCATTCAGCAGCCACTTGTCCGGCCAGGATCTGACCACCCTGCTGCGTTCCGGGTTCGCGCCGGTCGCATTCGTGATGGGCAACTGTGTGTTTCACATCGCCGTGCAAGGCTTTCTGCGAACACTTGGTCAGGTCGGGCGCAACGCCGAGATGCCGCAGTGGACGCAGGGCAGCTACCAGGCGCGGGAGCTGGCCATGACGCGCATGCAGAGCGAGGCCGAGCGCGACGGTGCAAACGGCGTCGTGGGCGTGCATTTCGCCATCTCGAATTACGCCTGGGGACATCACACCGTTGAGTTCTACGTGGCGGGCACCGCGGTGCGCCGCAGTGGTGAGCCGCAGACCATCACACCGTCGTTCGTGCTGCCGATGAGTGATTGATGACGAGTTACGACCCTGAGCGCGCCAGCCGCGCGATCGGAGCGGCCCTGGCCGGACCCGGCGGCGTCGGACAAGTGATCACGGTGTTTTGCGGCGTTCCCGGCGTCATTCTGACGCCGGCCCGGCGCGGCCTTTTCCGGTCCGCGCCGCAGCGAGTCCAGATCGGCGACTGGCGCTACGAACTCACCGCCGACGGTCGACTGAGCGCCGGCCATATCGTCAATGGCATCGTGTTGGCCGAGGAGGTCTTGGCTGCCGGCATCGTCGGCCCGCACATCGCCCGCGCGCTGGGGCAGCTGGTGGGCCACTACGGGCCGACCATCATTCCCAACATCGACGCGGCCGTCGAGGTCCTCGAGGCGGCACCTCGCTACTGAGTGAATCGCTCTGCAGGACAATACGTTTCGCTCGTTAATGGCTGGACATAACAGCGCCCGGTCGCTTCCGGTCCGCTACGCTGCCGGTCCCGGGGGCGGGCCTGGGTGATGCGATGCCACCGGCGCAGGGGAGGGTGCCGGCGCGGCGGACGGTGCCGGCGTCGCCGTCGGCGCGGATGCTTGTCCCGGTGTCGGCGACGGGCTCGGTGCGGTGGCTTGGGCAATACGGTTCGCGGTGAAATCGGCCGCCTGATCGATCATCCCGGCCTGCTGGTACTGCCTATGCGCGGAGAAGTCACCAGAGCCGGCACAGATCGGGTCATTTGGCACACACAACTCGATAGCCTTCGGCGCGTACAACGGACCGATCGTGACCGGCGGCTGGTTGATCATGCTCATGAACTGGCTCGCCGGTTTCCCGAACAGCGCGACCGCGACAACGTGGTTGGCGATCTCGGCCGGCATGGGTTGCAGGTCCTGCCCCAGGCGTGCGTCCTCGGGCACCTGGTTCGCGGTGACGAAACCCATCACGGCCGCGCCCTGGGAATATCCGCCCAACACCATTTGGGTTTTCGGACAACTCGCCGCGGTCTGCTGGATATGAGCGCCCGCGTCGGTAATGCCGTCGACCGCTCGGGGAAAGCTCATGGTGGCCGGGTAATCGACCGGATACACGCTGAGCGACTTCGAACCGAGGCGCGCGCGCAGAGCATCGACGAAGCCCTCGCCGATGTCGCCGACTCCAGGCGCCTGGTCGGTGCCTCGGGCGAACACGACCTCGACATCGGGGCACGGTTCGGCGGACACAGCGGGAATGGGGGCGGTCAGCAGTGCCGCCCACGTGGACGTCGTAGCGGCACAAAGCAAAACGGGGAGGGCGTACGCCTTCACGCGTTGAATTTTGTCACATTTTCCCCATCAGCGCCTGCTGTGCATTTTCGCATCAACTGGCGTGTCGCCGCGGCGGGCCATCCGTCAGTTAAGTCTATGGGGCGCAGCTACTTCGGTGCGTCCTGCGCGCCGGAGTGGCGCCGGTGCAGAAACGCGCTGCCCGCACGAAGCACGCCACGAAACGCGTATACGGCCGCCACCACGCACAGCAGGATCAGCAGGATGAACATGGGTAACCAGTTGCCTCGGCTGTGGTCGACGCCCCACCAGACGATCGTGAAGAGCACCGCGCACAACATCACCACCACATCGCGCCAGTTGCCCTGGTACGACATCGCGGCCCGGCGCAATGCGCGGCTCCGGTTCGCGGAGTCGACCAAGTCGTCGACTCGGGCATCGATCGAGCGGCGCAGCGCGTCGCGTCTCTCGGTGGCCTCGGGTGGCAGGCGATCCAGCAGGTCCATGTCCTGCTGGATCAATTGCCGATAGTCGGGACCCCGGAATTGCACGGCCGCCAGCGCGAGTAAGACACCGCCGAAAGCGGGCGCGCTGTCCAACGCGAGCTGTCCCAGTCCGACCATCGTTACTCCTCCTTGTGCAGCTGATCCCGGATCAGGACGCCGCCGAGGGCCGCCGCCGGGCCCGCGGCTCGGGAGTCCGCAGCGGGTCGATTGCCTGGGCGATTTGCGGGTACGCGATGGCCGGTCCGATCCAGCGGACCAGGTAGCGTCGAAGATCGGCGCCGCTGCGCGCGGGCCGGCCGGGGTCCGCCAGGAACGAGTGCAGCAGCCGAAGGGTGAACTCGTTCAACTCGTCCAGGCCCGCGTCGTCGAAACCGTGTTGCTCCCAATCGATATCGAAGCGGTGCAGCATCGATCGCCCGAAGGCCAGCGCGGTATCCGACACGATGGAGATCGTTTGACCCCCGCGGTGGCGCTGATTCAGCACCAACTCCAGCTGATTGTCAGAAGCCAGCTGTTCGACGCAGAAGGCAAAACTCTCCGTCACCGCCAAGACGGGATCGGTGATGCCTTTGAGGTGGGCCGCCAGATGATCGAGGAAGCCGTCGGCCGATCGCATCGCGCTCGCCACCTGCAATGCCTGAGTCCCGGGGAAATACCTGTACACGGTCTGCCGGGTCACGCCCAGAGCGCGGGCGACGTCGGCGATCCGCATGGCCGAGCCGCGCTCGTCGATGATCTTGTCCGCCGCATCCAGGATCCGCTCGATCGCCTCCTCATCGGAGCCAGGGGTGTTCCCGGCCCAACCGTGGCTGCGCATCGTTAGTGGGCGGCAAACAGGTCGTCGGTGCTCATCACCGCTAGATCATATCGTCGCAGCTAGATGATCGTTGCTGACGCGCTTAGCCGACCGGGAATCCGGGCCCGCGCTCCGATCAACCAATGACAAGACACTATCCGAGGTGTGTATGCTCACTGCAAATCAGGAGGCCGCAAGCATGCAGTACGACACCGTGATCATGAATGGACGCTGGTTCGACGGAACCGGCGCGCCATCGGCTGTCCGCAACATCGGGGTGCGCGACGGCCGCGTCGCCACCATCACCGACGGGGTAGTCGACACGACCGGCGCCGATGTCATCGACGCAACGGGGCAGTGGGTGATCCCCGGGATCATCGACATCCACACCCACTACGACATCGAAACACTCTGTGAACCAGCGCTTTCCGAGTCGCTGCGACACGGTGTCACGACGGTGCTACTGGGCTGCTGCTCGCTGTCCACCGTGTACCTGGAGAATGTCGACGCGGGCGACATCTTCGGCCGTGTCGAGGCGATTCCGCGGCGTTACGTCATCGAGCAGCTCGACAAGGCCCGGTCTTGGCGCAGTCCGAAGGAATATGTGGCCGCCCTCGAGGAGCTCAACCTGGGTCCCAACGTGGCCGCGTTCATCGGCCATTCCGATATGCGGGCCGCAACGATGGGACTCGACCGGGCGACCCGCAAGGACATCCGCCCGTCGGCGGCGGAACTGGCGCGAATGGAGTCGATGCTGACCGAAGCGCTCGACGAGGGCTTTGTCGGGATGTCCTCGCAGCAGTTGCTTTTCGACAAGCTCGACGGTGAGGTGTGCAGGTCGCGCACGCTGCCGTCGACCTACGCCACGTCACGCGAACTTCGTCGCCTCAACGCTATTCTGCGGCGGCGCAACAAAATCCTGCAGTCGGGTCCCGACATCAAGAATCCGCTGTCGATCTTCTCCCAGCTGGCGGCCTCGCTCGGGGTGGGTCGCCGTCGCCTCAAAACCAGTCTGCTGTCGGCCGCCGATGTGAAGGCCTTGCCACCGGTCATCTACCTGATGGAGGCTGCGGCGCGGGTCGTCAATCGACTTGGCGGTGACTTTCGCTGGCAGCATCTGCCGGTGCCGTTCGAAGTGTATGCCGACGGGATTTCGCTGGTGATCTTTGAAGAATTCGGCTCCGGCGCCGCCGCCCTGCATCTGCAGGACGAGCTTGCCCGCAACGAGTTGATGCGCGACGAGGACTACCGGCGCCAGTTCCGCAAGGACTACGACCAGAACTACGGGCCGCGAGTGTGGCATCGTGACTTCTTCGACGCCGACATTGTGGCGTGCCCGGATGAATCGGTGGTGGGCAAGTCCTTCGGGCAGGTCGGGCTCGATCGCGGAGGTCTGCATCCGGTCGACGCGTTCCTCGATCTGGTGCTCGAGCACGGCGAGGCGCTGCGCTGGCGTACCACGATCTCAAACCACCGGCCCGAGTTGCTCAAGAAGCTGGCGCAAAGCGCGAGCGTACAAATGGGGTTCTCCGACGCGGGCGCGCACCTGCGCAACATGGCGTTCTACAACTCCGGCTTGCGGCTGCTGCGGCACGTGAACGACGCGGCAAAGCGCGGCACACCGTTCCTGTCGATCGAGCGGGCGGTGCACCGGCTCACCGGCGAGCTCGGAGCCTGGTACGGCATCGACGCGGGCACCCTGCGAGAGGGCGACCGCGCCGACATTGTCGTGATCGACCCGGACAGGCTCGACGAATCGCTCGATGCGTATGCCGAGCACCCGGTCGAGTCCTATGGCGGCCTGTCGCGCATGGTGAACCGCAACGACGACACCGTCACGCACGTCTTCGTGTGCGGGCAACTCGTGTTCAACGTGGGACAGGCCTCGCCGGTGCTGGGCAAGCAGCGGTTCGGTCAGTTCTTGCGCGCCGGCAACTCAGCCCGGACGCTTACGCCGGCGGTCTAGCCGGATCCTGTTGCGGTCAAAAGGCTTTCGGACGATCAGGCGACCGACGCTCCCAAGATGAGGTTGACCGCCTCATCGAGTTGCCCGGCGATCTCCTCGTAGCTGACGAATCGCGCCGTCATCAGCGCGCCGGCGAACGTCATCTGCAGGGTGGTTTTCACCGTGCGGGGCCAGCCCGGGCCCAGCGCCGCGGCGATCCGCTTGGACACTTCTTCACCGATCTGTTCGCGCAGCGGCACGACGGCGGGATCGTCGGCCATCAAGGCCGCTCCGCAGGCGGCACTCAACTCGGGCTCGTCGGCGACGGCCACCGCCATGTCCCGCAGCGTCGCGCTCACCCTGGTCTTGGTGGTGTCGTTGACGTCGGTGTGCAACGGCAGCGCGCGCAGAAAACGTAGATAGACGGCGGCCACCAGGGCGCTCTTGGACGGGAAGTAGGTGTAGGCGCTGGCCGGCGATACCCCGGCGCGGGCGGCAACGGCCCGCATCGTCAGGTCGGCGTAGGACGATTCGCGGAGTTCCGCCAGACCGGCCTCGAGGACCTTGCGGATTGTTTGACCTGGCCGACGATCGGAGCGGCGGGCACCTGTGGCACCGGCCGCCGTCCGGGCAGCCGACGCCACTTCTCTAGACACCCGTCCAGTGTAGAAAAACGGAATACCCACGGCCAACTAGCCGAACCATGGCGATGAAACGTCGCGTTACTGCATCGACGACCTCTGTTTAGCTGCGCCAGAAGGCCCGCCGGCGTCGACCTGCCCGTCAAACGCAGACAGCTGTCCAGAAAGTTTGGCTCTTCGTTTGTCGTGCCACGCGAGTCGTAAGGTGACGGCTGTGACCCGGGAGGACCAGCGTCGTTGGGACGAGCGGTACACGAGTAAAGGACCACCGGCGCCGGACGCGGCGGTCGGGCCTCCCGGTGCCTTCGCCGCCTATGCGGACATTTTCCCGACGACCGGGCGCGCTCTCGACGTCGCCTGTGGCCCGGGATACGCCAGTGTCTGGCTGGCGCAGCGCGGGCTGGAGGTCGTCGGATTCGATGTTTCCGCGGTGGCCGTCGGCCAGGCCCGGGAACTGGCCCGGCACAGCAGTGTCGACGAGCGCTGCCGTTTCGGCGTAGTGGATCTCGACGACGGGTTGCCGGATGGACCACCCGTCGACGTGATCCTGTGCCACAAGTTCCGCGACCGCCGCCTCGACCAGGCTTTCATCGATCGCTTGGCGCCGGGCGGCCTGCTGGCCGCGGCGGCGCTCAGCGAGGTCGGGGCGCAACCGGGTCCGTTTCGCGCGACGCCCGGCGAACTCGCTGTGGCCTTCGGCGCACTGGACGTCATCGCCGCAGGCGAAGGGCAGGGCCTGGCCTGGCTACTGGCACGGGCTTGAGGTCCGCGAACTACCCCTGCGCGCGGCTCGATCGCCGGCGATGTTCGACCCGCCGCGTCGGTGTCGCGGTGCGTTGCGACGCCCCCGATTCGGTTCGCCCGGTATAGGCCTTCGCGGAGCGAGTGCCGCCCTGACGGCGCCGTTGGCCGCCGGCGTTCGCTCGGTGCTGCCGGGGCGGGCGCGATGGGGCAGCGGCGGGCGCCGGGGCCTGGTAGGGAGCGACCTCGCCGACGAGCGCTTGCACCGCCTGCGACGTCCCGGTCACCTGCTGAGGGGCGACCTTGATACCTGCCTTGCGCATCAATGCCTGTGTGTCGTGTCGCTGCTCGGGCAGGACCACGGTGACGACGTCACCGGCGCTGCCCGCCCGCGCCGTGCGTCCGGACCGGTGCAGATAAGACTTGTGCTCGGCGGGCGGGTCGATGTGCACGACGAGTTCAACCTCGTCGACGTGCACGCCGCGTGCCGCGATATCGGTTGCCACCAGCACCCGGGCGCCGCCCGAGGCGAACATCGCAAGGTTGCGCTCGCGGGCGGGCTGAGACAGGTTGCCGTGCAAGTCGACTGACGGAACTCCCGATTCGGTGAGCTGCTTGGCGAGCTTGCGGGCCTGATGCTTGGTGCGCATGAACAGAATCCGGCGCCCGGTGCCGGAAGCGAGCCGCTGCACAACTTCCTTCTTGGCTTCGGCGTTGGCGACGTGGAACACGTGATGCGTCATCTCGGATACCGGCGAGTCGGCACTGTCGACGGAGTGCGACACCTCATCGCGGAGGAACCGCTTGACGAGCTTGTCGACACCGTTGTCCAGGGTCGCCGAAAACAGCATGCGCTGACCGCCATTCGGCGTCGCGGCCAGGATTCGGGTGACGCCGGGCAGAAAGCCGAGATCGGCCATGTGATCGGCTTCGTCGATCACGGTGACCTCGACAGCATCGAGGCTGATCAGTCGCTGCTTCATCAGATCCTCGAGCCGGCCGGGGCAGGCCACCACGATGTCGACGCCGGATTTGAGGGCCACCACCTGGCGGTGTTGGGAGACCCCGCCGAAGATCGTCGTGACGCGCAGACCGCAGGCGGCTGCCAGCGGTTCGAGCGTCGCGCTGATCTGGCTCGCCAGCTCACGGGTGGGTGCGAGCACCAAACCCGATGGCCGCGAACGGCGGCGGCCGCCTTCGGAGAGTCGGCTCACCAGCGGAATCGAGAAGGCCAGCGTCTTACCGCTGCCCGTTTTCCCGCGGCCGAGTACGTCGCGGCCGGCCAGCGTGTCGGGCAGGGTAGCGATCTGGATCGGAAATGGATGTTCGATGCCGCGCTCCGCGAGCGTGCTGACGATTTGTCCGCGCACGCCGAGTTCGGCAAAGGTTTTGTCGGTAGTCACTTTTCGGTGCCTTTCAGGCATCGGTCATGCCGGACCGCCGGATGTAGCGCGCGGTTCTCAGCACAAGTTGGCGAGATTGCCGGAGGGCAAAATCGATCGCCGCGAGACAAGCTAGTGCGGATGCACGGTTCATCTGAACGTGGTGAGTTAACCCGAATTTCGGGGCGGCACCAGGTGGGATGAAGAAGCGTTCCACGACGTAGTTGACATCTAGCTGTGAGGCCAACGTTGCTGCCAGCATAGCGCACCCAAAGCACAACGACGAAAAAGCAGCCTGTGATGTGCGTCGCCGCGATCGATCAGGATTCGAGCCTGGCCCGCACCGCTGCCATGCGTTCTTCGAGTTCGGACTCATCGATCACACCACGCGCCAAGAGTGAATGAGCCAGCGCGACCAACCGGTTTTCCGGGTAGGGCAGGTCGGCGTAGACCGTCGCCGACAGGGTGTCCTCTTCGTTGCGCCGGTCCACGAAGCCGAGTACCTCTGGGCCACAAGCGCTTTGGTCAAGGGCATCGCAGATGCCGTCCAGGCTTGTCTTCCAGGGCGGCACTGCATTGTCGACGCCGTACTTCTCCGCCATTCGGGTCCAGACCTGGTTGCGTTCAACGATTTTCGCCAACGGCGCGATCCTGGAACGTTCGGAAGTGTTCACTTGGCCGCCCTCGATGATCAATCGCCGACCGGATGGATCGCCGGCCGGGTTTCGGTGATCGAGTTCGTCGTCACTCCGGCCTTGGGCAGTGCCACACCGATCAGGCAGTCGCGGGTGATGATTTGGGCCAGCTGGTCCTCGGTCCAGCCTTCGGTTCCCTCGGGGCGCACGGGCATCACCATGAAGCGGTGCTTCTGGTTGGAGTCCTCCACCCGAATCTCGACCTCTTCGGGGAGGTATAGTCCGAATTCGGCGAGCACTTGGCGCGGCCAGCGCACGATGCGGCGGCGGAAGTTGGGCGTGCGGTACCACTCAGGCGAATTGCCCAGAATCGGACGCGGGTAGCAGGAACACAACGTGCACACGATGACGTGGTGCAGAGTCGGCGTATCCACCAGCACGTGGAAAGCCGTGAAGTCGCTCGGCGTGCCAAAACCCGTCGGGTCTAGCCAGTCGACGCCGACTTCCTTACTCGCGGTGAGCGGATCGGAAATCACCAGCTCCTTGAACGCGGAGTCGAGCCAAGCCCGCGCCACCAGCTGGGCCGCCGGAGTCGGCCCGATCTGCTCGGCGTATTCGGTCATGCGGCGGTGTTCCTCCGCGGTGAAAATTCCCTTCTCGATGCACAATTCGCGAAGGGCGATCTCGAGGACCTCGAAGTCGGTGATCTCGTCCACCATCGGCGCGGCGGTGCGATCGTGATCGTGAGCGGTCATGCTGACGTCCTCTCGGATCGGGCCGCTTCGAGCCATCGCTCGGGTATCTCGGTTTGCAGGGTGTCATTGGCGGGACCGGTGTAGCCGTGCCAAAGTTCGGTGAGGTTGAACCGAACGATGTAGAACCACTCGGGCTTTTGATCGGGGCCGGCCCAGGTCTCGTCCTCGGCGGCGGGGCTTTCGTAGGTGACGACGGCGATTTCACCCGTCGCGCCCCGCACGTATTCCTGGGTTCGGGTATAGAGCAGGATGGGCAACTCCTTGACGACGACCTTGTCGCCTACCTGGAATTTCGGTTCGCCGGCCTGACCGGCGTATATCTGCGGGTCGCCCTTGCCGACGGCGTGCAGGTGGTGTTCGTTGCGTTTGACCTTCGCAGGGTCGCCTTCGAATTTGGGCTTGGCCTCCAAGGGCTTACCCTGTAACCCGCCGTCGTACCGGGCCTTGACCTCGACCATGCGTTCGGCCAGCTCGCTCAGCCCGATGTGGTGTTTCTCGACGAGGACGCGCACGACGGCGAGCAACCAGCGCACGTAATACGGAAGACCCAGATAGATGGCGCGGCCCAGGTCGACATTGCCCATCCGCCGCCGTTCCTCCGACAGCCAGATACCGCGCCAGCCGAGAACCTCACACATGATGTAGGTGTTCTCTTCCCAGATCTCGTACTGCTTGTTCTGGTATTCGATCGGGGCATCCGGCTCGCCGCCGACGTCGTGCGGCGTCTTGGCGTAGGCGGCGAAGCGATCGTGATCGATGAGATCGGGGGTGGGCGCGTCGGGAAGTTCCGGGTAGGAGGACTTGAGCCTGGCTACCAGATCCAGTTGCACTGCGCGGTCAAAAGGAGTCGCCATCTGGGCTCCATTCATACGTCGCGATCTAGGCCGGTGCACAGCCCGGTGCGCACCCAATACAGCTCACTCCACTCGTCAAGATCACGCAACCGCTAAACCAGTTGCGCGCAGGGTAATGTCACTGCGATGGAGCGTCGCGTCCTCGAAGCGATCATCTATGAACGTGAGCCACCGATCGCGCGGATAATTCTTAATCGGGTCGACAAGGCCAATACCAAGGATGCCGTGCTCGTCACCGAAGTCGACGATTGCCTGCACGAGGCGGACCGCGACAGCGAGATCAAGGTCGTCATTGTCAAGGCCAACGGCAAGGGCTTCTGCGGCGGCCATGTCGCCCGCTGGGGCCCGGACGAAAACCCCTATCCCGATTTCGGAAATACGTTTGAGGACCTGTACAAAGGCACCGCGGACCTATTTCTGTGGCCCACGTTGTACTTGTGGGAGTTCCCGAAGCCGACGATCTCGCAGATTCACGGCTATTGCATGGGCGGCGGGATCTATCTCGGGCTGTTGACCGACTTCTGCGTGGCGTCCGACGACGCGTATTTCCAGATGCCGCTCGCCCAAAGTCTCGGAGAACCGGGCGGCCACACCATGATTGAGCCTTGGCTACTGATGAACTGGCATCGCACCATGGACTGGCTGTTACTGGCGCCCACGCTGTCCGCCCAGCAAGCCCTCGATTGGGGGCTGCTGAACAGGGTGGTGCCGCGAGAAGACCTGGAGGACACGGTCGAGGAGATGGCGCGCAAGATCGCCCAAATCCCGTTGACCACACTGATGGCGGTGAAGAACAACGTCAAGCGCGCCTGGGAGTTGATGGGTATGCGCGTGCACCTTCAGGTCAGCCACATCCTGACCAACATGGTCGGCGCCGCCACCGATGTTCAGGCGCGGCGCGCCGAACTGATGCAATCAGGCATGAAGCCACGCGATTTCGTCGACCGCGACGAAAAAGACGCCTAACGGCTTTTCTCGCCGGCGATTCTGCGCCCGGCCGCATGTCGTGCGGCGACGTAACCGAAAACCATCGAACTCGCGATGCTTGCCCCGGCACCCGGATAGGTGCGGCCCATCACCGTCGCGGTGGTGTTGCCCGTCGCGTAAAGACCGTCGATCACCTGATCCTGCTGATCGAGCACTTGGGCGTATTCGTTGGTGATCACACCGCCACATGTTCCGACATCCGCGGGCAGAACGCGGGTCGCGTAGTACGGCGCGCGGTCCAGTGGGCCGATCGCGGCGTTCGGTCGATATCCCGGATCACCGAGGCAGTCGTTGTAGGCCGACTGCCCACGCCCGAAGTCGGGATCCAATCCCTTCGCGGAGAACCGGTTAAACCGTTCGATGGTGCGCGACAGCTCGTCGGCGGGCAGGTCGATCTGGCGGGCCAGGTCGGCGATCGTGACGCCGCGTTTGACGGCGCCCTTCTCGATCAGCTCGGGGGGCAGGTGCTGATTGCGTTTCAGCGGATTGGAACTGGTGACGTACCGGCGCACGTATCCGTCGTCGAAGATCATCCAGCAGGGGACCGCCTTATTGGCGTACATCGCCTTGCCGACCTCGACGTAGGAGTTCGACTCGTTGCAGAACCGACGGCCGGTCGAGTCGACGTAGATGGCGCCGGGCCGCTGCCGCCCCGAGCCCAGGGACGCGGCGACCGCGCCTCCGTTGGCGATGAAAACCGAAGGCAGCCACCATGCTTCGTCGAGCAGATCGGTCTTGGCGCCCAGCCGCATTGCCGTTTCGAGCACTTCGCCGGTGTCACCGGCGTTGGCGATCGACCACTGGCCTTCGTTGGGCTGGTCGCCGCTGTACCGGCGACGCATCTCTTTGTTGTGGCCGAAGCCGCCGGCGGCCAGCAGAACTCCCTTGCGTGCTTCGATGTTCAGCGCGACGCCGTTCCGATTGACCCGAGCACCGACGACGCGGCCGTCCTCGACGATCAGGTCTTCCATCGCGGTGTTCGTCCACAGTGGCGGTTGATTTCCACCGAGGTCGATCAGCGCCTTGAGCATCTGCGCGATCAGTGAGGCGCCGTTGGTGAGGATCTGGGTGCGGCGAGCTCGTGCCGCGGCGGTGCGCGCGAACACCTTGGTGGCGACCGCGAATGCGCGTGGCGCACGGTTGAAGTACTGAACCGAACGAAGCTCGTTGGTCAGCACCACGTACCCGTAGTTCTTGGCCAGCGGCGGCTGCACCTTGTCGTGCCAGCTGCCGAGGTCGGCGGCGTCGAACGGGATTCCCTCGACGGCGCGACCGGACTCGTTGCCGCCCTTGTGGTTCGGGTAGTAGTCGCTCCAACCGGCGCAGCGGATCAGCCGAATACCCTTGCGGATCAAGAAATTGTCCATCTCGTAGCCCGCGGTGAGGAACATCTCCCGGCGCGCAGGAGAGGAGGCCGCACCGATATCGCCGACCACGTCGGCCAGATAGGCCAGGCCGTCTTCGTGCGAATCGGCGATGCCGTCGGCACGCATCAACGGGTTGTTGGGCAACCAGACGATACCGCCGGAAAGCCCGGTCGATCCGCCGACCAGGGCCTGCTTCTCGACGATCAGGGGCTCGAGTCCACTGTCCAGTGCCGCGAGCCCCGCCACCATTCCGCCGCCGCCGCTGCCCGCGATCAGTAGATCTACCGAGCGGTCCCATGCAGTGGTCATGAGCCGAACCCGAGATCCGCGATGGGCACGTCGATCGTGGTATTGGTCTTCTGAATCGCGGGAACCAGCGCGTCGTAGGGCAGGCCGGCGAGGAACCCGTCGATGACCCGCTCGAAGTTCGAGATCAGTCCTTCGATCTGGTCGGAGAGTCGCATGTATTCAAATCCCTTGGAGTGCAGTCCTTTTTGCTGCCGCGGCAAATTGGAGAAGTCCTGGGCCGGAATCGGCGGCCAGCGCGGATCGTCGGGTGCCATCGGTTCCGGTGGAATGGGCTTGCCGGTGATCTGATCCGGCGGGATCCGCGTCAGCGACCAGATCTCGAACAGGGTCTCCTCGGGCCCCAACGGCCGGATCCGGTACGACGAAGCGCTGCTGTACTGCGGCAGCAAAAAGTAATGGGGGAAGGCGAAATTGATCGCCTCGGTGATGCCGCGCCGCGCAAGGTCATTCAAGTCGGGAATATCGCAGCCCCGGGCACGATGCCAGCCGACGATCGCGTCGTTGAGCGTCCTGCGCCAGGTAGCCATGGCCTCGGCCGGATCGGCCGGCAGCTCGATGTTCTGCAAGCCCTCGGCGATACGGACGTCGTTCTCATGCGTCATACCCGCCATGCCTTCGCCGAGCGTGCGCATGAAATACAGGTTGGTCTGCGCCAGGCCAGGCTTCGCGGTTGTGGTGGGCATGCTCGACGGCAGCAGCTGGGGGTGCGTCTGCGGAACGTGGTAGCCCTCCATGAATGCCGCCGTCGCCAGCTTCCAGTTCACCGGAAGCCGGCACGACTGCCACCATTCGGTGCGCAGGGTTTCCACGTGCCAGGCGTCATAGATCGACGCGAACGGTTCCATGCACTCCCGCAACGCCGGCGCGCCGTCGTCGAGGTTGATCCACGCGCAGCCGCCCCAGAGCTCACAGCGGACCGAGACGAGTTCGAGGTCATCCGGACGCATGTTGTCCTCGGCGAACGCCTCGGGCCGCAGCACGAAGGTGTTGCGTCCGTCGATGCCCCAGCACCAGCCGTGGAACGGGCATACGAAGGTGCGTCGATTTCCGTTGCCTTCCACCAGCTTTACCCCGCGGTGGCGACACGCGTTGTGATAGGCCCGCACCGTCTCGGTGTCGACCCGCACCACGATGATCGACTCGTCGAGAATCTCATACTCGACGTAGTCGCCGGGCTTGGGTATCTCCTCGAGCCGGCAGGCCATCTGCCACACCCGGGGCCACAACATCTCGGCCTCCAGCGCGTAGAAGTCGGGGTCGTAGTAGCGCTGCTTGGGAATTCGATCGGCGGCCGCCACTGCCCACGGCACCGGTAACGCCGTCCAGTTCGCCTGACCACGTCTCGAACCTGTTTCTACAGCCATCTTGTCATCCCTTGTGTCAGCGTCACACGATCCGCGATGCCCGCCCCTGCCAGTAACGCTCGCGAATGCGCCTCTTGTACAGCTTTCCGTTCGGATCGCGCGGCAATTCCGGGTCGAATTCGACTGTGCGCGGGCACTTGTAGCCGGCCAGGTGGTCCCGGCAGTACGCGATCAGCTCGGCCTCCAGGTCGGGCCCGGTCTCGACGCCGGCGACGGGCTGCACGACGGCCTTGACCTCTTCGCCGAACTCGTCGTTGGGCACGCCGAAGACCGCGGCATCGACCAGTTTGGGATGCATGACCAGGAGGTTCTCCGCCTCCTGCGGGTAGATGTTCACCCCGCCGGAGACGATCATGAACGTCGACCGATCGGTCAGGTACATGTACCCGTCCTCGTCGACGTATCCCATGTCCCCCAAGGAGCGCCAGCCGCGGTCGTTGTACACCGACGCGGTCTTGGCGGGATCCTTGAAGTACTCGAATTCGGGTCCACCTTCGAAGTAAAGCTCTCCAGCCTGACCGATGGGAAGCTCTTGTCCGTCGTCGCCGACCACATGCACCGGGGCCATCGGGATGCCCACCGAGCCGGGGTGGTCCAGCCACTCCTCGGGACCGATCACGGTCCCCGCGAATCCTTCAGTGCCGCCGTAGTATTCGTGGATGATCGGCCCGAGCCAGTCCATCATCTGGTGCTTGACGTTCACCGGGCACGGGGCGGCCGCATGGATGACGCAGCGCAGGCTGGAGACGTCGTAACCGCGCCGCACCGCCTCGGGCAGTTTGAGCATCCGGACGAACATCGTCGGAACGAACTGGGCGTGCGTCACCCGGTGCTCCTCGATCAGGCGCAAGACCGCCTCGGGGTCGAACTTCTTCATGATGATCGACGCCGCACCCACCCGGTTGGCCGCCATCGTGTAGTTCATGCCGGCCGCGTGATACAGCGGCGCCGGGGACAAATACACACTCGATTGGTCCATGCCGTACTTGTGGGTCAGTGCCATCTCGAGCACCGACTGCGCCCAGGAGCCGTTGCCGTCGGCCGGCAGCGGCCGGCGGACCGCCTTGGGCCGTCCGGTGGTGCCGGACGAGTAGAGCATCTCGGATCCGTCCGACCACGGTGGCGCGGCACCCGCCGCTGCCAGAGCATCCTCGTAGCGGGCCCAGCCGGGCAGTTCTGCGCCAACGCCGATGTGGACGTCGGCCGCCGTGTTGACATCGCGCACGTGGGCAGCGACTTCGGGCATCGACGCGTCGACGAACACCGCCCTGGCATCCGAGTCGCCGATCACGTACGCAACCTCGTCGGGCGTGAAATGGGTGTTGACGGCGGTGTAGTAGAGCCCGGAAAGTTGGCATCCCCAAGTGATTTCGAAGAATTCCGGTCGATTCGGCAACACCAGGGCCACGCCATCGCCGCGGCGCAACCCCGCGTCGTGCAGCGCCGCGGCGACCCGTTGGCTCCGCTCGTAGAGTTCGCCGAACGAGATCGTGCGGCCGTCGGCAATCAACGCCGGCGACTGTGCGACCGCGATCGCGTGATCGGCGATGTTCACCAGCGGACCTACGTAGCCGCGGCGCCGTCGGTTTGGGCGGCGGCCGCGGCCTGACGCCGCGCGTGCTCGGACGGTAGCACCTTGTCCTTGAACACGGTCTGGATCAGCTGTTGCACGTCCTTGCTGATCGAGGCGAGTGCGACGAGATCGTTGGAGCTCTGCCAGTGCACCCGCATGCCCATCAGCTCCCAGGCCCGCTTCAGATTGGCCTTGGTGAGCATCAACGTCGTCAACGGCGCCTGGGCGATGTGGCGGGCGATCGCGTCCACCCGGGCGTCCAGGTCCTCGCGCTTGACCACCTCGTTGACCAGGCCGACCTCCAGCGCCTTCTTGGCGTCGATCACCTCAGCGGTGAACAGGTAGTAGGCCGCACGGCGCCAATTCATGAACACCCAAGGCTCGATGGAACATTCGCCCGAGGGCATGCCGAAACCCTGCAGCGGCGGGTAAGAGAAGTAGGCGTCGTCGGCGGCGATGACGATATCGGTGGTCAGGCCCATATGCGTCCCGCCGCCGACACAATAGCCGTGCACCTGCGCGATGGTGGGCTTGGAGAACTCCCAGAGGTTCAGCGTCGGCTTGACGAACAGATCCGACTGCGCCTTCCACGGGTGGCCCGTCACCATCGCGTTCTCCACGAACGACGGGTAGTCGACGGCATTGTTGCCGATCGCATGCCCGGAGCAGAAGCCCTTGCCGTTGGCCTTGAGCACCAGCACCTTGATGTCGTAGTCCCGGTCGGCGTCCAGCAGTGCGGCATCGACCTCTTCGGCCAGCTTCTGGTCCTGCGCATTGGCCTTCTCCGGCCAGTTGAGGGTGATCTTCGCGATCGGACCATCCTTCTGGTAGATGATACGTTCGCGAGTCTCGTTGAGGTCCATATGCTTTGTCCTTCCGTTATGACGTGATGACACCGATTTCGGCGCCGATGTCGTAGATGGTCCCAACCTGACCCGTCCACTGGACGATGCCGGATGCTCCCGCTTCGATCTCCTGTTCCACCTTCTCGGTGGCGATCACATAGATCGGTGTGCCCGCTTCGACGTGCTCGCCGGCGCCGACCAGCAGCCCGGTGAGTTCGGCTTCGGACACCGCGACCGACACACGGGGGATACGAATAACGAAGTCAGCCATGCGCGTTCGCCCTCTTACAGGTGCGCAGCGCCGCTTCGAGGATGCCGGCCGCGGACGGGTACACCTGCGCCTCGAGCGCGGCGGCGGCCGGGTTGGGAACGAACCGGGCGCCAACCCGCTCGACGGGTGCGGCGAGTTCGCCGAACAATTCCGATTGCAGGATTGCGGCGATCTCTGCCCCGGGGCCGGCGAATTGGACTGCGTCGTGGACGATTACAGCCCTGCGGGTACGCCGTACGGACTCGACGATGGTCTCGACGTCGAGCGGTAAAAGGGTGCGCAGATCGACGACCTCGGCGCTGACACCCTGGGCGGCCAGGGTGTCGGCCGCCGCGAGCGCCTCGTGCACGCTGCGTCCGTAGCCGATCAGACTCACGTCGGTGCCCGGCCGCTTGATGTCGGCCTGGCCGAGCGGAATTGAGAACCCGGGATCGACGGGTACCGGCCCCTTCTTGCCTTGCAGCCGGATCGTCTCGACGAACAGGCACGGGTCGGGGTCGAAGATCGCCGAGGCCAGCAGGCCTTTGCCGTCGTGCGGGGTGGACGGCACGATCACCTTCATCCCCGGAATGTGCATGAACCACGCCTCCAGGCTCTGCGAATGCGTGGCACCGGTGGCCAGCCCCGCGTACACCTGGGTTCGAATGGTGATCGGCGCCGTCGTCCGGCCGGCGGTCATGAACCGCAGCTTGGCGGCGTTGTTGATCAGCTGGTCGGCGGCGATGCCGATGAAGTCCATGATCATGATCTCGGCCACCGGCAACAGTCCGTCGATCGCGGCGCCGATCGCCGCACCGACGATCGCGGCCTCCGAGATCGGAGTGTCCAGAACCCGGTCGTGACCGTACTTCGTCGACAATCCTGCCGTCGGCCCGGATGCACCGGGATCGGCGATATCCTCACCCAGCAGAAACACTCGGTCGTCGGCCTGCAGTGCCTGATCCAGCGCGAGGTTCAGCGCCTCGCGCATCGTCATCTCTTTTTCGTCCATGTCTTTACACCGGGAACTTGATCGGAGTTGCGTACACGTCACGGTCGAGCTCGTCGGCCAAGGGGGACTCCGCGCTCATCACCGTCTGCAGCGCCGCCTCGACGGCGGCCAGCGCGTAAGTGTCAATGCGCGCGAGCTCCTGTTCGTCGGCAATGCCGGCGTCGGCGAGATGCCGGCGGAAGCGCGGCACCGGATCGGCGGCCATCGCCGCTGCCAGTTGTACCTTCGGGATGTAGGGCATCCGATCGCCGAA
Organism: Mycobacterium sp. 050128; assembly: GCF_036409155.1. NCBI lineage: Bacteria > Bacillati > Actinomycetota > Actinomycetes > Mycobacteriales > Mycobacteriaceae > Mycobacterium > Mycobacterium sp. 050128. Next base: position 300,249 of record NZ_JAZGLW010000002.1, on the reverse strand, counting down.
ATAGTGACCGCGGAAGCGGAATGTCACGCACTCGATGAAGGTGGGGCCTTCGCCGCCGCGCGCCCGCCGCAGTGCCTCGTCAAGCGCGGACTTCACCGCCAGCGGGTCGTTGCCGTCGACCCGAACGCCGGGCATCCCGTATCCGGCGGCCCGGTCGGCGACGTGCTCGAGCTTCATGGTGTCGCGGGTCGGCGTCATTTCGGCGTACTGATTGTTCTGGCAGACGAACACCAGCGGCAGATCCCAGAGCGCAGCCATGTTGGCCGCCTCGTGAAAGGACCCGGTATTGGTGGCGCCGTCGCCGAAGCTGACCACGGTCACGCGATCGAGCCCCTTGCGTTTGGCGGCCATCGCCAGCCCGACCGCCACTGGCGGTCCGGCGCCGACGATCCCGGTCGAAAGCATCACGCCCACCTCGGGTTTGGCGATGTGCATGGTTCCGCCCTTGCCGCGGCTGGCACCGACGGTGCGTCCCATCATCTCGCCGTAGATCTCCTCGAGCGGGACGCCTTTGCCGATCAGATCGTGCAGCCCGCGGTAGGTGGTCACCAGCTGGTCGTCGGGCCGCAGCGCGATACCCATCGCGGCGGCGATCGCCTCCTGGCCACGCGACGGCCAGTACACGCACATGAACTCGCCGGTGCCGATGCCCTTGGACAGCCGGTCGTCGGCCGCCTTCATCAGCACCATCAGCGCGTAAAGGCGTTTGAGGTCGGAGTATTCGGTGTGGGTCATCGCATTGTTCCGTTGTGGTGCAGTCCAATTGGTGCCACCGCCGTCATGCGCCTGACCACGGCTTGACCTTGAGGAAGCCGCCGCCGTCGACGCGCAACTGTTGTCCGGTGATGTAGCGGGCGGCGTCGGAGGCGAGGAACAGTACCGCCTCGCTGATGTCCTCGGGTTCGACGTAGGGGATAGGCATCGCCTGGACCAGCGGGAAAATCGGTTCGGCGTCCTCGCGGGTCGGCTCTTTCAAGTCGGGGCGGAAGGCGCGATACATCGGCGGGCTGTGCAACATGTCGGTGTTGACGTTGGTCGGATGTACCGCGTTCATCCGGATGGAGAACGGTGCCAGCGCCCGTGCGAAGTCGTTAACGTAGTGCGCCGCAGCGAGTTTCGCGAAAGCATAGCCCGCACCGCCGGGACCGCCGTCGATGCCGGTGGTGTTCATCGACGACATGAACGCCGCGTTGGAACCGATCACGATGATCGACGCGCCGGCCTGTAGGTGTCTAAGGCTGGCGTGGACGAGATTGAGCACGCCGACCAGGTCCACGTCCACGGCATCGGCGAACGCCTTCGGGGGCAGACCCGCGGTCAGCGGGCAGATGCCCGCGTTGGCCACCACGATGTCGAGGTGTCCGAGTTCGGCGACACCCTCATCGATCGCGGCGGACAGCGCCACCCGGTCGCGCACGTCGGCGATCGCCGTGAACGCGCGCTGTCCCTCCTTTTCGACCAGCCGCGCCGTCTCGTCCAAATCCTCCGGCCGGGCCAACGGGTACTCGTTCGTGTCGATGTCCGCGCACAGATCCACCGCGATGATGTCGGCGCCTTCGGCGGCCAGCATGCGCGCGTGCGATCGTCCCTGACCCCGCGCGGCGCCGCTGATCACGGCGACCTTGCCCGTTACCCTGCCCATCGCTGATCCTTCGTCCCGGTGGCTGCTTCCAACGACCCGAGTTGGTGCACACGTGGGGGCTCGTTACCGCGGTGGTTCGGCGAGCCAGCGAAAGTGCCTACACCACTCATCTCTTCCACGAAAACCTGCACGTGGCTGTAGCCGGGCTATCAATATCCCTTAGAGTAACTAGAATACCTAAAATAGCAAGGACAGGTCCGGGCCGAGGGGGTTGGCGATGTCAGGCGTCCTTCAAGGGGTGCGAGTAGTCGAGTTGGCGTCCTGGACCTACGTCCCGTCGGCTGGGGCGGCGCTGGCGGACTGGGGCGCGGACGTCATCAAGGTGGAGGGTGTGGCGTTCGGCGATCCCGGCCGCGCCCTGGTCGTCGGCGGCTTCACCCGCGAAGCGGCCCGCCCCGACGCCGACTTCATCCTCGAGTTGGGCAACCGCGGCAAGCGCAGCATCGCGATCGACATCAAATCCGAGACGGGTCGCGAATTGTTCGGCCGCCTGTTGGCCACCGCGGATGTGTTCCTGACGAACTGGTTGCCGGGCGCACTGGATCGCGCCCGGCTTACCGTCGACGACATTCGCGCGTTCAACCCGAAGATCATCATTGCTCGCGGCACCGGCCTCGGGGTCCGCGGACCGGACCGCGATCGCGGCGGCTTCGATGCGGCCACCTACCTGGCCCGCGGCGGGGTGGCCTACACCCTGACCCCGTTCGGGACCGATACCCCGGCGGTCCAGGGCCCCGGCTTCGGTGACCTGCAGGGCGGGGCCACCCTGGCCGGTGGCGTGTGCGCGGCGCTGTTCCACCGGGAACGCACCGGCGAGCCGACGATCGTCGACTCCTCCCTATTGGCCCAGGCGATGTGGTCGATCGCGCCGTCAATCTGTGCCGCGGATTTCTTTGATATCGACGGCATTCCGGGGGCGCCCCCGGGATTGGCCATCAATCCGCTGGTGAACCGGTACAAGACCAAGGACGGTAGATGGATCCAGCTGGTCTTCCTGCAACCCGACAAATTCTGGGCCGGCTTCTGTGAGCGCATGGGACTTGCGGAGTTGGCCACCGACGAGCGCTTCGTACCGTCGAGCAATCTGATCGCGAATGCGGCCACGGCGACCGAGATCGTGGCGAAGACGTTTGCCGGCCACGACCTTGCCCACTGGCAGCAGGTGCTCGCAAGCGAACCAGGAGTGTGGGGTGCCCTCGCGACACCGCGGGAGACACTCAATGACCCGCAAGTCGAACCCAACGGCTACGTGGTGACAAACGTCGACGATTACGGCGAGGAATATCGAATCGTCGCCGCTCCGGTCCAATTCAACGAAACGCCACCACTTCCCGCGCGCGCTCCAGAACATGGACAGCACACCGAGGAGATATTGCTCGAACTCGGCGTCGAGTGGGACGACATCGCGAAGGCGAAGGACCTCAACTCGATCCTCTGATACCGGCGGATCCCGCTAAGCGGCCGCGTCGCCCGCAGTTGACAAATGGCTCCTATTCGAAGGACCAAAGTCATTGTCTGCCAACAACCTGATGACGTCAGCCGCGTCCCGCCGTAGGTTTGTGCCTGAGGTACATCATGGCCACCTTCATGCGCAACAGCGACGCCTTCACCTGGGCGATGGAAACCGATCCGCGACTGCGATCGACCGTCGTCAGCGTCGTGTTGCTGGATCGATCCCCGGACTGGGATGGGGTGCGGGACCGATTCGACCTGATCAGCAGGAAACTACCGATGTTCCGGCAGCGCGTCGTGGCGTCGCCACCGCCGGCCCCACCCCGGTGGGAGTATGTCCGGGACTTCGACCTCGACTACCACATTCGCCGCACCGTCTGCCCCGGGGGCGGCACGCTCGATGACGTACTCGAGATGGCCCGACTGGCCGAGATGCAGGACTTCGACCGGGCGCGGGCGCTCTGGGAGGTGACGCTGATCGATGGCCTGAAAGACGATGGCGCGGCGATGATCTGCAAGTTCCACCATGCGCTCACCGATGGAATCGGGGGCGTGCAGATCGCGATGAACTTGTTCAACATTTCCGAAGAGCTCTATGAGCACGAGTCCTTACCGCCCGAGCCGCAGGGATCCAGCCCCTCACTGCTCGGGGATTACCGCGATTCCTGGCGCTACGACGCCGAGCTGATGGGTAAGGCGCTGATGGGTGTGGTCAAGACGGCCCCGCGCCTGATCGTCGACGGTGTTCGGCGGCCTATTACGACGGTCCGATCCGCGGCGGCCACCACGGCATCGGTGTACCGGACGGTGCGGCCGATAGCCCGGACCGGGTCACCGCTGATCACCGAACGTGGCCTGATCCGGCGTCTCGGCGTCCATGAGGTGCCGAAGTCGCTCCTAAGGGAAGCAGGGCACCGCTGCGGTGGCGCGCTCAACGATGCGTTTGTCGCGGGCGTGGCCGGTGGGTTACGCCGGTACCACGAGAAGCACGGCGTCGAGATCGGCGATCTGCACCTTTCGATGCCGATCAGTCTGCGCACAGCGGCCGACGACATGGGCGGAAACCGGATCACGCTGATGCGCTTCGACGTACCCGTGAGCGAGGCCGATCCGGCCGCACGAATCAAGGCGATACACCAGCGCACCGGCGCGGTGCGCGATGAAAGATCGCTGCCCTATACCCAGTTGATTGCCGGCGCGCTGAACCTGATGCCGCGGTGGTACATCGGTTCGGTACTACGCCACGTCGATTTCGTGGCCAGTGACGTGCCGGGAGTCCCGGTGCCGGTCTTCCTGGGCGGCGCGGCGGTACGCGCGCAATACGCGTTCGGCCCGACGATCGGCGCGTCGGTCAATGTCACGTTGCTGACCTACGTCGACACCTGCGCGATCGGCATCAACGTCGATACCGTCGCGATACCCGACTACGACGTGTTCTACGACGCTATCGTCGCGGGCTTTGACGAGTTAGCCTCGCTTGCAAGCTAATTCGGAGCTGAATTCCCGGCGACGTGACTACTGGCCAATACCGACACGGTCACAAGCACATATCAATGTCGGCGCCGGTATGGCGTAACGTCACCGATCCACAAATCATGGCACAGTGCGCCTTTGAGAATCCGATGGCGAGTTATGCGTTGTCGCAGGGATTCTTGTCCGCTATGCCGAGTAGCGGATTTCGTTGGGGGGCAACAGGAGGTATGAAGAGCATGGCGAACTGGGTTCCCGCGCAGACCTCGGGCGGACCGAACTCCAGCCGCATTCTCGACACCGCGCGGGGGATCATCATTGGACTTCGCCGGTGCCGTTCGGAGACGGCGTTCGACGAACTACACACCGCGGCACTGCGTCACAAGGTTCCGGTATTCGCGATGGCCTGGGCGCTTGTGCACCTGGCCGGCGAGGGCGAAAAGACATCCAGCTTCGTCGAGGCGCAGTCGGCTGCGCGCCACGAGTGGGGTCAATTGTTCAGCGGAGCCTCGGCACTGAGCTGCTGAGACGTGATCACGATCTTGGCGCGGCCGGGGTCCCTGGGGGGTACCACGGCCGTGCCAACCCACGTCAAGAATCCACCGGGCTGATGTCGACGATCAAGATCGGGTACTAGCGGCGGTCCGTCGGCGAGTCTTCACCGCCCCGTCACGCTGCGTCAACGAGTCCAGGCGGGCGAGTCGGTCGCAGTGCGCAATGCTGCGACGATGCGCTGCTCCTTTTCCCGGAAGCGCTCGGTGGGTGCCGGCACCGAGATGGCGACGATGTTGTCGCCCAACGTCCGTCGCGCGATGGCGGCCGCCGAAATGCCGGGGGTGTGTTCTCCCCGGTCGAATGCGAGCCCAGTGCGCCGGATCTCGGCGATCTCGCGACGAAGCCGCTCGGCCACGCCGGAACTGAACCGGGAGATCATCGCCTCCGCGTCGGCCTCGTCCAGCGCCGCCAGCGCCGCCTTGCCGTTGGCGGTCACTTCCAGCGGGAATCGGACACCGACGGCAGAGACCGCGCGGAGTCGGTGGGACGATTCGATCTGGTCGACGAACCACATCCGCTGGCCACGCAGCACGGACAGATCGACGGTTTCCCCGTCGGTTGCGCGCGCTACCCGTTCGATGGTCGGCCGGAAAATCGCCGAGACGTGCGGTCCCGCGGCGCTGCCGAACCCGAGCAAGCGCTCGCCCAGCGAGAAACGGCCTTGTGAATCCACCCCGGCCAGACCGACTTCCACCAGACCGACCAGAAGGCGCCGCGCCGTCGATTTGGCCAGTCCGAGCCGCTCGCCGAGGTCGACCAGCCGGAGCCGTCCGGGCTCGGCAGCGATCTCGTCCAATGCGGCGGCGGCACGACGCAGCACCTGGATGCCTTCGTCGCGATTCGTGGTCGAAGCGGGTTCCGTGGGCGCCACACTTCCACTATAGTGTTCCGCATTGCGGACTGCCAAGAACCGACATGTGGATCAAAGGAGCTCCAGATGAGTGCGCTACCTGCAGGGCGGCACTTCTTTCGCAACGACGACGGATACGAAGACGCCCGCCGCGGCACGGTATGGAACCAACGAGTCCCCGCGCGCTACCCGGACCTGATCGTTCAGGCCGTCGACACCGAAGACATCGTCAGCGCCCTGCGCTACGCCAAGGCCAATGGCCTCAAGGTGAACATCCGCTCGGGCGGCCACAGCTGGGCGGCCAACCACCTGCGCGACGGAGCCGTGCTGCTCGACGTCAACCGGATCAACCACGCGAATATCGATGCCGAAAAGGGCGTCGCCGTCGTCGGCCCCGGCAAGGGCGGCAGCATCCTGATGGCCGAACTGGAAGCGCAGAATCTCTTCTTTCCCGCGGGGCACTGCAAGGGCGTGTGCGTGGGCGGTTACCTGCTGCAGGGCGGGTACGGCTGGAACAGCCGGGTCTGGGGTCTGGCGTGTGAAAACGTCATCGGCCTGGACGTGATCACTGCCGAGGGCGAGCAAATCCATTGCGACGCAGACAATCACGCCGACCTGTTCTGGGCCGCCCGCGGCGCGGGCCCGGGCTTCTTCGGCGTGGTCACCTCGTTCTACCTGAAGCTGTACCCTCGCCCCGCCGTCTGCGGCACCAGCGTCTACGTGTATCCGATCGAGTTCGCCGACGAGATCTACACGTGGGCGCGCAACGTCAGCGCCGAGGTGGACCGCCGCGTCGAAATGCAAATCGTGGCCAGTAGAAGCGTCCCGAACATGAACCTCGACAGGCCTGCCATCACCTTCGCGTCGCCGGCATTCGCCGACACCGAGAAGGAAGCCGAGGAGGCCCTGGCCATCTTCGGTACGGTGCCGGTTGTCGACAAGGCGCTGGTCGCAATTCCTTACATGCCAACCGATATGCCCACCTGGTACACCGCCGTGATGAGCAACTACCTGCCCGACCACCGCTACGCCGCCGACAACATGTGGACCTCGGCGTCCGCCGAAGATCTCCTCCCGGGTATCCACAACATCATCGACACGATTCCCGACCACCCGTCGCACTTCCTGTGGCTGAACTGGGGGCCGTCGCCGGCCCGCCCGGACATGGCCTACAGCATCGAAGACGAGGTCTACCTGGCTCTGTACGGCGCCTGGAAGAATGAATCCGACGACGCGAAGTACGGCGACTGGGCGCGTTCCAACATGGCCGCGATGTCGCATCTGGCCACCGGCATTCAGCTCGCTGACGAGAATCTCGGCCAGCGTCCGGCCCGATTCGCCAGTGACGCGGCCATGGCCCGCCTGGATAAAATACGAGCGGCCTACGACCCAGATGGTTTGTTCAACGCGTGGATGGGACGACTCTGATGGCCGGCGATCTTTACCTGGGTTATCGCAACGACGACGCGAACACGCCGTTCGGTAAATTCTTCAATCCCGAAATGGCCTCGCTGCCAACACATGTCGTCGAGGCGTTACAGCACGGTCCACAAGGCGGGATGGCATTGCTGGCGTTCGAAGACGCCGCGACCGTCGCCGAGGCAGGCTATCAGCAGACCGAGAACGGCTACGGCGTCCTCGACGACGGCAGCTATCAGGTGTCGGTACGCACCGACATGCCGGGTGTCACCCCGGCGATGTGGTCCTGGTGGTTTGGCTGGCATGGCAGTGACACCCGCCGATACAAGCTGTGGCATCCGCGGGCGCACCTGTCCGCGGCCTGGAAGGACGGCTCGAAAGATGCAGACGCCAACCGTCAAGGCGCCCAGCGTTACATCGGCCGCTGGTCGTTGATCAGCGAGTACATCGGCTCCACAATGCTCAACGGCGCAATCCAATTCGTCGATCCCGCCGAGATGGACTGTCCACCCGACAGCGAGGATGCGGTGGCGATCTGCGCCCGGCTGGGCGCGAGTGACGCCCCGGTGGACGTCGGATGGTTCATCCATCACGTCCGGTCCACGCCGGCCGGATCCGAAATGCGGTCCCGGTTTTGGATGGGCGGGCCATACATCGCGGTGCGCAACGCCCCCGGCGTCGCATCAATAGCCCTGCGCCCCATTGCCTCTCGCATGCTCGGCAACCCGGAGGCCAACGCCCGGAATCTGCTCGTGCACTGCGCCCAGGAGATGAATCACCTGGCCGGTTTCCTGCCTGAGCTCCATGCGGCGTTCGGCGACGAATAACCGCATTCAGTTGGCGTAGGCGGGCGCGGATCAGCTTGAGCGCCGCCCGACGTTGGCCGGTGCTACCCAGCCTTCTCGTGCGTCGTGTCGAACGACAGCTGATCCGGGGCTATTTCCCGGGCGGAAGTTGGCGTGGGCCGTTGGGCGCCCGAAGCTGGCGCGGCCCCTCGCGTTGCGTCAACTCCGGTGCGCGATCGCTGTCCGCGGGCGCCAGCGGTAGGCCGTCGGCGTCCTTGACGGAGAGGCGCGGTGAGCGGTGCTGACCCACGCGCGGGGCCGGGTGCTGGTAAGTCTCGTAGTGCTCGCGCGATGAGGCGATCCGTGTGGACGGCTCCGCATCGGTGGTCGACGACCGCGGCGGCTCGCCAGAGTCAGCGCTCTCAGTGTCGAAAGTGACTTTGCGAGTGCGCCTGAGTGCGAACGTGATCTCCTCGACCTCTTCGAACACCTGCCGCGCGGTGCGCAGCGGTGCGGTGGTGTTGTCGATGGCCCGCGCGACGAAGGGCGGCACCAGCGGACGAATCCAGCGCACCGCGGCCCTGGTCGCGTCGGGGAGCGACGGGATCGACGGGATGGCCGCAGCGGCCGGCTCGCCCGGGACTTCGACCTCGCCGGCCGGCTCGACTTCCGCCGGCAGATTCTTCACCTCCGGTATCGCTTGGGAATCCGCTGCACCGGAGGGTAATTCGGCGATGGCCCGGCTAGCGGCCTCCGCCTCGGCGGCGATCGGTAGGTAGATGTCTTCCTTCACCCGCTCGAAGGTCCGGACCGGCGGAGCGGCCTGCGGCCCCTCGATGGCTTCGGTAACTCGACGACGTTGCTGCTCCCGGTCGATTTCGGTCTGCGCCTCGATGGCCAGCCGAGCCTGCGTGAGTTGGTGCTCGGCCCATAGGATCTCGGCTTCGCGGCGGACTTCGGCCCGCTTGATCGCGATCGCGGTATCCGCGTCGAGTTCGGCGCGCTCACGTTCCGCGCGGGCCGTGGCGTGGCGATCGTGGGTGGTCTCGCCGCGCCACCCCCGCAGAATCAGGGGCAGCAAGTAAACCAACGCGAAAAACGCGATGGTCAGCAGCCGCAACACCAACGCCCCGGCGCTCGCGAATGTGAGGTCGTTCATCGCCATCCAGCGCGCACCAAGGCCGCCGGGGCCGGCATCGGCAAGGACCCGTTGGCGGGCATCGTTGACGGCCTGCTCCTCGCGGGAAATCGTGGCGTCCAAAGCGGGTGCCTGGCTGTCGCGGGCCGCCAACGCATTGTCAAGCTCGCGCTGCGCATCGGCGAGAATCTGGTTGGCCGTCCGGGTTTCGGGCCCGGCACCCGGATCGCCGGTGATGCGGGTCTGTGGACACCCCGGGCCGGGGTGGTATTCGCAGCGCGCGACGACCAAGGCGTTGTCCTGGCCGTTGCGGGCCTGGGTGACCGCGTCGTCGAGCCCGCTGCGCGCCGCACGTGTCTGTTGCAGCGCTGTCGACGCCTGCTCGACAGCCGGCGCGGAGTCGGCCGTACGCAGCGCCCGGCCCTCGAGATGATGATCGATCGAGCCGGAAAACACGACGAGCGCCGCGAGTTCGCCGACGACAACGCCGACCGCCACCGCAACGACCACCCTCCCCGCGATGCCGGGCCAGCCGCGGTGCGGGCCGCTCGCGATGCCGCGCGTCACCGCCCCGACCAGCAGGCCGAACACAAGCGTCAGTGCGACGATCGCGATCAGCGGCCAGCGTGCCGACGCGTTAACCGCCAAGGCCGCGGCCAGCCAAGCCAGCACAGCTCCGAGCAGCACCACTGCACCGGCGACAGCGTGGGTGGACCGCTCGTGACGTTCACTTAATTCGCGCCAGTGGCCGCCACCAAGCCAGGCGAGTACCCCCTCGACCCGGGAGACGGCTGAGCGCGGCTCAATTAATCCGTGGGCGCCCATCAGACTCCAACACCTCCGTCGTCAAGCGTCCCAGGCCATCGCCCGACACACCGAATCGAAGCGCCGACGTGTGGCGTTGTTCACAACGCCACGCCGTGGGGCGGATGAAGGTGAAATTCCTGCGACGCGGACAGATCAGCGAAGTTTCCGGCAAATGGCGTGAGACGGTATAAGCCTATGCAAAACCACGACTACGTCACCTACGAAGAGTTCGGACGCAGATTCTTCGAGGTCGCCGTCACGCCCGAGCGTGTCGCCGCCGCATTCGCCGATATCGCCGGCAACGAATTCGCAATGGAGCCGATTGCCCAGGGACCCGGCGGGATTGCCAAGGTCAGCGCAAACGTCAAGATCCAAGACCCGCGCGTTACGCGACGCTTGGGTGACAGCATCACCTTCGTCGTGCACATTCCGCTGTCGATTGATCTGCTGCTGGACTTGCGCCTCGACAAGCAGCGTTTCCAGGTCTCCGGCGACATCGCGTTACGCGCGACCGCCCGGGCGGCGGAGCCCCTGATCCTGATCGTCGACGTCGCGAAACCGCGGCCCTCCGATATCACCGTCAACGTGTCGTCCAAGTCGTTCCGCGGCGAGATATTGCGCATCCTGGCCGGTGTCGACGGCGAGATTCGCCGATTCGTCGCCCAATACGTCGCCGACGAAATCGATGCGCCCCACTCGCAGGCCGCCCAAGTCATCGATGTCGAAGAGAAGTTGAACGAGGCCTGGCCGTAGTCGGCGCGCCGGCGCCCGTGCGCGCCGGCCCCAATCCGGCTGCCCACCCGTGGCCCCGGCAAACGAAACGAACCGTCAACAGCGGACCGTCGAATTAGTCACACCGCAAACCGCGGTGAGTTAGTCTACGGCCGTGTGATACCCGTTTCAGCCTGATAATTCGATTACATAGGAGACTCACATGACCCATCGGTGGTTACTCGCGGCGACGCTGATCGCGGGATTAGCGATTTCGGGCTGTTCGTCCGGCAGCAAAACGACGACTCCGGCTGGATCTACGACAAAGAGTTCCACTTCAGCGTCCGCCACGTCGAGCTCCTCGTCGAGTGAAACCACCGAGGCGGCACCATCAACCACGCTGGACACCAGCCAGTGCGTCGATGTCACCGGCGCGAATGCCGACCTGCTGACCGCGTCGGACAACGCTGGCGCTCGCAAAGCCGCAGACACCCTCGAGAAGTACAACCCGCCGGCCAAGGTCAAGGACGCAATCGAACACTTCGTCACCACCGGCGGTGCTCACTTCGATGACCCCGACTACACGAAAAACAACAAACTCGTCAGCGACTGGGTGAAGGGCGTCTGCCCGACGTAACCACCGGTATCAGCAAATCGGTTCCGGGGCCGGCAACGGCCCCGGAAGCTCGTCGCGGGCGCGATCGGGACGCAGGGCGCGTTTTACGGTTGCCCGGCCGGGTATGTAGCACCTCGACTGCATGCTCACGACGGTCTCAAGAGGAGCGACAAATCTTGGCGCAAGTAGATGTTTCGACGACGTCGGATCTGGACCCCGGCGCCGCCTGGAAACTGGCGTCCGATCTCGGTCGATTCGACGAGTGGATGACGATCTTCGGTGGTTGGCGCGGTGAATTACCGTCGGCGATCGAACAAGGCACCAAAGTCTCGTCGTGCGTCAAGGTCAAAGGATTTCGCAACGTCGTGCACTGGACGGTGACCCGCTACGACGAGCCCAAATCGATTGAGCTGCAAGGCCGCGGTAGGGGTGGCATTCGGATCACCGTGGCGATGGATGTAACCGATACCCAGCCGGGGTCCATCTTCCACCTGAACGCCGACATCGGTGGCGGGGTACTCAGCGGGCCGGTCGGCAGGGTTGTGGCGCGCGTGCTGCGCTCCGATGTGCGCAAGTCGGTAGAAAACCTGGCCGCTCTGCAGTAACCGCGGTTGTCACCGCGCGGGGTGACGTCCGAGCCATTCCCGTTCGGCCTGGCGGATTCGCCTGCCCTCCATGGCAAGCCAGTCCAGCCCGACGCCCAATGCCATCAGTCCGACGATGGCTGCCGAAAGACCAATGCCGATCTCGTCGAGCGCAAATCCGGCGATGCATACCACCACCGCGATCACGGCCGCAGCGACCAGGAGCATTCCGGGTGTCCGTGCGGACTGCCGCGGCGGTCCGCACCGCCCATCGTCAATCGCGCTGCGGCTGTTGTGCTCCATGCAGACGCGGCTACCCGAAACGCCGCGTGGCCAAACGACTTCGGCACCCGGACGTCGATCTGCGGCGAGCGCGTTCAGTCCGGATCCCACGACAGCAATCGACGTACCGGCCGCGACTCGATGGCGTTGACGGTCAACCGTCGGCGCGTGATCCGCCACCTCGATTCCGTCGACTCGTACTCGTCGTCGTAGCGCAAATGCCAAGCCGCGTCGAACACCTCATCGTCGCGCCGAGTCCAATGATGCGCGACGCATGCGATCCGGCCGCGCGCTGTGCCGGGACGCGGCCCGTCGTCGTACACCTCGCCGACGATCGCGTGTTCGGTACGGGCGACCGCGGCCACCGCCGCGACGGCCTGTGCAATGGCCGGCCGACCGCGATGCGCATGAATCGGTGTCAAGGTGGCCGGCGGCTCAGGCACCGTCAGCTCGGCATCTATCGCGAAAAGGGCTGCCACAGAATCGAATTGACGGTCGTCGACTCCAGCCGCATAGCGGTGCACCAGATCGCTTAGTGCGGATCGATCGTTCGCGGAGAGCATCATGTCACCCGAAGCTAACAGGCGCCCGGCTAGATGGTTGGCGGTGTCAGCGTGTTGCGCACCGCGTCGGCCAGCGCGGCGACCCGGCGACTGGTGAATACGTCTTCGAGCATCATTGGTTTGCCGTCGGGCCCGGTCAGCGGAACCCGCCAGTTGGGATATTCGTCGGTGGTACCGGGCTGATTCTGGGTTCGTCGATCACCGACCGCGTCGGTCAGCGCCACGCCCAACAACCGGGACGGCGTGCGGCCCAGGTAGCGGTAGAGGGCGAGGACGATCTGTTCGGCGTCAGGGTCGTGCTCACCGAGCAGCCCCACCCGGCGCAGCTCGGCCATCCAGGCAGCCAATTCCGCTCGGTCGGACTCGAACTCCTCGGCGACGGGCCGGGTCAGCAATCCCAGCGACTCGCGCAGCCGGACATGGTCGCCGGCCAGGTAGCCGGCGGTCGGCGGCAGATCGTGGGTGGTGACCGACGACAGGCAGTACTCGCGCCAACGCTCGGCGGGCAGCGGACCGCCGATTCCGTCGCGGTCGAGCTCGAACCACAGAATCGAGGTGCCCAGCAGCCCCCGTAGTAAGAGGTAATCGCGGACCCACGGTTCGACCGTGCCGAGGTCCTCGCCGACCACCAGCGCACCGGCGCGGTGCGCCTCCAGCGCGACGATGCCGATCATCGCCTCGTGGTCGTAGCGCACGTAGGTGCCTTCGGTCGGGGGTGCGCCCTCGGGGACCCACCACAACCGGAACAACCCGATGATGTGGTCGATCCGTACCCCGCCGGCATGCCTCAGCACCGCCCGGATCAGCGCGCGGAATGGCCGATATTCCTGCTCGTCCAGGCGGTCTGGGCGCCACGGCGGCTGCGACCAATCCTGGCCGAGCTGATTGAACTCGTCGGGCGGCGCGCCCGCTGTCACCCCCAGCGCCAGTACATCTTGCAGCGCCCAGGCGTCGGCCCCGTTCGGGTGCACGCCGACCGCGAGGTCGTGCATGATGCCCAACGACATCCCGGCCCGCACCGCCTGCGACTGTGCGGCGGCCAGTTGTTCGTCGATCTGCCATTGCAGCCAGCGGTGAAAATCGACGGCGTCCGCATGCTTTTCGGCGAACCGGGCGACGCCGATAGCGGTCGGGTGCTGCAAGAAATTCGGCCAGCAATGCCAGTCGCCGCCGTACTTTTCGGCGAGTGCGCACCAGACGGCGAAGTCGTCGAGCGCGCTGCCTTCACGCTCGCGGAAGGCGGCATACGCCAGCTCCCGGCCCGCAGACCGCGGTACCCGGTAAATCAGCTTCAGCGCCTCCCGCTTGGCCTTCCACGCACTGTCACGGTCGACGGCATCCAGCCGGGCGGCGTGCTGGCGGACCTCGTCGCGAAGCCGCCGCAGCCGGCCGCGTTTGGCCAGGTCGGTGAATTCGGGGATGGACTCGACGCGAATATAGAGCGGGTGGAAGAAGCGGCGTGACGTCGGAAGGTAGGGCGAAGGCTCCATCGGGATCGTCGGGGTGGCCGCGTGCAGCGGATTGACCAGCAGGTAGTCGGCCCCATGCCGCGAGGCCGACCAGACGGCCAGGTCGGTCAGGTCGGTGAGGTCGCCGATGCCCCATGACTGCTCGGACCGCACGCTGTAGAGCTGGGCGGCCAGGCCCCAGGCCCGGCGTGCGCCGAGTTGCTCCGGTAGTCCGAGCCAGTCGGGCGTCACGATCAGCGCGGCGCTGGTTTCGATGCCTCGCGATCGCAGATGCAGGCGGTGGTAGCCGAGCGGCAGATCCGGCGGCAGCACAAAGCTCGCCTCGCCGACCCATCGCCCGTCCAGATTGAACGGCGGTGTGAAGTTATCGACCTGCTGCACGCCGCCGTGCACGGTCCCGTCCTCGAGCCGCAACAAGACTTCGGCGGGATCGCCGTGGGTGACGTGCACCCAGAACCGCGTCGGGGCGCCGGTGCGGGCGACGATGGTCGCCGGCAGTTGACGCGACCAATAGGTGCGCAACTGGCTGACCAAGGCCTCGTTGCGATCCTGCTCGGTGCCGGCCGTCACGCCGAAAGCCGCGAGCACGGCGATCAGCGTGCTCTCCGATATCTGAACCTGGCGGCCCGTCCAGTCCTCGTACCAAGTGGAAATGCCGAATCTTGCGGCAAGTTCGACCAGCGAAGGTGCGAGCTCAGTCATGCCGCCCATCTTGCTGCCAAAACCCGCCTGGCACGACGCGAGCCGGGCGACGAACGCCGCCGATGTTGCCAGCGCGAGATTACTTAGCAGGTCAGCGGAGCGCCCGGGTCGCGCATGCTCGACAGGACGGGTTGGCCGTCCGCGGCTACGATCCCAATGGAGAGATGAATAGTCCGGCCGGGGGATCCAGTGGGGAACGTGAAAACTGCCAGCTCAGCGGCGTTTGCCAGCGCTGGGCGGGTTGGCGATGCCGTTTGACGCCGGCCGGATTGATGGACGTGACGAGGCTTTGAAGTGAACGCCACATTGCGCTACATGGCGAGGTCATTGCGGGTGGCTTACGGTTATCGATGTGATTCGCGTGCTGGACGTCGTCCAGGCGTTCTAACAGACCGGATGGTGAATTAGTGGCGGAAGAGAGTCGCGGGCAGCGCGGCTCGGGGTACGGCCTCGGGCTATCGACGCGCACGCAGGTGACCGGCTATCAGTTCCTTGCTCGGCGAACCTCGATGGCGTTGACCCGCTGGCGGGTCCGGATGGAGGTCGAGCCGGGACGGCGCCAGACCTTGGCCGTCGTGGCGTCGGTCTCCGCGGCAGCGGTGATCTGCCTGGGCGCGCTGTTGTACTCCTTCATCAGCCCGGCCGGTCAGGTGGGGGATTCGCCGATCATCGCCGACCGCGACTCCGGTGCGCTATACGTCCGGGTGGGCGACAAGCTGTACCCGGCGCTGAACCTGGCCTCGGCCAGGTTGATCACGGGACGCCCCGACAACCCGCACTTGGTGCGCTCCAGTCAGATCGCCAACATCCCGCGTGGCCCGATGGTGGGCATCCCCGGCGCACCGTCGACCTTCGGGCCCAAGACCCCGTCCCTGTCGTCGTGGCTGATCTGCGACACCGTCGCCGGCTCGACCGGCGTCGGCGCGCCCTCGGGTGTGACCGTGACGGTGATCGACGGCACGCCCGATCTCAGTAACCGCCGCCACGTATTGAATGGCTCGGACGCCGTGGTGTTGAGCTACAACGGCGACACCTGGGTGATCCGGGAAGGACGCCGATCGCGGATCGACGCGGCGAACCGCTCCGTGCTGTTGCCGCTCGGCTTGACGCCGGAACAGATCAGCATGGCAAAGCCGATGAGCCGCGCCTTGTTTGACGCGTTGCCGGTGGGCCCCGAGTTGACGGTGCCCGAGGTGCAGAACGCGGGCAGCGCGGCGACCTTCCCGAACGCTCCCGGCCCGGTGGGGACGATCCTCGTCACGCCGCAAATCAGTGGGCCCCAACAGTATTCGCTGGTGCTGCCCGAAGGGGTGCAGACGCTGCCGCCGTTGGTCGCGCAGATCATGCAGAACGCCGGCGGTGCCAACAACAGCAAGCCGGTGACCGTGGAACCCGCGGCGCTGGCCAAGATGCCGGTGGTCAACAAGCTGGATCTGTCGTCGTATCCGGACACCCCGTTGAATGTCACCGACCTGCGGGAGAACCCGGCGACCTGCTGGTGGTGGGAGAAGACCAGCGGCGAGAACCGGGCGCGCATCCAGGTCGTGTCCGGACCGACCATCCCGGTGTCACAGTCCGAGTCGAAAAGGATTGTGTCGCTGGTGAAGTCGGACACCACCGGCCGCACCGCCGACCAGGTCTACTTCGGTCCTAACTTCGCCAACTTCGTGGCCGTCACCGGCAACGATCCCGGTGCCAAGACCACCGAATCGCTATGGTGGGTAACGGATGCCGGCGCCCGATTCGGTGTCGACGACACCCGCGATGTGCGTGAGGCGTTGGGTTTGCAGACCAACCCGAGCTTGGCGCCGTGGGTCGCGCTCCGGCTCCTTCCGCAGGGCCCGACGCTGTCGCGGGCTGATGCGCTGGTCGAGCACGACACCCTCCCGATGGATATGTCCCCTGCAGAGTTGGTGGTACCGAAGTGAAGCGTGGATTCGCCCGGCCGACGCCGGAGAAGCCTCCGGTCATCAAGCCGGAAAACATTGTCCTGCCAACACCGCTGAGCATTCCGCCGCCAGAGGGCAAGCCGGTGTGGCTGGTCGTGGTCGGCGTTTTGGTGATCGGCCTGATGATCGGCATGGTCGCCATGGTCTTCAGCAGCGGCTCGCGCGTGTTCGGCGGCGCGGGCGCGATCTTCCCGATCTTCATGATCGGTGGTGTCGCGATGATGATGTTCGGCGGCCGGTTCGGGGGCCAGCAGCAGATGAGTCGCCCGAAGCTCGACTCGATGCGCGCCCAGTTCATGCTGATGCTGGACATGCTGCGTGAGACCGCCCACGAGTCGGCCGACAGCATGGACGCCAACTACCGGTGGTTCCACCCGGCTCCCGACACGCTCAGCGCAGCGGTGGGATCCCCGCGGATGTGGGAGCGCAAGCCCGACGGTAAGGACCTCAACTTCGGTGTGGTCCGCGTCGGCGTGGGCATGACGCGTCCCGAGGTGACCTGGGGTGAGCCCCAGAACATGCCGACCGATATCGAGCTGGAGCCCGTGACCGGTAAGGCGCTTCAGGAATTCGGTCGCTACCAGAGCGTGGTCTACAACCTGCCCAAGATGGTTTCGCTGCTCGTGGAACCTTGGTATGCGCTGATCGGTGAGCGTCCGCAGGTATTGGGATTGATGCGGGCGATCGTCTGTCAGCTGGCGTTCTCCCATGGCCCCGACCACGTGCAGATGGTCGTCGTCAGTTCGGACCTGGACGAATGGGAATGGGTCAAGTGGCTGCCGCACTTCGGCGATTCCCGGCGTCAGGACGCGGCTGGTAACGCACGGATGGTCTACAGCTCGGTACGCGAGTTCGCCGCGGAGCAAGCCGAATTGTTCGCCGGCCGTGGATCGTTCACGCCTCGCCACGCCAGCTCGTCGGCCCAGACGCCGACGCCGCACACCGTGATCATCGCCGATGTCGTTGACCCGCAATGGGAATACGTGATCAGCGCCGAAGGCGTCGACGGCGTGACCTTCTTCGACCTGACCGGTGCGTCGATGTGGACGTCGGTCCCGGAGCGGACGCTGCGGTTCGACGACAAGGGCGTGATCGAGGCACTGCCTCGAGACCGCGACACCTGGATGGTGATCGACGACAAGCCGTGGTTCTTCGCCCTCACCGACCAGATCAGCTCCGCCGAGGCGGAGGAGTTCAGCCAGAAGATGGCGCACTGGCGCCTCGCCGAGGCCTACGAGGAGATCGGCCAACGCGTCGCGCACATCGGCGCGCGGGACATCTTGGCCTACTACGGCGTCGACGATCCCGGCGACATCGACTTCGACGCGTTGTGGGGTGCTCGCACCGACACGATGGGCCGCTCGCGGCTGCGGGTGCCGTTCGGCAATCGCTCCGACAACGGCGAGCTGCTGTTCCTGGACATGAAGTCGTTGGACGAAGGCGGCGACGGCCCGCACGGCGTCATGTCCGG
The DNA here is from genome assembly GCF_036409155.1 of Mycobacterium sp. 050128. Classification (NCBI taxonomy): domain Bacteria; kingdom Bacillati; phylum Actinomycetota; class Actinomycetes; order Mycobacteriales; family Mycobacteriaceae; genus Mycobacterium; species Mycobacterium sp. 050128. The sequence goes on along the minus strand of NZ_JAZGLW010000002.1, from coordinate 281,784 downwards.
AACGACGGGTTCCGGCAAGTCGACACTGGTGCGCACCGTGATCGAGTCGCTGATGCTCGCCCACCCGCCCGAGGAGCTGCAGTTCGTCTTGGCCGACCTCAAGGGTGGATCGGCGGTTAAGCCGTTCGCCGGGGTGCCGCACGTCTCGCGGATCATCACCGACCTCGAGGAAGACCAGGCGCTCATGGAGCGCTTCCTCGACGCGCTGTGGGGCGAGATCGCCCGCCGCAAGGCGGTCTGCGACAACGCCGGTGTCGACGACGCCAAGGAGTACAACTCGGTGCGCTCCAGGATGCGTGCCCGCGGTCAGGACATGCCGCCGCTGCCGATGCTCGTGGTGGTTATCGACGAGTTCTACGAGTGGTTCCGCATCATGCCGACCGCGGTCGACGTCCTCGACTCGATCGGCCGGCAGGGACGCGCCTACTGGATCCACCTGATGATGGCCTCGCAGACCATCGAGAGCCGCGCCGAAAAGCTCATGGAGAACATGGGTTACCGCTTGGTGCTGAAAGCGCGTACCGCCGGAGCCGCGCAGGCCGCCGGCGTGCCCAACGCCGTAAACCTGCCCGCGCAGGCCGGTCTGGGTTACTTCCGTCGCAGCCTCGAGGACATCGTCCGCTTCCAGGCGGAGTTCCTGTGGCGTGACTACTACTCCCGCGGGATCACCATCGACGGCGACGAAGCGCCGGTGCTGGTGCACAGCATCGATTACATTCGCCCGCAGCTGTTTACCAACTCGTTCACCCCGCTCGAGGTCAGCGTCGGGGGGCCGGACATCGACCCGGCGCCGATCCTGGGCAACGGCGAGGTGCTCGAGGCCGACGGCGCCGAGAGCGAAGAGGAAGACGACGAAGGCATCAGGACGCCGAAGGTCGGCACGGAGATCATCAACCAGCTCCGCAAGATCGACTTCGAGCCGTACCGGTTGTGGCAGCCGCCGTTGACCCAGCCCGTCGCGATCGACGAACTGGTCAACCGGTTCCTCGGCCGTCCCTGGGACCAGGACTACGGCTCGGCGAAGGATCTGGTGTTCCCGATCGGGATCATCGACCGGCCGTTCAAGCACGACCAGCCGCCGTGGACCGTGGACACCTCCGGGCCGGGCGCCAACGTCTTGATCCTGGGTGCCGGTGGTGCGGGCAAGACCACGGCTCTGCAGACGCTGATCTGCTCGGCCGCGCTGACCCACACCCCCGAGCAGATCCAGTTCTACTGCCTGGCCTACAGCAGTACCGCGTTGACCACGGTCGCGCGTCTGCCGCACGTGGGTGAGGTGGCCGGTCCGACCGATCCTTACGGTGTCCGCCGGACGGTGGCCGAACTGCTGGCGCTGGTACGCGAGCGCAAGCGCAGCTTCCTCGAGTACGGAATCGCCTCGATGGACGTGTTCCGGCGCCGCAAGTTCGGTGGCGAGGCCGGCCCGGTGCCCAACGACGGCTTCGGCGACGTCTACCTGGTGATCGACAACTACCGCGCGCTCGCCGAGGAAAACGAGGTCCTGATCGAGCAGGTGAACCAGATCATCAACCAGGGCCCATCGTTCGGGGTGCACGTCGTGGTCACCGCCGATCGCGAATCCGAGCTGCGGCCGCCGGTGCGCAGCGGGTTCGGGTCCCGCGTCGAGCTGCGCCTGGCCGCGGTCGAAGACGCCAAGCTGGTGCGGTCCCGGTTCGCCAAGGATGTCCCGGTCAAGCCGGGGCGCGGCATGGTCGCCGTCAACTACGTCCGACTCGACAGCGACCCGCAAGCGGGCCTGCACACGTTGGTGGCCCGGCCCGCGCTGGCCAACACCCCCAACAAGATCTTCGAGTCCGACAGCGTGGTCGCGGCCGTCAGCCGGCTCGCGAGCGGCCAGGCGCCTCCGGTGCGCCGCCTGCCGGCACGGTTCGGTGTGGAGCAGGTGCGGGAGCTGGCTGCCCGCGACCACCGCCAGGGTGTTGGCGTCGGCGGAATCGCCTGGGCCATCTCGGAATTGGACCTGGCGCCGGTCTACCTGAACTTCAACGACAACGCGCACTTGATGGTGACGGGCCGACGCGAGTGTGGGCGTACCACGACGCTGGCCACGATCATGTCCGAGATCGGCCGGCTGTATGTCCCGGGCTCGACGACCGCACCGACGCCGCCGGAGGGCACGCCCTCGGCGCAGGTCTGGCTGGTCGACCCGCGTCGCCAGCTGCTGACGGTCCTGGGCACCGAGTATGTGGAGAAGTTCGCCTACAACCTCGACGGTGTGCAGGCGCTGGTGGGCGAACTGGCCGCGGTCCTGGCGGCTCGTCAGCCTCCGCCGGGGCTATCCGCCCAGGAGCTGCTGTCGCGGTCGTGGTGGAGCGGTCCGGAGATCTTCCTGATCGTCGATGACGTCCAGCAGCTGCCGCCCGGCTTCGATTCGCCGCTGCACCAGATCGCCCCGTGGGTGACCCGGGCTGCCGACGTCGGTCTGCATGTTCTCGTCACCCGGACGTTCGGTGGTTGGTCGTCGGCGGGCAGCGACCCGATTCTGCGGGCCCTGCACCAGGCGAACACGCCACTGCTGGTGATGGACGCCGACCCGGACGAGGGCTTCATCCGCGGCAAGATGAAGGGTGGCCCGCTGCCCCGTGGTCGAGGCCTGTTGATGGCCGAGGACACCGGTGTGTTCGTCCAGGTGGCCGCAACCGAAGTCAACAAGTAGGACAGCAGCCGCTGAGTTGGGCGTGCCGCGGGTCGACCGCGGTCAGTCCCAACTCAGCGGCAATGCCTTGAGCGCGAACGTCTTTGACGGAAACCTGATTTCGGGCGTGTAGTCCGGCGGCACGTCGAAGTTTGGGATCTGTTTGAGCCATTCGGCGACGATCACGGTCAGCTCGATGCGCGCCAGATGAGACCCGAGGCAGCGGTGCGGTCCACCGCCGAATCCCCAGTGCCGGTGCACCTTTCCATCCATCACAATGTCGTCGGTCGACACCGAGTCGGTGCCATCGCGATTGATCGCCGCCATGCACAACCGCACCGAAGTGCCGGGGGGTAGCGTCATGCCGCCGATTTCGACGAACTCGGTGGTGACCCGGGGAGCCACCGGCGCCGACGGCTCGAGCCTGACGATCTCTTCGATGAAAACCCTGGTCTGCCTTGGGTTGTCGCGAAGCATGTCGCGTAGCTGCGGTCTGCGCGCGAGTTCGTAGATGGCGTATCCGATCGCCGCGGTCACCGTATCCAAGCCGGCCAGGATCAGCAGGTGGCTCATCCCCAGTAGTTCGAGATCGCTGAAGTCGCCGTCGCCCGTCATGACCTGGGACAGCATGTCGGTGCCCGGGTTCTGCCGGCGTTGGGCGATCACGTCGGTGAGGTAGTTCAACAGCAGGTGGCCCTTGTTGAGGTCCTCCTGGCTCAGGTAGGGATTGTCCGCGATCAGGGCGTCTTTCCAGCCGATTAGCAGATCGCGATCTTCCAGCGGGAGACCATAGAGGTCAAGGAACACCTGAAAGGGATACAAGTTCGCGAAATCGGCCATCGCCTCGCATTCGCCGCGGCCGGCGAACTCCGCGATCATCTCGGCGGCGTGGCGCTCGAGCACCGGCCGCGACTTGCTCAGCGCGTGCGGGCTGAAGTACGGCTGCAGGATCTTGCGGTAGCGGGTGTGCTCGGGCGGGTCGAATGCCAACGGCACCACCGGCAACGGGTAGCCGGGGGGCTGCAGCGCCAGCCGCGACGAGAAGACCTTGGGATTGCGCAGCGCGGCCAGCACGTCGTCGCGCCGCGTTATGTAGTAGAAGCCGTTCATGAAGACGACCGGGCCAGCGTCGCGGAGCACCTTCCATCCGACACCACGGTCGACGGCCATGGGCAATTTGGCGTATTCGAGCCGCGGTAGGTAGAAGTCGCCTGGCTGGTATTCGCCAGAGATGCTCATGCGTTCTATCTCCGCTTGTCTCTGCTATTTCGTTCCCGGTGCCCGACTCGGCCAGGCCGTGCTTGCAACGATGCCGCCGCCGGATTTTCGGTGGCACATCAATATCGCACGTGTGTCGCACGTGCTCCAATCCGGCTGGTGGACCGTGGAACTGGCTGTCCGCGAGCGTGGAACAATCTTCTAGAATTCAGAGCGATTGATCTACCTATCGATTCGTCAAATCCGATCTGACGCGATTCCGTGGACGCGGCGGGGGAGGGAACCTTGTGAGGGTTCGTCTCGAGAAGTCCAAATGCGTGGGCCACGCCCAGTGCTACGCCGTCGATCCCGATCTGTTCCCCATCGACGAGTCGGGCTATTCGATTCTCGAAGAACATGAGGTGTCAGCCGAGGAAGCGGAGCTGACCCGCGACGGGGTGGCCTCCTGCCCGGAGATGGCGCTCATCCTGGACGAGGACTAACGCCGCCGGCGACGTCCGATCCTAAACAGGCAGGCGAACCCCGGGTAAACAGCCAGCCGCTGCAAATGAACGCCAGTTGGCCGGGAGTGAACAATGGTTGGCCTGGTGTGAATAATTGGCTTCGCCGGTCGGCGGCAGGGGTATAAGCCATTAATGTCTTCCTCGAGCGGCAGTTCAGCCCAAGTGAGCTGTCGCTTGGTTGCTGGTAGTGGGGGTAATCGAGGCAGGATGGGCATGACGTTCCTGACCAACTGTCCGGGAAACATGGTGGTAGAACACCGTGCTGGGGATGGCGCACGACTGGATCAGGACCCACCGGATTGCCTGCTCCATGGGTTTGCTAACCCATGGACGCGACTGGCCTCCAACGGGTCGGCGGTCCGGGGATAGCAGGGTGCTGAGGCAGCCGCTAATGGTTTGTAAAGGTTCTTACGCGATAGCCGAGATTGCCAACGCAATCCCGGCCAATTGAGGAGGACGCGGTGTTCGACTTCGGAGCGTTACCGCCCGAAATCAATTCCGGTCGCATGTACGCGGGCCCGGGATCGGGGCCAATGATGGCCGCGGCCGCCGGCTGGGACGCGCTTTCGGCAGAGCTGGCCATCGCGGCCAACGGATACAACTCGGTGATTTCCGAGCTGCTCGACGGACCGTGGATGGGGCCCGCATCGCAGCAAATGCTCACCGCGGTCGTTCCTTACATGACCTGGCTGGCCACGATGGCCGCCGATACGGAGCAGACCGCTATCCAGGCCCGGGGGGCCGCCGCGGCTTTCGAAGCCGCGTTCATGGCGACGGTGCCCCCGCCGGTGATCGCGGCCAACCGCTTGTTGTTGGCGACCCTGATCGCGACGAACTTCTTCGGTCAGAACACCCCGGCGATCGCGGTCACCGAAGCGCAGTACATGGAGATGTGGGCTCAAGACGCCGTCACCATGTACAGCTATGCGGCCGCGTCGGCGATCGAGGCGGAAGTGCCCCCGATCACGTCGTCTCCGCAAACCACCAGCCTTGATGGGACAAACAATCAGGCGCAAGCCGTGGCGAAAGCGGCCTCCGAGCCGGCGGGCCAATCCGGGCAGTCCGCAGCGAACGCCGGCACGCAGCTGGCCTCGTCCAACAGCACGGTTCCTCAGATACTCCAACAAGCCTCGGTCAACGCCGCTGCGGCGCCCCAGCAGGCCGCCGCCGCGGCGGACCCGCCCTGGTGGCAGGGATGGTTCACCATCCCGACACCGGCCAACCCCAATGGCTGGTCGCCGGGCTTCTTCAACACGCTGCGCCAGGGCCTGCAGGCCTACTTCGGCGTGGGTCTTGGAGCCTTTGGTTACCAGATGCAGCAGCAGTTGACCTTCGGTATCGGTACCACGGCCGGTGGTAGTGGTGCGTGGTACCCGACGCCGCAGTTCGCAGGTTTGGCCGCGCTCGGCGGTGGCCACCCCGGCGGCGTCGCGGCCACCGCGCACCTGGCCACCTCGGTCAAGGTTGGCGGACTCTCGGTCCCCAACACCTGGGCCGGTGCGGCACCCGCCGCCATCGAAGAACCGGCCATCCACGCCACCACCGTCAACTACGCCACCAGCGCCGCCGGACCCGCCAACAACGGCATCCTGCAAGGCATGCCCATGACCGGTACCGGCCGACGCGCCGCCACCGGCTTCACCCACAAATACGGGTTCAAGCGCAACGTGCTTGTCCGTCCACCGTCCGCGGGGTAACGGCCATGAGCAATTGGAATCCCGAGGAACAGAAGTGACCGCCAGATGAACAGAGATTGTCCAGGGCTGAACAGTTCGCATGGACAGGGCAAGTCCAATTGCGAGCGAACTAACGTCATCATCAAGAAAACCCGCCGGTGCGTGCACCGGACGGTTACCGAGGAGGGAATCACATGTCGTTTGTGACAACGCAGCCAGAAGCGTTGGCGGCAGCGGCGAGCACGTTGCAGGGGATCGGTTCGGCGCTGACCGCCCAGAATGCTGCGGCCGCGGCTCCGACAACGGGTGTGGTACCGGCCGCTGCCGACGAGGTGTCGGCGCTGACCGCGGCACAGTTCGCCGCACACGCCCAGATGTACCAGGCGGTCAGTGCGCAGGCCACCGCGATCCACGAGCAGTTCGTCAACACCTTGAGCATGAGCTCGGGGTCGTATGCGCTGACAGAGGCGGCCAACGCGGCCGCGGCGGGCTAAGGGGATCACGATGATTGATTTTGGAGCGCTACCTCCCGAAGTGAACTCCGCGCGCATGTATTCGGGTGCGGGTTCGACGTCGATGACGACGGCGGCCTCGGCCTGGCGTTCGCTTGCCGCGGAGCTGAACTCGGCCGCATTGGCCTACGACAACGTGATCACCCAGCTGTCCAGCGAGGAGTGGCTGGGGCCGGCTTCGACCGCCGCGGTGCAGGCCCTGACGCCGTACGTGACCTGGATGAAGACCACCGCGGCCCAAGCCGAAGAGGCTGCCCAGCAGCTCGACTCGGCCGCCGTGGCTTTCGAGACGGCGTTCGCCTCGTCGGTGCCGCCGCCGCTGATCGCACAGAACCGGGCACTGCTGACCCAGGCCATGGAAACCAACGTGCTGGGTCAGAACACCGGGGTCATCGCACAGCTCGAGTCGCAGTACGGCCAGATGTGGGCTCAGGACGCCAGCACGATGTACAACTACGCCGGGCAATCGGCTTCGGCGACGAAGGTGACCCCGTTTGCAGCCGCGCCCGAGGTGTCCACCCAGGACGCCGGGGCCAAGCAGGCCGCGGCGACCTCGTCGGCGGCCAGCACCGGAGCCGGCAACGCCGCGAACACCACGGCGCAGGCGATCACGCAGACGCCGCAAGCGCTGCAGGCCGCGGCGGCCCCCGCGGCCGCGACCTCGTCCAGCGACCTGCTGACTCAGGGGTGGTTCCTGCTGACCGGGCAGACCGTGCTGCCGAGCAGCTTTGCCACCTTCGTGAACGGTCTGAGCCCGTTCGTCGGTTTCGCGTATAACACCGAGGGTCTGCCGTACTTCTCCGTTGGTATGGGTAACAGTGGTGTGCAGATCGCCAAAAGTACCGGCGCCCTCGGAGGTGCGGCCGCCAGCGCGGCGTCCGCGGCACCCAAGGGCCTGGCCGGTCTGGGCGGCATGCTCGGCGGCGGCGCCCACGCGGCGCCGGCGGTGTCAGCCGGTCTGGGCAACGCGGCCTCGGTCGGCCGGCTGTCGGTCCCGGCCATGTGGTCTGGAGCCGCTCCGGCGGTCAGCCACGCTGCCGCGGTACCCGTCAGTGCCATCACCGCGGCCCCCGAAGCCGCGGGTTCGGGCAACCTGCTCGGCGGTATGCCGTTGGCCGGCATGGGCGCCGGCCAAGGCTTCGGCGCCTCGGGCCCTCGCTACGGCTTCCGCCCCACCGTGATGGCCCGCCCGCCGTTTGCCGGGTAGCCATTCGATTCACTGCGAATGCACGCATGACGGCCGCATGGCCGTCATGCGTGCATTTTATTTGTCCCCACTCGGTGCGAGCCGCCGAAACCCGCTGCAGTTGACCGGGTTTCACGTGCGATAGTTCGCCCACGTTCCGAGTCACAGGTCCCAGACTGCCAGCGTGTCATACGCTGCGGCAACGAATCTGGCTACCCGACAACACGCGTCGTCAAAAGCCGAAACTCGTAGACCCACTGGGCTATTCGCGATGGAATCAACACGCGCAATCTGACCAGGATCCGGGAGGCTTAGTCATGTCGATTGATTTTGGGGCGTTGCCGCCAGAGATCACCTCTGCGCGCCTATATGGGGGCGCGGGTGCGACGTCGTTGATCACGGCATCCTCGGCGTGGAATTCCCTTGCGGCCGAGCTGAATTCGGCTGCGATGGGCTACGAGAACGTGATCACTCAGCTATCGAGTGAGGACTGGCTGGGGCCGGCCTCGGCGAAGGCCGTCCAGGCGCTGACTCCGTATGTGACATGGGTGAAAACCGCTGCGGCTGAGGCCGAGCACGCCGCTCAGCAGTTGTCCGCGGCCTCCGCGGCGTTCGAGACAGCGTTTTCCTCGGCGGTGCCGCCGCCGGTTGTCGCGCAAAATCGCGCCCTGTTGGCCCAGGCCATGGCAACCAACGTGCTGGGCCAAAACAGCGGGCTGATCGCTCAGCTCGAATCGCAATACGGTCACATGTGGGAGCAGGACGCCACCACGATGTACCGCTACGCCGCTCAGTCCGCCTCCGCGACCAAGGTGACCCCGTTCAAATCGGCGCCGGAGGTCACCGACCCCGCCGGCCAGGCCAAGCAGGGCGAGGCGACCTCGTCTGCGGCCGCAACCGGAGCCGGCAATGCCGCGAATTCGACGGCCAACGCGATCACCCAGACACCCAGCACGCTGCAGTCGGCGGCGACGCCCGCTGCGGCTGCCGCGGCGGCCACCACGCCCACGGACCCGTTCACCGAACTGTGGTTCCTGTTGACCGGGCAGACGACGTTGCCCACCAGCTTCGCCACGTTCGTCAACGGTCTGAGCCCGTTCGCCGGTTTTGCCTATAACACCGAGGGTCTGCCGTACTTCTCCGTCGGTATGGGTAACAGTGGTGTGCAGATCGCCAAAAGCACCGGCGCCCTCGGAGGTGCGGCCGCCAGCGCGGCGTCCGCGGCACCCAAGGGCCTGGCCGGTCTGGGCGGCATGCTCGGCGGCGGCGCGACCCATGCGGCGCCGGCGGTGGCAGCCGGCCTGGGCAACGCAGCCTCCGTCGGCCGACTCTCGGTCCCGGCCCTGTGGACCGGCGCCGCGCCGGCGATCAGCCACGCCGCGGCCGTGCCGGTCAGCGCCATCAGCGCGGCTCCGGAACCCGGCTCGGGCAACCTGCTCGGCGGTATGCCCCTGGCCGGCATGGGCGGCGCCCACGGCGTCGGCGGCTCGGGCCCCCGCTACGGCTTCAAGCCGACCGTTATGGCCCGCCCGCCCTTCGCCGGCTAAGCGGTCCGAGCCGCCGCCGCACCGGCGGGGCCGAAACGCGGGGGAGTCCGCAACGAACCGCACGTTTTGCGGCCGTTGAACGGCCACCGCACAGCGGCGCTCTGCAGGTTTTATCCGCGAGCGGATTTTTATCCGTCCGTCAATTTCTCGCACCGTCCGCCGCACCCGTGGCCTTCGCGCTTGGCGGCCGCCACGACGCCGCGGCATCCCGCATTCGCCCAGGTGATGGCCCGCATTCACGACGCGGTAAGCCACCGGTGTGATCTTGTACTTCTGTCGGATAGCGCCACGCGTCTGCGCGGCCGTCGCGCGATCGGCCAACTCGCCGGCCGCAGCCGCAGGTCCCCGCGCCTTAGCCTCGCAACCAACCATTTCGGTCAAGGTCGTCGCCAAATTCCAGTTGCGAGGAACACATGCCGTTCGAGCCGGGCGCTGCGTAGATGGACTACGGTGCCGTACCGCCAGAGATCACGTCGGCCCTGATGTATACGGGTCCGGGATCGGGACCGCTGATGGCCGCGGCCGCAGGCTGGGATGGGCTGGCGGCAGAGTTGGCAACCGCGGCCAGCGGCTACAGCTCGGTGATTTCCGAACTGACCAGCGGGCCCTGGATCGGGCCGACGTCGGCGTCGATGATTTCAGCGGTGTCCCCATTCGTGAGTTGGCTCGGCGCGGCGGGCACCCAGGCTGAGGAGACCGCCACACAGGCCCGGGCTGCCGCAGCCGCGTTCGAGGTGGCGTTCATGGCGACGGTCCCCCCGCCGGTGGTCGCGGCCAACCGGGTGTTGTTGGCGACCCTGATCGCGACCAACTTCTTCGGCCAGAACACCCCGGCGATCGCGGCGACCGAGGCCCAGTACATGGAGATGTGGGCCCAGGACGCCGCCGCCATGTTCGGCTACGCCGCCGCATCGGCGGTCGCGACGGAACTGACCCCGTTCACGCCTTCGCCGCGAACCACCGATCCCGAGGGCACGTCGAACCAGGCGCAAGCGGTGGCGAAAGCCGCCTCCGAGCCCGCGGGCCAGTCCGGGCAGACCGCGGCCAACGCCACCACGCAAGCGGCCGCCACCAACGCGGTTCCGCAAGCGTCGCAACAAGTCTCGATAAACGCGGCTGCGGCAGCCGATCCGGCGGCGGCCGCGCAGAATCCGCCGTGGTGGTCCAATTGGTTCACCATCCCCACTCCGGACAACCCGATGGGATGGGGTCCCAGCGTCCCGCAGACCATCTTCAAACAGCTCAGCGGCCTTCCCTACTTCGGGACGGGCTTGGGCGCCTTCGGCTATTCCATCCAGCAGCAGACGACGTTCGGTTTGGGAACGACGGCCGGCGCCACCGGTGCGTGGTATCCGACGCCGCAGTTTTCCGGTCTGGCAGCGCTGGGCGGTGGCCACCCCGGTGGCGTCGCGGCCACCGCGCACCTGGCCACCTCGGTCAAGGTCGGCGGACTCTCGGTGCCCAACTCGTGGGGCAACGCCACACCCGCCGCGCTCGAAGAACAAGCCATCCATGCCACCACCGTCAACTATGCCGCCAGCGCGACCGGTCCCGCGAACAACGGGGTCCTGCAGGGCATGCCGATGACCGGCGCGGGGCGACGCGCCGCCACCGGCTTCACCCACAAATACGGCTTCAAACGCAACGTACTTATCCGACCACCATCGGCAGGATGACTCGTGCCCACTCGATCCACCCTCGTCCAGTTACCCACCACCGATTCACACCACCTTGCAGTCCGCTCAGCATCCAGGAGGCTCAGCTATGTCGATTGATTTTGGGGCGTTGCCACCAGAGGTCAACTCCGCGCGCTTATACGCGGGCGCCGGTTCGACGTCGCTGACGACGGCGGCCTCGGCGTGGAATTCCCTTGCCGCCGAGCTCAATTCGGCCGCTTTGGGCTATGAGGGCGTGATCTCCCAGTTATCCAGCGAGGAGTGGCTGGGGCCGGCTTCGGCCGCCGCGGTGCAGGCCCTGACGCCGTATGTGACGTGGGTGAAAACCACTGCGGCCCAAGCCGAAGAGGCCGCCCAGCAGCTGTCCTCAGCCTCGGCGGCGTTCGAGACCGCGTTTGCCTCGGTGGTGCCACCGCCGCTGATCGCCCAGAACCGGGCGTTGCTGACCCAGGCTCTACAAACCAACGTGTTGGGGCAAAACACCGGCGTCATCGCACAACTCGAAGCCCAATACAGTCAGTTCTGGGCTCAGGACGCCAGCACGATGTACAACTACGCGGGGCAATCGTCCTCGGCGACCAAGGTGACCCCGTTTGCAGCGGCGCCCGAAGTGTCCACCCAGGACGCCGGGGCTAAGCAGGCCGCGGCGACCTCGTCGGCGGCCAGCACCGGAGCCGGCAACGCCGCGAACACCACGGCGCAGGCGATCACGCAGACGCCGCAAGCACTGCAGGCCGCGGCGGCCCCCGCGGCCGCGACCTCGTCCAGCGACCTGCTGACTCAGGGGTGGTTCCTGCTGACCGGGCAGACGATTCTGCCGAGCAGCTTTGCCACCTTCGTGAACGGTCTGAGCCCGTTCGTCGGTTTCGCCTATAACACCGAAGGTCTTCCTTATTTCAGTGTCGGTATGGGTAACAGTGGTGTGCAGATCGCCAAAAGTACCGGCGCCCTCGGAGGTGCGGCCGCCAGCGCGGCGTCCGCGGCACCCAAGGGCCTGGCCGGTCTGGGCGGCATGCTCGGCGGCGGCGCCCACGCGGCGCCGGCGGTGTCAGCCGGTCTGGGCAACGCGGCCTCGGTCGGCCGGCTGTCGGTCCCGGCCGTCTGGTCCGGGGCGGCACCGGCGGTCAGCCACGCCGCGGCGGTACCCGTCAGCGCCATCACCGCGGCCCCCGAAGCCGCAGGCTCGGGCAACCTGCTCGGCGGTATGCCACTGGCCGGCATGGGTGGCCAGGGCGGTATCGGCGCCGCAGGCCCTCGCTACGGCTTCCGCCCCACCGTGATGGCCCGCCCGCCGTTTGCCGGCTGAGCAAACGTAGAAGCTCGGACCGCGAGAAACCGTTAGCTACTGCGACGCGTGCGACCGCCGGCGCGGCCCACGGTAACGCCGCTGCCTGCAGGTTTTCGACAACGAGGGAGGTCAGCCCGTGCCAGTCCTGTGATTTCGCTGCTCAGGGGCCCCAAACTAGGCCTTACGCTGTTACTGTGTCGTTACTAAAAGTGAATTCGCCGTACCGTTCCGTGAACAATTGCGAACGGGCAGTCCATGGATCAGGCTTTACGGAACACGGTCATCTACTCTCATCAGAGAGTTTGGGGATTATGGAGGAGGAAAAAACATGTCGTTCGTGACGACTCAGCCGGAGGCTTTGGCCGCGGCAGCCGGGACCCTGCAGGGTATCGGGTCTGCTCTCAGCGCCCAAAACGCGGCTGCGGCGGCCCCGACGACCGGGGTGGTGCCGGCGGCTGCCGACGAAGTTTCAGCGCTCACTGCGGCTCAGTTCGCCGCACACGCGCAGATGTACCAGGCCGTCAGCGCCCAGGCTACGGCGATTCACGAGCAGTTCGTGAACACGCTGTCGATGAGCTCGGGCTCTTACGCCGCTACTGAAGCAGCCAACGCGGCCGCTGCCGGCTAACTGGTTTCTTCATTTGAGGCTAAGGAAACCCACATCGAAGTGGGTCACGCCAGCCGCCCAGCGGTCGGGCAACCCGTCTACCGAGTAGACGGTCCGGTGGGTGCTGGCTAGGAGGGGGATCATCCTTAGGTGTTCGGTCTGGCAGCTACGTCACTGTTGTAACTGACCGGACCTATCCACTGTCCAACACAACAAAATCTCGAGTCGCAAGTGATTAAGGAGAAAGGCAACATGGCAACACGTTTTATGACCGACCCGCACGCGATGCGTGCGATGGCGGGCCGTTTTGAGATGCACGCGCAGACGGTGTCGGATGAGGCGCGCAAGATGTGGGCGTCGTCGATGAACATCGCCGGTGCGGGCTGGAGCGGTCAGGCCCAGGCCACGTCGTACGACACGATGGGTCAGATGAACCAGGCGTTCAACAACATTGTCAACATGCTCCACGGTGTGCGTGACGGACTGATCCGCGACGCCAACAACTACGAGACGCAAGAGCAGGCCTCGCAGCAGGCCCTCGGCCACTAGTCGTAACAACTACGGCTGCGTAACCTTCAGACATTAGGAGAAAACGCTATGAGCATTAACTACCAGTTCGGAGACGTGGACGCGCACGGTGCGTTGATCCGCGCGCAGGCCGCTTCGTTGGAGGCCGAGCACCAGGCCATCGTTCGCGATGTGCTGGCCGCCGGTGACTTCTGGGGTGGCGCCGGTTCGGTGGCGTGCCAGGAGTTCATCACCCAGTTGGGTCGCAACTTCCAGGTGATCTACGAGCAGGCCAACCAGCACGGGCAGAAGGTGCAGACCGCGGGCAACAACATGGCCAGCACCGACAGCGCCGTCGGGTCCAGCTGGGCCTGACACCCGAAACTTCAGGCGCGGCAGCACACCGAACTACTGGTGTGCTGCCGCGTCCTGCGGTTACCGTGCACAACGACCATCCGGGGTACAAATGGACCAACAGAGCACTCGCACCGACATCACCGTCAACGTCGACGGCTTCTGGATGCTCCAGGCGTTACTGGACATTCGGCACGTCGCTCCGGAGCTGCGGTGCCGTCCCTATGTATCCACCGACAGCAGTGACTGGCTCAACGATCACCCCGGTATGAAGGTGATGCGGGAGCAGGGCATCGTCGTCGGCGACGATGTCAATGAAGAAGTAGCCGCGCGGATGCGGGTGCTCGCCGCGCCGGACCTTGAGGTCATCGCACTGCTGTCGCGGGGCAAGCTGCTGTACGGCGTCGTCGATGACGAAACCCAGCCCCCGGGCTCGCGCGACATCCCGGACAACGAGTTCCGGGTGGTGCTGGCCCGCCGCGGCCAGCATTGGGTCTCGGCGGTTCGGGTCGGCGCTGATATCACCGTCGACGACGTCGCCGTCGCGGACAGCGCGTCGATCGCCGCCCTTGTGCTGGACGGCCTGGAGTCGATTCACCACGCCGAGCCCGCCGCGATCAACGCGGTCAACGTTCCGCTCGACGACATGCTGGAAGCCACCAAGTCGTGGCAAGAGTCCGGGTTCAACGTGTTCTCCGGTGGAGACCTGCGCCGGATGGGCATCAGCGCCGCTACCGTCGCTGCGCTGGGCCAGGCGCTTTCCGATCCGGCAGCCGAGGTTGCTGTGTATGCGCGCCAATACCGCGACGACGCCAAGGGCCCCAGCGCCTCGGTGCTGTCACTAAAAGACGGTTCCGGCGGCCGAATCGCCCTTTACCAACAGGCGCGGACCGCAGGTTCGGGGGAGGCCTGGCTGGCCATCTGTCCGGCGACCCCACAACTGGTGCAAGTCGGCGTCAAGACCGTGCTGGACACGCTTCCTTACGGCGAATGGAAGACCCACAGCAGGGTCTAACGACAAGTATCAAATGTTAAGGCTTGTAACGCTTTTGAACTCAGGGTGCGGCCAAGCCACGAACACGTCATACTGCTCTATGAATAAGCAGCAAATAATGGAAGTCAGTGTCAGCGGATTCACCAATCGCGAGGCGGGGTAAATGGAGTTGGAAAAGGTCGAACTACTACTTTCCGAAGCCTCGGTAAGTAGGTCGACAGAGCCCTTCACGCGACTGGCAAGCCGAAGCCACACGTTCACCACGACAGGGGGTGCAGCCCGATGACTGCGGTAGCTGATGCGCCACAGGCTGATATTGAGGGAATCTCACAGCCACGGGCAGTCGTAGTTGGCATCATGGCCGGCGAGGGCGTCCAGATCGGCGTTTTGTTAGACGCCAACGCCCCGGTGTCGGTGATGACCGAGCCGCTGCTGAAGGTGGTCAACAGCCGCCTGCGCGAGCTCGGCGAGACCCCGCTGGAGGCGACGGGCCGCGGCAAGTGGGCGCTGTGCCTGGTTGACGGCTCGCCGTTGCGCGCCACCCAGTCGCTGAGCGAGCAAGACGTCCTCGACGGCGACCGGTTGTGGATCCGCTTCGTCCCCGACACCGAAAAGCGCTCGCAGGTCATCGAGCACATCTCCACCGCCGTCTCGCAGAACCTCAGCAAACGGTTCGCCGCGATCGACCCGGTCGTCGCCGTGCAGGTCGGCGCCGCGATGGTGTCCGCCGGCGTTTTCCTCGCCACGGTACTGCTGGGCTGGTGGCGCTGGCACCACAACTCGTGGCTGACCACGATCTACGCCGCGGTCATCGCCGCGGCCGTGCTGGGCGTTTCGATGATGCTGCTGATGCGCGCCCAGACGCAGGCCGATCGACGCGTCGCCGACATGATGCTGGTAAGCAGCCTGGCCCCGCTGGCAATCGCCGCGGCCGGGGCACCACCCGGCGGTGTCGGATCTCCGCACGCGGTGTTGGGCTTCGGCGTCCTCACCATTGCCGCGATGCTCGCCCTCCGGTTCACCGGACGCAGGCTGGGGTTGTACACCGCGATCATCACCGTCAGTTCGCTGACGACGATCGCGGCCCTGGCTCGGATGATTGCCATGACCAGCGCCGTGACCATGCTGACGACCATCGTGCTGGTCTCGGTGATCGGCTACCAGTGCGCACCGGCCATGTCGCGGCGGCTGTCCGGTATCCGGTTGCCGGTGTTCCCGTCGGCCACCAGCCGCTGGGTCTTCGAGGCCCGGCCCGACCTGCCCACCACCGTGACCCGCACCGGCGGCGGCCCGCCGGTCCTCGAGGGACCCGCGTCGGTGCGCGACGTGCTGTTGCAAGCCGAACGTGCCCGGTCGTTCCTCTCGGGCCTGCTGCTCGGCTTCGGCGTGCTGATGGTGGTTTCGCTGGCGGGGCTGTCGGACCCGCACGCCGGGCAACGATGGCTCCCGCTGCTGCTGGCCGGCTTCAGCGCCGGGTTCCTGATGCTGCGCGGTCGCTCCTACGTGGATCGCCTGCAGGCGATCACCCTGGCCGGCACGTCCGTGATGATCGTTGCGACGGTCGTGGTGCGGTACGCGCTGGAACTGCAGTCGCCGCTGTCGGTGTCTGTCTGCGTGGGGATCCTGGTGCTCCTGCCCGCGGCCGGCCTGGTGTCCGCGGCGGTCGTGCCGAACAGCATCTACAGCCCGCTGTTCCGCAAGTTTGTGGAATGGATTGAATACGTCTGCCTGATGCCGATCTTCCCGCTGGCGTTCTGGTTGATGAATGTCTATGCAGCGATCCGGTACCGGTAACGGCAAGGTGTGGCGTAGGCGCGCATCCCGTGCGGCGATCGCCGCACTCCTGCTCACATCTGGTTCACTAGCCGGGTTACCGCCCGCCTATGCGATATCGCCGCCGACGATCGACCCGGCGGCGGTGCCGCCGGACGGTCCGCCGGGGCCACCGGCGCCAATGAAGCAGAACTCGTACTGCACCGAGGTCGGGGTGCTGCCCGGCACCGATTTCAAGCTGCAGCCGAAATACATGGACATGCTGAACATGCAGGAGGCATGGCAGTTCGGCCGCGGCGCCGGGATCAAGGTCGCCGTCATTGACACGGGCGTGACCCCGCACCCCAGGTTTCCGCACCTGATCCCCGGCGGGGACTACATCATGGGCGGCGACGGGCTGTCCGACTGTGACGCGCACGGCACCATCGTGGCGTCGATGATCGGCGCGGCACAGGCAAACGGCGCGGCACCGCCGCCGGTGGCGGGACCGCGCAAGCCGGTGACGATTCCGACCACCGAGGCGCCGCCGAAAGCGCCACCGCCGCAGACTGTGACCCTGTCTCCGTTACCCCAGACCGTGACGATGGTTCCGGCCTCGCCGCCATCCGAGGGCCCGCCGCCGCCACCGTGGGCACCGCAGCCACCGCCGTCGGAGCCCGCGCCTGCCGCTCCCGCGCCCGGCGCGCCTGCCGCTCCGGCGCCCGCCGCGCCTGCGCCGGCCTCACCGTCGCAGGCTCCGCAGGGAGCACCGCCGGGGCCGGCACCCGCGCCAGGGGCTCCCGGAGCCGCCAACCACGGCGGCGGCACGGTGACGATTCCGGCCTACTCCGGTGGTGGGCAGACGATTCATGTCGGCAATCCGCACCCGCTGGCGCCCACGCCGACGCCCGCACCGCCGCCTCCGCCACCACCGGCGCCGCCCGCGTCCGGTGGGCCCGATGCCTACAGCGGCATCGCCCCCGATGTCGACATCATCTCTATCCGCCAGTCCAGCCAGGCCTTCGGTCTCAAGGACGCCTACACCGGCGACGAGGACCCGCAGACCTCGGCGAAGATCTCCGGCGTCGAGACGATGGCACGGGCCATCGTGCACGCCGCCAACATGGGGGCCTCGGTGATCAACATCTCCGACGTGACCTGCATGAGTGCGCGCAACATCATCGACCAGCGGGCGCTGGGAGCGGCTGTCCGCTACGCGGCGGTCGATCGCAACGCCGTCATCGTCGCCGCCGCCGGCGACACCAGCAAAAAGGACTGCAAGCAGAACCCGATCTTCGATCCGCTGAAGCCCAAAGACCCACGCGACTGGAACGCCGTCACCACCGTGGTGACGCCCTCCTGGTTCAGCGACTACGTCTTGACCGTCGGCGCGGTGGATTCGGAGGGTCACCCGCAGACCCAGGGCAGCAATGGGCAGGGCCCGTCGAGCGTGGCTGGACCGTGGGTGGGGATCGCCGCGCCCGGAAGCGACGTCATCGGGCTCTCGCCGCGCGACGACGGCCTGATCAACGCGATCGACGGACCGGACAACTCGCTGCTGGTCCCCAGCGGCACCAGCTTCTCGGCCGCGATCGTGTCCGGAGTGGCCGCACTCGTGCGCGCCAAGTACCCGCAGCTGTCGGCATATCAAGTGATCAACCGGTTGGAGCGCTCCGCGCGTGCACCGGCCCGCGGTGTCGACAACCAGCTCGGTTACGGTGTCGTCGACCCGGTGGCGGCACTGACCTGGGATATTCCCGACGGCCCGCTCAAGCCGCCGCAGCAACTGTCGATACCGTTGAACGTGCCGAAAGCGCCTCCGCATCGCGACATGCTGCCCGTGTGGGTGGCGGCCGGGGGATTGACCGGAGCACTACTGATAGGTGGCGCTGTATTCGGTATCGCGACGTTGATGAAGCGTCGCAGGCAGCAACAATAAGGGCGGAGCAGTAACAGCAATGAAGGCTCAGCGCAGGTTCGGGTTGTCTTTGTCGTGGGCGCGGGTCACGGTCGTGTTCTTGGTCGTCGTGGGGATCCTGTTGATCGCCAGCCACTGCCCCGACTCGTGGCAGGGCAAGTACCACATCGCCTGGTGGGTGGGTGTAGGAATCTCGGTGATCATCGCGCTGCTGTCGCTGGTCACCCATCACGGCCTCACGGTGACCTCCGGCCTGGCCGGTTGGCTCTGGGACTGGTCCGCCGACCCGGGTACCACGCTGGCCGCGGGTTGCACGCCCGCGCTCGACTACCAGCGCCGATTCGGGCGCGACAAGGTCGGGGTGCGCGAGTACGACGGCCGCCTGGTCACCGTGATCGCGCTGGACGGCGACGACGACGCGGCATCGCGCCACCACCGCCAGAAGAGCACGGCGCCGGCCAGCCTGCTGGTGCGATCGGTTGCCACCGGGCTGCGCCAGTTCGACGTCAACCTGGACGGCATCGACATCGTGTCGGTGCAGATGCGCCGCGGCGGTAACGCCGCCGAGTTGTCCAAGCTCGACAAGTTGGGTCCCGAGGAGTGGGGACTGGTCAGCGAACAGCCCGCCTCGTACGTGCGCCGCACCTGGCTGGTGCTGCGAATGAACCCGCAGTCCAACGTCGCCGCGGTAGCGGCCCGCGATTCGCTGGCTTCCACGCTGGTCGCCGCCACCGAGCGGCTGGTTCAGGATCTCGACGCACCGGGCTGCGCGCCCCGCCCGCTGACCTCCGTGGAGATCGCCGAGGTCGACAGCGCCGTGCTGGCGGACCTGGAGCCGACCTGGAGCCGGCCCGGCTGGCGTTACCTCAAGCACTTCAACGGGTTCGCGACCAGCTTCTGGTTGACGCCGTCGGACATCACCACCGAGACGCTGGAGGAGCTGTGGCTGCCCGACGCCGAGGCGACCGTGGTAACCATCCAGCTCACCGCCGACGACGGCCACCCCCAGGTCTCCGGCTGGGTGCGCTATCACAGTGACAGCCGGCTGCCCAGGGGAGTGTCGTCGGGACTCAACCGGCTCACCGGCCGCCAGCTTGCCGCGGTGCGCGCCAGCCTGCCTGCTCCGACGACGCGCCCACTGCTGGTCGTGCCCACCCGAGGGCTGCTCCCCGACGACGACTTAGTGCTCCAGGTGGGCCAGGTGCGGGAGGACGCTGAGCGCTCGCTCGCGGGTCAATGAGCCGCCCGCAATCGACGGCGGAGGACGCCCGTAACGCAATGGTTGCCGGCCTGTTGGCGTCGGGAATCTCCGTCAACGGTCTTCAGCCCAGCCACAACCCGCAAGTCGCGCTGCGAATGTTCACCACCGCCACCACGCTCGACCCGGCGATGTGCGACGCCTGGCTGGCGCGGCTGTTGGCGGGTGACCAGAGCATCGAGGTGATCGCCGGCGCTTGGGCGGCGATAAGCACGTTCGGCTGGGAAACCCGTCGGCTCGGCGTCACGGAAATGCAGTTTCATCCCGACGTCTCCGACGGGCTGTTTCTGCGGCTGGCGGTGCTCAGCGTGGAATCGCTCGCGTGCGCGTACGCCGCGGTGCTCGCGGAGGCAAAGCGCTTCGAGGAAGCCGCCGAGCTGCTCGACCGAGTCGAACCCCGCCAGCCCATCGACGAAGAGCTGATCGCCTACGTGCGCGGGATTCTTTACTTCCGTGCCGGACGATGGCCGGACGTCCTCGTGCAATTCCCCGAGGGAAAGATCTGGCGTAACCCCGAATTGAAGGCGGCCGGCGCGGCCATGGCGACCACGGCGCTGGCCTCGCTCGGCGTCTTCGAGGAGGCGGTGCGGCGCAGCCAAGACGCCATCGAGGCGGATCGGGTGCCGGGAGCGGCCAACGTCGCGCTGTACACCCAGGGTATGTGCCTGCGGCACCTCGGACGCGAGGAAGAAGCCGTCGAGGTGCTGCGCCGGGTGTACTCGCGCGACCCGAAGTTCGCCCCCGCTCGCGAAGCCCTGGACAACCCCAACTACCAGTTGGTGCTGACCGATCCGGAAACCATCGAGGCTCGCACCGACCCGTGGGACCCGGACAGCGCACCGACCCGCGCGCAGAACGAGGCGGCCAAGCAAGCCGAGACGGCGGCCAAGTACTTGGAAGAGGGCGACGAGGAGCTCAACGCCATGCTGGGCATGGAGCGAGCGAAGCGGGAAATCAAACTCATCAAGTCCACGACCAAGGTGAACCTGGCCCGCGCCAAGATGGGTCTTCCCGTGCCGGTTACCTCGCGCCACACCTTGTTGCTGGGCCCGCCCGGAACGGGGAAAACCTCGGTGGCGCGCGCTTTCAGCAAGCAGCTGTGCGGGTTGACGGTGCTGCGCAAGCCCGTGGTGGTGGAAACCAGCCGCACCAAGCTGTTGGGCCGCTACATGGCCGACGCGGAGAAGAACACCGAGGAGATGCTCGAGGAAGCGTTGGGCGGAGCGGTCTTCTTCGACGAGATGCACACGTTGCACGAGAAGGGCTACCAACAGGGCGACCCGTACGGCAACGCGATCATCAACACCTTGCTGCT
This sequence comes from Mycobacterium sp. 050128, assembly GCF_036409155.1. Taxonomy (NCBI): domain Bacteria; kingdom Bacillati; phylum Actinomycetota; class Actinomycetes; order Mycobacteriales; family Mycobacteriaceae; genus Mycobacterium; species Mycobacterium sp. 050128. The sequence goes on along the minus strand of NZ_JAZGLW010000002.1, from coordinate 260,817 downwards.
GTACATGGAGAACCATCGCGACGATCTGGTGGTGTTCGGCGCCGGCTACGCCAAGGCGATGGACAAGATGCTCGACGTGAACCAGGGTCTGCGACGGCGTTTCTCGACCGTGATCGAATTCTTCAGCTACACGCCGGACGAGCTGGTCGCGTTGACCCGCTTGATGGGCCAGGAGAACGAAGACGTCATCACCGAGGAAGCGGCCGAGGCCCTGCGGCCGTCGTACACCAAGTTCTACTCCGAGGAGAGCTACTCCGAAGACGGGGACCTGATCCGCGGTATCGACACGCTCGGTAATGCCGGCTTCGTGCGAAACGTGGTGGAAAAAGCCCGCGACCACCGCAGCTTCCGCCTCGACGACGAGGACCTCGACGCGGTACTGGCCAGCGACGCCACCGAGTTCACCGAGCTTCAGCTGCTCCGGTTCAAGGAACTCAGCGGCGATGATTTGCTCGAGGGCCTCAGCGCGGCAGTCGCCGAGAAGAAGTCGAGCTGAACGGCTTTCATCACGTTCCATAACACGGCCGCGGGGCGCCCGAATGGAATCGGTGTGGCGGCCCAGTGAATTGTTGCGAACGCCTCGCAGCAAGCTTGACTCACTCTGTCTCGAATGCCACGATGGCGTGTGCAAGCACCTCGTTAGGTGAGGCTTCCATTACGGATATAGGCCACTGACCTCAAACGTCGAAAGACGCCCAGGGTCAGGACAGCTCTTCCCGGCTTAAGGGTTGAGCCCAAGTGGCTTCTGGCTTCGGCCGGATACGCAGTGTGGTGCCGAAGCTCTGATGAGAGGGGTGCCGGATCCGGCGAACTCGCCGGGTGTCCCCATCCCTTCGTGCAGAATATAGGCATCTCGGTGTGCCCAGTCCGCAAGGAGGTGAGAACGAAATTAATCCCGGTGATAGTCCATATTCTCGATCGATGACGTTTCGTTCGAGCCGACCCAGGCGTCATGCTTGCCTGTCGACTTGCACCGAGTCGCCCACCCACATTGCGCAATCGGTGTATGTCCTGGCAAGGGTCGCGCCTCCGGCTCACCCTTATTCCTGAGGAGAACTCCGATGACCATTGTCAACGTACAGACCACTGCCGGTTCGTGTGCGGCTACCAAGGCAGCCAACGTAGCGGCCACCTGCTAGGCGCCGAGGGGGAACCATGCTGGATTTTGCGGCGTTACCGCCGGAAGTCAATTCGATCAGAATGTATTCTGGCCCCGGGTCGGGGCCGTTGCTTGCCGCTGCCGCCGCCTGGAATGCCCTGGCCGCTGAAATGCGTTCCGCGGCAACCGATTACGAGTCGGTGCTTCGGGAACTGAGCAGCGCGGGCTGGATCGGTCCGTCGTCGGCGTCGATGATGGCCGCGGCCGCGCAGTATCTCGCGTGGCTCAACGCCACTGCCGCTCAGGTCGAACAGGCGGGCATGCAGGCTAGCGCGGCCGCCACCGCTTTCGAGGCCGCGTTCGGGATGACGGTGCCCCCGCCGGTCGTGGCGGCCAACCGTACTTTGCTGGCGAACCTGGTGGCCTCCAACATCTTCGGGCAGAACACCCCGGCGATCGCGGCCACTGAAGCCCAGTACATGGAGATGTGGGCGCAAGACGCCGGGGCGATGAACGGCTACGCCACCGCATCGAACGCCGCGGCGCAGATGGCACCGTTCACCTCGCCACAGACCAACACCACTCCTGATGCGGTAACCGGGCAAAACGAGGCGGTCTCTCAGGCATTGAATTCGGCTGCCGGGAATACGCAGTCGCTGTTGTCGGGTAATACCTTGTCTACCAACGACGTCAACGCCCTTGCCGCACCGCAGGCGTCGGGATCGCTCTACGATTACCTCACGCAATTCTTCGGCAACACGAACAACACGGCCGCGGGCCAGTTCTTGAGCAGTAACTTCTTCGCCAACTCGATCCTGAACGGTTCGATCGCCGGTGGCCCGTTCAACCCGCAATCCATCATTGGAACGGTCGAGGGCTTCAACTTCCTGCAGACGACGGCCACGACGCTGGGCGGTCTGGACGACTTCACCGCCGGTGCTGAGGCCGCCACCACCGGCCTGACCGCCAACTCGGTGGGGTCGGTGAGCATGGGTGGCGCTTCGGCGGGAATCGGTAACGCGCATCTGATCGGTTCGATGTCGGTACCGCCCAGCTGGAGCAACGCCGCCACGATCAGTGCCGGTCAGGGACCGGCGCCGGTCACCGGGCTCAGTGACATCGGGTCGGCTGGGACGCCGGCCGCGGGTGGGCCGGGCGGGGTAGCCGGCCCCCTGGGTGGCACCGGCAAGCGATTGCGCCGCGCCATCCCCAGGTACGGGTTTCGACCCGTCGTCATGCCGCGCCCGCCGGCCGCCGGATAACAGACTTCAGGAGGAGATGTCATGCTGAACTTTGGGGCGTTACCGCCAGAAGTCAACTCGGCCAAAATGTACGCCGGGCCTGGATCGGGATCAATGCTGGCCGCTGCGGCGGCATGGAACGCGATCGCTGCTGAGATGCGTTCGGCAGCAAGCAATTACGAAGCAGTGATCCGCTCGCTGGTCAGCGAGGGCTGGCTGGGCCCGGCATCGGCGAAGATGGCGGCGGCGCTGCAGCCGTATCTAGAGTGGATGAGCACCACCGCCGCGCAGGCCGAGCAGGCCGGCGCTGCGGCCAACGCGGCCGCTGCCGCCTACGAGGCCGCGTTCGCCGCGACGGTGCCCCCGCCGCTGGTGGCCGCCAACCGCACGCTGCTGGCGAACCTGTTGGCTACCAACATTATTGGCCAAAACAGCGGAGCGATCGCGACGACCGAGGCCCAGTACGGCGAGATGTGGGCGCAGGATGCCTCGGCGATGACCAGCTACACCACGGCGTCGCGGGCCGCCACGCAGATGACGCCGTTCAGCGACCCGCAGTCCGACACCACCCCGGCCGCAACGGCCTTGCAGGCCGACGCGGTGAACAATGCCAATGCCTTGGCTGCTCCGCTGGCCGCCGGCGCGGGGGACAACATATTCACGCCCGGCTCGGGTTCGGACACCACCGGACTTTCGGGGTTGCTGAACATTTTCAGCAATTCGAACCCAAATCTGCTGGGGGCTTTCCTCAACAACAACAGCGTCTCCGGCCTGTCGAACGCCTTCACCACCAACGGCATTTTGAACCCGACGACGATCATCGATCCCGCCGCCACGGCGGCCGCGAACAGCGCCGTACAAAGCGCGACCACCTCGGGCCTCGAGGATCTGGCCGCCGGCCTCGGTGGTGCGGCCGCGGTGTCGTCGACGACGAGCCTGCCCGGCGCGGCCGCAACCGCGGCAGTAGGGCAGGCGAGTCTGGTTGGGGCCCTGTCGGTCCCGCCGACCTGGGCCGGCAGCGGAGCAACCGTCAGCACGGTTGCGGCGACGACTCAGGTCGGAGCCGGGGCGTACCACAGCTTTGGGGCGGCCACCCCGATGGTGATGGAAGAAGCCGGGGCAGTGGGCATGCCGGGGGTGCCGCTGGCCGGTATTCCGGGTGCGCACGAGGATGAGTTCGCTGACCCGATCTACGGGTTCCGGCCCCGCGTCATCGGGCGCCCACCCGCTGCCGGTTAACGACATATGAAGGTCCCACCGTTTCTGGCAAGCGTCGTCACCCTGATCGGCCTGGCCGCACCGGCACACGCCGATCCGGCTGACGACGCCTTCCTCGCGGCGCTCAATAACGCGGGCATCACCTATCACGACCCGGAGCATGCGATCAAGGCCGGCCAAAAGGTCTGCGACCTCGCCAATTCCGGGACGTCTCAGCTCGACATCATCCGCGACATCCGCGATCTCAACCCATCCTTCACCATGGCTAAGGCCGCCCAGTTCGCCAAAGCCGCCGCTATGGCCTACTGCCCAGAACGCCTCTCCACCGACAGCGGCGGCACCAACCCCGGCCCGGGCGGCGCCAGCGGAGGCGGCGGAGGCGGCTAAGCGAGAGCACTTTACTGGTGACCTCTCGCCCTCACAGCAAACCTTCAGAAGTCGATAAGCCTCGTAGCAGTTCTACATGTTTACGTTAGGTGAAATGTAGGGGAGCTCAGTATGGCCATTGCCTATCAATTCGGCGCCGTCGACTGCCATGGGGCGCTGATCCGTGCCCAAACCGCCTCGCCCGAGGCCGAGCCCTAGTCCGGCACCGGGGATGCGCTTGCCGCAGGGGACTTTTGGGACGGCGCCAGGGCAATGGCACACCAGGGGTACATTGCCCACGCCGAGCCGGAATTCCCACACGACATACGCCGCGCGAATGCCGACGGGTGAAAAGTACTAACAGCCGGCCGCAATTCGCAACACACCGAACGTGCTTTGGATGCCGTTTTAGATAAATGCAGCGGTCCATTTCAGCGCTACGCGAGAATTCGATGCGCATGCGCACTATCGGTGGATTTTCGCATATCCACGGACGTTATTCTTGAATTAATTGACGGGACGACGAAATAACTTGCGATCGGGCCGGTAATAGTAGCCTCCGATAACGGGTAACACATGTGCGATTGGCGTTGGTAGGGCGCGGCATTCGCCGGATTCTGAATATCTAGGACGCGCCGGGGACCGTCGCTGGAAGCCGACGATACCTCGTTATACTGCTAGTTCGCTAGCAGCGATGTTAGCTACATCACTTCGATGTTCTCACACGGGCCCCGCATGCGGTGACAGTTCTTCTTTACCGCGCGATTACCGGAAGGGAACGCGTCGCGGGTAGATTCTGATGACAATAATCGCAACATGGGGGCGTGCGCCCGAATCAGGACCGGGCGAGAACATGGGAAATTTTTATCCGGGAGAGTACGAACATGCGGTCGTTAAACACGTGTAATACAAGGCCGATTCGATGTATTTCATTAGAGCTGCGGCGCGTTTGCGGCGAGGGCCGTGAACCCGCGCCTACCATGGCGGCCAAATGAGGGAGCGGAGGTAACGATGTTGGACTTCGGGGCGTTACCACCGGAGATCAACTCCGGTCGAATGTACGTCGGTGCGGGATCGGGGCCGATGTTGGCCGCCGCCGCCGCCTGGGACGAGTTGGCTGCGGAGCTGTTCTCAACGGCGGCGCTGTATGGCTCGACGATCCAAAGCCTCTCTGTCGGGCCGTGGACCGGCCCCTCCTCGATCGCGATGGCCGCCGCGGCCGCACCGTATGTGCAGTGGATGAACGCGACGGGGGCCCAGGCAGAGCAGGCGGGCATCCAGGCCAAGCTTGCCGCAGGCGCTTACGAGGCGGCCTTCGCGGCGACAGTGCCGCCGCCCGTCATCGCGGCCAACCGTTCCCTGCTGGCGACGTTGATCGCGACCAACATCTTGGGGCAGAACACGCCGGCGATCGCGGCCACCGAAGCCCAGTACATGGAGATGTGGGCGCAGGACGCCGCCGCGATGTACGGGTATGCCGGATCGTCGGCGACAGCGTCGCAGCTGCGGCCATTCGCCGAGCCGCCGCAGACCACGAACGATGCCGGCTCGCGGATGCAAGCAGCGGCGATGGCCCAGTCGAGCACCTCGTCGGGCGCCAACTCCGCGACACAGCTCTCCCAGCTGGCGACCGCGGCGCCGGCGGCGACATCGCCCATCACCTTGCCACCGGTGCCGCCGGCCCTGACCGAGTGGAACAACATCTTCGCGACCATCGCCTCCGGCCCGTACTCACTGCAGGGCTTGACTTCCATACCCGGTGGTCCGTTCCTATCGTTCGGTCAGGCCTACGCCTGGGGCCAGAACGGGCAGAGCGCCGCGGCCTACCTGTCCGGGCCGAAGTTCATCAAGGGTGCGTTGGAACCATTGACCAGGGTGCCCAGCGCCGTCCATCCCATGCTGAGCTCCGCGGTCGGCGGCGCGCCGGTGACGGGCTCGATGGGCAGAGCGGCTTTGGTCGGAAGCATGTCGGTGCCACAGGGCTGGACCCAAGCCGCCCCGGCAATCAGAACGCTCGCCACGGTGCTGCCCGCTACCGAGGCCGCTCTACCGGCCGCCTCGCTGGCCGGTGAGGGCGGCGCCTTCAGCCAAATGGCATTGTCCAGCCTGGCGGGACGTGCCATTGCCACGACGTCGACTCATTCGGTGAGCGGCAATGCCGCGACCGCAGCGGCACTGGGTGGTCTCGTCGCCGAAGCCGACCCGGCCGCCGCCACCATCATCGTGATTCCGGAACTGGAGGACTGAACGACATGTTTTACGCAGCCTTTCCACCGGAGTTCAATTCGGGCCGGATGTACAGCGGGCCGGGCGCGGAGTCGTTGGTGACGGCGGCGACGGCCTGGGAGAACCTGGCCGCCGAATTGCAGTCCGCGGCGACCGCCTATTCGTCGGTGGTTTCGAATCTGACCAGTGGGCCGTGGGTGGGTCCGTCGTCGTCGACCATGGCGGCCGCGGCCGCACCCTACGTGGCGTGGATGCAGCAAACCGCGGCCCAGGCCGCCAGAACCGCGACACAATTGACGCAGGCCGCCGCCGCGTACGAAACCGCGTTCGCCGCCCACGTCCCTCCGGCGCTGATCGCGGCCAACCGTGAACTGCTGACCCAGTTGATGGCCACCAATATCTTCGGGCAGAACACCGCGGCGATCGCCGCCACCGAGGCGCAGTACGGGGAGATGTGGGCCCAGGACGGCGAGGCGATGGACACCTACTTCGCCTCCGCGGCGACGGCGTCCGAGTTGACGCCGTTCACCGAGGCGCCGCAGACCACCAACCCCGCAGGCACGGCGATGCAAGCGGCGGCCGCACCAACCGTCGCGGCAGCAGCGGCCGCGGCACCAGCGGCCGCAGCCGCCAGCACGACATCGGGCGGTCCGCTGGCGTTTCTCTCCCAGCTCGCCACCGAGTACACAAACTTCATCAACGGGCTGTTCAACTCGGCCCTCGGGCCGAACGGATCCGCGTGGGTGAACGCCGTGTACAGCGCCCTCAAAGGTCCGGTGAGCTTTACTACGGGGTTCAACGACATCGGGCTGCTGATCAACTTCCCCGTATCGCAATGGCTCAAGTTCGCGCCGCCGGTGGCCTACGGTGCACTCCCCAAAGACGCGTTGGGCGCTGGTCTGGGCGCGTTGGGCTTCACCCGGGGCACCTTGTTCGACGCGATCTCGCCGACCGCGGGTTTCGCTCGGGGCACGCTGGTCGGATCACTGACGGTTCCGCCCAGCTGGGCCTCGTCGACGCCGGCGATCAGAACGGTGGCCGCCGCCTTGACCGCCGCCGGGCCGGAGGCTGTCCCGGCGGCGGCGCTCAGCGAGGGCAGCCTGTTCAGTTCGCTGGGGATGGCGGGAATGCTGGGCAGCGCGCTGGGCGCCGGGGGTCCCACCGTGGTAAACGCCGGTGTCCGCAACCGGATGAAACCGCTCAAAGACCTCAAAGATAAGAACTCGCCGGAGCACCTGAAACGTTTGGTGGCACAAATTTCGGAGAAGCCCGAAACGGTGCAGCATCACAACGTCGATCAGGAAGGTCTCGACGCACTGCTCGAGCAGCTGGCCAAGAAGCCGGGTATTCACGCGGTGCACCTGAAGAAGGGCAAGTCCAAGGTCATCCCGTCCGAAGATGCGCAAATCGGTTGAGCAACAACCTCATTCAAGCACGGAAGAAGGTATCCGATGAAACGGCTATTCGCGGTACTCGGCGTGTTCGCGATGATTGGCTTCGCCGGTTCGGCGTACGCCGAACCGGTGCCGGAACCGGACGGTGACGACGGGGCCTTCCTGGCCACACTGCGCCAGGCCGGCTTCAGCTTTTCCAGCGAAACCTCAGCCGTCGCGGCAGGGCGAGCGGTGTGCTCGTGCCTGAACAACGGCGAGTCCGGCCTAGAGCTCGTGCACGACGTGAAAAACCACAACCCGGGAATGAGCATGGAGATGGCATCAGACTTCGCGCTGATCTCGGCGAAGTTCTATTGCCCTCACCAACTTTCGAAAGCGTGATGCGGTGGCGACCGGCCTGAGGCGTCCGCTGCTGGCGCTGGTATCACCTATACCGACTCGGGTCAGGCCGTCGCATTCGGAAAGGCGGTGTGGGGGAACCTACAGCGCGATAACCCCGGACTGACCACGGACCACGCCACCCTGTTCGTCGGGATAGCGGCGAAGTACTACTGCCCGCAACGGCTCAACAAACCGTCCTCGGCGGGGTAGCAACGCCAACCGCCGGCTGCGCAGAGGTTGCGCGGGAATGTCCACCGGGCAACCGGCATGGCTGGCATCCACCCACTGTTCACCTGCGGGTGGTTAGCTGCCCGCGACCGGCACGGGGGCGTCGCGGCCGTGCCGTCGGGGGAAGGAGTCCGGTATGTCGCAGACGCTGAGCGTCGCCGATTTCGCGCTCCGGCTGGGCGTCGGGGTGGGCTGTGGCGCCCTGGTCGGAATCGAACGGCAGTGGCGAGCACGCCGGGCCGGTCTGCGGACCAACGCGCTGGTGGCCGCGGGTGCCACCTTGTTCGTGCTGTACGCGGTCGCCACCCCGGACAGCAGCCCCACCAGGGTCGCGTCCTATGTGGTGTCCGGTATCGGCTTTCTCGGCGGTGGGGTGATCCTGCGCGAGGGCGTCAACGTCCGGGGCCTCAACACCGCCGCCACCCTGTGGTGCTCCGCGGCGATAGGGGTACTGGCCGCCTCCGGGAACCTGGTGTTCACGTTGATCGCCACCCTCGCCGTCATCACCATCCACGTGGTGGGCCGCCCGCTGGGGCGGGTCATCGACCATGACAACGACACCGAGGAAGACGAAGGCCGTCGACCCTTCCTGGTGCAGGCGATCTGTCGCCCGAAATCCGAGAAGTACGCCCGCGCACAACTAATCCAGCACGCCAGCAGCAACGACCTGACGCTGCGCGGCATCCACACCGGTCAGTCCGACGACGACGAGATCACGTTGACCGCACACCTTCTGGTGGATGGTCATACACCGGCCAAGCTGGAGCGATTGGTCGCCGAGCTCTCCCTGCAGCCCGGTGTTCGCGCGGTGCAGTGGTACGCCGGTAACGAAGCGCAGGCCGACTGACGGCTACGGGCGCGCCTGCAACTCCGGTGCGGCCGCGGCCAACAGCTCGGCGCGGATGCCGGTCAGTGGGGGATAGATCCGCTTGGAGTTGATGGTCTGCTTGGTCGTCTTGGCGTCCGCGCCCGTGGCGACCACCACGCGGTCCCACCCTTCGGTGTAGACCGCGCCGGCCGGTCCTAGATCGAGAACCGTTACATACCAAGGGATTCGAAGGGCAAGCAGCGGCTCGCCGAACAGGTCGCTGATGACGTTGTAGCCGGCATAACGGCCCATCGGCCGCCCATGCTGACACGACATCACCGACAGGTGTTCGTCATCCATGCGGGCCGCGGCCACGTCACCCGCGGCGAAGATCGACCCGACCCCGATCACCCGCAGATAGTCATCGACGAGTACCCGGCCCGAGCGGTCGCGCTCGACCGGCAGTTGATCGGTCAACGAGCTCGCCCTCATCCCGGCACACCACACCACGGTAGCCGCCTCCAGCAGCTCACCCGAGGACAGCGTCACGCCGTTGCGGCCGACCGCGTCGACACCGACCCCAGTCCTCGTCTCAATCCCGTTGTCCGACAGCGCTTTCTCAATCACCGGCCGTGCCGAGGCTCCCATGTCGGAGCCGACCAGTGGATTTCGGTCGACGAGAATCACCCGGGGATTTCCGGGGAGCAACGCGCGCAACCGGTTCGGCAGCTCGCATGCCGTCTCGATGCCGGTCAGCCCGGCGCCGACCACGACGACCGTCGCCGCCGCGGGCGCCGGCGGATCGACGGCTAGCCGTTGCAGATGCCGTTGCAGCGCGACGGCGCCGTCATACGTGTCGACGTCAAAGCCGAACTCCCGCAGCCCCGGCACCGCGGGTTTGAGCACCCGGCTACCCGACGCCAGCACCAGCCGGTCGTAGCCGTACGTCGCACCATCGGCCGTGCCGACAGTGCGTGCTCCGGCGTCGATCGTCGTCACCTCGGTCACGGCGTGGGCCACGCCGGCGGGGTCCAACAGCTCTGCCAGCGGGATGCGGCAGGCACTCAAGTCGGCCTCGTAATTGCGGACCCTGATGTCGTGGAACCCGGTAGCGCTGAGCACGGTGACGTCGACGGCCCCCGCCGGCACCGCGAGCTCGTCGAGTCGTCGGGCAGCACCCAACGCCGCCCATAGCCCCGCGAAGCCGGAGCCGACTACGAGCACCGCGGTCACGTACTCACCGCCTCATTGGTCGGGGTTGCCGGCATCCGCAGCCGACCGTCGTAATCTATCTGTGTGAATGCCGCCACCGGGTTCTGGTTCGGGTTGCCCCCGCAGCTGCGGGACCCGGTGCTGTTCGCGATTCCGTTCTTCCTGCTGCTGCTGATTCTCGAGTGGACCGCGGCGCGCAAGCTCGAACGGCTCGAGGCCGCCGCCGAGGACCCCCGGCCGGCGTCGGGCGCGTATTTGACCCGCGATTCGTGGGCCAGCATCTCGATGGGGCTGGTTTCGATCGCCACCACCGCCGGTTGGAAAACCCTGGCCCTGCTCGGGTATGCCGCGATTTATGCCTACCTGGCACCGTGGCACCTGCGGGTGGACCAGTGGTACACCTGGGTCATCGCGATCGTCGGCGTCGACCTGCTGTACTACGCCTACCACCGCATCGCCCACCGGGTGCGGCTGATCTGGGCCACTCACCAGGCGCATCACTCCAGCCAATACTTCAACTTCGCGACCGCACTTCGCCAGAAGTGGAACAACAGCGGCGAGATCCTGATGTGGATTCCGTTGCCGCTGTTGGGGATTCCACCCTGGATGGTGTTCTTCGCGTTCTCGATCAATTTGATCTACCAGTACTGGGTGCACACCGAGCGGATCGGCAAGCTCGCGCGACCGATCGAGTTCGTCTTCAATACGCCGTCCCACCACCGCGTGCACCACGGCATGGACAAGGTGTACCTCGACAAGAACTACGGCGGCATCTTCATCATCTGGGACCGCCTGTTCGGCAGCTTCCAGGTCGAGCTGTTCCGCCCGCATTACGGGCTCACCAAGCAGGTGGACACCTTCAACATCTGGAACCTGCAGACCCGCGAATACATCGCGATCGGGCGCGACTGGCGCTCGGCGAGCCGGCTGCGCGACCGGCTGGGTTACGTATTCGGACCGCCGGGCTGGACTCCGCGCCCGGCCGCCGCGACCGACGAGTCCGTTCGGTTGGCGACGTCGTCGTAACTGCCGTCCCTGTAACGCCGGCCCCGGCTAGCGCGAAAAGGTCGATGACGAAACAGTAACGACGTAATCTCAACTTGTGGTCGGAGCACCCGCCGGCCTTGACGGAACGGAGTCCGTCCATGGTGCATCGCATGGCACTTCGCGTAGTGGTCGCGGCGATTGCCGCCGTGGCCTTTACACCCGGTTTGCCGGCGGCCACGGCCCACGCAGACCCGGTGGTGGTGTCCCCGGGCATGGAGATCCTGCAGGACAACCGGCTGTGCACCCTGGGCTACGTCGATCAGGCCGCGAGAATCGCGTACACCGCCGGGCATTGCCGCAGCACCGGAAACATCGTCACCGACAGAAACCGCAACCCGATCGGGCATCTCGCAACCTTCCGCGACGACACCCCCAGCGGCTCGACCGTCGCCGTCGACCAGGCCATCAGCGACTACGAAGTGATCGCGCTGGATCCCAACATTGCGCTGAACAACATCCTGCCGGGCGGACGGCCGCTGGTGTCGAGCCCGAACGTCGCGCTGCAGCCGGGGCAAGCGGTCTGCCACTTCGGCGTCTCCACCGGCGAAACCTGCGGGACCGTCGAGGCGGTGAACAACGGCTGGTTCACCATGTCCCACGGTGTCCAGAGCCATCCGGGCGACTCCGGCGGACCGGTGTATTTGGCCTCCGCCGCCGGTCCGGGGCAGATCGTCGGGATCTTCAACAGCATGTGGGGCGACTTTCCCGCGGCGGTCTCGTGGCGGTCCACCTCCGAACAGGTCCACCAGGACATGGCGGGGCAGCTCAACGGCGGCTAGCGCGCGTCACTGTGACCGGAGCACGAACACCGGTATGGACGGGGCGCCCCCGCGAAACTCGTCCTCGCTGGAATCCGGCGTCAGGCCGGCCACATAGCCCTTGACCTGCCAGTACCATCGGTCCAGGTACCGTTTCAGCACCGCGGGTTTGGCCGCATCCTCGACCTCGGTGGCCGTGAGGTGTTTGCGCCGCCACCGCGGCCCCACCTCGACGACGCCGGCGGCACGCACGTTGCGTGCCCACTGGGTATTGCCTCGCGGCGACACGAGATAGTCCACGCCGTCGATGGTCAACAGGTTGATCACCACCGCGCGCGGCTTTCCCGACTTGCGCCCGCGGACGCGCAGCGCCCGGGTCCCCGCGATGCTGACCCCGAGTTCGGCGAGCCATCGGATCACGGCGTTACCGGCACGGGTGACACTGTTGGGTTCCTCGTAGCGGGTGGTGGACATGGTGGATCCTCTCTCGGTCGGCCTGGACGTTCTGAGAGCAGTGCTCTCTTGCATGGTCACGATGACACAACAGTCATCGAAAAACAAGAGCGGTGTTCTCGGTTTGTGCGAGACTGACGACGTGGGCAAACGCCAGGAGTCGCGGGAACAGATCGAGGCGCGCATCGTCGAGCTGGGCCGTCGCCACCTGGTCGATCGCGGCGCGGGCGGGCTGTCGCTCCGCGCGATAGCTCGCGACCTGGGCATGGTTTCCTCGGCGGTGTACCGGTATGTGTCCAGCCGGGACGAACTGCTCACCCTGCTGCTCATCGACGCCTACTCCGACCTGGCCAACGCGGTGGACCGAGCCCGCGACACCGCGGACGAAGTGTGGAGTGACGACGTCGTCGCGATCGCGCGGGCGGCGCGGCGCTGGGCGGTGGAGCACCCCGCCCAGTGGGCCCTGTTGTACGGCAGCCCGGTCCCCGGTTATCACGCGCCCGCGGAACGCACCGGCGGAGTCGGCACCCGCGTGGTGGGCGCCATCTTCGACGCCATCGCCGCCGGGATCACGACCGGCGACATCCGACTGACCAATACCGTTGTCCCGCAACCGATGTCGTCGGACTTCGACCGGATCAGGCAAGAGTTCAGCTTTCCCGGCGACGACGCCGTCATCGCCAAGTGCTTCTTGTTCTGGGCCGGGGTGGTGGGCGCCATCAGCCTCGAGGTGTTCGGACAATACGGCGCCGACACCCTGACCGATCCGGAAGCCGTGTTCAACACCCAGCTCGCGCTGCTGGTGGACATGCTCGTCCAGCACTGACCCGCGGTCGGGTTCTGAATTAGAACATGTTCACCCGGCGCTTCCGGGTGCCGAGCGGCGGATTTCGGCAAAGAATTTCTAGGCCTTTCTGGTGGCCGACAGACTGGGCTATCCTGCCAAACGATGACGCTTGGAGTTCAATCACCGATACAGATCGCCTGGGTTACCCAGAATCTGGATGCCACCGAAACGGCTCTCACCGGCCTGTTAGGCGTCCGGAAGTGGGTGCGGATACCCGACGTGCACTTTGCTCCGGACAGCTGTAGCTACCGTGGCAAGCCGGCCGACTTCATCGCTCACATCTCCTTGAGCTATCTCGGCGACATGCAGCTGGAGCTCATCGAACCAGTCAGCGGGGAGAACATCTATAGTGAATTTCTTCGTGACTGCGGGCCAGGTCTGCACCACATCTGCATGGAGGCCGAAACCCCCGAGAAATTCGACGCGGCACTGGCCGACGCCGCCAATCACGGCGCCGCGGTGGTGCAGCAGGGCGTGATGCCCGGCGGAATCCAATTCGCGTATATCGCGGCGCCACAGGCGGGTGTGCCGTTTGTGGAAATCGCGTACGTCTCGCCCGAGATGAGGGCGTTTTACGACTACATCAAACAGGAGCAAGGGTGAGCACCGAGATTCCAGCAACGGTCAAGGCGGACACAGTGACGTCGTGGTCGGACGACGTCGACGTGCTCGTGATCGGCTTCGGCATCGGCGGTGGCTGCGCGGCAGTGAGCGCGGCAGCCGCCGGCGCGCGGGTCCTGGTCCTCGAGCGCGCCGCTGCGGCGGGCGGCACCACATCGATGGCCGGAGGCCACTTCTACCTGGGTGGCGGGACGGCGGTCCAGCAGGCCACCGGGCATGAAGACTCCGCCGAGGAGATGTACAAGTACCTCGTCGCGGTATCTCGTGAGCCCGACCTGGAGAAGATTCGGGCATACAGCGACGGCAGTGTCGAGCACTTCGAATGGCTGGAGGATCTGGGTTTCCAGTTCGAGCGCAGCTACTTCCCGGGCAAAGCGGTGATCCAGCCCAATACCGAGGGATTGATGTTCACCGGCAACGAAAAGGTGTGGCCCTTCCTGGAGCAGGCGGTGCCGGCACCACGCGGCCACAAGGTGCCGGTGCCCGGTGACACCGGCGGTGCCAGCATGGTGATCGACCTGCTGCTCAAGCGGGCCGCAAACCTGGGCGTGCAGATCCGCTACGAGACCGGCGCGACGGAACTGATCGTGGATGATTCCGGCCCCGAAGCCCGAGTGACCGGGGTGACGTGGAAGCGGTTCACCGAAACCGGTGCGATCAAAGCAAAGACGGTCATCATTGCCGCCGGGGGATTCGTGATGAACCCGGAGATGGTAGCCAAGTACACGCCGAAGCTGGCCGAGAAGCCGTTCGTGCTGGGCAACACCTACGACGACGGCCTCGGTATCCGGATGGGGGTATCGGCCGGTGGCGCCACCCAGCACATGGACCAGATCTTCATCACCGCTCCGCCGTACCCGCCGTCGATTCTCCTGACCGGGATCATCGTGAACAAGCTCGGGCAGCGGTTCGTCACCGAGGATTGCTACCACTCCCGCACGTCCGGATTCATCATGGACCAGCCAGACAGTGCCGCGTACTTGATCGTCGACGAGGCACACCTGGAACATCCGACGATGCCGCTGGTGCCACTGATCGACGGCTGGGAAACCGTCGCCGAAATGGAAGCGGCCCTTGGCATCCCAGAGGGCAACCTGGCCGCGACGCTGGACCGGTACAACGAGTTCGCCGCCAAGGGCGAGGACCCCGATTTCCACAAGCAGCCGGAATTCCTTGCGGCACAGGACAAAGGCCCTTGGGGCGCGTTCGACATGTCATTGGGCAAGGCCATGTACGCCGGATTCACAGTCGGTGGTCTGGCCACCTCCGTGGACGGTGAGGTGCGCCGCGCGGACGGGACCGTGATATCCGGCCTGTACGCGGTCGGGGCCTGTGCGTCCAACATCGCCCAGGACGGCAAGGGCTACGCCAGCGGCACCCAGCTGGGCGAGGGCTCGTTCTTCGGCCGCCGTGCCGGAACGCACGCGGCCCAACAGGCCGCGGGCGCGTAGCGCGCTAAACCGTCGCGGGCTCCTCGCCGACCGGCCCGAGCTGCCAACGGCCGCCGCCGAGCAACTGCAGCTCTTGTTCGTGATGCTGCTCGACGGTGTTGCGGTGGCTGACGCTGACCACGACACACTCCGGAAGTTCGCTGCGCAGTAGTTGATACAGCGCGAATTCCAGCCCCTCGTCGAGCGCGGAGGTGGCTTCGTCTAGGAAGACGGCGCGCGGCTTGGTGAGCAGAATCCGGGCGAAGGCAACCCGCTGCTGCTCACCCGGCGAGAGCACCTTGGCCCAGTCCTGCTCTTCGTCGAGGCGTTGGATCAGCGGGGCCAGCGCCACCTTGGTCAGCACCTCGTGCAGCTCGCCATCGCTGATGTGATCCGGCGAGTTCGGGTAGCACACCACGCCGCGCAGACTGCCCAGCGGCACGTAGGGCAACTGCGAGAGGAACATCGTCGCGTTGTCACCGTCCGGGCGGCACAGTGTTCCCGAGGCGTACGGCCACAATTCGGCCAGACTGCGCAGCAGCGTGGTCTTGCCGGCGCCGGACCGCCCGGTGATCACCAGCGTGTCGCCGGTGTCGAGCTCGATGTCGAGCGAGTCGATCAGCTGATCTCCCGCCGGCGTGCGGACCTCGATACCGGCCAGCTCAACCGCCTTGTCCTGGCTCGGTTTAACCAGCACCGCGGGCAGCGCGCGACCCTGGGCATTGGCGTCGACCAATCCGTGCAACCGGATGATGGCCGCCCGGAACGAGGCGAACGCGTCGTAGTTGTTCCGGAAGAACGACAGCGAGTCGTGAATGTTGCCGAAGGCCGTTGCCGTCTGACCGACATCGCCGAAGTTGATCTTGCCGGCGAACAACCGCGGTGCCTGAATGATCCACGGCAGCGGGACAATCGCCTGCGACACCGACCAGTTCCAGCCGTTGAAGATGATGGTCCGGCGGACGAACTTGCGATAGTTGTCGATGATCGGCGTGAAGCGCCGCCACAACTGCGAGCGCTCCACCCGCTCGCCGCGATAGAAGCCGACCGCTTCCGCGGCGTCGCGCAGCCGCACCAAGGCATACCGGAAGGCGGCGTTGAGTTTCTCGTTGTTGAAGCTAAGCCAAATCAGCGGGCGCCCAAGCCAAATCGCGACGACCGTCGCGATCAGCACATAGACCAGCACCGTCCAGAACATGGCCCGCGGCAACGTGAAACCGAAAAGGGTCAGGTCCCCGGACAGGTTCCACAGGATGGCGGCGAACGAGATCACCGAAGCGACCGCATTCACGGCCCCGAACAGCAGCGTGCTGCCCGTCCCGTTGGACGGGTTGTTCGGGGTGCCGCCGGCGTTCGTGGTGAAGATGTCGATGTCCTGCTGGATACGCTGGTCGGGGTTGTCAATCGTGTTGTCGATGAACAGATCTCGGTAATAGGCCTTGCCGTCCAGCCAGTCGTCGGTCAGGTGAGCCGTCAACCACATCCGCCACGAGATGATGAACCGCTGGGTGATGTAGATGTCGAGCATGAACCGGACGACGTAGAGCGTGGCCAACACGCTGAAAATCAGCAACGACATGTAAAAGCCATGAATACCAGACTGTTTGACGGTGTCATCGCCGGCAGCCGTGCCCTGGACCGCGATCTGCACCGACGTGTACAGGTCGTTGCCCTGGTAACTGAGCAGCACGGTGAGCCGCACGGCAAGCAGCACCGACAGGAGCAGCACCCCCAGTAGCAGCCACACCCTGACACTGGCCGGGCCGACGAAATAGCCGCGGGTGATCCGCCAGAACTGGCGGCCCCAGGGCGTGAAGAACCTGAATGCTGTCAGCACGACGATCAGACACACGGCGCCGACCGCCCAGGCGATCGCGACCCATTGCAACGAGTCCACGAGTGCCGACGACCAGTCGATGGATGGCTTGAATAGCGTGGGACCCAACTTCGACGTCTCCTTGCTATCGAGGCCTCCTGAGGAGCCTCGTGGCGAATGCTTCCCCGCGAAGGTACCCGAGACCGGCGGATAGGCTGCCAGGATGAGCATCGACGCTCCGTCCAGCCAGATTGTCCATGCGGGCCGACTCATCGCCCGGCGGCTCAAAGCCAGCGGTATCGACACCGCCTTCACGTTGTCGGGCGGCCACCTGTTCTCCCTGTACGACGGCTGCCGTGACGAGGACATTCGACTCATCGACACCCGCCACGAGCAGACCGCGGCCTTCGCCGCCGAAGGTTGGTCGAAGGTGACCAGGGTGCCGGGCGTGGCCGCGCTGACCGCGGGTCCCGGTGTCACCAACGGCATGAGCGCGATGGCGGCCGCGCAGCAAAACCAGTCACCGCTGGTGGTGCTCGGCGGCCGGGCACCCGCGCAGCGCTGGGGCATGGGATCGCTGCAGGAGATCGACCACGTGCCGTTCGTGGCACCGCTGGCGCGTTTTGCGGCCACCGCGCAGTCCGCGCAAGACGCGGGCCGGCTGGTCGACGAGGCACTGCGGGCCGCCGTCGGCGCGCCGTCGGGGGTCGGATTCGTCGACTTTCCGATGGATCACGTGTTCGCGGTCTCCGAGGACGACGGCCGACCCGGCGCACTGACCGAGCCGCCCCCATCGCAAGCCCCCGACGGCGACGCGCTGGACCGCGCCGCGGACCTGCTGGCCGGCGCGCGGCGGCCGGTGATCATGGCCGGCACCAACGTGTGGTGGGGACACGCCGAGGCCGCGCTGCTTGGGCTGGCCGAGGAGCGGCGGATCCCGGTGCTGATGAACGGGATGGCCCGCGGCGTCGTGCCCGCCGATCACCCGTTGGCGTTCTCGCGGGCGCGTGCCAAAGCGCTGGGCGAAGCCGATGTCGCCCTCGTCGTCGGGGTACCGATGGATTTTCGGCTCGGCTTCGGCAAGGTGTTCGGACCGGAAACCCAGCTCGTCGTCGCGGATCGGGCCGAACCCGATCGGGCGCATCCGCGGCCGATCGCGGCGGGCCTGTACGGCGACCTGACGGGCATACTCTCGGCGCTGTCCGGGCGCGGCGGCGCCGAGCACGAAGACTGGATCGCCGCGCTGCGGTCGGCCGAGACCGCGGCCCGTGATCAGGAGACCGCCGATCTGGGCGACGACCGAATTCCGTTGCACCCGATGCGGGTGTACGCCGAACTGGCGCCGATGCTGGACCGCGACGCCATCGTGGTCATCGACGCCGGCGACTTCGGCTCCTACGCCGGCCGCGTGATCGACAGCTACCAGCCCGGCTGCTGGCTGGACAGCGGCCCGTTCGGCTGCCTCGGGTCGGGCCCCGGCTACGCCCTGGCCGCCAAACTGGCCCACCCCGAGCGTCAGGTCGTGCTGCTGCAGGGCGACGGCGCCTTCGGCTTCAGCGGCATGGAGTGGGACACCCTGGTGCGCCACCAGGTTCCGGTCGTATCGGTGATCGGCAACAACGGAATCTGGGCGCTGGAAAAGCATCCGATGGAAGCGATCTACGGCTACTCGGTGGTGGCGGAGCTGCGGCCGGGCACCCGCTACGACGAGGTGGTGCGCGCCCTGGGCGGCCACGGCGAGCTGGTCTCGGCGCCCGTCGAGCTGCGCCCCGCGCTGGAGCGCGCGTTCGCCAGCGGCCTGCCCGCGGTCGTCAACGTGCTCACCGACCCGAGCATCGCTTACCCGCGCCGATCAAACCTGGCCTGATTGGTCGGCTTGCCCCCTCGCCGCTGCGCGGCTGGGAGGTACCCCCACCTCACTCCGCGTAGCGGAGTGCATCGTCGCCGACCGGCCTAGCCGGAGGTGTGCTGGTCACCGCGTACCGTTGACCTGTGCCAAAGACAACCCGCACCCAACCGGGCCGCCTGAGCAGCAGATTTTGGAAGCTGCTCGGCGCTAGTACGGAAAAGAACCGCTCGCGCTCGCTCTCGCAGGTCACCGACTCCTCGGAATACGACGAGAAGGCCGCCGGCCTCTCCGACGAGCGGCTGCGCAAGGCCACCGGGTTGCTCAATCTCGACGATCTCGCCGACTCCGAGGACATCTCGCAGTTCCTGGCGATCGCCCGGGAAGCCGCGGAGCGGTCAACGGGCTTGCGGCCGTTCGACGTTCAGCTGCTGGGCGCGCTGCGCATGCTCGACGGAGACGTGATCGAGATGGCGACCGGCGAGGGCAAAACACTGGCGGGTGCGATCGCGGCCGCGGGATACGCGATCGCCGGCCGGCACGTCCATGTCGTGACCATCAACGACTACCTGGCCCGCCGGGACGCGGAATGGATGGGCCCGCTGATCGAGGCGATGGGACTGACGGTGGGCTGGATCACCGCCGAGTCGACGAGCGAGGAACGCCGCGCGGCCTACGACTGCGACGTCACGTACGCCTCGGTCAACGAGATCGGCTTCGACGTCTTGCGGGATCAGCTGGTGACCGACGTCGACGACCTGGTGTCGCCGAATCCCGATGTGGCCCTTATCGATGAGGCCGATTCGGTGCTGGTCGACGAGGCGCTGGTGCCGCTGGTGCTGGCCGGCACCACGCACCGGGAAACGCCGCGGCTCGAGATCATCAAACTGGTCGGCGAGCTCGCGCCGGACATCGATTACGACACCGACTCCGACAGCCGCAACGTGCACCTCACCGACGTCGGCGCACGCAAGGTCGAAAAGGCGCTCGGCGGGATCGACCTGTACTCCGAGGAGCACGTCGTCACCACGCTCACCGAAGTGAACGTCGCGCTGCACGCCCACGTGCTGTTGCAGCGCGACGTGCATTACATCGTCCGCGACGATGCGGTGCACCTGATCAACGCCTCGCGCGGCCGCATCGCGCAACTGCAGCGCTGGCCGGACGGCCTGCAGGCCGCCGTCGAGGCGAAGGAAGGCATCGAGACCACCGAGACCGGAGAGGTGCTCGACACCATCACGGTGCAGGCGCTGATCAACCGCTACACGACGGTGTGCGGAATGACCGGGACCGCGCTGGCCGCCGGGGAGCAGCTGCGCCAGTTCTACAAGCTTGGCGTTTCACCAATTCCGCCGAATACTCCCAACATTCGCGAAGACGAGACCGACCGGGTTTACATCACCGCCGCGGCCAAGAACGACGCGGTCGTCGAGCACATCGCCCAGGTGCACGAGACCGGACAGCCGATCCTGGTCGGCACCCGCGATGTGGCCGAGTCCGAGGAGCTGCACGAGCAGCTGGTCCGCCGCGGCGTGGCGGCGGTGGTGCTCAACGCCAAGAACGACGCCGAGGAAGCCGAGGTGATCGCCGAGGCCGGGAAGTACGCCGTCGTCACGGTGTCCACCCAAATGGCCGGGCGCGGCACCGATATCCGCCTCGGCGGATCCGACGAAGCCGACCACGACCGGGTCGCGGAGCTGGGCGGGCTGCACGTGGTCGGCACCGGCCGCCATCACACCGAACGATTGGACAACCAGTTGCGCGGGCGCGCGGGCCGTCAGGGCGACCCGGGCTCGTCGGTGTTCTTCTCCAGCTGGGAGGACGACGTCGTGGCGGCCAACCTCGACCGCAACAAGTTGCCGGAGCAGACCGACGAGGACGGCCGGATCGTCAGCCCCAAGGCGGCCGGGCTGCTCGACCATGCCCAGCGGGTCGCCGAGGGCCGGATGCTGGACGTGCACGCCAATACCTGGCGCTACAACCAGCTGATCGCCCAGCAGCGCGCCATCATCGTGGACCGCCGAAACACCTTGCTGCGCACTGCAACTGCGCGCGAAGAGCTCGCCGAACTCGCCCCGAAGCGGTATGAGGAGCTGTCGGAGGAAATCTCGGAAGAACGCCTCGAGACGATCTGCCGACAGATCATGCTCTATCACCTCGACCGCGGCTGGGCCGATCACCTGGCCTATCTGGCCGACATCCGCGAGAGCATTCACCTGCGCGCGCTGGGCCGGCAGAACCCGCTCGACGAATTCCACCGCATGGCGGTCGACGCGTTCGCGTCGCTGGCCGCCGACGCGATCGAAGCGGCTCAGCAGACGTTCGAAACGGCCAACGTCCTCGAGGAGGAGCCGGGCCTGGATCTGTCCAAGCTGGCCCGACCGACGTCGACGTGGACCTACATGGTCAACGACAACCCGCTGTCCGACGACACGTTGTCCACCCTGAGCCTGCCCGGGGTATTCCGCTAGACGGCCCCGCGCGGCTCGTCCCGCGGTGCGGACCACATCGTCACCGAGCTAATGTCACGCCTCATGGAGCCGGTTCCGCCAGACCGGGTGCTGACAGTGCCCAACCTGTTGAGCACGCTGCGCCTGGTGCTCATCCCGGTGTTCATCTACGTACTGTTGGTCGCCCACGCCAACGGCTGGGCGGTGGGGATCCTGATGTTCAGCGGCGCCTCCGATTGGGCCGACGGCAAGATCGCCCGCACGCTCAATCAATCGTCGCGGCTGGGTGTGCTGCTGGACCCGGCGGTCGATCGGCTCTACATGGTGACCGTTCCCGTCGTGCTGGCGCTCAGCGGCATCGTGCCGTGGTGGTTCGTCATCACCCTGGTCGCGCGTGACGCGCTGCTCGCGGCCACGCTGCCGCTGCTGCGCAGTCGCGGATTGTCCGCGCTGCCGGTGACCTACTTCGGCAAGGCCGCGACGTTCGCATTGATGTCCGGCTTCCCGCTCGTGCTGCTGGGCACCTGGGACGCGTTGTGGAGCCGGGTGATCGGCGCCTGCGGCTGGGGCTTTCTGATCTGGGGAATGTACGCCTACCTGTGGTCATTCGCCCTGTACGCGGTGCAGATGGTCCTGGTGATGCGGCGCATGCCCAAGGTCACCCAACACGCGGCAGCGCCGATCGCCCGCAAACCGGGTGAGCATGGCTGAACCGGATCGCCTGCTCGGCGGCTACGACCCCAACGCGGGCCGTAGCGCGCACGCCGCCGCGCGCCCCACGCTGATCCCGGTGCCCTCGCTGTTGCGCGCGCTGCTCTCGGAGCATCTGGATCCCGGTTACGCCGCGGCCGCCGAACGGCGCGCCGCTGAGGGCACACCGCAGAGTGGGCGCACGCGCGTGTTCGGTTGGCTTTGGCAAGCCCTGGCGGCGATGCTTGTCGCCACGGTTTTCGCCGCCGCGGTCGCGCAAGCCCGTTCGGTCGAGCCGGGTGTGCGTACAGCTCAGCAGCTGCTGGCGCGCAGCGTGCGATCGATCGAGGAATCCGACACGAAATTGGCTCAGCAGCGCAGCATGCTGTCGAGCAAGGTCGACGACGTGCAACGGCTCGCGCTGGCCGACAATGCCGAGGGCCAGCGGCTGCTGAGCCGGCTGGACAGTCTCAGCCTGGCGGCGGCCAGCACAGCAATCATCGGTCCCGGCCTGACCGTGACAGTGACCGATCCCGGTGCCAGCCCGAACCTTTCCGACGTGTCCAAGCAGCGCGTGAACGGGAGCCGGCAAATCATCCTCGATCGCGATCTGCAACTGGTGGTCAATTCGTTGTGGGCCAGCGGCGCCGAGGCGATCTCGATCGGCGGGGTGCGCATCGGGCCGAATGTAACGATCCGTCAGGCCGGGGGAGCGATCCTGGTCGACAACAACCCCACCAGCAGCCCGTACACGATCCTCGCGGTCGGGCCGCCGAACGGGATGCGGGACGTCTTCGAGAACAGCCCCGGATTGCAGCGTCTTAGGCTGCTGGAGGTCTCCTACGGTGTCGGCATCACGGTGAACGTCTCCGACGGCCTGTCGCTGCCGGCCGGATCGGTCCGGGAAGTCAAGTTCGCCAAACAGATTGGGCCCAAGTGAGAAAAGTCCTCGGATGATCGGTATCGCGGCACTTGTGGTCGGCATCGTGTTGGGCCTGGTTTTCCATCCCGCCGTGCCCGAGGTCGTCCAGCCGTATCTGCCCATCGCGGTGGTCGCCGCGCTCGACGCGGTTTTCGGCGGGCTGCGGGCCTACCTCGAGCGGATCTTCGACCCCAAAGTCTTCGTGATTTCGTTCGTGTTCAACGTCTTTGTCGCGGCGCTGATCGTTTACGTCGGCGACCAGTTGGGCGTGGGCACGCAGTTGTCCACGGCCATCATCGTCGTGCTGGGCATCCGGATCTTCGGCAATGCCGCCGCGTTGCGGCGCAGGCTGTTCGGGGCGTAACGGAAATGAGTCAGGATCAACCCGACGGCGTGGCCGACGAAAGTCGGGACGCGCCAACCAGACACGAGGATGCCAAGCCCGGGGCCGACGATACAGCGCAGCGTGGTCGCCACGAATTGCCCGCGCGCAGCCCGCGCCCCGAGATCGGGGCGGTAGGCCGGACCGGGTTGTCCGGGATGCTGCGGAGCGGGCGGTCGCGGCTGATGTTCGGAACGCTGGCGGTCCTGCTCTGTCTGGTGCTGGGCGTCGCGATCGTCACCCAGGTCCGCCAGACCCGGTCGGGTGACTCGCTGGACACTGCGCGCCCCGCAGACTTGCTGGTGCTGCTGGATTCGTTGCGGCAGCGCGAGGGCACGTTGAACGGCGAAGTCAACGAGCTGCAGAACACGCTGAATTCGTTGCAGGCGTCCGGCAACACCGACCAGGCCGCGATCCAAAGCGCGCAGGCCCGGCTGGCCGCGCTGTCCATCCTGGTGGGCGCCGTCGGCGCGACCGGACCCGGCGTCACCATCACGATCGATGACCCCGGTCCAGGAATATCGCCCGAAGTAATGCTCGACGTGATCAATGAGTTGCGCGCCGCCGGAGCCGAGGCGATCGAGGTCAACGGCGGCCACCAGTCGGTGCGGGTGGGTGTCGACACCTGGGTGGTCGGCACGCCCGGTGCGCTGACCCTCGACACCAAGGCGCTGTCGCCGCCGTATTCGATTCTGGCGATTGGCGATCCGCCCACGCTGGCCGCTGCGATGAACATTCCCGGGGGTGCCGAGGACAGCATCAAGCGGGTCGGCGGGAAGATGTCCGTGCAGCAGGGCGACCGCATCGACGTGACCACCTTGCGACAACCAAAACCGCACCAATACGCTCAGCCCGTCAAGTGAGACGCCGAAAAGAACAGGATTGCCGTGAGCGATATCCCGCCCGATCTGCACTACACCGCCGAACATGAGTGGGTTCGCCGGAGCGGTGACGACACCGTGCGGGTCGGGATCACCGACTTCGCGCAATCGGCGCTGGGCGACGTGGTTTTCGTCCAGCTGCCCGACGTCGGCACCGAGGTGACCGGGGGCGAATCCTTCGGCGAGGTGGAATCGACGAAATCCGTGTCGGACCTCTACGCGCCGGTGTCCGGCAAGGTGACCGCCGTCAACGGCGAACTGGAAGGCGACCCGCAGCTGGTCAACTCCGACCCGTACGGTGCCGGCTGGCTGCTGGATATTCAGGTCTCGGACGGCGCTGAGTTGGAGTCCGCCGTTTCCGGGCTGCTCGATGCCGAGGCCTACCGCGGCACATTGACCGAGTGACGGTTGCTAATGTCCCTGCCACGGGGGCCAAACGATCGGTTAGCGATCCAGCCGGTGGCTAGCGCATTCGGAACCACCGCGCGGTACGGTCAACACATCAGCGTTGGAAGGCAAGTAATCGGCAATACAGGGTTCACCAACCTAGCGGGAAGCCGGCCGAACGGCCCGGTCAGACAACGCCACAGCGGCCAGTGAGGAGCAGCGCGTGACGGATATGGACTCAGGAAGTTCGCAAGACCAGACTTCTGACGAAGTCACCGTGGAGACAACTTCGGTATTCCGCGCCGACTTCCTGAACGAACTGGACGCGCCCGCCCATTCGGGTTCCGAGAGCACGGTCTCCGGGGTCGAAGGACTTCCGGCGGGCTCGGCGTTGCTGGTCGTCAAGCGGGGGCCCAACGCCGGATCGCGCTTCCTGCTCGACCAGGCCATCACCTCGGCCGGTCGACACCCCGACAGCGACATATTCCTCGACGACGTGACGGTGAGTCGCCGCCACGCCGAATTCAGGTTGGAAAACAACGAATTCCACGTGGTCGATGTGGGTAGCCTCAACGGCACGTACGTCAATCGCGAGCCGGTGGACTCGGCAGTGTTGGCGAACGGTGACGAAGTACAGATCGGCAAGTTCCGGCTGGTGTTCCTGACGGGACCCAAAGGTGACGACGACGGAGGATCCGGAGGCTAGTGAGCGCACCCGATAGCTCGGCTCTCGCCGGGATGTCGATTGGGGCGGTCTTGGACCTGTTGAGGCCGGATTTCCCCGATGTCACAATTTCCAAGATTCGGTTTTTGGAAGCTGAAGGACTGGTGACGCCGCAACGCGCCGCGTCGGGATACCGCAGATTCACCGCTTACGACTGTGCGCGACTGCGCTTCATTCTCACCGCACAGCGCGACCATTACCTGCCGCTGAAGGTGATCCGGGCCCAGCTCGATGCCCAGCCCGACGGCGAGCTGCCGCCGTTCGGATCGCCTTATGGCGTACCACGATTGGTTTCGGTGAGCGACGGCGATGGCGACCCCGACACCGGATCGGACGCGGCCGCGGTGGCACCCACCCGCGTCCGGTTGAGTCGAGAAAACCTCCTCGAACGCGCGGGCGTGGACGAAGACCTGCTGACCGCCCTACTCAAAGCGGGGGTCATCACCACCGGCCCGGGTGGACTCTTCGACGAGCACACCGTCGTGATCTTGCAGTGCGCACGGGCGCTGTCCGACTACGGCGTCGAGCCACGGCATCTGCGTGCGTTCCGCTCGGCGGCCGACCGGCAGTCCGATCTGATCGCCCAAATCGCGGGGCCGCTCATCAAGGCCGACAAGGCCGGCGCCCGCGATCGCGCCGACGATCTGGCGCGCGAGGTTGCCGCGCTCGCAATTACTTTGCACACGTCGCTGATCAAGTCCGCCGTTCGCGACGTTCTGCGACGCTGAGGACTAGACTTCCCTCAACAGCTTGGCGTCCGACGACACGGAGAGGAATGGTGCCCCACCGGGTCGTCGCGCCGAGTGAAAGTCGGACACGGCGGCATGTGCGGAGGGCAGACACAAATGGGTGAAGTTCGTGTTGTCGGCATTCGCGTCGAGCAGCCGCAGAACCAGCCGGTGCTGCTGCTGCGCGAGGCCAACGGAGACCGCTACCTGCCGATTTGGATCGGGCAGTCCGAAGCCGCCGCCATCGCGCTCGAACAACAAGGCGTCGAGCCGCCCCGCCCGCTCACGCATGACCTGATTCGCGATCTCATTGCCGCACTTGGGCATTCACTCAAAGAGGTCCGGATTGTCGATCTGCAGGAAGGCACTTTCTACGCCGACCTCGTCTTCGACCGCAATATCACCGTGTCGGCGCGCCCGTCGGATTCGGTGGCGATAGCGCTTCGCGTCGGTGTCCCGATCTACGTCGAGGAGGCCGTTCTCGCCCAGGCCGGCCTGCTGATCCCGGACGAGAGTGACGAGGAATCCAACACCGCTGTTCGCGAAGACGAGGTGGAGAAATTCAAGGAATTTCTCGACAGCGTGTCACCCGACGATTTCAAGGCCACCTAGGCCGGAAATCCCGCATTAAGGTGGATACCGACATCACGGATCCGTCTCATCTGACACTGTGATGTCGACACGCCTGACGGATAGCACGCCCCTTGCCGTTACGGCCCCCATACTTTGAGGACAAGTTAAGGCGCGGCAGCGATAGGACAGCGTAAGCTCTCTAACACTCGGGCCTTGGCTAACGCGGCTGTAATAGGCAGCCAGTGGACGCAGCTAGTGACTAGAGCGCGATCGGCGAGAGGATTCACTGTGAGCGACCAGCCACGTCAAGAACAGCTGGACCTTGCTGACCAAGCGGATGCCGCAAGCAATGGTGAACCGAGCGTCACCGTGGCCCCCGGCCCCGTACAGCCCGGCCTGTTTCCTGACGATTCGGTACCCGATGAGCTCGTCGGCTACCGCGGGCCAAGCGCCTGCCAGATCGCCGGAATCACCTACCGGCAGCTGGACTACTGGGCACGCACGTCGTTGGTGGTGCCGTCGATTCGCAGTGCGGCCGGTTCCGGCAGCCAGCGGCTGTACTCCTTCAAGGACATCCTGGTTCTCAAGATCGTCAAGCGGCTGCTGGACACCGGTATTTCGCTGCACAACATCCGCGTCGCCGTCGACCATCTGCGTCAGCGTGGCGTCGAGGATCTCGCCAACATCACCCTGTTCTCGGACGGCACCACCGTCTACGAGTGCACATCGGCCGAAGAGGTCGTCGACCTGCTGCAGGGCGGCCAGGGCGTATTCGGCATCGCCGTCTCGGGCGCCATGCGGGAGCTGACCGGCGTCATCGCCGACTTCCCAGGTGAGCGCGCCGACGGCGGCGAGTCGATTGCGGCGCCCGAGGACGAGCTGGCCTCGCGGCGCAAGCATCGCGACCGCAAAATCGGCTAGCAACCCACTGTTGGTTATCCCGACACGCATTGTTGGGCGATTTCGTGTACCGGGCTTCACTGACGGGTAAACTGGGCGTCGCATCACGCCCGCGCGGGAGAGTTCTGTGGCAGCCAGCCATGGACGCCGAAGGAGCAACACCTCTCCGTCAACCTCTCAGGCACCCGGACCGCGTCAAGGTGAAGATGCCTCTGGAAAGCGGTGCCGCCTCGAGCGGACCACCCGCCGATGGGGAAAGGCGCTTGGGGGGACTACGCGCCGAATCTCTCAGGCGCCCGTGACTGGGTAAGGACAGAGGGAGAGGGCCGATAGTCCCTCTGCCGATGTCAGGAGTACCCGTGGTCGACAAGTCCAGTTTCGCCGCCCGTCATATCGGGCCGGATAGCCAGGCCATCGAGGCCATGCTCGACGTGATCGGGATTGGCTCGCTCGACGAGCTGGCCTCCAAGGCAGTACCGGCCGGTATTCTCGACAGACTTTCCGACAGCGGTCTCGCACCGGGTCTGAGCGCGCTGCCGCCTGCCTCCAGCGAGGCCGAGGCGCTAGCCGAATTACGGGCGCTGGCCGACACCAATACGGTCGCGGTGTCGATGATCGGGCAGGGCTATTACGACACGCTCACCCCGCCGGTGTTGCTGCGCAACATCATGGAGAACCCCGCCTGGTACACGGCCTACACGCCGTACCAACCGGAAATCAGCCAGGGCCGGCTGGAAGCGCTGCTGAACTTCCAGACCATGGTCACCGATCTGACCGGGCTCGAGATCGCCAACGCCTCGATGCTCGACGAAGGCACCGCGGCCGCCGAGGCCATGACCCTGATGCACCGGGCGTCGCGCGCCAAGACCAACCGGCTGGCCGTCGACGCCGACGTCTTCGCGCAGACCGCTGCCGTGCTGGCCACTCGCGCTCAGCCGTTGGGGATCGAGATCGTCACCGCTGATCTGCGTGACGGCCTGCCGGACGGCGACTTCTTCGGTGTCATCACCCAACTGCCCGGCGCCAGCGGCCGGATCACCGATTGGTCCGCACTGGTCGCCGAGGCTCACGAGCGGGGCGCGCTGGTCGCGATCGGCGCCGACCTGCTGGCGTGTACGTTGATCACCCCGCCGGGCGAGATCGGTGCCGATGTCGCGTTCGGTAGCACCCAAAGATTCGGTGTGCCAATGGGATTCGGCGGCCCGCACGCCGGATATCTGGCGGTGCACACCGCGCACGCGCGTCAGCTGCCGGGCCGACTGGTCGGCGTCTCGGTCGACAGCGACGGCTCACTGGCCTACCGCCTGGCCTTGCAGACCCGCGAACAGCACATCCGGCGCGACAAGGCGACCAGCAACATCTGTACCGCGCAGGTACTGCTGGCCGTGATGGCCGCGATGTACGCCAGCTACCACGGCGCCGACGGCCTGACCTCGATCGCCCGCCGGGTCCACGGCTGTGCCCGATCCATCGCCGCCGCGCTGGGTGAGGCGCTGGTGCACGAGACGTACTTCGACACGGTGCTGGCCCGAGTGCCAGGACGCGCGGACGAAGTGTTGGCCAAGGCCAAGGCCAGGGGGATCAACCTGTGGCGCGTCGACGCCGATCATGTGTCGGTGGCCTGCGACGAGGCCACCACAGACGCCCACGTGGCGATGGTCCTGGACGCGTTCGGGGTGTCGCCCGCCGATCCTTCGGGCACCGATATCGCCACGCGCACATCGGAATTCCTCACCCATCCCGCCTTCACGCAGTACCACACCGAGACGGCGATGATGCGCTACCTGCGCACCCTGGCGGACAAGGACATCGCCTTGGACCGCAGCATGATTCCGCTCGGCTCGTGCACGATGAAGCTCAATGCCGCCGCCGAAATGGAGTCGATCACCTGGCCGGAGTTCTCCCGGCTGCACCCGTTCGCTCCGGCGGCCGACACCCCGGGAATGCGGCGCCTGATCAGCGACCTGGAGACCTGGCTGGTGCACATCACCGGCTATGACGCGGTGTCTCTGCAACCCAACGCCGGGTCGCAAGGCGAATACGCCGGCCTGTTGGCGATCCACGAATATCACGCCAGCCGCGGCGAACCGCAGCGCGACGTGTGCCTGATTCCGTCCAGCGCGCACGGCACCAACGCGGCGTCCGCGGCCCTGGCCGGCATGCGGGTGGTCGTGGTGGGCTGCCACGACAACGGCGATGTCAACCTCGACGATCTGCGTGCCAAAATCGGCGAACATGCCGATCGGCTGTCCGCCTTGATGATCACCTATCCGTCCACCCACGGGGTGTTCGAACACGACATCACCGAGATCTGCGCGGCCGTGCACGACGCCGGCGGCCAGGTGTACGTCGACGGCGCCAACCTGAACGCGTTGGTCGGCCTGGCCCGGCCGGGCAAGTTCGGCGGCGACGTGAGCCACCTGAACCTGCACAAGACGTTCTGCATCCCGCACGGTGGCGGTGGCCCGGGTGTGGGTCCGGTCGCCGCGCGTTCGCATCTGGCGCCGTTCCTGCCGGGTCACCCGCACGCGCCCGAACTGCCCGAGGGGCACCCGGTGTCGTCGGCGCCGTACGGATCGGCGTCGATCCTGCCGATCAGCTGGGCCTACATCCGGATGATGGGCGCCGACGGACTGCGGGCGGCATCGCTGACCGCGATTGCCTCGGCCAACTACATCGCCCGCCGGCTCGACGAGTACTTCCCGGTGCTCTACACCGGCGAGAACGGCATGGTCGCCCACGAATGCATCCTGGATCTGCGCGGTATCACCAAAGCCACCGGCGTGACCGTCGATGACGTGGCAAAGCGGTTGGCGGACTACGGTTTCCACGCGCCCACCATGAGCTTCCCGGTGGCCGGCACACTGATGGTGGAGCCCACCGAGAGCGAGGACCTCAACGAGGTCGACGCGTTCTGCGACGCCATGATCGCCATCCGCGGTGAGATCGATCGCGTCGGTTCGGGGGAGTGGCCCGCCGACGACAATCCGCTGCGGGGTGCGCCACACACCGCCGAGTGCCTGGTGGTCTCCGACTGGGATCACCCGTACACGCGCGAGGAGGCCGCCTACCCGCTGGGCAAGGGCTTCCGGCCCAAGGTGTGGCCACCGGTGCGCCGCATCGACGGCGCCTACGGGGACCGCAATCTGGTCTGCTCGTGCCCGCCGATCGAGTCGTACTCCTGAGCTGAGTGTCCAGCCCGTTCGGCCGGCCTTGGCAGCAGCGGAGCGCATAGTTCTAGTTGTCAGTGGGCCGCGCTATACTCGAACACATGTTCGATTCACTTGCGATGGTCGATCCGCTGGCCGACCAATCGGCGTTGATCGAGCGCATCGCGGAGCTGGAAAGAATCAAATCCGCGGCCGCGGCGGGCCAGGCGCGGGCGGCGGCCGCCCTGGACGCGGCGCGCCGGGCAGCCGAAGCGGCCCTCGGAATGCCCGCGGCGCAGCGTGGGCGCGGGGTGGCCAGCGAGATCGCACTCGCGCGGCGGGACTCGCCGGCCCGGGGCAGCCGACATCTCGGCCTCGCTAAAGCGCTCGTGCACGAGATGCCTCATACGCTGGCGGCACTCGAAGGCGGCTCACTCTCGGAGTGGCGGGCCACCCTGATCGTGCGCGAGAGCGCGTGCCTGGACGTCGACAACCGTCGCACTTTGGACGCCGAAATGTGCGCCGACCCGGCCAGCCTGGACGGAATCGGCGATGCGCGAGTGGCCGCAGCCGCCAAGGCGATCGCCTATCGGCTGGACCCACATGCCGTCGTGGAACGAGCCGCCAGGGCCGAGAGCGAACGCACCGTCACCATCCGGCCGGCCCCCGACACGATGACCTATCTGACCGCGTTATTGCCAGTAGCCCAAGGGGTTTCGGTGTACGCGGCACTGCGCCGCGAAGCCGACACGCGCGGCGACGGACGCTCGCGTGGACAAGCGATGGCGGACACCCTCGTCGAACGGGTCACCGGGCGTGACGCTGCGGTCCCCATGCCGATAGCGGTCAACCTCGTCCTCTCCGACGAAACGCTGCTGGGCGACGGCACCACACCGGCCGACATTTGCGGCTACGGTCCCATTCCGGCCGCGGTCGCCCGCGCAATGGTCGCTAACGCCGTGACCGACCGGCGGTCCCGAGCGACGCTGCGGAGGCTCTATGCGCATCCTCGCTCCGGCGCGCTGGTGGCGATGGAGTCGAGGGCGCGGCTCTTCCCGCGCGGACTGGCCGGCTTCATCGAGTTGCGCGATCAGCGTTGTCGCACGCCCTACTGCGATGCGCCGATCCGGCATCGTGACCATGCGCAACCGTGGGCGGCTGGCGGAGCGACCTCCGCAGCCAACGGTCTCGGCTCGTGCGAGCGGTGCAACTACGCCAAGGAGGCCGACGGCTGGCGGGTCACCACTAGTATCGACGAAACCCATACCCACACAGCCGAATTCACCACACCAACGGGACAGACCTACCGGTCAGCGGCCCCACCGCGGGCACCCACGATCACGTTCAGCGACATCGAAGTACGAGTCGGCATCGCACTGGCTAAGCATGCCGCCTAGGTTTCGAGGCAGTTCAGCCGTAGCGTTTGATGATCGCCGAGGCGATCTCGTCGGGCGCATCCTCCTGGATGAAGTGCTTGGCCGTGGGCAGCTCGACCAGCATGTGATCGGGGAAAGTCGCCCGCATCCGCGGGATGCTCGGACCGGGCCGGAACGCGAAGTCTTTCATGCCCCACACCAGCAGGGTCGGCTTGGCGCCGAGCTTGGCCGGCACCTCGCGGCTCAGCCGTTTCAGCAGCGGGCGGGCGGCCAACAGCTCCTTGGGCATCTCGGCCACCCCCAAGCGTGCGGCCGGGCTGGGCTGCACGCCGCGGTAGTGGTCCATCACCGCGGTTCCCGGCCGTTGCGCGGTGCCCGCGGGAATCAATCGCTCCACGAAGAAGTTGCGCTGCAGGATCGCTCTTTGCATTGGGGGACTGGACATCACACGCGAGAAGATCTTGGTCGTCAGCACGTCGATCGGCCAGAACCAGGTGTTGCCCAACACGACACCGCGCACCCGCTCGGCACGTTGGACCGCGACCGCCATGCTGATCGGTCCGCCCCAGTCCTGACCCATCGTCAGATAGCCGTCCAGGTCCAGGTGATCCACGAACTCGCCGATCACCTGGGCATGCTGGTCGACCTTGTACCCGAATCCGGCCGGGCGATCCGACAGCCCGAACCCCAGATAATCCGGTGCGATGCAACGAAATCGGCCACGAAGGGCCGTGATGATGTCACGGTACAGGAAGCTCCACGTCGGGTTACCGTGGCACAGCAGCAGCGGCGGGCCGGTTCCTTCGTCGACGTAGTGGACGCGGCCCCGCGAGCTGTCGAACCAGCGCGACTCGAACGGATACAGCCGTGGATCCGGAGTGAAATCCGGTTTGAATTCCTGATCCATGACCCACCTTCTTCATCGAGGCCGTCCACCGCTGTGCGTCAGCTCAAGAATGTGCTGAGCGCGTTGGCCAGGTCGGGGGAGGCCGAGGTCACCATGTTCTGATAGCTGCCACCGCTGAGCTGGGCGACCGCTTCCCAGGTGGGGCGGTCCGGGTCCGCGCCGAAGTCGATGACGTTGACGGCGATCGGCTTGGCCGGGTCGGTGCTGGTGCGGATGAAATTCTGCAGTCCGGGCCCGTCGAGGGATTGGTCGGTATGCGGCCCAGCCGTGATCAGCAGAATCGAATTCGATTGTCCAGCACGGTAATTGGTCTGCATGTCCTGGTAGAGCATGCGCAGCGTGGTGAACGAGACCGCCCCGCCGGCCGAGGAATACTGCTTGTCCAGCGCGGCCGCCAGGGCCGCCGTGCGGGGCTGGCCGTTGACCGGGTCGGACAGCGGGCCGGTCGCCACATCCGAGCGGCCCTCGTGGCCGTCGAACGTCCACAATCCCAATATCGTGGTCGGCGGTAGCGCTTTGATCCGGTCCTGCAGCGCCGCGATCACGTTGGCCAGCCGGGTTTTTCCGCCTTCATCGCCGGGCATGGACTGGTCCAGCATGATCGTCGCGGCCAGCCCGCTCGACGGCGCGGCCATCGCATCGGCCAGCGTGGCGCGCATGGCGTCGTCGCCCACCGACAGCGTGGCAGGCAGTGCGGCGAAACTCGTCACCGAACTGCTCGGCGATTTCACGCCGTTGACGCGGAAGCCGGCCTTAGCCAGCTTCGCGAGTTGATCGGGCTTGCGCATGAAGTGGGCGAACTCGCTGGCCGCCGAGGTCTGTTCCTTCGATAGCCATGAACCGCTGAGCAGCACCGTGGGGTAGTCGGCGACCGGCGCCGGCCCCTGCGGCAGCCAGGAAGCCAACGTGTTCTTGGCGTCCGACAGCGATTCGCCGCGCTGGAACAGCTGTTGCTCGGTGGTGATCACGGCATGCACCGGGGCGGTAGCGGGGTCACCCTGCTTCAGCAGTGCGTTCATTGCCTCGGTGAGCGTGTTGTCGGCCAGTTTGGGTTGGGCGCTCGTCAGCGCGCGCAGGGCGGCGATGCCCTGGGTGGGCGGTGCGCCGGAAGGTGCCGACGCGGCCGCCACCGCTTCACCCGCCAAATAGGACGCGTCGCTGTTGCCGCTCGTCGGCAACGCCAGTCGCAGCGATCCCCACGCCGGTAACTTCAAGCCCGCCAACGCGGTTGGATTGGTCTGCAGGCCGGGCAGGGCACCCCAGTTTTGGTTGGAGAGCGCCTGCTGCAGTTCGGGCCGAACGGCGAGCAACACCGGCGACGTCACCAGCGAACGGCTGTCGCTGATCGTCTTCTGGCCGGCGGCAGCGGCCAGTCGGGCGGCCGACACCGAGCTGCCCGGGATCCACAGCGCCGGTTGGGAACCCAAATCCGCCGGCCACTTGCCGATGAAGCCGGCGATGACGGCGTCCGAGCCGGCCGGTTTGACGTCCACCACCATGCAGTGGTCACCGACCGGGCCGGCCGAGGAGTTGTAACTTTCCGCGAACGGCCGCACCTGGTCGACGATCGACGGATCGACAACGACGGCAACGGTTTCCTTGCCTCCCACGCAGCGTGCGGCGGCATTGTGCGAGCGATGCGACAACGCGTCGCCGAAGAAACTCCACAGAATGACGGTGCCGACCACCACGATCACCGCGACCAGGGCCACGATCACGCCGATGCTGACTCCACGTCGCCCGCCGGCGCTGCGGTGCCCGCCGCGCCAATCGCCGAGGACGCGGCCCTGCTTCGGTTCCTCCGGCTCCGAACTGGCTGGCCGAGAAGGGAATTCGGGGTATTCGTCGTCGACGCGGTCGGCGCCATAGCGGTCATCGTCGTCGTCGGCGGCGGCGGCGGGGAAATCCTCGTCGGCATAGTCGTCGTCTTCGTATTTCTCGTCGTCCGCGAAGTGCGCGTCGACGTCCTGCTCATCCCCGTCGTCGTCGGAGTAGTCGTAGTCGTCGTCGTCGAGGTCCCGTGGGTCCGGCCTGTCCCGTTCTTCTTGGTAGCGAGACACCAGGTCACGGGCGGTGAACTTGGTCGTGGACTCGTCGGAAGGCTCGTCGGCCGATTTCCCGGGCATGCTGTGCCTACCCATTGCGGCGCCCGCTGCCTTTCCGTCGAATCGTCATCTGTCCCGGTGAGCCCGAATCAGGCACCGGCGCGGGCTTTGAGCTCACGCCGTCGCCGATGCAGGATCGGCTCGGTGTAGCCGCTGGGCTGCTGCGCGCCGGACAGGATCAGTTCTTGGGCGGCCAGGAACGCGATACTGTCGTCGAAGTTGGGCGCCATCGCGTGGTACGCCGCGTCGCCGGCGTTCTGCTGATCGACCAGCGGGGCCATCCGCTCCAGGCTGGCGCGGACGTCTTCGCTGGTGATGATGCCGTGGCGCAGCCAGTTCGCCAGCAGCTGGCTGGAGATCCGCAACGTGGCGCGGTCCTCCATCAGGGCCACGTTGTGGATGTCGGGCACCTTCGAGCAGCCGACGCCCTCGTCGATCCAGCGCACCACATAGCCCAGGATGGACTGGCAGTTGTTGTCGACTTCCTCGCGGATCTCCTCGGGTGCCCAAGCCAGTTCCTTGGCCAGCGGAATGGTCAGCAACTCATCGATCGTCGTGCGCTTCTTGCCCTCGAGCTCCTTTTGCACGGCGAACACATCCACCTGGTGGTAGTGCATCGCGTGCAAGGTGGCAGCCGTCGGCGACGGCACCCACGCGGTGGTGGCGCCGGCCTTCGGCTGGGCGATCTTCTGCTCGACCATGTCGGCCATCAGCTCGGTCATCGCCCACATGCCCTTGCCGATCTGGGCCTTGCCGGAGAATCCGGCCGCCAGCCCGATGTCGACGTTGGCGTCTTCGTAGGCCTTGATCCAGGTGGTGTTCTTCATCGCACCCTTGCGGATCATCGGACCGGCCTCCATCGAGGTGTGAATCTCGTCGCCGGTGCGGTCCAGGAAGCCGGTGTTGATGAACACCACCCGGTCGGCGGCCGCTTTGATGCAGGCCTTGAGGTTCAGGGTGGTGCGGCGTTCCTCGTCCATGATGCCGACCTTCATCGTGCCCTGCGGCAGGCCCAGCACGTCCTCGACGCGGCTGAACAGCTCGCAGGTGAACGCCACCTCGGCGGGTCCGTGCATCTTCGGCTTGACGATGTAGATCGAACCGGTACGGCTGTTGGCCAGCGGTCCGTTGGCGTCGCCGGTCTTGAGTCCGTGGATCGCGGTCAGACCGGTGAACAGCGCATCCATGACGCCCTCGAACACCGCGACTTCTTCGCCGTCGGCCTCGGTTCTGACGATCGCGTCGTTGGTCATCAGGTGCCCGACGTTGCGGACGAACAGCAGGCTGCGCCCGGGCAGGGTCAGCTCGCCGCCGTCCGGGGTGGCGTAGCTGCGGTCGGCGTTGAGCACGCGGGTGAAGCTCTTGCCGTCCTTGCTGACCTCTTCGGACAGGTCGCCTTTGTTCAGGCCCAGCCAGTTGCGGTAACCCAGCACCTTGTCGTCAGCGTCGACGGCGGCCACCGAGTCCTCGAAGTCCATGATCGTGGTGATGGCGGATTCCAAGACGACGTCCTTGATGCCCGCGGCGTCGGTCTTGCCGATCGGCGACTCGGGGTCGATCAGGATCTCGATGTGCAGCCCGTGGTTGACCAGCAACACCGACCAATTGGGCGAGCCGAGCTCGCCGCTGTACCCGACGAATTTCTCCGGGCTGGCCAGCTCCGTGGACTCCGCCCCGAGGGCGACCTTCAGCTGGCCGTCGTCGATACTCAAACCCGTGGCGTCCACCCACGAGCCCGACGCCAGCGGCGCCGCCTGGTCGAGGAAGTTGCGGGCGTAGGCGATTACTTTGTCGCCGCGAATCCTGTTGTAGCTACTGCCTTTTTCGGCGCCGTCGCTCTCCGGGATGACGTCGGTGCCGTACAGGGCGTCATACAGGGAACCCCAGCGGGCGTTGGCCGCGTTCAGCGCGAAGCGCGCGTTGAGGACCGGCACCACCAGCTGCGGGCCGGCGGTCGTGGTGATCTCGTCGTCCACCCCGGACGTGGTGATCGTGAAGTCGTCCGGTTCGGGCTGTAGGTACCCGATGTCGGTGAGGAATTGGCGGTAGGCCTCGGCGTCGAGCGGTTCGATGACGCGCTGCCGGTGCCACTTGTCGATCTGGGCCTGCAACTCATCGCGGGTGTTGAGCAAACTCTGGTTCTGCGGGGTGAGATCGGTGACCACCTTGTCGACGCCGGCCCAGAAGCTGTCGGGGTCGATGCCGGTGCCGGGCAGCGCCTCGTTGTTGACGAAGTCGTAGAGCACTCGGGCGACGCGCAAATTCCCCGCCGACACGCGGTCAGTCATTTTTCTCCTCCATAGTTGCCTCATTGGTCCCACTCGACTCCCGACTGGCCCCAACTAGCTACGCCGTCAGCCTACCGGCCGACGGCCCGATCGATCCCCGGCGTTCAACCCGCAGTCGCAGGTCACGGTGCGGTGGACGGGCTTTGCCGCGGGCTTCCCGATGGGCCCTGGGGAGCGCCTTCTGGCAACGCGTGTTCCGCCGCCGCACCCTGCCCTTCGCCCCTTCTTGGACTGGCGCCGTTCAATCATACGGGCTGGCCGGGGCCCCTTTGGCGGGCGGCGGTTTCAATGCGCGTCGCGCATGCTGCCGACCAGATCCTCCATCAGGTCCTCCATCGCCACCATGGCTACGACCCCGCGGCCGTCGGTCACCAGTGCCAGATGACTGTTGGTGCGACGCATCCGCGACAGGGCATCGGCCAGCGGCAACGTGATGCTCACCCGCGGCAGCGGGCGTACCAGCGAGAGGTCGATGACAGTCTGCGGATCGTCGCCGAGCGGCAGCATGTCCTTGATGTGCAGGTACCCGATGAATCTGCCGTCGGCGGCCGCGACGGGGAAGCGGGAGTAGCCGGTCTGCGTCAGGGCGCTTTCGACGTCGCCGATGGTCGGCCCGGACCCCGGGGCCGCCGCCGGCACCGCGCGGACTTCGTCGAGGGGGACGGCCACGTCGCCGACCACGCGACTGCCGATCTGCAGCGCCCGGGTCAGCCGGGTGTGTTCCTCGGGGTCCAGCAGGCCTTCGGACACCGATTCGGCGATCATCGCGCTCAGCTCGTCGGGCGAGACCGTGATGTCGAGCTCGTCTTTGGGTTCCACGCGCAGCAGGTGCAGGATCGCATTGGCGCATTTGTTGTAGAAGACGATGAACGGCCGGGCGACGCGCACGTACGCCAGGTAGGGCGGCACCAGCAGCATCGCGGTGCGCTCGGGGCCGGCCAGTGCGATGTTCTTCGGCACCATCTCGCCCAACAGCACGTGCAGTATCACCACCAGCCCCAGCGCGATCACGAATGACAACGTGTGTCGTAACGCCAGGGGAATCCCGGTCAGCCCGAAAGCCGAATGCAACAGGTTGGCGACCGCCGACTCACCGATGCGGCCGAGCAGCAACGAGGCCACCGTGACGCCCAGCTGCGAGCCGGCCAGCATCGAGGCCAATTGCTCACCGGCGCGGATCACGGTGACCGCTCGCTTCTTGCCCTGTTCGGCCAGGGCTTCGAGCCGGTCGCGCCGGGCGGAGATCAGCGAGAACTCCGCGCCGACGAAGAAGGCGTTGGTCGCGATCAGCAGGATCGCCAGCAGCACTCCGAGCGTGTCGTTCATCGCTGGCCCTGCTCGGCGTGTGTTTCCCGGTGGCTGCTCAGTTCGGTCAGCACGACCTGATCGATCCGTCGGCCGTCCATCCGGATCACCGTCGCCTGCCAGCGAATTTCGCTGTCCAACAAGCCGTCTCCGTCGAGCGCGGTCAGCTCGACGGTTTCGCCGACCACCGGGATGTGACCGAGTTCGCGCAGCACCAGGCCGCCGATCGTTTCGTACGGACCTTCCGGAGCCCGGTAGCCGGTGGCGGCGGCCACCTCGTCGGTGCGCAGCAGTCCCGAAACCTGCCAGCCGTTGCCCGCCGCGACGACATCCGGTGTGGCGTCGTCGTGCTCGTCGCGCACGTCGCCGACGATCTCTTCGATCAGGTCCTCGACCGTCACGATGCCCGCGGTGCCGCCGTATTCGTCGACGACCAGCGCGGTCTGCAATGGGTTGGCCCGGATCTCGGCCATCACCGCGTCCCCGTCCAGGGTCGACGGCACCACCGGCACCGACTGCACGAGCGTGGTCAGCAGCGTCGACGCGCGTTCGGCGCGCGGAACATTGAAGACCTGCTTGACGTGCACGATGCCGACGGTTTCGTCGAGATCACCGTCGACGATGGGGAAGCGGGAGAACCCGGATTCGGCCGCCGTGGCGATCAGATCCCGAACGGTGTCGTCGGTTTGCAGCGCCACGATCTTCGACCGCGGCGTCATCAGCTCCTCGGCGGTCCGGGAGCCGAACTGCAGCGACCGCCGGACCAGCGCGGCGGTGGCGGGATCCAGGGCTCCGGCGCGAGCCGAGCTGCGCACCAGCGAGAGCAGCTCCTGCGGCGAGCGCGCCGACCGCAACTCCTCGGCCGGCTCGATACCCATCTTGCGCACGATCCAGTTCGCCGCGCCGTTGGTCAGCCGGATCACCGGCGTGAACAGCAACGAGAACGTCAGCTGGAAACCGGCGACGGCACGCCCGGTCGACAGCGGCCGCGACACGGCCAGATACTTCGGGACCAGCTCGCCGAAGACCATCGACACCGAGGTCACGATCACCATCACCATGAACGCGGTGATCCCGTCGGCCAGCTGATCCGACATGCCAAGGGCGTCCAGCCAGGGGTGGGGTAGGTCGGCGACTATCGGATCGGTCAGATAACCGGTCACCAGGGTGGTGATCGAGATGCCCAGCTGGGCGCCCGAGAGCTGGAAGGACAGCCGATCCTGGGCGCGCTGAATGTAGCGGTCGCGCCGACCGCCCTTGCGGGCGTTGGCGTCGACGGTGGAGCGGTCCAGCGCGGTCAGCGAGAATTCGGCCGCCACGAAGACCGCATTGCCGAAGATGAGCAGCGCGATGGCGAGCACGCTGACGAGGGTGACGGTGAGGTTCATGGCGGGCGCGGCTATCGCGGTGGCCGAGGAGACGAAAGTCGAGCGGATTTCCGCTTTACCCGGATGCCGACGGGCTCGACGGGTGCCTGCGGCACGTCATCCCTTTCGGTTGATGCCGCGCAGCGCGCAGCTGCGGGCGTGCAGATCTAGAAATTCACATGGTAGCGAAGACATCTGGCCCGATTACCAGCCCAGTGGCAGCGGGTGGCCCTCGGCGAAGCCCGCGGCCGACTGCACGCCGACGACGGCTTGCTTGTGCAGCTCCGCCAGGGTCGTGGCACCGACGTAGGAGCAGGTGCTGCGCAGGCCCGAGGTGATGTGGTCGATCAGGTCCTCGACGCCGCCACGGTCGGGGTCCAGCCCCATCCGCGACCTCGAGATGCCCTCCTCGAACAACGCCTTGCGGGCACGGTCGAATGCGCTGTCCGCGGCGGTGCGCGCCACCACCGCCCGCTTGGACGCCATCCCGTAGCTCTCCTTGTACGGCTGGTCGTCGCGGTCGCGCATCAGGTCGCCGGGCGACTCGTAGGTGCCGGCGAACCACGACCCGATCATGACGTTCGACGCCCCGGCGACCAATGCCAGCGCGACGTCACGCGGATGCCGCACCCCGCCGTCGGCCCACACATGCCCGCCGAGTTCCCTTGCGGCAGTAGCGCATTCGAGCACAGCAGAGAACTGCGGGCGCCCGACACCGGTCATCATCCGGGTGGTGCACATCGCGCCGGGCCCGACGCCGACCTTGACGATGCCGGCCCCCGCGCTCAGCAGGTCACGGGTGCCCTCCGCGGACACGACATTGCCGGCCGCCAGCGGCAGACCCAGTTCCAGCGATGCCACCGTCTTGATCGCGTCCAGCATTCGTTGCTGATGCCCGTGCGCGGTATCGATGACGAGCATGTCGACGCCGGCTTCGGCGAGCGAACGGGCTTTGGCTCCCACATCACCGCTGATGCCGACCGCCGCGCCGACGCGCAACCGGTCCACGGCGTCGGTATTGGGGATATAGAGACCGGCACGCACCGCTCCGGTTCGGGTCAGGACGCCGGCGAGCTTGCCGTCCGCGGTGGTGATGACGGCGACCTCGATCGGCGCGTGATCCAACAGGTCGAAAATCTTGCGCGGCTCGGTGCCTAGCGGGGCGCTGACGAAGTCGGACACGGCCACGTCGCGCACCCGGGTGAAACGATCCACCCCGAAGCAGGCCGCCTCGGTGACCAAGCCGATGGGGCGGCCCTCGAAGACCACCACCGCGGCGCCGTGCGCCCGCTTGTGAATCAGCGCGAGCGCGTCGGACACCGAATCGTCGGGGGACAGCACGACCGGGGTGTCGAGCACCAGGTCCCGGCTCTTCACGAACTCCACGGTCCGTTGGACCGCCGTGATCGGCAGATCCTGCGGCAGGATCACGATGCCGCCGCGCCGCGCGACCGTCTCGGCCATCCGCCGCCCGGCCACCGCCGTCATGTTGGCGACCACCACCGGGATCGTCGTGCCGGAGCCGTCGCTGCTGGACAGGTCGACATCGAACCGCGACGCGATATCGGACCGGTTCGGCACGATGAACACGTCGTTATAGGTCAAGTCGTAGCCGGGCCGGTCGCCGTTCAGAAACTGCATCGCACTCGCCCCCTGGTATTTCTCCCGCTACGCCGGTACTTCGCTGCGATCGCCACTCCACAGCGTGTGGAAACGCTTGTCCGGGTCTTCGTCGATGCGCCCGTAGGTGTGGGCGCCGAAGAAGTCGCGCAGGCCCTGGGTCAGCGCGGCCGGCAGCCGCTCGGTGCGCAGGGCGTCGTAGTAAGACAGCGCCGAGGCGAACCCGGGGATCGGAATGCCCAGCTGCGTGGCCGTCACCACGACGCGGCGCCAGCTGTCGATCGATGCCTCGATGGCTTCGCGGAAGTAGGGCGCGACGATCAGCGACGGCAGGTCGGCGTTCTCGTCGAACGCCTCTTTGATGCGGTTGAGAAATTTGGCC
Organism: Mycobacterium sp. 050128; assembly: GCF_036409155.1. NCBI lineage: Bacteria > Bacillati > Actinomycetota > Actinomycetes > Mycobacteriales > Mycobacteriaceae > Mycobacterium > Mycobacterium sp. 050128. The sequence continues at coordinate 218,690 of NZ_JAZGLW010000002.1, read as the reverse complement.
CGGATGATGCAGCCGCCGCGCCAGATGGTGGCCATGTCGCCGGGGGTGATGTTCCAGTCGTACTCGATGCTGCCGGCCTGGACCTGGTTGAAGCCCTGGGCGTAGGCGATGATCTTCGACGCGTACAGCGCGCGGCGCACATCCTCGGTGAACTGTGGTGCGTCGGACGGCGTCTTGCCGAGATCACCGGAGGCCAGTCCCGTGGTGGCCTTGCGCTGAGCCACCGAACCCGACAGTGCCCGGGCGAAGACGGCCTCGGCGATACCGGTGACCGGCACGCCGAGGTCAAGCGCGGATTTCACCGTCCAGCGGCCGGTGCCCTTCTGCTCGGCCTCGTCCAGGATCACGTCCACCAGCGGCTTGCCGGTCTTGGCATCGATCTGTTTGAGCACCTCGGCGGTGATCTCGATGAGGTAGCTGTCCAGGTCGCCCTTGTTCCACTCGGCGAAGACGTCGGCGATCTCGGGTGCGGACTTGCCCAGTCCGTCGCGCAGCAGTTGGTAGGCCTCACCGATCAGCTGCATGTCGGAGTACTCGATGCCGTTGTGCACCATCTTCACGAAGTGCCCGGCGCCATCGGGGCCGATGTGGGTGCAGCACGGCACGCCATCGACGTGCGCGGAGATCTCCTCGAGCAGCGGCCCCAGCGATTTGTAGGACTCGGCCGGTCCGCCCGGCATGATCGACGGACCATTGAGCGCACCCTCCTCGCCGCCGGAGATACCGGCGCCGACGAAGTGCAGCCCACGCTCCCGGATCGCCTTTTCCCGGCGGATGGTGTCGGTGTAGAGGGCGTTGCCGCCGTCGATGATGATGTCGCCCTCTTCCATGGCGTCCGCGAGTTCGTTGATCACCGCGTCGGTGGGATCGCCGGCCTTGACCATGATGATGACCCGACGCGGCTTCTCCAGCGCGTCCAGGAACTCTTCGATGGTCTCCGAGCGCACGAACTTGCCCTCGTCGCCGTGTTCGGCGAGCAGTGCGTCGGTCTTGGCGATCGACCGGTTGTGCAGCGCCACGGTGTAGCCGTGGTGCGCGAAGTTGCGGGCGAGATTCGAGCCCATGACGGCGAGCCCGGTGACGCCGATCTGCGCGGTACCAGTCTTCGAATCCTCGGAGTCCGGGACACTCATGTCTTCGCCTCTCAGGTTGGAGAACTTCTGCTACACGGTTTCCGTCACACTGTGGCACAGCGGAGTTGCGGTCCGCCAAAGGGATTCGCGGTGGCCTGCGCTAGAGGTTGAACAGTCGCTTGAGTTCGGTGAGCCAGGGCACCGCGAGTGCGATGGTGGGCACCACCAGAACGGCCGCCGCGGCCAAGTACGCGGCCGCCGAAAGCAGCACGCTGTTGCCCCGCCCGGACAACCGGCGCACCCGCACCACGGTGCTGGGACCACCCGCGGCCAGCGCACCCGACGGTGCCCGCCCGGCTGCGCAGGCCACCAGTGCGCGGGCCAGGGGAGTGCGCCCGGCCGCGCGCACCGCGGCGTCGTCGGCGAGCAGCTCGACCAGCAGCTGCACCGCGCCCAGCGCATTGGAACTGCGGACCAGCCGCGGGAACGCGGCATGCACCGCGGTGAACGCCTCCAGAACCAGGTCGTGCCGGGCACGCAGATGCGCCCGCTCGTGGGTCAGGATGGCCGAGACTTCGTCGTTGTTGAGCTTGGTCAGTGTTCCTTCGCTGACCACGACCCGGCTGCGGACGCCCGGCAAGCAGTAGGCCAGGGGCTGGGCCACCTCCAACACACGCAGGTCGCGGGTGCGGGCACAGGGTTGGGCGAGGGCCGCGTCGTGCCCGACCCCCACAAGGTCGACCAGCATTCGGTGGTGAGCCCGCCGGCGGCGATTGGCGATGGCGACTCGCAGGACGGCAACCACCAGACGCACACCGACCAGCACGGTCAGCGCGAAGGCGGCGATGTAGGCCGTCCACAGCGGCCAGCCGAGCCGCCCCGCGGCGCCGACGACGCTGGCGGTGGGCCGGCCGTCGGGACCGGGCATGAGGATGCGGGTGGTAATCGCGATACCGGCGCTAAACGCGGAGAGTACGGCGGCCACGGCGATGGCTTGCCAGAGCACCATCGCCGCACGCGGGGCACGCAGTGGCCAGGACGCTCGCGCTAAAAGGGCTGGCGCTGGGCCAATCAGCAGTACCGCGAGGAAGGTAAAGGCCAGCGCGGACACACCACCAGTGTCCCTCAGGCCGCCGGTCTAGCGCCAGCTCATGGCGTATTGCGTTGATTTGCTTCCAGTTCGGCGAGCGCCCGGCGCAGCGCTTCGGCCTCATCGGCGCCAACGCGCTCGACAAAATGCACCAATGCGGCTTGCCTGCCGCCGGAGTCCTCGGCCTGTGACAGCGCATCCACCATCAGCCCGGCGACCAGCTCGTCGCGGCCGTGCACGGGTGCGTAGCGGTGCGCCCGGTCGTCGCGGATCTGGGATACCAGGTTCTTCTTGGCCAGCCGCTGCAGGACGGTCATCACCGTGGTGTAGGCGAGGTCGCGGCGCGCGGACAGGGCTTCATGCACCTGACGGACCGTCTGCGGTTCGGGCGTGGACCACAGGTGGTCCATCACCGCGCGTTCCAGATCCCCCAGCCGTGTCAACTTGGCCATAGTTCGTTCATCTCCATCAGCGTTGGAACAAGCGTACTCCGGCTTACTACCGGCGGTCGTAAAGACAGCCGGGCTATTCGTCCATCCAGCCACCGGTACACGTGTACCCGGTCGGCGTAGTTCACAGCCTACCTCTTGCAAAGTTAGGGCAGCCTTGCCTATACTTGCGGAGGTCGAGCGCAACAGACCGCCGGAGTGTCCTGAGGGCTGCAGCGACCCCCGGTCTACTCGATCGGCGAGCCCCGTGCCTCAGTGCACGGGGCTCGCCTGTTCTTTGCCGGCACTTCGCGACCGACCGTGATCACCGGATTTGGCGATGGTGTAGACAACAGAGCGTGTCAACGCCACCAGACGCGGTGATCCCGCCCGGTTTCACCGCACCATTCGATACCGAGATTGGCCTGCGATTCACCGAGCTCAGCCCGGACGGTGCCCGCGCCCAGCTCGAGGTCACGCCCAAACTGCTGCAGCCGGCCGGCCTGGTCCACGGCGGTGTCTACTGCTCGATGGTGGAGAGCATGGCCAGCGTGTCGGCCTATGCGTGGCTGGCCACCCAGGGCGGCGGCGAGGTGGTGGGCGTGAACAACAACACCGACTTCCTGCGGTCGATCGGATCGGGAACCGTCTACGGCGTCACCGAACCGATTCACCGGGGCCGGCGCCAGCAGCTGTGGTTGGTCACCATCACCGACGACAACCAGAAAGTCGTCGCCCGCGGGCAGGTGCGGCTGCAGAATCTCGAGCCGCGCCAAGGCTGATCAGGCGGCGGCTAACTCGCCCGTCTGGCGGCGGCGGGTCGCTTCGCCTCCGCGGCCAGCACCGCAAGTTGTTCGATGCGGGTGCGCGCGAACGCCTGCTGCTCGGTGATGGTCAGCTGCCCACGCTGGGTGCTGAGGAAGGTCACGGTCCAGGACAGCAACGTGCTGATCTTGGTCTTGAACCCGACCAGGTAAACCAGGTGCAGCACCAGCCACATCAGCCAGGCGATGAAACCGCTGAATTCCAGCGGCCCGACCTTGGCCACCGCCGAAAAGCGCGACACCGTGGCCATCGAACCCTTGTCGAAGTACTGGAAGGGCTCTCGCTCGGCCGGGTTGGCGCCCGCGAGTTCGGCTTTGATCGTGCTGGCGACGTACTTGGCACCCTGGATCGCGCCCTGCGCGACTCCCGGCACGCCCTCGACCGCGGCCATGTCGCCGATGACGAAGACGTTCGGATGTCCGGGGACGGACAGGTCGGGCAGCACCTTGACCCGCCCCGCACGGTCGAGTTCGGCCGCCGACTGGTCTGCGAGGTCACCGCCCAGACCGCTGGCCTGGACACCCGCGGACCAGACCTTGCAGGCGGACTCGATGCGTCGAATGGTGCCGTCGGAATCCTTCACGGTGATGCCGTTGCGGTCGACGTCGGTGACCATCGCGCCCAGCTGGATCTCGACGCCCATCTTCTCCAGTCGAGCGCGCGCCCGGGTGCCCAGCTTCTCGCCGAACGGTGGCAGCACCGCGGGTGCGGCGTCGAGCAGAATCACCCGCGCCCGGGTGGAGTCGATGTGCCGGAACGAACCCTTCAAGGTGTGGGTCGCCAATTCCGCGATCTGCCCTGCCATTTCGACGCCGGTCGGTCCGGCCCCGATGACGGTGAACGTCAAGAGCTTGGCCCGTCGTTCCGGATCGCGAGACCGCTCGGCCTGCTCGAAAGCGCTCAGGATTCGCCCCCGCACCTCAAGTGCGTCATCGATCGACTTCATGCCCGGGGCGAACTCCGCGAACTGGTCGTTGCCGAAGTAGGACTGTCCCGCGCCGGCGGCGACGATCAGGCTGTCATAAGGAGTTTCGTAGGTGTGACCCAGCAAGTCCGATACGACGAACTTGCCGGCGAGATCGATGTGTGTGACGTCCCCGAGCAGCACCTGGACATTGCGCTGCCTGCGCAGGACGACCCTGGTGGGCGGGGCGATGTCGCCTTCGGACACGATGCCGGTCGCCACCTGATACAGCAACGGCTGGAACAGGTGGTGGGTGGTGCGGGCGATCAATTTGATGTCGACGTCGGCGTGCTTGAGTTTCTTTGCCGCATTGAGTCCACCGAATCCCGATCCGATGATGACGACCTGATGGCGTCGTTTCGGATCAGCTGTGCCTTCTTGCTGGGGGCTCATTGCTTTGGATGCTCCTGGTGGGGCTTCGTGTCGCGCGGTATCAGTTAGCTATAACGCTAGTCACCCCGTCGGCCCGAAACAGGTAGTAAGCCTGTGTAATCAACCACACCGATCCGTTGCCGCTGGTCGCACCAACGTGATTCGCGTCATGTCCGCCACCGAATGCGACCTCGGTTACATGCCGAACAACGGCCGCACACCTTGGTCTTAAACAGTTCGGCAACGGTTTGCGGGGTTTGCGCGTCACCAAAACCCCAGGCGCACAGGGAATCTGGTCCCCGGCCTAATGCTCTCTAGGCGAAACGAGCGAGGGAGCCGTGGCTGACGTGCAGGGTCTGGCCGGTGATGTGGCGGGCCGCCGGGGTCGTCAGGAACAACGCCAACCGCGCGACCTCTTCGGCGACGGAAGGTGTTGTGCGCGAAAGACCTTCGTAGCCGGCCTGGGCGCTGCGCCCGCTCGCGACGGCGTTGACGGTGATTCCGCGAGTGCCGAAAATGCCGGCCTGACCGGAGATCCAGCTCGACAGCGTCGCCTTGATCGCGGCGTCGACACTGGCCGCGGGCGGGTTTTCCGGCACGACGCTGATGATGGAGCCACCGGAGCGCAGGTGGTCGCCGACGGCTTGCACCGTCAGCACAGCGGACAGCACGGTCGCCTCGAGCGAACTGCGCCATACGGCGGCGGTGTCGGACAGCGAATAGGTGCGCGGGTCGCCATCGCTCCAGCCGCTATCGGGCACATTGACGATGGTGTCCAGGTGATGGGGGAACAACCCACGCGCCTCCTCGAGGCTGGCCGGGTCGGTGGTGTCGCAAACGATCGCGTCGACGTCGAGCTCTTTGGCGGCGATCTCGAGATCGCTGCGCCGCGCACCCACGAGGGTCACCTTGTGACCGCCATCGCGAAATCCCTCGGCTACCGTTCGCCCCAGGTCCGTGTCGCCGCCGGTGACCAGCACCTCCACTGCCATCCTCCTCGTGTTCGACGTTGAACCCAGGCCCTGGCATTCACCAGCGTTAACGCTCTGCTCGGCGATGTGTTCGTGGTTCCGATGGTGTCACGCCACAGGACCGATGCCTGGGATCTCAGCGCGTATGGCGTCAATCTACGCCGAATGTTACTGGACAGTAGTTCTAAGGGGAAACTAAGGACGCGCGACGCGCGGACAATTTTCGATAACTCTTTGGTCGTCACTGCTCACCCTGCCGCAAGCTAGGGTCTGACCATGCGTGGGATCGGGGTCCTGGCCGGGTTGGGATCCACGATGCTCATCGCGGGCATGGTCGCCTGTAGCTCGAAAGCACCGTCCTCGTCGCCCGGTCAGTCGTCGTCACCGTCGGGCTCGATCGTGGTGTTCGCCGCGGCCTCGCTCAAGGCCGCGTTCACCCAGCTCGGTCAGCAGTTCAAGACCGACAATCCCGGTAGCGGCGTCGAATTCGACTTCGCCGGTTCCGCCGAACTCGCCACCCAGCTGACTCAGGGTGCGAGCGCCGATGTGTTCGCGTCGGCGGACACCGCGCAGATGGACACCGTCGTCAGGGCCGGGCTGCTCGCCGACAACCCTCAGAACTTCGCCGCCAACACCCTGGTCATCGTCACCGCGCCGGGCAATCCGAAGAGCATCGGTTCCTTCGCGGACCTGGCCAAACCGGGCGTCAACGTGGTGATCTGCCAGCAGCCGGTGCCGTGCGGGGCAGCGACCCAGCGCATCGAAGACAGCACCGGGGTGCATCTCAACCCGGTCAGCGAGGAACCCAGCGTGACCGATGTCCTCAACAAGGTCACCACCGGGCAGGCCGACGCCGCGCTGGTCTACGTCACGGACGCGAAGAACGCGAAAGACAAAGTCGCGACGGTGAACTTTCCCGCGGCCGCAGGTGCGGTCAACGTCTATCCCATCGGGGTGTTGAAGAAGGCGCGACAGCCGGCGACCGCGCAGAAGTTCGTGACCCTGGTGACGTCGGATGCGGGCCAGAAAATTCTGGCGCAATACGGCTTCGCAAAACCCTGACCCGCGACCGTGCGCCGGCCCACGAACCTGCCCCGATGGGTGTATGTCCCTGCCGCCGTGGGAGCCGCGTTCGTGGTGTTGCCGCTGCTGGCGATCGCGATCAAGGTCGACTGGCCGAACTTCTGGTCGCTGATCACCAGCGCGTCGTCAAAGACGGCGCTGCTGCTCAGCCTCAAGACCGCAGCCGCGAGCACCGTCCTGTGCGTGCTGCTGGGGGTGCCGATGGCACTGGTGCTGGCCCGCAGCACGGCGCTGCTGGTGCGGCTGCTGCGGCCGCTGATCCTGCTGCCGCTGGTGCTGCCGCCGGTGGTGGGCGGTATTGCGTTGCTCTACGCCTTCGGCCGGCTCGGACTGATCGGGCACTACCTGGAGGCCGCGGGCTTGCGCATCGCCTTCAGCACCACCGCCGTCGTGCTGGCGCAGACCTTTGTCTCGTTGCCGTTTCTGGTGATTTCCCTCGAGGGCGCGGCCCGTACGGCGGGCTCGAATTATGAGGTGGTCGCGGCCACGCTCGGGGCACGCCCCAGCATGGTGTGGTGGCGGGTCACCCTGCCGCTGCTGCTGCCCGGACTGATGTCCGGCGCGGTGCTGGCGTTCGCCCGCTCGTTGGGCGAGTTCGGCGCGACGCTGACCTTCGCGGGTTCGCGCCAAGGGGTCACCCGCACTCTGCCACTGGAGATCTATCTGCAACGGGTGACCGACGCGAATGCCGCTGTGGCACTGTCGATTCTGCTCGTCGCGGTGGCTGCGCTGGTCGTGCTCGGCCTGGGCGCTCGCCGGTTGACCGGAACAGCGGCGAGGTAGCCGGTGAGCGAGCTGCAGCTTCGCGCGGTCGTCGCCGACCGCCAGTTGGATGTGGAGTTTTCGGTGTCCCCGGGCGAGGTGCTCGCGGTGCTCGGACCCAACGGCGCGGGTAAGTCGACCGCCCTGCACGTCATCGCCGGTCTGGTTCGCCCCGATGAGGGCGTGGTGCGGTTGGGGGATCGGGTGTTGACCGACACCGCCGCCGGGATCGACGTGGCGACGCACGACCGGCGGGTCGGGCTGCTGCAGCAGGACCCGTTGCTGTTCCCGCACATGAGCGTGGCCGCCAATGTGGCGTTCGGGCCGCACAGCCGTCGTGGCCTTGTCCGGTCGGCCCGCGCCAAGGCGAAGCAGACGGCCCTGCACTGGCTGCGCGAGGTGGATGCCGAGCAGTTCGCCGACCGCAAACCGCGGCAGCTGTCCGGCGGTCAGGCTCAGCGGGTGGCGATCGCGCGGGCGTTGGCCGCCGAACCCGACGTGCTGCTGCTCGACGAACCGCTGACCGGGCTGGACGTCGGGGCGGCCGCGGCCATCCGCGCGGTGCTGCGGACCGCGGTCGCGCGCAGCGGCTGCGCGGTCGTTCTGATCACCCACGACCTGCTCGACGTGTTCACCCTGGCCGATCGGGCGCTGGTGCTCGAGGCCGGCAAGATCGCCGAAGTCGGCCCGGTGCCCGAAGTGCTCACCGCGCCGCGCAGCCATTTCGGGGCCCGCATCGCCGGCGTCAACCTGGTCAACGGAACCATCGGGCCCGACGGCTCGCTGCGGACCCGCTCCGGCGCCCGCTGGCACGGAACCCCCGCCGGGCAGCTGGGCGCCGAGCTGACCGACGGGCAGGACTCCATCGCGGTGTTCGCCCCCAAGGCGGTGGCCGTGTACCGGGACCTGCCGCACGGCAGCCCCCGCAACTGCGTCGACGTCACCGTGACAGAGCTGGACATTCGCGGACCCGCGGTCGTGGTGCGCGGCGAGGAACAGCCCGGCGGCGCCCCGGGGCTGGCCGCCGAGATCACCGCGGAGGCCGCCGCCGAGCTGCAGCTGACCCCCGGAGACCGGGTGTGGTTTTCGGTCAAAGCGCTCGAAGTGGCGCTGTATCCGGCGGCACCGCGACGCGCCCACCCGCAGTGAACTGCGCAGACTCACCGAAGGTTGCGCTCCGGCAACATCGCGCGCATCGCCAGCACGGCATCCTTGCGTCACAGCGGTAACACGGTAGGTTCGTCGCCATGGATCAGGTGGACTCACACTCGACACGTCGCAAAGGCCTGTGGGCGACGCTGGCGATCGCCACGGTGACCAGTGCCAGTGCCGTCACCTTCGCGTTGCCGGCCCCCGCAAATGCCGATCCCGAGGTCCCGACTCCGGTACCGGCAACGACCACCGCCCCGGCCCCGGGCGCACCCGCACCCGCGCCGACGACCGCGGCACCTGCGCCGGGCGTCCCGGCACCCGCCGGACAGCCGGCAGCCGGCGACCCGAACGCGCCGGTGCCGCCGCCGCCCCCGCCGGTGGACCCCAACGCGCCTGCGCCGCCGCCGCCCGTCGACCCCAACGCCGCCCGGATCACCAACGTGGTCGGCGGCTTTAGCTACCTGCTTCCCGGCGGATGGGCCGAGTCGGACGCCTCGCACCTCGACTACGGTTCGGCGCTGCTCAGCAAGATGGTCGGTCCGCCGCCGCAGCCCGGTCAACCCGCGCCGGTTGCCAACGACACTCGCATTGTGATGGGGCGCCTGGACCAAAAGCTCTATGCCAGTGCGGAAGCCAACGACGCCAAGGCCGCCGTCCGGCTGGGCTCGGACATGGGTGAGTTCTTCATGCCGTATCCCGGCACCCGGATCAATCAGGAATCGGCCCCGCTGACCGGCGCCAACGGGATCACCGGAAGCTCGTCGTTCTACGAGGTCAAGTTCAGCGATCCGAGCAAGCCCAACGGACAGATCTGGACCGGCGTGGTCAGCGCTCCCAATGCGGCCAGCGCCGCCGGGCCGCCCCAGCGCTGGTTTGTGGTGTGGCTCGGTACCGGCAACAACCCGGTCGACAAGGTCGGAGCCAAGGCACTGGCCGAGTCGATCCTGCCGTTCACCGCACCGCCGGCGCCGGGCGCGCCGGGTCCGGCTCCGGGCGCACCCGGCGCGGCGCCAGGGGCTCCGGCGGCACCTGCTCCGGGAGCCCCCGCACCCGCGCCCGGCCAGGCACCAGGCCAGGCACCCGCCAGCGAGGTCACTCCCACCCCGAGCCCGGCGCCGCAACAAACGTCGTTTAGTGCCTGACCGGTAACCGGGGTATACCGCTTCGACTGCCCCGGACTTTAGGCTGAGCTCTGGCAGCGAACTGCAAGGAGACTCGCATGGATGTCATGGCGGCTACCGAGTACCTGGCCCGATCGACCACGACGACGAGCGTCGGCCTGATCGGTTACATCATCATCGGCGGCCTTGCCGGGTGGGCCGCGGGCAAGATCATGAAGGGTTCCGGCTCCGGAATCTTGATGAACATCGTGATCGGCGTGGTCGGCGCACTGATCGGCGGCTTTTTGCTGAGCTTCTTCGTCGACACCGCGGCCGGCGGCTGGGTCTTCACCTTCTTGACCGCGTTACTGGGGTCGGTGATTCTGCTCTGGATTGTCGGCCTGGTGCGGAGGAGCTGAACGACGGGGCCGCCTGTGGCAAATCCGCTGCGGCGCTGATCGGCGATCCGCCGGGCGGTTTGCGAGTCGCCGCACTGAGCCGAATTACGTTATCGGAAGTGGTATTTCGCCGAGGCGGTTGAGTTGGCTCCGACGGGGTATACGGCCCTACGTCCCGTCTGTCAGTTAAATCGAAGGAACCGGTCATGATTCTGCATATCGTCTGGCTGATCGTCTTGGGTCTGATCGTCGGCCTGGTCGCGCGCCTGCTGGTGCCGGGCAAGCAGCCAATGGGCTGGGTCGCCACCGCACTGCTGGGCATCGTCGGCTCGTATGTCGGCGGCACCCTGGGCAGCATCGTCTTCCCACCGCACCAGTTCGATATTCATCCGCCCATTCAGCACTCCTTCCTGGGTGCGCTGGTTGGCGCGGTGATCCTGTTGTTGATCTACAAGTTCGCCACCTCGCGCACGAAGACCCTGTAGGACCAAGGCCTTTGGGCCCGTGCGGATCGCCGGCGCATAGCGGCATGATGGGGTGATGGCCTCAGCGACGACCACGATGAACGCGTGGCGGGTGCGCCGGCCCGGCCCGATGGTCACCGACCCGCTGGAGCGGGTCACCACGGAAGTGCCGCGGCCGGCGCCCTCGGAGTTGCTGGTGGCGGTGCGGGCCTGCGGGGTGTGCCGGACCGACCTGCACGTCACCGAGGGTGACCTTCCGGTGCACCGCGAGCACGTCACCCCCGGCCACGAGGTCGTGGGCGAGGTCGTCGAGGTGGGCGCCGACGCCGGTGATGGGTTCGAGGTGGGGGACCGGGTCGGCATCGCCTGGCTGCGCCATACCTGCGGTGTGTGCAAATACTGCCGCCGAGGTGACGAGAACCTCTGCCCCCAGTCCCGCTACACCGGCTGGGATGCCGACGGCGGGTACGCCGAATTCGCGACGGTTCCAGCCGCTTTCGCGCACCACCTGCCGAGCGGTTACAGCGACAGCGAGCTCGCGCCGCTGTTGTGCGCCGGCATCATCGGATACCGTTCGCTGCTGCGAGCGCAGCTACCGCCGGGCGGCCGGCTGGGCATTTACGGCTTCGGCGGCAGCGCGCACATCACCGCCCAGGTCGCGTTGGCCCAGGGCGCCGAACTGCATGTGATGACCCGCGGCGAGCAGGCCCGCGAGCTGGCGCTGGCTCTCGGCGCCGCCTCGGCTCAGGGAGCGGCGGATCCGCCACCGGTGCCGTTGGATGCCGCGATCCTGTTCGCGCCGGTCGGCGACCTGGTGCTGCCCGCCTGCGAGGCGCTGGACCGCGGCGGCACGTTGGCGATCGCCGGAATCCACTTGACGGATATCCCGGCCCTGAACTATCAGCGTCACCTGTTCCAGGAGCGCCAGATTCGCTCGGTCACGTCGAACACCCGGGCCGATGCGCGCGAGTTTCTCGACTTCACCGCCCGTCATCGCATCGAGGTGACGACGCCGGAATATCCGCTCGATCAAGCAGCCCAGGCACTGAGCGATTTGGCCGACGGTCGCATCGCCGGGGCAGCGGTGCTGCTGGTGTAGGTCAGGCCGACAGATGCCAGACCAGGGCCGCGGCCAAGGCACCCAGCCCGTTCAACGACCAATGCAGCGCGATCGGCGCGATCAGGCTGCCGCTGCGCCGACGCAACCAGCTGAACACGAAGCCCGCACAGCCGGTCGCCACCACGGCCAACGTCACGCCGGCGACCATGCCGACGAACCCGCCGCCGAACACCCGGGTGAAGCCGACGTTGTTGCTGGTCAGCCCGAGCGACGTGGCGACGTGCCACAGGCCGAACAGCAACGAGCCGACGAGTGCGACCCCACGGAATCCCCAGGCCCGATGCAGCGCGCCGTGCAGCACACCCCGGAAGGCCAGCTCCTCGGGAATGACGGTCTGCAGCGGAATGATCACCATCGAGGCGATCAGCGCGCCCGAGACCGTCGCATAATGGCTGTTCAGGAACATCGGCCGCGTCATCGGGAGCAGCACGCCGACGGCGATCACCGACGCCACGATGGCCACCGCGGCCAGCGCGTAGCCCAGCCCGGAGCGCCAGTGCTCCCGGCCGAGCCCCAGGTCGACCCAGTCCAAACCAGTGGCACGCATCAACACCACCAGCCCGACGGCTGCCACCGGCACCGTCGCGACACTCGCCCACGGCGTGGTGAAGTGCGCGATCAGGTTCGTCAGCACCAACACCGCGACCACCACGGCAATGTCGAAGTACAGCCGCAGCCGGTGCAGCGCCGACAATTGCGACACCACCGGATGCAGGTCAACGGCATCGAAGGCCGCGGCGTGCTCAGACATTGCGGCCGAGTTTACCTGCGCGTCTCCGGCGCCCAGGTCACGACGACTGCACAGATTCCCACTTCCAGTGCGCGATCTGCGGGTCGTCCTCCCCGTGCTCGCGGGTGTAGCGGCGGGCGTTCAGCCGCGCGTCTACCATCCGCTGCCGCAGCAGCGCGGCCCGGCCGGCCAACCCGTCGACCCGGTCGATGACGTCGATGACCAGATGGAAGCGGTCGAGGTCGTTGAGCATCACCATGTCGAACGGCGTCGTAGTGGTGCCGCGCTCCTTGAACCCGCGGACATGGATGTGCGGGTGATTAGTGCGGCGATAGCACAGCCGATGGATCAGCCACGGATAGCCGTGATACGCGAAGATGACCGGCTTGTCGCGGGTGAACAACGCGTCGAATTCCTTGTCCGGCAATCCATGTGGGTGCTCGGAGTCCGGCTGTAGGCGCATCAGGTCGACGACGTTGACCATCCGCACGGCCAGGTCGGGCAGCTCGCGGCGCAGGATGTCGGCGGCGGCGAGCGCCTCCTGGGTGGGGACGTCGCCGGCGCACGCCAACACCACGTCGGGTTCGCCGGTCGCGGTGCTCGCCCAATCCCAGATCCCCAGGCCGCGGGTGCAGTGTGCGATCGCGTCGTCGATGCCGAGGTAGGACAGGGCGGGCTGCTTGCCGGCGACGATGACGTTGATGTAGTCGCGGCTGCGCAGGCAGTGGTCGGCCACCGACAGCAGTGTGTTGCCGTCCGGCGGCAGGTAGACGCGCACGATCTCGGCGCGCTTGTTGGCGACCAGGTCGATGAACCCGGGGTCCTGGTGGGACGCGCCGTTGTGGTCTTGGCGCCACACATGCGAGCTCAACAGGTAGTTCAGCGACGCGATCGGTTGCCGCCACGGCAGTTCGCGGCTGGTGGCCAGCCATTTCGCGTGCTGGTTGAGCATCGAGTCGACGATGTGCACGAACGCCTCGTAGCAGTTGAACAACCCGTGCCGCCCGGTGAGCAAATAGCCCTCCAGCCAGCCCTGGCACAGGTGCTCGGAGAGCACCTCCATCACCCGGCCGTCCGGGGCGAGGCCTTCGTCGTCGGGTTCAGTCCGCGACAGCCACACCTTGTCGGTCGACTCGAACACGGCCGACAGCCGGTTGGAGGCGGTTTCGTCGGGCCCCATCAGCCGGAAGCGGTCGGGGTTATGGGTGATGACGTCGCGCAGGAAGGTTCCCAATACCCGGGTGGCCTCGTGGGTGGACGCGGCCGGCTCTTCGACCGGCACCGCGTAGTCCCGGAAGTCCGGCAGATCCAGCTCGCGCAGCAACAGGCCGCCGTTCGCGTGCGGGTTGGCGCTCATCCGCCGGTGCCCCTTCGGGGCGAGCTCGCGCAGCTCGGGGCGCAGCACGCCACGGGAGTCGAACAACTCGTCGGGCCGATAGCTGCGCATCCACTCTTCGAGTTGCGCGCGGTGCGCGGGGTTGTCGTGCGTCTCGGACAGCGGAACCTGGTGGGCACGCCAGGTGCCCTCGACGTGCTTGCCGTCCACCTCCTTGGGCCCGGTCCAACCTTTCGGCGTGCGCAGCACGATCATCGGCCATACCGGTCGATCGGTCTGCTGGCCGTCGCGTGCAGCGCTCTGGATGCCGGCGATGTCGTCGAAAGCGTCGTCGAAGGCGGCGGCCAGCTCCCGGTGCACGGTGGCCGGGTTGTCGCCGGCGACCGTGATCGGCCGATAGCCGTAGCCGCGCAGCAGCGATTCGAGTTCGGTGTGCGGGATGCGGGCCAGCACGGTCGGGTTGGCGATCTTGTAGCCGTTGAGGTGCAGAATCGGCAGCACCGCGCCGTCGACGGCCGGGTTGAGGAATTTGTTCGAGTGCCAGCCGGCCGCCAGCGGACCCGTCTCGGCTTCGCCGTCGCCGATGACGCACGCGACCACCAGGTCGGGGTTGTCGAACGCCGCACCGAACGCATGCACCAGCGCGTAGCCGAGTTCACCGCCCTCGTGGATCGATCCCGGGGTCTGGGCGGCCACGTGACTCGGGATGCCGCCCGGGAAGGAGAACTGTCGGAACAACCGGCGCAATCCCTCGGCGTCCTCGCCGATACCGCTGTAGATCTCGGTGTAGGTGCCTTCCAGGTAGGCGTTGGCGACCAGGCCCGGACCGCCGTGACCCGGTCCGGTGACGTAGATGACATTGGCATCGCGATTGCGGATGATCCGGTTCAGGTGCGCGTAAATGAGGTTGAGCCCGGGCGTGGTGCCCCAATGTCCCAGCAGCCGGGGTTTGACGTGGTCAGCCGTCAGCGACTCTTTGAGCAGGGGATTGTCGAGCAGATAGATCTGCCCGACCGACAGGTAATTGGCGGCCCGCCAATACTTGTCGATCAACGTGAGTTCGTCGTCGGAGAGTGCTTCGGGCGCGATTGTCGGGGTTTGCAGGCTCACGTGCCCGATTGTCCGCGCCGACGATGAAAGTCGCTACGCGAGACGGTCACTCGTCGCCGCGTGCGCGGTTCTCGTAGGCCTTGCGCTTCTCGACGTCGATGTCGTCGGTGAAGACGTGCTCACCACCGAGGAGACGATTGATGCCCTCCGACAACCCGCGTGGCAGGAACTTCTGCGAGGCGATGATCGCCCCGGCCAGCCGGGTGACCCGAACCCGCGGCTTGGGGTGGGCCACCAGTTTGATGATCGCGTCGGCGATATCGGACGGTTCGGCGTTTTTGATGCCCTTGGCTCCCTGGGTTCCGGCGATCAGTTCGGTGTTGACGAAGGTCGGATTGACGAGCGAGAACCGCACGCCGCTGCCCCGGTACTCGATCCTGGCCGCGTCGGTGTAGCCGATCACGGCGTGTTTGCTGGCACAGTAGGTGGCCGCGCCGGGGATGTAGGTCTCCCCGGCAAGCGAGGCGACGTTGATGATGTGGCCTTCCTTGCGCGGGATCATCCGTTCCAGGGCCAGCTTGGTGCCCACCATGACGCCGAAGACGTTGATGTCCAGAATGCGCCGGGTGACCGCATCGGGCTCTTCGATGATGCGGCCGAGCGGCATGATGCCGGCGTTGTTGACCAGCACGTCGATCGGGCCGAGCTGACGCTCCACCTCGTCGAGGAATTCCGAAAACGAGTGCGAGTCGGTGACATCGAGTTTGCCGTACACGTCGAGGCCGAGGGCGGCACCCGACTCCTTGACCCGGACCTCGTCGATGTCGCCGATCGCGACCTTGGCGCCCAGATTGTGCAGTGCGGTCGCGGTGGCCAGCCCGATTCCCCGTGCGCCGCCGGTGATCACGATGACCTTGCCCTGGACTTTGAGGCCGATGGATGCCGTGTCTGCCATCCGGCTAGCACAGCACTCGATGTCGTGCCGCGCAATGATCCTTCACCAGCCCGCCGAACCGGGGACACCCTTGAACGGCCCGATGACCCAGCTGGTGATCCAACCCCCGTAAAAGCCACCGGGCTGCGCGGTGACGACCTCGCCGTTGACGGTGCACCGGTCGACGGCGGCGGCCATCACGGCCAGCGCACCGGCGATCGACTCGAAGCCCGGGGTCGGGTTCCGATAACTCCACGCCGCCCTGGGGGCGACGACGTCACCGCCGACCAGGTCGTAGTAGCTCGCCCGGCCTTTCCATTCGCACCACGAGCTACCGGATGCGGAGCGCACCGCGCCGTCGGCGAACGCGTCACGCGGCAGGTAATACGTCGGCGGGTGACTGGTCTCGAGGACTCGCCAGGAGTGGCCGGTCGAGGCAATGATGTGGCCGCCCAGCTCAACGGTGATCGAGCCGGTGAATGGCTCGACGCGCGGAGGCCGCGGGTAATCCCACACTGATTCCTGATCGCTCATCTCAAGACACCTTGTGCTAGTACTCCCGCTACCGCAACGTCAACCAGGCGAGGCTGCCGGCCCCGAACACCGCGCAGTAGATGGCGAACGGGATCAGGGTACGGGTTTCGAAGTACCGGGTGAGGAACCGCACCGCCAGATAGGCACAGACAAACGAGGCGAGGCTGCCGGCTAGGACCTGGCCGGCTATCCCGGCGCCCATCGGCCCGAACAGATCGGGGATCTTGTAGACGCCGGCGGCCAGGATGATCGGCGTGGCCAGCAGGAACGAGAACCGCGCCGCGTCTTCGTGGGACAGCCCCCGCCACAGACCGGCCACGATCGTGATGCCCGATCGGCTGATCCCGGGGAGCAGCGCAAGGATCTGAGCGCTGCCGATCAGCACGCCCCGGCCGAGGGGGACCTCGGCGAGCCGCGAGTCGACGGCCTCGCCGCCGTGCGCGGATTGGCCGGCGGCCGAGGGCTGATCCGCCACGGCACGGCGGCGCAGCAGCTCGCCAACGTAGAGGGCAATTCCATTGAGCAGCAGGAACGCCGCGGCCGGAATCGGTTTGCCCAGCGTGGTGCGAAACAACTTCTCCAGGAACAGGCCCGCCAGTCCCACCGGGATGGTGGCGGCCACGATCAGCCAGGCCAACCGCTCGTTGGCCGTCCGGATTCGACGGCGCTGCACCGACGATACGAATCCGGCCAGCACCCGCAGCCAATCGCGCCAAAAGAACACCAGCAACGCGGCGGCGGTGGCGACGTGCAGGCCGACGATGAACGCCAGGTACGGGGACTGCGGTGCGGAGACGTCCAAGTCGCGCGCCCATTGGCCGCCGACCAGGGCCGGCACCAATATCGAGTGACCGAGGCTCGACACCGGGAATAGCTCGGTCACGCCCTGCGCGGCGCCGACCAAAAGCGCTTCGACGTAACTCAAGTGCGCACTCACGGACCGATTCCTCCGTTCCTCGGCGGACAACAAACTACGCAGCGTAGCCGGTCGACTCGGCCGATCCGAAGCCCATCCGAACCAGGTTGAGCGGCTGCGCATTTGGCCACACAGGGCCGGTACGGTGGGCGGATGGCCGATAAGTTGCTCGCCGCGGTGCGCATCGTCGACTTGTCCGGCGGCGTCAGCGACACGGTGACTCGCCTGCTCGCCGACCTGGGAGCAGACGTCGTCACAGTGGAACCTCCGGGCGGCAGCCCCGCTCGTCACGACCGGCCCACGCTGGCCGGTGCCAGCATCCCGTTCGCCGTGCACAACGCCAACAAACGCAGCGTGGTGCTGGATTCGCGCGACGACGACGACCGCCGCAGCTTCTTCGAGCTCGTCGGGGGAGCCGACATCGTCGTCGACGCGGCGGATCAGGCCGCCGCGTTCGGCACCTCGGCTGCCGAGTTGGTCGATCGCTACCCGCATCTGGTGGTGCTCTCGATCACCGACTTCGGCGCCACCGGTCCGCGCTCGTCGTGGCGTGCGACCGACCCGGTGCTCTTCGCGATGTCCGGCGCACTGTCGCGGTCCGGACCGACCGTCGGTACCCCGGTGTTGCCGCCCGACGGCATCGCGTCGGCCACCGCCGCCGTGCAGGCGGCCTGGGCGGTGCTCGTCGCCTATTACGACCGACTACGTTGCGGCACAGGCGATTACATCGACTTCTCGCGTTTCGACGCGGTCGTGATGGCGCTCGACCCGGCATTCGGCGCGCATGGGCAGGCCACCGCGGGACAGCGCACCAGCGCGTGGCGGGGCCGGCCGAAAAACCAGGACCCCTACCCGATCTGCCCGTGCCGGGACGGCTACGTCCGGCTCTGCGTGATGGCGCCGCGGCAGTGGCGTGGCCTGCGCCGCTGGCTGGGGGAGCCGGAGGAATTCCAGGACCCCCGCTTCGACACCCTGGGCGCCCGGTTCGCCGCATGGCCGCAGATCAGCGTGCTGGTCGACGCGTTGTTCGCCGACAAGACCATGAAGGAGCTGGTTGCCGAGGGACAGGCGCACGGCGTCCCGATCTCCGCGGTGCTGACGCCGTCGCGGATCTTGGCCTCCGAGCACTTCCAGGCCGTCGGCGCGATCACCAACGCCGAGCTGGTGCCCGGGGTGCACACCGACGTGCCCACCGGATATTTCGTGGTCGACGACGAACGCAGCGGCTTCCGGACTCCCGCTCCGGCCGCCGGAGCCGACGAACCGCGCTGGCTGGCCGACCCGGTGACGGCAGTCCCGTCGGGCGGGTCCGGCGAGTACCCGTTCAAGGACCTCAGAATTCTCGACCTGGGCGTGATCGTCGCCGGGGGCGAGCTGAGCCGGCTCTACGGGGACTTGGGCGCGCAGGTCATCAAGGTCGAAAGCGCCGACTATCCCGACGGGCTGCGGCAGTCGCGAGTCGGCGCGGTGATGAGCGAGTCGTTTGCCTGGACCCACCGCAATCACCTGGCGCTGGGCTTGGACCTGCGCAGCGAGCAGGGCAACGAGATCTTCCGCCGGCTGGTCGCCGAGGCCGACGCGGTGTTCGCCAACTTCAAGCCGGGAACGCTTACCTCGCTTGGGTTTTCATTCGAAACCCTGCGCGAGATCAACCCCCGCATCGTGCTCGCGGGCAGCAGCGCGTTCGGAAACCGGGGGCCGTGGAGCAGGCGCATGGGCTACGGCCCGTTGGTCCGTGCCACCACCGGAGTGACCAGTCTCTGGACGTCCGAGGAAGCTTCCGCCGAAGCTCGTGCCGCCGGGGCCCGGCATGCGTTCTACGACGCGACGACCATCTTTCCCGACCACATCGTGGGGCGGGTCACCGCGATCGCCGCACTGGCCGCCCTGATCCGCCGTGATCGGACCGGCGACCCGGCCCATGTCCACATCTCGCAGGCCGAGGTCGTCGTCAATCAGCTCGACACCCTGTACGTCACCCAGGCCGCACTGGGAGCGGGCGCCGCGGTCTGCGACGACACCAGCGTGCACGCGGTCTACCCGTGCGCCGGCGATGACGAGTGGTGCGTGATCTCGATTCGCTCGGACAGCGAATGGCGCTGTCTCACCGTACTTTTCGAACAATCCCAGCTGGCTGACGATCCGCGCTTCGCGACGGGTCAGGCGCGGACGGCCCATCGCGCGGAGTTGGTGCGGCTGGTCGCCGCGTGGACTCGCACGCGAACCCCGGCACAGGCCGCCGAAGCGCTGCAGGCGGCCGGGATTGCGGCCGGCCCGATGAACCGTCCACCGGACGTCCTCGCGGACCCGCAACTGGTCGAGCGCAAGCTGCTCAGCGACATGGTGCATCCCCTGGTCGAGCGGCCGCTGCCGGCCGAGACCGGGCCGGCGCCGTTCCACCACATCCCGCCGGCCCCACAGCGGCCCGCACCCTTGCCCGGTCAGGACACCCGGGAGCTCTGCCGGAAGCTGCTGGGTATGAGCGCCGAGGAGATCGACCGGCTGATCGCCGATCGGGTGCTGTTCGCGGCCGCCGACAGCACGTAATCACACCGCCGGCGGGGCCCGTGCCGTCGCCACGATAAATTCGTCTGATGCCCGTCGACCCCAAAACACCGGTGCTGATCGGCTATGGCCAGGTCAACCACCGCGACGAGATCGACCCGCAAACACGTTCGGTCGAACCCGTCGACCTGATGGTCGCCGCAGCTCAGATGGCCGCCGACGCGCAGGTTCTGCGGGCAGTGGACTCGGTCCGGGTGGTCAACGTGCTGTCGGCAACCTACCGCGACGCCGGGCTGCTGGTCGGCGAGCGGATCGGCGCACCGAGGTTCACGACGCTGTACAGCCCGGTGGGCGGCAACGTGCCGCAGACACTGCTGAATCAGGCCTGCCTGGACATCCAGCAGGGTCGTGCCGGGATGGTGCTGCTCACCGGCGCCGAAACCTGGCGCACCCGGCGGGGGCTGAAGGCCAAGGGCGGCCGGCTCGAGTGGACGGCTCAGGACGAATCCGTGCCGATGGCACAGGTCAGCGGTGAGGACGTGCCGATGGCCGGCGACGCCGAGCTCAGGATCAGGCTGGACCGGCCGGCCTATGTCTACCCGCTGTTCGAGCAGTCCCTGCGCATCGCGAACGATGAGTCGGTCGAGGAGCATCGCGACCGCATCGGGGAGCTGTGGGCGCGCTTCAATGCCGTCGCGGTCGGCAATCCGCACGCCTGGATCCGAAAACCCGCGACCGCCGCCGAGATCGCGCAGCCCGGCCCGCACAACCGGATGATCAGCTGGCCCTACACGAAGTTGATGAACTCCAACAACATGGTCGATCAGGGCGCCGCGCTGGTCCTGACGTCGGTCGAGCAGGCCGCCCGCCTGCACGTCCCGGAAGAGCGCTGGATCTACCCGCACGCCGGTACCGACGCCTACGACACCCCGTCGATCGCGGAGCGCCACGAACTGCACCGGTCGGCGGCCATCCGAATCGCCGGTGCGCGGGCACTGCAGCTGGCCGGCCTGGGCATCGACGACGTCGACTATGTCGACCTGTACTCGTGCTTTCCGTCCGCCGTTCAGGTGGCGGCCGCCGAGCTCGGATTGAGTACCGACGACCCCGCCCGGCCGCTGACGGTCACCGGTGGCCTGACCTTCGCCGGCGGCCCGTGGAGCAACTACGTGATGCACTCGATTGCCACGGTGGCCGAACTGCTGGTGGCCAATCCCGGAAGACGCGCCCTGATCACCGCCAACGGCGGCTACCTGACCAAGCACAGCTTCGGGGTCTACGGCACCGAGCCACCAGACGAATTCCGTTGGGAGAACGTGCAATCCGTGGTGGACCGGGAACCGATCCGGGAGGCGTTGGTGCAGTGGGAAGGCGTCGGCACGGTCGAAGCGTGGACGACGCCGTTCGATCGCGACGGGCAACCGGAGAAGGCTTTCGTTGCGGTACGCACGCCCGACGGATCCCGGGCGCTGGCGGTGATTGCCGACCCCGACGCGGCGCAGGCAACTGTTCGTGAAGATATCGGTGGCGCCAAGGTGGCCGTCACCGCGGACGGCAACGCCACGCTGCAGTAGCCCGGCGGGGAAAAGACCAGGCCACGGTGCCGTTCACTCAGTAACGGTCGCGCAGCGATAGTGGCGCGCATATTGTCGAATCAGACGTTGGGGGAGGTGAGCCCCAGGTGCACACCCTGGTTACCGACGCCACCGGCACACTCGGGCGGCTGGTTGCACGGCAGCTGATTGCTGCCGGGCATTCGGTTACCGGCATTTCGCAGCACCCCGACGCGCGTCTGGACCCCGCGGTCGAATTCGTCTGCGCATCACTGAACGACCCCATCCTGCAAGAACTGGCCGACCAAGCCGACGCGGTGATCCATCTGGCCCCGGTCGAGCCCGACGCACCCGGCACCGCGGGCATCAACGGTGTGGCGCATGTGACGCACGCGGCCGGACGCGCCGGCGCGCGCCTGCTGTTCGTATCCCAGGCCGCCGGCGCCGCCGACGTCTACCAGCCGGCCGAGGACCTGGTGTCCACGAGCCTGGGGCCAAGCCTGATCATCCGGATCGCACCGCCGGTGGGCCGCCAGCTCGACTGGATGGTGTGCCGCACGGTGGCCACCGTGCTGCGCACGAAGGTGTCCGCGCAACCGATGCGGGTGCTGCACCTCGACGACCTGGTGCGCTTTCTGGTCTTGGCGCTGAACACCGACCGCACCGGCATCGTGGATCTGGCCACTCCGGACACCACCAATGTGGTGACCGCTTGGCGACTGTTGCGCGCCGTAGACCCCAGGTCGCGAACGCATCGGATCCGCGGCTGGCCGCAGCCGATTCCCGAGGTGGATATCGTTGCCGCCCAAGAGGATTGGCAGTTCGAGTTCGGCTGGCCGGCCTTCGATGCGGTCGCCGACACCGCGCGCGGACTCGTCGGCCGCAAACTCGGCGCCGGCGGCGCGACCAGCCACGGCGTGCAAATGGCGCTTCCGGTGGAGGTCTTCCCGCGTCCCGCACCATCCGACGAACTGCACAGTGCCGCGCCCGAGGGCGTCGAGGGCGAGTTCGACGACCGCATCGATCCACGATTTCCGGTATTCGCCACCGACGGCCTCGCCGAGGCGTTGCCCGGGCCGCTGACCCCGATCACCCTGGACGTGCAGTTGAGCGGACTGCGCACCGCCAGCCGGGTGATGGGCCAGGCGCTGACGCTGGGCGGTGTGGTCAACGAGGAATGGGGCAGCAGGGCCATCGCCGTGTTCGGTCACCGCCCCTATGTCGGGGTCTCGGCCAACGTCGTCGCCGCCAACCAGCTGCTCGGCTGGGATGACCAGGCCCTCGTCAAGCGCACGTTGGTCGGTCAGCCGCAGGTCGCAGATGTGCTGCCATTCGGCCAGCCCCGGCTGGCAGCCGGAGCGCTCGGATCGGTCGCCAAGGCGGTCGCCACGATGCGATCGCTGGCCCTGATGCATCATCTCAAGGCCGACACCCGGGCCTACAGCGCCGCCGCGTACGCCGAACATGCCGATGCGACACAACTGAGTCTGTTGCCCGACGCGGGCCTGGGCGTGCGAGTTCGGTTGCTGCGGGACCGCATTCACCAGGGCTGGATTCTCACGGCGCTGTGGTTGATCGACTCCGGTGTCACCGCGGCGGCACTCGAACACACCGCGGCGGGCTCCCGCGTGCCCGGAGTGAACGCGATCATGCAAAGCGACCGCGTCACCGACGTGAGCGCCGAGCTGACCGCCGCGCTGCGTGCCGACCCGCCTCTGCGGGCGATGGCCGCCGAAGGCAACCTCGCCAGCATCCGTGCGCTGTCGCCCCCGACCGCTGCGTTGGTGGATGCCGCGATAGCGCAGATCGGGCACCGCGGGCCCGGAGCGGGCGAGCTCGCCAGCCGAGTCTTCGGCGACGACCCGGCGATGCTGTTGACCGCGGCCGCCGAAGCGGCCGGCGAGCCCACCGAACCAGACCCGCCCGCGACGCTGGTCCAGCGAATCGCCACCAACGCCCGCGTCTCGCGCGAGCTCGCCCACGACACCACCCTGCGGTTCACCCATGAGCTTCGAATGACGTTGCGCGAGCTGGGATCTCGGCGAGTCACGGCCGACCTGATCGACGTCGTCGATGACGTGTATTACCTGACCTGCGATGAACTGGTGACCATGCCGGCCGACGCCCGGCTGCGGATCAAACGCCGCCGCGCCGAACGGGAACGCCTGCAGGCCCAGCACCCGCCGGATGTCATCGACCACGACTGGGTGCCCGTCGAACCGCCGTCAGCCCAGCAGATCAGCGAGCGGTGAGGACGGGTCGGCCCGCTTGTCGGGGTCGTTCCACTCGCGCCGGACTAACTCACCAGATCCCGCAGCGCGAGCGCGTTGCGGACGGCGTGGCCGCCCAGGTCGTTGTTGAAGTACATCCACACGTCCCTGCCCTCGCGGTCCCATGCGACGATCCGGTCCGCCCAGGACCGCAACTCGCCGTCCGGGTAGGAACCGGCGTAGAGCGGTTCCGGGTCCGGGCCATGCATGCGGATGTAGACCAGATCGGTGGTGGCGCGCGGTATGCAAGCCAAACCCGCACCGCTCATCACCACGTACGCGGCGCGGTGGCGTTCCAGCAACTGGTAGACGGCAGGGTCGTCCCAAGACGGGTGGCGCAACTCGACGGCCACCCGGATCGATGCCGGCACGCGATCCAGGAATGAATCCAGTCGCGCCTGAGATGCACTGTCGCGCTGCCATTCTGGATGCACCTGGACCAACAGCACACCGTGACGGTCTCCCAGCAGATGCCAACACCGTTCGAACCGCTCGATCCACGGCTCGGGCGAGCCCAGCCGGCGATAGTGGGTCAATCCACGGTGGGCCTTGACCGACATCGTGAAGCCGGGAGGCAGCTGGTCGCGCCATCGGGTGAACGTCGAATCCTTCGGCCAGCGGTAAAAGCTCGCGTTGAGCTCGACGGTGTCGAAAACCTCCGCGTATCGGGCGAGCCGGCGCGCGGATGCCGTTCCGCGCGGGTAGAGCACCTCGACCCAGTGGTCGTAGGACCACCCCGAAGTGCCGATCCGAACGGTCAACCGGCCATCCTGCTACGCAAGTCCTTATCCAGCGACGCGCGGACGAGCGCGGCGGCCAACCGCGCGTTGGCCCGCGGCGCCAGTGCTCCCAGCTCGGCCGGTTCGGCGGGCAGCCCCAGCGTCTTCGCCGTCCCAGTGGCACGGTCGTCGAAGTACGGACGGACCCACGGCCAAACGTCCTGCACCTCGCGCAGGTAGATGTCGGCGCCGGTATCGCCAATTCCCTTGAATTCCTTTAACATTCGCCTCGCCTGAGCGGCATCGTGATGACTGCGCTGGGCGATTTCACGCAGATCGCCGAAGTACTCGTCATTCACCCGTTGCGCCATCTCGGTGAGCCGGGTCGCCGAACTTTCGTCGTAGCGCACGTAGTGAGCGCGGCCGAACGCGTCGATCATCTTTTGCCGGTCGGCCGCCAGGACCGCCTTGGGCGTGCGCAGGCCCGCCTTGAACAGCTCGCGCGCCCCACGCATCGCGATAGCGGCATCGATGGGCTTGCTGGCAAGCATGCACAACACCAGCAGTTGAAACAGCGGCATCGGTTTATCGCTGATCCGGATTCCCGCCTCATCCGCGTACGTGCTGCCGCCGGCCTCAAGCACGCGCCGCACCAGCTGCTTGGACCTGTCCGACTTGCTCATAGCTCGGCGCGTACCCGCCACGCGCGCCGGCAAACGTTACTTCGGTGGCAGGCTGCACGCGTACCCGACGCCGCGGTCGACCCAACTCGCAAGCTGGCGTTTGGTTTTCACGCCCTCGGCGGCGACCCGCAACCAGCCCCGGGTTTCGCGGCCGGCCATCACCATCGGGCTGACGTGAGGGCGATCGAGCAGCTTGGCGGTGTCCTCCGGCGGCACCCGTACCATCAATCCGCCCTTGCCGCTGGCCGCGACCGCCATATTTCCGCCGACGAGGAAAGCCAGCCCGCCGAACATCGACTTCTCGTCGACACCGCGGTGCCGTGCCAGCAATTCGCGGATCCGGTTGGCGAGTTCCAGGTCGTATGCCATGCGTCGACGCTAGTCGTGCGCACCGACACCCGCGGCCGGGTCAGTCCAGGTCGACCCGAATGGTGAGCAGCTCGCTGCCCATCATGCGCACCACCGCGCTGTTGAGCCGCGGCAGATTGCCCAGCCGCTGCACCGCGTCGTCGTCGGGCAACAGGTGAGCGGTGCCGTTTCGCCACTGACCACCTAGGCGCAGCCGTACACCGGGGTGGGCCTTGATGTTGCGGACGTAGTCCGAGTGCTCGCCGTGTTCGGAGACCATCCAGAACTGGTTGTCCACCACCCGTCCGCCGACGGGGGTGAGGCGAGGCTGCCCGCTCTTGCGGCCAGTCGTTTCGAGCATGGTCACCGGCAATTGCCGACCCACCGGATTGACCACCAACCGTTGAACGCGATGCACTACTTGCCGTTTGAGATCGCCGAGGCCGCTCATACCGCCCATTCTGCAGTACCCGGCAAAACGATTTTGCTGCGCTATCCCGGCCTGGGTCACGAGTCCGCAGAATGCGGGCAGCCGCCCCCTCGCGAGGGCGGCTGCCGCGGTGACTTTTATGCCGGGTAGCGAACGAACGCACCGTTAGGCGTCAGATACACACCCCAGGCCTGCTCGTTCGGGTTCCACACCACCGGAAATTCGCCCGGTACATGGTCAGGCCGCCACCGTTGCGGAGTGCGTGACCGGTTCCAGTGCCTGCGCGACGATCTCCGCGACGTCGGTCATCGGCTTGA
This sequence comes from Mycobacterium sp. 050128, assembly GCF_036409155.1. NCBI lineage: Bacteria > Bacillati > Actinomycetota > Actinomycetes > Mycobacteriales > Mycobacteriaceae > Mycobacterium > Mycobacterium sp. 050128. The sequence goes on along the minus strand of NZ_JAZGLW010000002.1, from coordinate 192,563 downwards.
CGGTCAGCGCCCCGAGCACTTCGGCCGGCACGTCGTCGAGATCCGGCTCGTTTCGCTGCGGGATGAAAACCGTTGACAGACCGGCACGTTGGGCGGCCAGCAGCTTCTGCTTCACACCACCGATCGGCAGCACCCGGCCGTTCAGCGTGACCTCACCGGTCATGCCGACGTCGGAGCGAACCTGACGCCCGGTGGCCATCGACACCAGTGCGGTAACCATCGTGACACCGGCCGACGGGCCGTCCTTGGGCACCGCGCCCGCCGGCACGTGCACGTGAATGCGCCGGTCCAGCGCCGTCGGGTCGACAGCCAATTCGGCCGCATGGGAGCGGACGTAGGACAGCGCGATCTGCGCCGACTCCTTCATCACGTCGCCCAGTTGACCGGTCAGCTGCAACCCGGGCTCACCATCGGTGGCCCCGGCTTCGATATAGAGCACATCGCCGCCCAGGCCGGTGACAGCCAGCCCCGTGGCAACGCCCGGCACCGCGGTGCGTTCGGCCGACTCCGGCGTAAACCGCGGCCGGCCAAGGTAATCCACCAGGTCGGGCTCGTCGATGATCACCGGTTCATCGGCGATCTTGGTCGTCACCTTGCGCAGCGCCTTGGCCAGCAGCCGTTCGAACTGCCGAACCCCCGGCTCGCGGGTGTAATCGGCGGCGATCTTGCGCAGCGCCGCGTCGGTGACGGTGACCTCGTCGCTGGTCAACGCGGCCCGCTCCCGCTGCCGTGGCAGCAGGTACTCGCGGGCGATGGCGACCTTGTCGTCCTCGGTGTAACCGTCGATGGCAACCAGCTCCATGCGGTCCAGCAGTGCCGACGGGATGTTCTCAATCACGTTGGCAGTAGCCAAGAACACGACGTCGGACAGGTCGAGGTCCAGATCCAGGTAGTGGTCGCGGAATGTGTGGTTCTGCGCCGGGTCCAGCACCTCGAGCAGTGCCGCGCTCGGGTCGCCGCGATAATCGGAACCGACCTTGTCGATTTCGTCAAGCAGCACAACGGGATTCATCGAACCCGCCTCGCCGATCGCGCGCACGATCCGGCCGGGCAACGCGCCCACGTAGGTGCGCCGGTGGCCACGGATCTCGGCCTCGTCGCGCACACCGCCCAACGCGACACGCACGAACTTGCGGCCCAGCGCCCTGGCCACGCTCTCACCCAGCGACGTCTTACCGACCCCGGGCGGACCGGCCAGCACCATCACCGCGCCCGAGCCGCGGCCGCCCACAACCTGCAGCCCACGCTGGGCGCGCCGCGAACGCACCGCCAGATATTCGACGATGCGGTCCTTGACGTCGTCCAGCCCGTGATGGTCGGCGTCCAGGATGCCCCGCGCCGCCGCCAGGTCCGTCGAGTCCTCGGTGCGGACGTGCCACGGCAGGTCCAGCACGGTGTCCAGCCAGGTACGAATCCAGCCGCTTTCCGGGCTCTGGTCGCTGGCGCGCTCCAGCTTGCCGACCTCGCGCAGCGCGGCCTCACGGACGTTGTCGGGCAGCTCGGCGGCCTCGACCCGGGCCCGGTAGTCGTCGGACCCGTCGGGCTCGCCCTCACCCAGCTCCTTACGAATCGCGGCCAGCTGTTGGCGCAGCAGGAACTCCTTCTGCGTCTTCTCCATGCCATCGCGGACGTCCTCGGCGATCTTGTCGTTGACCTCGACTTCGGCGAGGTGGTCGCTCGTCCAGTCGATCAGCACGCGCAGCCGCTCGGCGACGTCCACCGTCTCCAGCAGCTGCCGCTTCTGCACGTCGGTCAGATACGACGCGTAGCCCGAGGTGTCGGCCAGCGCCGACGGATCGGTCAGGCTGTTGACGTAGTCGATGATCTGCCAGGCCTCGCGCCGTTGCAGCATGGCCAGCAGCAGCTTCTTGTATTCCGCCGCCAGCGTTTTGATTTCGTCGGTCGCATCGACGTCGTCGACCTCGGTCACCTCGACCCACAACGCCGCGCCGGGCCCGCTGGCTCCCGCGCCGATCTGCGCCCTGCGCTCGCCCCGTACGACGGCGGCGGTTCCGCCACTGCCGGCGATGCGTCCGACCTGGAGAATCTTGGCGATCACACCGTGGGACGGATAACGGTCCTCGAGACGGGGGGCGATCAGCAGTTCACCGGACTCACTGGCCCGCGCCGCGTCGACAGCCACCCGAGCGGCATCGTCCAGCTCGATGGGCACAACCATTCCGGGCAACACGATCGTGTCGGTGACGAACAGCACCGGCACTGATTTAGGTTCAGACATCCATACTCCCAAAGGTTTAGTCTGTTGCGCTCAACCTTTGCCGGATGGTTTTTGTTCCCGACGGTGCCCGGACCGGCGGTGTGACCTGGCTCAATCGGCTTCAGTTAGCCGCAGCGCGCTGGCGCGCCCGGAAGGCCTGAACCTTGACTTTATTGCCGCAGGTGGCCATGCCGCACCAGTGCCGGTTCTTCGCCCGGGAGGAGTCGACGTAGAGCAGCGAGCAATTCGGGTGATCGCACCGCTTGACGTCGTCGATGTCGGGGCCGGCGAGCAGGTCCAGTAAATCCGCGGCCAGGCTCGCGATCAGTTGTGGCGCGGTGCCCCCGCGCGACGTGTCGCCGTTGGGGAGCAGCCGCGGTGTCAGCGCAGGGCGCGAGGCCTGCGTGTTCAACAGGTCGACATCTGCCGGCTCGGGCTCGCGGCCGTCCAGCCGCGCGGTGGCAGTGCGGTAGATCGCTTCGCGCACGGCGATCGCGGTGGCCAGATCGTCGTCGGTGACCTCGATGCCGGCATCCACCAATCCCGCCTGCACAGCCCATTCCGATAGCACCGCAGGCTCGATCAACCGCTCCTCACGAGTGGTGTTGCGGTGTTTCATCGTGCCCGCGAAATTGAGGCAGGCCCGGCCGCATACGAACCCGAATTTCACGTAACCACCTTGGCAGGTTTCAGCCAACCCCGCAACAGCTCGTGCGCACCGGCCTACTCGACTGGTGCCAGCCGCCGCAGCTGCGTGACGTGGGCGGGGGAGAGCTCCTCAAGACTGCGCACGCCCAGCAGCCGCATCGTGCGCAGCACCCCGCTCTCCAGGATGTCGATCGCACGGTTGACCCCCGCCTCGCCACCCGCCATCAGCCCGTAGAGATAGGCACGCCCGACCAGCGTGAACCGTGCGCCCAGCGCGATCGCGGCCACGATGTCGGCGCCCGACATGATGCCGGTGTCCACCAGAACCTCGGTGTCCTTGCCCAGCTCGCGTGCCACCGCCGGCAACAGATGGAAGGGGACCGGGGCCCGATCCAGTTGGCGTCCACCATGATTGGACAACACGACGCCGTCGACGCCGTGCTCCACGGCAGCCCGCGCATCGTCGAGCGTCTGGATACCCTTGACCACGAGCTTGCCCGGCCATTGCTCCTTGATCCAGGCCAGGTCGTCGAAGGTCAGGCTGGGGTCGAACATCGTGCTCAGGTACTCGGCGACGGTGCCCGGCCAGCGATCCAGCGACGCGAACGCCAGTGGCTCGGTGGTCAGCAGGTCGAACCACCACTTCGGGTGCGGCACCGCGTCGAGCACCGTGCGCAGCGTCAGCGACGGCGGGATCGTCATCCCGTTGCGGCTGTCCCGGAACCGGGCCCCGGAGACCGGCACGTCGACGGTGGCCAGCAGGGTGTCGAATCCTGCGTCGGCGGCGCGCTTGACCAGCGCCATCGACCGGTCGCGGTCCTTCCACATATATAGCTGAAACCATTTGCGGCCCTGCGGGACCGCGGCCACCAGGTCTTCGATCGCGCAGGTGCCGAGCGTGGAGAGCGAAAACGGGATGCCGGCCTTGGCCGCCGCCGCTGCTCCGGCGATCTCGCCTTCGGTCTGCATCAACCGGGTGAATCCGGTCGGCGCGATCCCGAACGGCAAGGCGACGGCCTGACCCAGCACGTCCCACCCGGCGGTCACATTGCTGACGTCGCGCAGGATCGTCGGGTGGAATTCGATGTCGCGGAAGGCTTGTCGGGCACGCTCTAGCGACAACTCGTCCTCGGCCGCACCGTCGGTGTAGTCGAATGCCGCCTTGGGGGTTCGGCGTTTGGCGATGCGGCGCAGATCCTCGATCGTGAATGCCGCGCTGAGCCGACGTGTGGTCGCGTTGAACTGAGGCCGCTTGAATTGCAGGAGCGGGGCCAGGTCGCGGGCTTTGGGCATGCGTCGTTTGACGGCCATGTATGTCACCGTAGTCATATGGACTCGGCGGACGATCCCTTCGATCTGACACGTTTCGTTGTCGCACAGGAGCCGGTCTACGGCAGCGTCGTCGAGGAGCTGCGGGACGGACGAAAACGTGGTCACTGGATGTGGTTCGTCTTCCCGCAGCTGCGCGGCCTGGGCAGTAGTCCGACGGCCGTCCACTACGGCATCTCGTCGCTGCAGGAGGCTCGCGCCTATCTCGGGCATGAGGTGCTGGGGCCGCGGCTGCATGAGTGCACCCGGCTGGTCAATCGGGTGCGGGGTCGCTCGATCACGCAGATCTTCGGTACACCTGACGATCTCAAGCTGCGTTCGTCGATGACGTTGTTTGCGCTGGCGACCGACGACCGCCAGGACTTCCTCACGCTGCTCGACATTTACTACCGCGGTGAGCAGGACGCCCTGACGCTGGCCCAGCTAGGCGACTAAGCGGGCCGCAGGATTCGCCAGCCATGCGGCTCGACGGTCACCTCTGCGACGACGTCGCTGGGTGGGGCCGCCGATCCGGCGACCACCTCGGCGCGCGCCGGCCCGAGCTCCGCCAGCACCAGCCGCAGCGGCTCGTCGTCGATATTGAGCGCAACCACCAGCGCATCGTCGCCGCCGCGCGTCTCGTAGACGTAGTGCCGGTTGGCCAGCCGCAACGACGTGGTGGTGGCGGAATGGAGCCAGGGGTGGCGACGGCGCAGTCCAACCAGGAACTGGTGCAGTCGCCACACCTCAGCACCAAAGTCGTCCAATTGCAAAGGGGGAGAACCGAACTCCGGGCGTATCGCGTCGTCGCCGCCGTAGCGTTCTTCTTTGACGGCGCGAAACCCGAACTCGTCGCCGGCGTACACGCTGGGCACACCCCCTATCGTCAACAGCAGCACCAGCGCGTGCGGGAGATGATCGGCGTTCTCCAGCCGGCTGGCGATTCGGGTGACGTCGTGATTGCCGATGAACGTCAGCGGCGCGAAGCTGGCCAGAAACGTGCTGTGGCGCTGCAGTGCCCAGTCCAGCTCGAAGAAGTTGCCGTCGTTGAGGCCACTCCAGATGGCCTTCCACAGTTCGTACTGGGTGGCGGAGTCGAAGGTGGCCGCCTCGACGATCGCGGCATAGTCGCCGTGGATCAGTTCGCCGACGAACCAGGCGTCCGGATGCCGCTCGCGCACCCGCGGTAACGTCGCCGCCCAGAACTGTTGCGGCACTGCATAAGCCGCGTCCAATCGCCAGCCATCGGCGCCGCGCTGCAACCAGTGCGACATCACGTCCGCGACGTAGTCGACGACTTCCGGGTGGTCGTGATTGAGGGTAATCAGCTCGGAATGTCCCTCAAAGGTGTGAAACCGCCCGGGACGACCCCGAAACCAGCGCGCCGCCGTATCGTCGTGCGCCGCATCGAGGTAGCGTCCGAAGTCCACCCCGACATGGTTGAAGACACCGTCGAGCAGCACCCGCAGCCCGCGGGCTCGGGCCTCGGCTATGAGGTAGTCGAAATCGCCGTCGTCGCCGAGCCGAGGGTCAATCCGGTAATGGTCAGTCGTGTCGTAACCGTGTGTGCGCGAGGCAAAGATCGGCCCCAGCGCAACTCCGGAAGCCCCCAGCTCGATGGCGTGATCGAACCACTGCGCAAGCCGCCGCAATCGGTGTTCGCCGGGATCTGCCTGCGCCGACCCCTTGGGCGTGGGAAACGCTCCCACGAAGCCCAAGGGATAGACCTGCCACCAGATCGCGTGCGCTACCCAGGATGCGGTCACCGGCGACGATCAGCCGACGCCGGCCAGTGTTTGCGCGGTCGTGATCGCTTGTGCCACACCAGAAACGATCGCTGCGGCCTTCAAGGCTTCCAGGATCACCTCACGATCCACGCCGGCCTCACGAAGCGTGTGCTCGTGTGCCACAACGCAGTGCGAACACCCGTTGATCGATGACACCGCGAACGACCACAGCTCGAAATTCGCCTTGTCCACGCCCGGATTGCCGATGATGTTCATCCGCAATCCGGCCCGCAGGTCGTCGTACTTACCGTCTAAGAACCCGCGGCCACGGTAGAACACATTGTTCATGCCCATGATCGACGCGGCACCCAGAGCCGCCTGGTACGCCTCGGCAGACAGATTGTCGGCTGCCTCGGCCCCAAATTCGGCCAGCACTTGGGTGTTTCGCGTTGCCGCCGCACTGGCCAGCAACGTGCCCCACAACTGTTCGTCGTTGAGCACGGTGGTCCGCGCGATCGAGCCCAGGTTGAGCTTGAGGTCCTTGGCGTATTCCGGCAGCGCTTCCTTCAGATTCTCGATGCTCATCACAAACCTCCAGATCGAGCCGAAATTACGCCGAGGCCTTAAGCAGTTCTCCGGCGTTCAGCGTCGGGTCGCCCTTGCGCCAGTTGCAGGCACACAGCTCGTCGGATTGCAGAGCGTCCAGGACTCGCAGCACCTCGTCCACGTTACGCCCCACGGATCCCGCGGTCGCCGAGACGAATTGGATCTCGTTGTTGGGGTCGACGATGAAGGTGACGCGGTCGGCGACGCCGTCGGCGTTGAGCACCCCCGTGGCCAGGGCCAGCTCGCGCTTGATGTCCGACAGCATCGGGAACGGCAGCTTCTTGAGGTCCTCGTGCTGGGCACGCCACTGGAAGTGCACGAATTCACTGTCCACCGAGACGCCGAGCACCTGCGCGTCGCGATCCTCGAACTCGTCGTTCAGCTTGCCGAACGCGGCGATCTCGGTCGGGCACACGAAGGTGAAGTCCTTGGGCCAGAAGAACACGATCCGCCACTTGCCCTCGTGGCCGTCGCTGGAGAAGGTCTTGAAGTAGTCCTCGGGTTGCTGGGCGTCGACCTTCGACAGGTCGCCACCGATCAGCCCGGTGAGCTCGTAGGCGGGAAACTGGTCGCCGATCGTCAACAGTGTCACATCCGCTCCTTATCTGGAATTAGTCAAGATTAAGTGTCTGTCACCATGTTGCCGGGAGCGGTGTCTGAAGTAAAGGTGATATATCACACTATACTTATAGCCATGACCGATAAGAGTTTTCAGCCCACTCTGGCCGGGCTGCGGGCGTTCGCGGCGGTGGCCGAGAAGCATCATTTCGGCAGTGCCGCAACGGATCTCGGTGTCAGCCAGTCGACACTCTCGCAGTCGCTCGCCGCCCTCGAAATGGGCCTGGGCACCCACCTCGTCGAGCGTTCGACGCGGCGTGTCCGCTTGACACCGGAAGGCGCGCAACTGCTGCCGCTCGCCCAAGCCGTGGTCGAGGCGGCGGAGGCGTTCACCGCCGCCGCGGGGGGCACCTCGGATCCTCTGCAAGGCACCCTGCGCCTGGGCATGATCCCCACGGTGGCGCCCTACGTCTTGCCCACCGTGCTGACCGGCCTCTCCAATCGCCTTCCCGCCCTGACCCTGCGGGTGATCGAAGACCAGACCGAGCGACTGCTGACCGCACTGCGCGGCGGGGCCCTGGATGCGGCCCTGATCGCACTGCCCGCCGATGCCACCGGACTCACCGAGGTGCCGATCTACGAGGAGGACTTCCTGCTCGCGGTTCCGCCCGGCCACCCGCTGTCCGGCAAACGCCGGGTACCCACCTCGGCGTTGGCGGAACTGCCGCTGCTGCTACTCGACGAGGGACACTGCCTGCGCGATCAAGCCCTCGATGTCTGCCAAAAAGCCGGTCTGCGAGCCGAACTCGCCGACACCCGGGCCGCGTCGCTGGCCACCGCGGTGCAGTGCGTGACCGGCGGGCTGGGGGTGACGCTGATCCCGCAGAGCGCGGCACCCGTGGAGGCCGCCCGCAGCCAGCTCGGGCTCGCGCAGTTCGCGTCGCCGCGCCCGGGCCGGCGCATCGGACTGGTGTTCCGCTCGTCGAGTGGCCGCGACGAATCGTATCGGCGACTTGCCGCCATCATCGGCGAGTCGGTCGGCAGCGAACAGCAGGTGCGTGTGCTCAGATAGCCGCATTCGGCAGCGGCTGCCAGTGCGTCCACGAGCGCGCCGGCCACTCCACTCAGCGTTCGGTGGTGCCGGCGGTAGGTTCTGCCTATGGAAAAGGTGATCGCGGTGCTCAGGCGCACGGATGCGGACGACAATTGGGCCGCTCGCCAACGGGGGCCGGTAGCCGACGCATTGTTGGGCCTGGGCCTGCCCGGGCTGGCCGTCAACGTGAAAGACGGTGCGGTGCGGCATTCACTGATGACGTTGACGACCATGGATCCACCGGCCGTTGCCGTCGTGAGCATGTGGACGCAGCAGTGCTACGGCGCACAGATGACCAAGGCGTTGGCGATGCTCGCGGCCGAATGTGAACAGCTCGCCGCTTACTTGGTCACCGAGTCGGTCCCGCTGCCTTTTCCCGGTGGCGACCCCGGCTCTCGCACAACAGGTTTCGCCAATATCGCGCTGCTGCGCCGGCCCACAGAGCTGGACCAGGCGACCTGGCTGAAGCGCTGGCAGCTCGACCACACTTCGGTGGCCATCGAGACGCAGTCGACCTTCGGTTATACCCAGAACTTGGTGGTACGGGCGCTGACTCCAGACGCGCCGGGAATCGCGGGCATCGTCGAGGAGTTGTTCCCGATCGAAGCGGTGTCCGATCTGAAGGCGTTCTTCGGTGCCGCCGACGACGACGACCTGCAGGACCGGCTGGGCCGAATGGTCGCCAGCACAACCGCGTTCGGCGCCAACGAGAACATCGACACGGTGCCGACCAGCCGCTATGTGTTCAAGGCAGCCTTTGGAACGTGAGGACCGGAAATGACAACACTCAAGGACGCTGTGGCGCTCGCGGCGACGGAAAGCGGACTGGCGGTGATCTCGACGGTTCGCGCCGACGGAACCGTGCAGGCATCGCTGGTCAACGTCGGATTGTTGCCCCACCCGCACACTGGTGAGTCGGTCCTCGGCTTCACCACCTACGGCAAAGTCAAGCTCGCCAACCTCCGGGAGCGGCCGCAACTGGCCGTCACGTTCCGCAACGGCTGGCAATGGGCGACCGTCGAAGGCCGCGCAGAGCTGGTCGGTCCCGACGACTCGCAGCCGTGGCTTGCCGACACCGACCAGTTGCGGCTCCTGCTGCGCGACGTCTTCACCACGGCCGGCGGAACCCACGACGACTGGGACGAGTACGACCGCGTGATGGCCATGGAACGTCGCGCCGTGGTGCTGATCGCGCCCACCCGCGTCTACAGCAACGGGTGAGCTCGGGCCGGACCCGCGGCGAGGTTAGGCTGCAGCGGTGACGTTGCTGACCGATGACACCAACCGGGTACGCACCCTGACGCTGAACCGGCCGGAAGCGCTCAACGCCTTCAACGAAGCGCTCTACGACGCCACGGCGGAGGCACTGTTGGCCGCCGCCGACGATCCGGAGATCGCGGTCGTGGTCTTGACCGGGACCGGGCGCGGCTTTTCTGCCGGCACCGATCTCGCCGAGATGCAGGCGCGCATCGCCGACCCCGGCTTCACTGCGGGCAAACACGGATTCCCCGGCATGATCGACGCGCTGAGCGCGTTTCCCAAGCCCCTGATTTGCGCCGTGAACGGCGTCGGAGTGGGGATCGGCGCCACCATCCTCGGCTACGCCGACCTGGCGTTCATGTCGTCGACGGCGCGGCTGAAGTGTCCGTTCACCAGCCTGGGGGTGGCCCCCGAGGCTGCCTCGTCGTATCTGCTGCCACAGCTGGTCGGCCGGCAGAACGCCGCCTGGTTGTTGATGTCGTCGGAATGGGTGGATGCACAGGAGGCCTTGCGGATGGGCCTGGTCTGGCGGGTCTGCGAGCCGGAAGAGCTGTTGCCCGAAACCCGTCGATACGCCGAAGTCCTTGCCTCCCGGCCGGTTTCGAGCCTGATGGCGGTGAAACGCACGATGACAGAACCGATACGGCCCGAGATCGTGGCCGCAACCGCACGCGAGAACGCGTATTTCGCCGAGCTGATGGGCGCTGCGGCCAACGCCGCGGCCCTGGCCGATTTCGCGGGACGAAAGAACAGCTGAAGCACTGAGCGGAATTAACGAAATGCGACGCGTCTAGCGCGCCACCGCGGATTCGAGTTCGGCGTCGACTTGCTTCGACCCCTCGATGATCGCCCGCAGCGTTCGCCGGCACCGCCCGCAGTCACCGCCGGCGCCGCACAGCGCGGCCACTTCCTTCGAGGTGGAGGCACCGCGGGCAACGCACTCGGCCACGGTGTGATTGGTGACGCCGACGCACAAGCACACGTACATCAGCACTCCTCCCATTCACCCGCACTAGCCCGAACAGGCCTCACATTAAGCGAGTCTACCCTAAGTAGGTTAGACGACCCTAACTCCTAACGGGCATATCGGCCAGTGAGCGCAGCCATACCTTGCTGGAACAATTCCAATTTGCGTGGCAAAGTGCTGCTTGGCCGGCACGGTGAACCCCAGCCGGTCACCCGCGGCCCGCAGCCACGACCACCGGAGGAGTGATCATGCAAGGGGATCCAGACGTTCTGCGTCTGCTCAACGAGCAGTTGACCAGTGAGCTGACCGCGATCAACCAGTACTTTCTGCACTCGAAGATGCAAGAGAACTGGGGCTTTACCGAGGTTGCCGAGCACACGCGCGCGGAGTCCTTCGACGAGATGCGCCACGCCGAGGCGATCACCGACCGCATCTTGCTGCTGGACGGCCTGCCGAACTACCAGCGCCTGTTCTCGCTGCGCATCGGTCAGACGCTGCGCGAGCAATTCGAGGCGGATCTGGCAATCGAATACGAGGTCTTGGCCCGTCTCAAGCCCGGCGTGATCATGTGCCGCGCAAAAGAAGACAGCACCAGCGCCTTCTTGCTGGAGAAGATCATCGCCGACGAGGAAAACCACGTCGACTATCTGGAGACGCAGCTTCAGCTGATGGAGAAGCTGGGCGAGCCGCTGTACTTGGCACAATGCGTGTCCCGTCCGCCGGGCTCGATCGCGTAGTCCCGATGTGAATTGAGTGACCCGCGGCGCGATTGCCGCGGGCTGACCCTGGGCACCCGTTAGCATCGAACGCCGACGGGAAGGCAGGCATGACGAGCCCGAGAGCAACATCCAGCGTGGCAACTCAAGCCAACCCGGTCGTCGTGGATCCAGCGGCCAGCGGTGCGCTGATCACCCCGCAACGTCGAAACCTGATCTTCGTTGCGGTCGTGCTCGGGATGCTGCTCGCGGCGCTGGACCAGACCATCGTCGCGACCGCCCTGCCGACCATCGTCGCCGACCTGGGCGACGCCGGCCATCAGTCCTGGGTCGTCACCAGCTACCTGCTGGCGTCGACGATCGTCACCGCACTGGTCGGCAAGCTCGGTGACCTGTTCGGCCGCAAACGCGTGTTTCAGGCCGCCATCGTGTTCTTTGTCGTCGGGTCGGTGTCGTGCGGGCTGTCCCAATCGATGGCCATGCTGGTGGGGTCGCGGGCGCTGCAGGGCATCGGCGGTGGCGGGATCACCGTCACGGCCAGCGCGCTGATCGGAGAGGTTGTCCCGCTGCGTGAACGTGGCCGCTACCAAGGCATTCTGGGTGCGGTCTTCGGAGTAACGACAGTCGTCGGCCCGTTGCTTGGTGGCTACTTCACCGATTACCTGACCTGGCGGTGGGCCTTTTGGGTGAACGTGCCGATCTCGGTGCTCGTCATCTTCGTTGCGGCAGCGGCTATTCCGGCGCTGGCGGCATCCACCAAGCCCGTCATCGACTATGGCGGAATAGTGTTGGTCGGCCTGGGCGCCGCCGGCCTGACCCTGGCGACCAGTTGGGGCGGCACCCTGTACCCGTGGGGCTCGCCGACGATCATCGCATTGTTCGTCGGCGCCGCGGCGGCGCTGGTCGCCTTCGTCTGGGTCGAAAGTCGTGTCCCGCAGCCGATCCTGCCGACTCGGCTGTTCGCCAGCCCGGTGTTCACGGTCTGCTGTGTGTTGTCGTTCGTGGTCGGTTTCGCGATGTTGGGGGCGATGACGTTTCTGCCGACCTACATGCAGTACGTCAACGGCGTATCGGCGACGACGTCGGGGCTGCGCACGCTGCCGATGGTGATCGGGATGCTGATCACCTCGACCGGCAGCGGCACCCTGGTCGGCAAGACCGGCCGCTACAAGATCTTTCCGGTCACCGGTACCGCGCTGATGGCTCTGGCGTTTCTGCTGATGTCGCGGATGACCCCGTCCACCTCGGCGCTGGTTCAGTCCCTCTATCTCGTTATCCTGGGGGCCGGCATCGGATTGTCGATGCAGGTGCTGGTCCTCATCGTGCAAAACACCTCGAACTTCGAGGATCTGGGTGTCGCGACCTCGGGTGTGACATTTTTCCGCACCATCGGCAGCTCGTTCGGCGCCGCGATCTTCGGTTCGCTGTTTTCGAACTTCCTCGACGGCCGGATGCCCGCGGCCCTGGCGGCCAGCGGCGCAGCGCCCGACGCGGTGAGTTCACCGGGCGCCCTGCATCGACAGCCACATAATGTGGTCGCCCCGATCGTGGCGGCCTATTCCGAGTCACTGAGCGAGGTGTTTTTCTGGGCCGCACCGGTGGCCCTGGTCGGGTTCGTCCTCGCTTTGTTCCTGCGGGAGATCCCGTTGCGCGACATCCACAACAGCGCAATCGATCTCGGCGACGGATTCGGGATGCCGACGACCGACACTCCAGAACGGCTGTTGGAGAATGCGATTGCGCGCATGCTGCGTGGTGACCCCGGTGTGCGGTTGCGCAGCATCGCGATGCGGCCCGACTGTCGGCTCGACGTGGCCGGGTTGTGGGGCGTGATGCGCATCTATCGCTTCGGGCAAATGTATGGGACGGCCCGCCTCAGCGATATCGGCGAATCAATGCGGATCCCGTTCGAGGTCATCGAGCCCACCTTCGGTCGCTTGGTCGCCAGCGGCTACGCGCAACGCGACGGCGATCACATGTGGCTGACCCCGGCCGGGGCCCAGCAAGTCGACTATGTCTATTCGTTGCTGTTGGGCTGGATCGTCGACAAGCTGTCGCGCTCACCCAGCTATCAGGGCCGACCGGACCGCCGCGAAGTGGAAACCGCGCTGCAACACATCGCCCACCGCGTTCTGGCTCAACGCGATTGGCACGACGACGCGCCCAGTACCGGCCGGCTGGAGGCGGGCACCGGCAGCAGATACTAGAACGTGTTCCAAAAATCGTGGGCGCGGGCGTACCATCACGCCATGAGCCGAATCGGAACGTTCGCTGACGACGACATCTACAGCTGGGCCACGAAGTCTCCCGACCTCGGCGGCGCGATCGCCAACTTCAGCCAGGCCGTGTACACCAAGAACCGGCTGCCGATGCGCACCCGTGAAATCGCGCGCGCCGTGATCGCCCACGACAACGAATGCACCGTGTGCATGAACACGCGCGACGCCGACGGGCCGGCCGCGGGCGTCGACGAAGAGCTGTACGAGCACGCGCTGGAATGGCGCACGTGGCCCGGATTCAGCGAACAGGAGCGACTGGCCGCCGAGTTCGCGCACCGGTTCGGCACGGAACACACCAAGTTGCGCGATGACGAAGACTTCTGGAGCCGGGCAAACGAACACTTCACCGAGGAGTTACTCGCCGACCTCGCCATGTCCTGCGCCCTCTGGGTCGGCATGGGGCGGATGCTGCGGACCCTCGACATCGGCCAGACCTGCATGCTGACCCTGCCGAGCCGGGCATAGTCGCCCACCGCATCCGCCGATAAGGCGGCGATGACAGCCACCCCCCTCGCCGCGGCCTCGGTCGCCCAGCTGGAGGCCGAGGGCGTCGACACCGTGATCGGCACCGTGGTGAATCCGGCCGGGCTCACCCACGCGAAGGCCGTGCCGATCCGGCGCACCAACGCTTTCGTCGATCCCGGCCTGGGCGCCAGCCCTTCGTGGCATGGGTTCGCCATCGACCAGACCGGTATCGCGTTTACCGAAGACGTTGGTGTGATCGGTGATCAGCGCGTGCGCATCGACTTGTCGGCGCTGCGCAGCATTGGCGACGGGTTGGCGTGGGCGCCCGGCTCGTTCTTCGAACAGGACGGGACACCGGTTTCGGCGTGCAGCAGGACAACGTTGCGTCGGGTCGAGGTCACACTCGCCGCAGCGGGTATCGAGGCGGTGATCGGCCATGAAATGGAGTTCGTTCTGGTCGATCCGGACGGCGGTCGGCTGCCGTCCACGCTCTGGGCGCAATACGGTCTGGTCGGTGTACTCGAGCGCGAGGCGTTCATCCGCGATGTCATTGCAGCAGCGGCGAGCAGCGGGGTCGGGATCGAGCAGCTCCATCCGGAGTACGGGGCCAATCAGTTCGAGATCTCGCTGGCGCCACTGCCGCCGGTGGCCGCCGCCGACCAATTGGTACTGACCCGCATCATTGTGAGCCGCGCCGCCCGCCGCCATGGGCTGCGCGTCAGCCTGTCGCCGGTACCCTTCGCCGGCGATGTCGGATCCGGTGCGCACCAGCACTTCTCGCTGATACGGCCGGAGGGTCCGCTGTTTTCCGGTGGCGGGGCGGCCGCAGGCATGACACCCGCGGGGGAGAGCGCGATAGCAGGCGTGCTTGCCGGATTGCCGGAGGCACAGGGCGTGCTGTGCGGATCGATCGTGTCCGGTTTGCGCATGCAACCTGGCAACTGGGCGGGAGCGTGGGCCTGCTGGGGTACCGAGAATCGGGAGGCCGCAGTGCGATTCATCAATGGCGGGGTAGGCAAGGCGAATGTCGAGGTGAAAATCGTCGATCCCTCGGCGAACCCGTATTTCGCGTCTGCCGCGATCCTGGGTCTCGCACTCGACGGAATCCAGCGCAACGCCGCACTACCACCGGAAACCACCGTCGACCCGGCAAAGCTGTCCGATTCGGAGCACCAACGTATCGGCATCGTACCCCTCACCCAAAACCAACCAGATAGTGTTGCCGCACTGGATAATTCGGAACTGCTACGCACCATTTTGGGCAACGCCGCGGTCGACGTGATCGTCGCGGTCCGGCGCCTGGAACACGAGCGCTACGGCGACCTCGGCCCCGAGCGGCTGGCCGACAAATTCCGGATGGCGTGGAGCCTGTAGCGGTGACGGACTCGTCGACTCTCGCCGACCACATCGGCGAAGTGGCTTTGATCGACCACCACGTCCACGGATGCTGGTTGGAACCGGGGGATCGGCGACGGTTCGAGAACGCCCTCAACGAGGCCAATACCGAGCCACTGACGGGCTCGGGTTTCGACTCACAGCTGGGCTTCGCGGTGCGTGCCCACTGCGGCCCTCTCCTCGGATCGCCGAAACACGTTGATCCACACGACTATTGGGAGCGCCGCAGCGCATTTACCGAAAGCGAGCTGGCGCGCCTGTTTCTGCCGGCCGCCGGAGTGAGCGACTGGCTGGTGGACACCGGAATCGGATCGGGCGCAACAGATATCTCGCAATTGTGCGCACTGTCCGGAAACCGTGTACACGAGATCGTTCGCCTCGAGCAGGTGGCCGAGCAGGCCGCCTCGGCGCCCGGCGATTATGCGTCGGCATTCGCCGAGATCCTGCACGAACGTGCCGCCGGTGCCGTTGGCACGAAATCGATCCTGGCCTACCGCGGCGGTTTCGAGGGCGACCTGACCGAGCCGCGCGCGGCCGAAGTAGCCCGGGCCGCGCAGCAGTGGCGGGATCTTGGCGGAACCCGGTTACAGGATCGAGTTCTGCTGCGTTTCGGGTTGCACCAGGCGTTGCGTCTCGGCAAGCCGCTGCAATTGCACGTCGGTTTTGGCGACCGGGACTGCGACCTGCACAAAGCCAATCCGCTATACCTGCTCGAGTTTCTACGCCAATCCGGCGACACCCCGGTCATGTTGCTGCACTGCTATCCCTATGAGCGCGAGGCGGGCTACCTCGCCCAGGCTTTCAACAACGTCTATCTCGACGGCGGATTGAGCATCAACTACCTGGGCGCTCGGGCGCCGGCGTTCATCGCCCGTCTGCTGGAGATGGCACCGTTTCACAAGATCCTTTACTCGTCGGATGGCTTCGGGCCGGCGGAATTGCACTATTTGGGCGCGGCGTTGTGGCGCAGGGGTATCCACCGCGTACTGAGCGGTTTTGTCGACGACGGCGAATGGTGCGAACGAGATGCAATGCGGGTTGTCGATCTGATTTCCCACGAGAACGCGGCTCGCGTCTATCGTCTCGACGCTCCGGGCCACTGAGGCCGAACTCCGACTATCGTGCACAGCGGGGAGATGGCGAGGCGTCGGTTCCCCAGACAAGGCGTTTCGTGGATAGACGTGACTTCCTCAAATGGGCCGGGCTGGCGGCAGTAGCCGCCGGTCCCGCTCAGGTCGGAGCAACCGTCGCCTGCTCGCGGACGGCTGCACCATCGCCGCCCAACGGCAAGGCCGAGTACACCCTGCGAATCGGCACCGGCACCGTCCAATTGGCCCCCGACCAGATTGTCTCCACCACGGTCTACAACGGTCAGTTCCCCGGTCCGCTGGTGCGCTTGAAAGAAGGCCAACGGACCTGGGTGGATATCTACAACGACACCGACACCCCCGAGCAATTGCACTGGCACGGCCAACAGCTCGGTGTGGACGTCGACGGCGCCGCCGAAGAGGGTACGCCGTATATCCCCGCGCACGGGATGCGGCGGATCACGTTTGTACCGGGCCCGGCGGGCTTCCGCTTCTATCACACCCACGTGGTCCCGCGTGCCGACCTGTCGCGGGGCCAGTACGGCGGCCTGGTCGGTCCGGTCTACGTCGAACCCAAACAGAATCCCGGCGCCTACGACCAAGAGATCTTCTTGACACTCAAAGAATTTGAGCCCAGCTTCAGCCACGGGGGTGACATGGCCAGCGATTTTCTGGCCGGCACTGAAGACCCGGCGCTGAAAGAGAAAGGCGAAGCGGCGATGCGGGCCTCCCAGGCCCGCGGTGAGCCACCCGGGTATGAAGTCGGCTACGCAGCATTCGCCGTTAACGGGCACAAGCTAGGCAGCGGCGATCCCATCCGGGTCCAGGCGGGGCAGCGGGTGCTGCTCCATGTCCTCAATGGCAGCGCAACCGAAAGCCGCAGCCTGGCCCTGCCCGGCCACACCTTCACCGTGGTCGCGCTGGACGGCAACCCCGTGCCGAATCCGGCGCGAGTCCCGGTGCTGTGGCTCGGCGCCGCCGAGCGGATCTCGGCGGTGGTCGACATGACCGCTCCGGGAGTGTGGGTGCTCGGCGATCTCTCCGACGACGACCGTGGCCATGGCATGGGTGTGGTCGTCGAATATGCCGGTCGAGGCGGGGAGCCACTATGGACACCGCCCCCTCCATTCCAATGGGACTACCGCCTTTTCGCGTCGGGCACTCCCACCGGGGTCCCGCCACCGGACCGCACCATCGAAATGCTGATCGAGAAACGTAACGCGGCAGCCGATGGCTTCAACATCTGGACCTTGAACGGCTCCTCATTCTCAATGGACAGCAACACACCCGTACTCGATGTGCAGCGCGGCGGGCGCTACCGGCTGCGCTTTCGCAATGCCACCGACGACCTGCATCCGATGCATTTGCACCGCCACACCTTCGAAATCACACAGTTCGCCGGCACTCCGACGGCCGGCGTGCACAAGGACGTCGCGATGCTCGGCGGCTACCAGAGCCTGGAGATCGATTTCGTCGCCGATCAGCCCGGGCTGTCGCTGCTGCATTGCCATCAACAGATTCACATGGACTACGGGTTGATGTTGCTGCTCAACGCCGCCTAGCTGCCGGGGTGCAACATTGTGGTGCAACGCTTTTCGGCCGTTTCACGAATGACGGTGTGAAAGACCGTTAATCCGGGTAGTCGACCCCGAGGCACGCTGAGGACAGGACGCGGACATGGGGCTCGTAGGAGAGGCGATTGACTGGACTCGCCGGCAGGTCGTGTCCAGAGTCCCCAAGGCCGACCTCGACCAGCGAGATCCCGACTACATCCGCGACCAGCTGCCGGGCACCTGGCTGCTCGCGTCGCTGTACTTCCGGGCGGACGTCAAGGGGTTGGATCGGATCCCCAACGAAGGTCCGGTGCTGATGGTCGGCAACCACAGCGGCGGCAACGTGCCCCCGGACACCTTCGTATTCACGCTCGCGTTCTGTTCGTACTTCGGCGTCGAGCGGCCGTTTTACCAGCTGGCCCACAACCTCGTCGTCTCAGCACCGCCGCTGGGCTGGCTGCGCAAGTTCGGCACCGTCGCCGCCAACCCCGAAAACGCCCGTCTGGCACTGGATTCCGGCGCGGCACTACTGGTGTATCCCGGCGGAGACTACGAAGTGTTCCGGCCGTCGTGGCAGCGCCACAAGGTCGACTTCGGTGGGCGGATGGGATACGTGAAGCTAGCCCGGGAGGCGGGCGTACCGATCGTCCCGGTCGCCGCCGTCGGAGGCCAGGAGAGCGCGCTGTTCCTCAACCGCGGGCAGTGGCTGGCCAAAGCACTGATGGCGGATAAGTTGCTGCGGCTCAAGAGCATTCCGATATCGCTGGCACTGCCCTGGGGCTTGAACATCGGCGACCTGGCGGGCCACATACCGCTACCCACCAAGATCGCGATCGAGGTGCAGGAACCCATCGACGTCGATGGCGATGACCAAGCGGTGCATGACAAGGTCATCGCCAGTCTGCAGGGCGCCGTCGACCGGCTTGCCGCCAAACGTCGTCTGCCGGTGATCGGCTGATGCGCGTCGAACGCCGATGCGTCATCCAGGCGGACCGCGAGGCCGTGTGGAAAATCGTCAGCGACCCGGACTGCTACCCGACCTTCATGACGAACCTCGAACGTTGGGAAGCGGCGAACGAGCAGGCTGCCGGCGTAGGTGCCCGCTATACCGTCCATTGGAAGATCGGGTCGGTGCCGGTTGGCGGCCTGATCGAGGTGGTCGAATTCGACGAACGCCGCGACCTGGCGTGGGTGGGTATCACCGGCGTCACGCTGCGGGGGCGCATCCGGCTGCGAGACGGGGCTGCAGGCCAAACGCGAGCGACTTTCCGGCTGTCGTATCAGGCACCGGGTGGAATCCTGGCTTATGTGGCCGATCGAATCGCAGTGCGTCAGGTGGGCCGCACGCTGTCCGACACACTGAGGTGCCTCAAGCAACTCGCTGAGTCTTAGTCGATTCGTCTCCCCCCGACAGCGCCCGTTGTCATTGCGATCGCCGTTTTGCGGGCTGTTCGATGCACTGGCCACCCAGCAGACCATCGCCGATCTACGGCGCGATTACGCCGTGGCGCTGGTGGAGATGGTCGACGTGCCGGCGCGCCGCGACCGTGTCGACCAGGTGGCACCGGACGCCGCCGCAGCACGGGCTTGCCGGCACTGTTGGGCAACATCGGCGCGGAGCAGATGCGCAGCTCCACCGCGATCGGGGACCCCATGAATCTGGCCGCGCGGCTGCAGAACCTGGCCGAGCCGGGTCAGGTGGTGGTCGGCCCCAGCACTTCGGCGGCGCTCGATACGAGCGCCCGGGTCAGCCGGCATGGCTGGGTGAAGGTCAAAGGCAAGCGTGACCCCGTGCGGCTTTTGTGTGCTGCGCGAATTAGCTTCATAGCGACGGTTTTTCATGTGGTCGCCGTGCAGTTGGCGCAATGGACGAAATGGCACCGCCGGCACGAAACTCATTGGCAGGCAGGATAAAAACCCCTCAGCGGCGCCGACGCCGTCCTCCGTGGTGCGCGTCCACACCACGAAATCCGCACGGTCCCACTCACCATTGATTGCGGTCAATTCACCTGCATTCCAGGCTAGGGACCAACCGATTCAGGGCGCACCGCTGCGCTGCGCCCGACGCGTGACGGTCACCGGACACCCGCGCCGAAAGCTATTGCACCACAGCGCTGCCGAGCTGACGGCGGCACATTCGTTCGCGTCTTACCCCCCAACGAACACACCCTGCCCGCACGCACGTGCAGACGCCCAAAGGCGTTGGGATAGAACGTATCCGCGATAGGGGCTGCCGTGGTATGCATCCCTGTCGAAAGACCGCCGACCGAGCACGCGATGGCTGGGCCCAGGGGTCCAAAGCGAGGGATCCGCGATAATCCCTGCTCGCACAGGGATTATCGCGGAGTCACCCCACGATTGGTGAGCGCGGTGCTACGGCGTGAAGACTAGGCCGGAGCCACCTGGGTCGATGGTGAGCGGGATCGTGCACCCTGATGCCGTAAGCGCGGTAAAGCCGAGGATCAAGGCGACGACAAATTTACTGCTGAGACGTGACATGGTGTTGCCCCCGTTCGTCTAAGGACAATCTGTTACCAGAGAGCCGATCTGCTGCCCGAGACACACGTACAATACGACGCCAAAGAGCTTGATCACGAGTGTTTTCCCGAAATCGCCGCAAATTTTTTCGCCTC
Source organism: Mycobacterium sp. 050128 (assembly GCF_036409155.1). NCBI lineage: Bacteria > Bacillati > Actinomycetota > Actinomycetes > Mycobacteriales > Mycobacteriaceae > Mycobacterium > Mycobacterium sp. 050128. The sequence goes on along the minus strand of NZ_JAZGLW010000002.1, from coordinate 172,049 downwards.
TTGCATTCAATCGGTACGATTCTGAGGCGCCTCCCAGGCAAGCGGTATGTCGCTTCTAAATCTGTTGTCGCACAATGCTTTTCAAATCAAGATCACTGGGAAATGGACTGGCACAAAGGATGCGGTCCGGGCGCGACCGGAAAGTCGGGCGGCGACACCGCGTGTCCGCGGCCGCAAGGGCCCAATTCGGGGCTACGCCGGGCTACTCCGAGACGCCACAACGCGGCCGCGAGCGGTTCTCAGACTGCTTTCACGATGAGCAAGGACGGCTAGCTCCAGTGCGGCGGCACTTCATTGCCCGGGCAGTCGGCGTAACGGCAGTTAATGTCGCGCACCCGCTTGCGGATGACCTTGCCATCGCTGTCGCGGATGTACTCAACCGTCGCCTCGGCTGCCCGTCGACAATGCGGGCAGGCCTCCATTTCGGTTTCAAAACGCGGCATCACGTCCTCCTCCCCGTCGCGATGTAATTGAAGCGTCGCAGATCATCACGCCGTATGTAGCGGTAGGCCGATGGACACTGTGGATCCCGTTTCAGCTGGTGCCCAGCACGACGAAATCCATTTCGAACACGGTGAGCTAGGAACCCCCTCTTCTTCCCCCTAGTGGCCGCTCGAGTTCGACGTCGGCAGGTGCATCACACCCTACGAGTAGTTAGCCAGGCGCACGCGGGCGATGGGGAACTGCCGTTTATGGATGCTCCTACCCGGTCGCCGCGGCCGCCACGATGGCGCTGACGGCCTCTGAGCGGCACTCAGGGCGCAGTCTGTCCGGGCCGCGGATCAACCCCCGGCCCGGACAGACGACAACAGCGCTAGGCACGCTGTGAACGTGCCGGCGTGCGGTGCTTGGCGCACCAGCCGCGCTCGCTAACCCCCGCAGGCGATCAGCCGGCCCCGTATGCCTGCCCGCTGCGCGCGGCGACGACCCGCACCGTGCGGACACACATGATGCCTACCCGAGGGCGTCATGTCGTGCAGGACCCCGAACCGTAGCAAACCACTCAGTGAGTGTTGACCGACGTGTGAGAGGTGCGCAGCGCGAGAAGCCACGCGGGCTTACGTCGAGATGTTGATGAGCGACAACACCGGCGTGCATCCGGTCGCCGCAACCGCGGTAAAGCCAAGGATTACGGCAACACTGATTTTGCTGGTTACACGTGACATAACGCACTCCATTCGTCTCTGTTTCCACCCGGCTCAGGTTGGAGCCGGGCTTATGGCGTCAGGAGGCGCAAAAAACGGCCGCTCCCGACTCCGAACAACAATTAGCTGGCATGAAGGCGCCCACCATCGCATTCAGACCCGATTCGGCCGGTGCCGATACTAACCCGAGATCTGGCAGACATGCCACCTTTACCAAGAAGTAATGAGCACGTGTCGCGGAGGCGAACAACGTCTAGGCGCGGATGACCACCGGAAACGGGTGATGAAGTGGACTTTTATCCGATATAAAGTCGACGGGGCGAAATGATCTCCGCAAAAATCCGCGTTGCCGAAAACCCAACAAGGTTGTCGGAGCATCTCGCGCTCAGAAAGAGATCGACGAATACGTCGGCGAGCATCCGGAGGTCATCATCGCGGCAGAGGCGAGATTGGGGGAGGCCGAATTTGCTGAATGCGGCTGCCGTTGGGCACTCCGTTCATCGAAGTCTAACCCGGCTCAAATAGAGCCGGAGTGGCAGCGACGTCAGGAGGCGCGAGAAGGCCATTCCAAACCGGTAGCTGAAACTAAGGCCCGGACCACCGCATTCAAACCCGAACCGATGCACTTGCTAGCCAAGAGAGGTTGTTGTGCCAGGTATCCGCAAGTAACTGCGGCTGTCAATGAACACAACAAATGGGCCTGGATCCGCACCCTGCGACACCGTGCGTAGCAAACTCATATGCCCCGCGGGCGTCGGAAATCAGGAGATATCCGCGCCGCCCTACTGCGGCGTTGGACTCGTCGTCGGTGAACACCGGCCGGTTCGCCGACGACGGCCCGAAGCGCCGAAGACTCCTCGCGTATCAGGGCATTAGAAGGAGAAAAGCGACAGGACCGGCGAACATCCGGAAGCCGTTACGGCCGTGAAGCCCAGGATCAAGGCGACACCGATTCTGCTGGTTATGCGCGACATTGCACTCCATTCATCCAGTTATCACCCGGCTCTGGCCAAGCCGGGTCGCGGCGTCAGGAGGCCCAAAAAATGGCCGCTCCCGACTCCGAACAACAAATAGCTGGCTTGAAGGCGCCCACCACCGCATTCAGACCGATTCGGCCGGTGCAGATCATAACCGAGATCTGCTGTATCCCGCTAGATGATACTCACGGGTAACCACTAGCTCCGTAATTTGTCCATTAGCGAATGAAAGACGGTTCAGATCAGACCTGTAGCATCGAAAACCCAGGACGTATCGGCATTCGCCAACGCCTCGAAGTGGTTCGGCGGCGCGAAGCTGACCAGGCTGTTCATGTCCCAATAGTCTTTCCAGACCGTGATCTTGCCGTCGACGACCTTATGTACCGTGACGAATCTCAGCACGCCTTGTTCCCCCGAGCTGAACGTCCAGGTTTCCGAGTGTTCATACATCACGTCGGTGCCGTTGGAGAGCAGCACACCGTCGTGGTTCTCGTAGCCCGCCAAGTTCTCGAGTCCAATTTTGAGGCGTTTCACGGTGTCTTCGGGCCCGCGCGCCGACACCGCGGGAACCGGCATGTCGACGTAGAGGCAGTCGTCTGCCAAGAACGTCTTGACCGCATCCCAATCCCGCCGCGAAAGCGCTCGCCACAGCCCGAGTACGACATCTTCGACCGCGATCATAGAAACTTCTGTCATAGCGGCAAATAAACTCGCTCCCCGCACGGGTGTCAACCACGATGCCGCAGCGGATACTCGCGAAGGTGAACCCGCTGAAGCGCTATATCGCCGACGAGATCGCGACCGACCACATCGACGGCCTGCTGACCAGACGCGAGGCCATGCGGCGGCTAGCACTGCTCGGGTTGGGGACCGCGGCGGCGGCTGCACTGCTCGCCGCCTGCTCCGCGGTTGCAGAACAGGACGAGACCCCGAAACCCGCGCCGGCACCCGAAACCTCAACTGGCTCAGCACAACCGCCCGGCATGGCAAAGGCACTGCCCACATCGCCGATATCGTGGGCGGGGTCAACGGGTCGACTGCAAGGCGCTTGGGCGCAGGCCGCCGATGCCAAGGGCGCCGTACTGGTCATCCACGAGAACAAGGGACTCAACGACTGGGTGCGATCGGTTGCCGGCCGGCTGGCCGGGGCCGGGTATTCGACGCTGGCGATCGACCTGCTCTCGGAGCAAGGTGGGACCGACGCGTTCCGGGATCCCGCGGAGGCGACCGCGGCGCTCAGCGCCATCGCGCCGGAACAGTTCATTCACGACATGAACTCCGGCGTCGCCGAAGTGAAACTTCGCGCACCCGCGCGCAAGGTTGGGGTGGTGGGTTTCTGCTTCGGTGGGGGACTGGTGTGGCAGCTGCTGGCCGCCGGCGCGTTGGGAGTGTCGGCTGCCGTGCCGTTCTACGGGCCGTTGCCGCCCAACCCCGACTTCACCGGATCCAAGGCGGCGGTGCTGGGGATTTACGGTGCGCTGGACACCCGGGTCACCGGCTCGCAAGCGGCGGCCAAGGCCGCCTTGGACCGGTTCGGTCTGGTCAACGACCTGGTAGTGGAACCCGGCGCCGACCATGCCTTCTTCAACGACACCGGTCCCCGCTACAACGCCACCGCCGCGGCCGACGCCTGGCAGCGCTTGTTGGACTGGCTGAGCCGCTACCTGAATCCCTAGACGTCGACGGGAGCCATCGATTGCGCCCGCCCGAGCGCCACCGGCAGATTCGACCAGCCCCGCAGCACCCGGGTGTCCCGGCGGGTCCCGGCACCGGCCGCCCGCACCTCGGGGAAGCGATCGAAGAAGGCCCGAAGTCCCACCTCGCCCTCGGTACGGGCGAGAGCGGCGCCCAGGCAGAAGTGCCGGCCCCCGGAGAACGCGAGATGCCTTCCCGCATTAAAGCGTTCGATGTCGAACCGATGCGGATCGGGGAACACGGACGGATCCCGGTTGGCGGCAGCCAGATAGAGCAACACCACGTCGCCTCGGTTGATCGGCCTACCCACCAGCTCGACGTCGTTAACGGCCTTGCGCACGGTGAGTTGTACCGGTGAGTCCAGGCGCAATATCTCTTCGACGGCGTTGGGCCATAACTCGGGACGCTCACGCAACGTCTCGAGATGCTCGGGCGCGTCGAGCAGCATGCGAATTCCGTTGCCCAACAGGTTAACCGTGGTTTCGAAGCCGGCGGCCAACACCAGCGCGGCAATCGCGATGAGTTCGGTTTCGTCCAACCGTGTTTCCGCCGGGCCACTTTCGGCGGTCTGAATCAGCTGACTCATCAAGTCGTCGCCGGGGGAGCGCCGCAGGTGCTGCAGATGGTCGACGAGCCAGGCGTTGAATCCGGCGATCCCCTGCTGGACCGTGCGGTATTGGCGCCACGGCAATCCGACGTCCAGACTCGGAGCGGCCAGTTCGCCGAACTGCAGGACGCGCGGCCGGTCTTGTTCGGGCACACCCAAGATGTCGCTAATGATGGCGACCGGAAGTCGCGAGCAGTACCGCCCGACGACGTCCACCACACCGGACTCGTTGGCCAGCTCGTCCAACAGGTTGGCGGCCGTTTCCTCCACTCGGTCACGCAGCGCGGCAACCGCCCGCGACGTGAACACCGCCGACACCGTCTTGCGGTAGCGGGTGTGATCCGGCGGCTCGGTGGCCAGCAGCGACGGGGCGCGCAGCGGATGCAGCAGATCGTCGCGCGCATGGCGCTCCAGCCACCGCACCGGTGCCGGCAGATTCGATCCCAGCACCAGGACCCGGAAGTCGTCGGATCGCAGCAGGCTGTGGACGACCTCGTGGTCGACCGCCAGATAGCCGACGCGGCTGCGCACCATCGGGCCCATCGCGTGGAGTTCGTCGCAGAAAGGCACCGGATCGGCGGCCACGGTGGGGTCGGCGATCAGCCTGGCCTGCATGTCACCGCGACGGAGCCCCAGGGACGCGACGCCCCGAATGAACCCGTGCATCGCGAGCCAGTGCAACCACTCCTTCACGGCGCCTCCCTGGGCAGACAGCTGGTGTTGGAAAAAGCCTAGGCCGGATTTCTTCTCAGCACTCCGCGGTGATCTTGAAGTCCGTGGTGATGACCTTGTTGGGGTTGCTGCTGTTGATGCCGTAGGCGCTGCCGGTGATGGTGTACGCCCTGTTGGTGACGTCGACGTGCGCGTCGCCCACCCCGCCCTGCCAAAAGCTTCCGGTGAACCCGTCGACGTTGCGGATCTTCACCCATTGCGGGATGGCCCGATCAGCGCTGAGCAGCACCACGGCCTCGACCTGGCCGTCGCGGTCGGGAATGTTGATGGTCCGGTAGGACTGCAGCTGCGTGCACGCCGGCGGACGCGCCGCATGGGCGGCCCCGTTGATGGTCAGATGCGCGGCGGCACGCGGCGTGGTCTGGGGCTCCGCGCAGCCCGTGACGCCGGCGGCCAGCACACATGCGGCCGCGATCCACCCGTATTGCGCCATTCCAGCTCCTCTACTGCCGCTTCGGCATCAGCCCCGGCAGCGATTTGGCGATGCGACCTCGGACGAACTCGGGGCTCAGGCCGTTGAGCAGGTCGATCATCCGAATGCTCTTCGGCACGTACCAATGCAGCCGCTTGGGGTTGTGATAAGCCTGCCACGCGGCTTCGGCCACGCTGGCCGCCGGCATCAGCCGCATCAAGCCCTTCTTCGGCGCGGTGGCGCGCAACTGCTCACCGGTCATCGGCGCACCGCCGTCGGCGGAATGGTTGGGCGTCGTGGTCAGGATCGCGGTGTCGATCAAACCGGGCAGCACGTCGGCGACGCGCACACCGTGGCGCTGCCATTCCACGCTCAGCGCTTCGGTCAGACCCTTGACCGCGTGCTTGGTCGACGAATAGACGGCGATGCGCGGCATCCCGTAGGTGGCCGACGATGAAGACGTCGAGAACATCAGGCTGCCCGGAGTCTTCTTCAGATAGGGCAGTGCGCCGTAGGCGCCGGTCAGCACCGCTTTGTAGTTGACCTCGACGACGCGCATCGTGGCGTCGTAGGGCACGTCTTCGAACCAGCCGGACTCACCGATCCCGGCGTTGTTCCACATCATGTCCAGCCCGCCGCCGGCATTGCCGGCGCAGAAGTCGCCCAGGGCGCCCTCCAGATCCGCCTTGACCGTGACGTCGACGGTGCGTGTCCACAGGCGTTCGTCGCCCAGCTCCCCGGCGAGCCCGCTCAGGCCGTCGGCATTGCGGTCCACGGCGCCGACCCGCCATCCGTTGGCGTGGAAGAGCCTGACCCCTTCACGGCCCATCCCACTGCCCGCGCCGGTGATGAAAACGGATTTCACCTCAGCCCGCCTCGACCACATCTTTGATGCGGTTCAGCGTCTTGGTCATGTCGCGGACATTGCGGCGCTTACGCAGAAAGCCGCCCAACAACCAGTAGATCCCGAGCCACGGCGCGGGGCTGAGCCGGAACGACTCGGTGACGTCTGTGCCGGCACCGGACGGCGCCAGACGGTAGTGCCAGTTATTGACCGGCTTGTCGCCGAGTAAGACCGTGAAGCCGAATTCGCGGCCGGGCTCGCAGGCGGTTACTTTGCAGACCGTCCAATAAACCGGGCCGATCTCATTTCTCTTAACATGGCCGCGGAATTTGGCACCGAGGGCTGGGCCTGTCGCATCACCCAGCCACTCGGCTTCAAAGACCTCCGGCGAGAACTTCCCGGTGTTGCGGACATCTGAAATCAAGTTCCAGATCTTGTCCGCGGGTGCCGCCATATGTACTGTCGCCGAACCTTCCATGGCCCGATCCAAACACATGGCTGAGCGTGAACCTAGGCCGCGCCCGAATTGATCATCAGTGCGGGACGGCTGCCTGGATGAGGCCGTTGATGATCTCCTTGATGCCCTGGGCGGGGTGCGAGTACCACCCGATCGGCAGGCCCGAGTTGGCACCGCACTTGGGCCACGGCTCCACGCCCTGGTCGGCGAAAAGCCGGTTGGCAACCGCGATTTGCTGCTCACGAGAGGCTGCGGCAGGATTGCCGACGCCGCCGTAACTTGCCCAGGTGTCCGGCTTGAATTGCAGCCCGCCATATGCTCCGTTTCCGGTGTTAGCATGCCAGTTGCCGCCGGACTCGCACTGCGCGATTGCGTCCCAGTTGGGAGTGGGCGCCGCGCCGGCCTCGGCGGTCGCCGGGCCAAGCGTCGCTGCGATGAAACCGCCGACGACGGCGTACTTCACGAGAGGCTTCCCCAAGTTTCTCATGTCAAGCAATTCGTCACGTGTGCAGAAAGCGTTACCGATTTGATTGATTCACGAGATAAGAAATTTATGGCATTTCTATGGCATTGAAATTGGCCTGTCACCCACCAACGACGGCTTGTCGCAGGCCAGATTGTTAAGTGCAATAAGACTGAGTCGCCAGCGCCAGGGCCTGCTGATAGAGCCTGTCTAACAGGCGGGCGTGGGTCACGGAGACCCTCGCGGCGTCGAGTTGCGGGCCGCAGGCCGGCGAGTGCAGAAGGTCCCAGTGGACCACGATCTGGTTCAGCATCGTCTGGTTGAGACCGTCGATCGTCGACCGTGACACCGACAGGTCGGGCGCACCCGCGGGCGCGCTCGCCGGGTTGAGCTTCCACTCCGCGAACCGGGTGTGCTCGATCGCCTCGGTGGCGTTGATCTGGTCCCCGAACACCCGGCTGACGTAGTTCGGGTCGATGTGCTCACCGGCGGCATCGGCGCTCAATTTGGCGAGTTGCTGTTGCACGCGGTCCGGATCCTCGACGGCAACGTGGGCATTCCATTTGTAGGCGGCCACCGCCTCGGCAACCTGCAAGCGCTGCGCGGCCGCATCGACCAGCTCCGTCAGCGCGCTCGTGTCGGCTCGCGCCTGGGTAGCCAGCAGCGTGGCGGCAGGCAGCGCGGCCAGCAGTGCCCTTAACGCACTACTGCGCCTGACGATTGCCGTCAAGCGCAGTAGTGACATCGGACGATAGGGGTTATCCACCGCCTCCGGGGGTCGCACCCAAGGTGTTCTGCAGGTCACCCTTCATCGCGTTCAGCTGCGCGCCCCAGTACTCCCAGCTGTGGGTTCCGTAGTTGGGGAAGTTGAACACGGCATTGTGGCCGCCCGCGGCGTTGTAGGCGTCTTGGAACTTCTTGTTGACGCCGATCATGAAGTTGCTCTCGAGGAACGTGGCCGGAAGGTTGGCGCCGCCCAGTTCGTTCGGAGTCCCGTTGCCGCAGTACACCCAGAGCCGGGTGTTATTGGCGACGAGCTGGCCCACGTTGACCAACGGGTCGTTCCGCTGCCATGCCGGGTCGCTGTCCGGGCCCCACATGTCTTCCTTCTTATAGCCGCCGGCGTCACCCATCGCCAGGCCGATCCAGCTCTGCCCGGTGGACGGGCTGAGGTAGCCGGACAGCGAACCGGCGTAGACGAACTGAGCGGGGTGGTAGATCGCCAGGTTCATTGACGAGGCACCCGCCATCGAGATACCGACCGCCGCGCTGCCGTTGGCTTTGACGCCCTTCTCCGACGACAGGTACCCGGGCAGTTCGCTGGTCAGGAACGTCTCCCACTTGTAGGTCGAGCAGCCGGCCTTGCCGCACGCCGGGCGGTACCAGTCGGTGTAGAAGCTCGACTGTCCGCCAACCGGCATGACGATCGACAGCCCGGACTTGTAGTACCACTCGAACGCGGGGGTGTTGATGTCCCAGCCGTTGTAGTCATCCTGGGCCCGCAACCCGTCGAGCAGGTACACCGCGGGCGAGCCGCTGCCGCCGCTCTGGAATTGAACCTTGATGCTGCGGCCCATTCCTGCCGACGGCACCTGCAGGTATTCGACGGGCAGGCCAGGTCGCGAGAATGCACTCGCGGTGGCTCCGCCTCCGGCAAGACCGATCAGACCCGGCAGGGCCACAGCCGCTGCCGCACCGACCAAAAGCCGGCGCCCCCAGGCCCGGATCTTCTCGCTCACGTCTGTCATACCTGCGCCCCTTGTCGGTCGTACGTAGTCGCGTGGTGCCCTCGGCAGAATTTACCGTGTAAATAGCTGAAATGTCGATTGGGACGCGTTGTCATCCCGGTTTTGTTTCGGCTGGCGCCAAAAATTGTGCGTGCGCGATAACTGATCGCGATAGCCCGCGCCCGGTTCCGTGTCCTCCTTCGGCGCTCCGGTCGCGCAAAACGCCAGGTAGCGGGTGCGCAGTAAAAGCGAGGCGCTCGGCAAGTGGTATGTGACAACGTCGGCTACAAACGTTGGCAATTACGGGGGACCGCCGATTTCGACACGCGCCACGCTGCCCGCCAATCGGACGGACGGTGAGGGGGATTGACACGTGGTACGACGGGGGACCGCCGCCGGTGAGCCGGTGCCGGGCCGCTTGACGCGGTCGACAATTAGTTCGATTCCGTCGCCGGTGTTTGGGTACGCGCGAGTTTTCGCCGGATCTGAGATCGGTGCAGCCGAACCCTCCACGACCGCGTAGGCTCTCTCGGAGCAAGCCGATGGAGACCGAACGCTAACCGGTCCGTTCCGGCCCTCACGAATCACCGCGCCGCGGACTTGATGGTGCGTGACGGTTCGGCAGGGCTGCGGAGTCCGGGATGATTGAGGTGCAAACTTTGGACACGGTACTAGGGCTATCACTGACGCCGACCACCTTCGGGTGGGTCCTCGCAGAGGGACACGGCGCCGATGGCACCATCCTGGACCACCAGGAATCGATGCTTCACGCCGAAGACGGCGTGGCCGCCGTGGGTACCGCAGAGCAGGTGGCACAAGAGGTCTTGCGGGTGGACGCGCAGGCCAGCTCGAGCGATCACCATCTGCGCGTTGTCGGGGTGACCTGGAACGACGAGGCGGCCGCCCAGGCCGCACTGCTGTTGGAGGCGCTGACCGACGCCGGGTTCGACAACGTGGTGCCGGTTCGACTGCTCGAGGCGGTCGAGACCCTGGCGCGGGCGATCGCGCCCGTCATCGGGTACGAGCAGACCGCGGTGTGCGTGCTCGAACACGAATGCGCGACGGTCGTCATGGTCGACACCCATGACGACGACACCCAAACGGTGGTCAAGCACATCACCGGTGGCTTCGACGGGCTGCGCTCCTGGTTGACCGGAATGTTCGACCGCAGCGGATGGCGCCCGGGCGCCGTAGTCGTCGTCGGCGCGGACAGCGACATCGATGGATTTTCCTGGCAACTCGAAAAGGCTTTGCCGGTGCCGGTCTTCGCCCAGACCATGGCGCAGGTGACAGTCGCGCGCGGCGCGGCGCTGGCCGCCGCCCGAAGCACCGAGTTCACCGACGAGCGACTGATCCCGCAGATCAGCGAACCCACCCCGGCCGCGGCGCCGCGGCGACCCGGGCACTTGTCCTACGCCGGCGCGGTGACCGCGTTGGCCGCGGGCGCCATCACTTTTGTCTCGTCGCTGGCGGTTGCCGTGGGCATTCAGTTTGCTCCCGAGGCTGGACGCGCCGCGGGCACGCATGTCGTGCACGAGCAGACGCCGCCCGTTGCCGAAGCCGTGACGCCCGCGGTGGCACCGCCGGCGGCCGAGCCTCCCGCGCCCCGGCCGGCTGCCGCCGGTGAACCGGTTTCGAAGCCCGGCGTACCGGATGAGGGCGTTGCGGCCGAGCAGCAGCCCGACCCGAATGGCCCGCAGCCGTACTTGACCAGGGTGCTCGAACACATCCCCGGCGACACCGGCGATCCGACGACGCCCGTCGCGCCGTCACAGCCGTAAGCCCCTAGGGCTGCCGAATCGCGGTGCAGTAGTAGGTGCCGTCGGCCAAACTTCCTGCGGTCGCGGGTATTTCGGCTAGGCCGTTGGCCGCGAACAATTCATTCAGCGTCTTGGATTCCGTCTGCCAGCCGTGGCGATCCAGGTATGTGGCAACGTCGTTGCGCTCGACGTCGTAGCGCAAGTCGGCGAGTTGCACATCGAATCCGTGCGCACGCCAACGCTCGCCGGCGATCGCAACCATGTCGGGCGCCGGCTCACCGTTTTCGTCCGGCCGGTTACCGAAGATCTCGGCAGCAAGCCGACTTCCGGGTGTGCTGAGACCGGTGATGTTGTCCAGCAAGCGATCCTGCGCATCCGGCGGCAGGAACGCGAGCAGCCCCTCGGCAATCCAAGCGCTGGGCTGGTCGGCGTCAAAACCGTTTTCGCGCAATGCTGTTGGCCAATCATGCCGCAGATCGATCGGCACCACGCGCAGCTCGGCGGTCGGCCGAGCATCCAGATCCGCCAGCGTGGAGTTCTTGAACTGCATCACCTCGGGCTGGTCGATCTCGAACACCGTCGCCCCCGCCGGCCAAGACAATCGGTAGGCCCGCGCATCCAGCCCCGACGCCAGGATGACGGCCTGACGGATACCCGCGTCCATCGCGTCCCGGAAAAACGCATCGAAGTACGGTGTCCGGACGCTCATCAGATCGGCCATCCGCTGCAAACCCCACGCCTCGTCGGCGACGTCGATATCGGCCGCGTCGATCTCCCCGTTGGCCCATCGCGCGAGGAATTCGATACCCACGGCCCGCACCAGGGGCTCGGCGAAGGGATCGTCCATCAGCGGCCGGTCGGCCCTTGTGGCGACGGCCCGGCCGGCAGCCACCATGGTGGCCGTCGCCCCGACGCTGGTCGCGAGGTCCCACGAATCGTTTTCTGTACGAGGCATTTTGATCCCTTTCGACGAGACAAGGCAATAGATATTTAGCGGCGGTAACTAATCCTCACCGAGGATACACGCGCCGATGGGTAGTGCCGGTGGAGCTCAATCGTCCTTGGCGTGAACCGCGGTGAAAGTCAGCGTCACGTCGTCGGCGACCTGCACCGAGCCCATCAGCAGCGAGTACGGCTTGATGCCGTAGTCGGATTGACGCACCGTGGATTCGGCGGACATTCGCCATGAATCGCCGAGATCCTCTGTGTGCAAATCGATTACGTGTTCGTGCTGTTTGCCGTGAATCTGAAGCGTGCCGGTGAGGAGGTAGCCGTTCTCGCTCTCCTCAATGACGTCGGCAAAGAAGCGGATCTCGGGGAAGCGATCGGCGCCCAACGAGCGCAACGCGTTCGACCGAACCAGCGCTTTCTCCGGACCCGAGAGGCCCTTGACGCCACCCTGGCTGCCGACCACCTCGAACGAGTCCGCCTCGACCGCGAGCTCGGCCGCAACGGGATCGGAGCCGGCCCATCGCACCGTCGCCTGCCAGCGAGTCATCGCGATCGTGAGGCGATGGCCCATCCGCGCGGCCCGGCCCTTGACACCGGTACGCAGCTGCAGTTCGCCGTCAGCGGCGTCGAGCGTCCACACCGAGCCTCTTTCCGGGGTCACATCCCGACTGTATTCACATGGTCAAAACGGTGCGGTAGTGCGCTCGCCCTTGCTCAATCGCCGCGTAGCCGTCGGCGGCCTGCGCCAGCGGCAACTCCTCGATCCACGCCCGCACCCCCGACAGCACCGCGAAATGCATGGTGTCTTCGATGTCTTTCGAGGTGCCGGACGGATGCCCGACGATGCTCACACCCGGCGTGATCAGCTGTACCGGACTGATCGGCAGCGGATCCGTGGTGACGCCGATGGTGATCAATTCGCCCCTGGGCAGCAACCCGCCGACGGTGTCGGCCATGGCCGCGGAGTTCGAGGCGGTGGCCAGCACGACCGTCGCGCCGCCCAGCGCCTGTAACGCTTCCGCGACGTCACCGCTGGTGGAATCGATGTAGTGATGGGCGCCCAATTTCCGGGCATCGGATTCCTTGGCACTGCCCCGGGCAATCGCAATGGTCTCGAAGCCCATCGCCCGGGAGAACTGCACCCCGAGATGCCCGAGTCCGCCGACGCCGAGAATCGCGACCCGGTCACCGGGCAAAGCCTTGGTGTGACGCAATGCGTTGTACGTCGTGACACCCGCGCAGCCCATCGGGGCCGCTTCCACATCCGACAGCTCGGCCGGTATCCGGGCCAACGCATTGGCGGGCACCGTCACCGACTGCGCGTAGCCGCCGGGGTACTGCCAGCTCGGAACTTTCATGTTCGCGCAGTGAATGAGGATCCCTCTGCGGCAGGCATCGCAACGGTTGCAGTTTCCGCCGAACCAGCCGACGGCGACACGATCACCGACCGCGAAACCCTCCACGCCCTCACCGAGTTCGGCTATGGTTCCGGCGATTTCGTGCCCAAGGGTGAGCGGCCAGGTCATGTTCGGGAAGCCGCCGTTGGCGAACGCACGGTCGGTGCCGCACACGCCACAAGCCGTGACCGTCAGCCGTACCTCGTCACGGCCGGGTGGTTTCGTCTGAACCTCTGCCAGTTCCAACGACCCGCCAGGAGACCGCATTTGGACGGCTTGATGTGTCGGCAAGGACTACCCCCGGTCAGATCAGTGTGTCAATGGGCGACAGGGCACTGCCCGGACCCGTTGGTATGGTAGTCGACCTGCCAGTGCTTGATGCCGTTGAGCCAGCCCGATCGCAACCGCTCCGGCTTACCGGCGGATTTGATGTCGGGCATGGCGTCGGCGATCGCGTTGAACATCAGGTCGATGGTCATGCGCGCCAGGTTCGCGCCGATGCAGTAGTGCGCGCCGGTCCCGCCGAATCCCACGTGCGGGTTCGGATTGCGCAGGATGTTGAACGTGAACGGGTCCTCGAAGACGTCCTCGTCGAAATTGGCCGAGCGGTAGACCATTACCACCCGTTGGCCCTTCTTGATCTGCACTCCGGACAGCTCGTAGTCCTCCAGCGCGGTGCGCTGAAACGACGTGACCGGGGTGGCCCACCGGACGATCTCGTCGGCCGTGGTGGCCGGGCGTTCCCGCTTGTACAGCTCCCACTGATCGGGGAAATCGGTGAAGGCCATCATGCCCTGGGTGATGGAGTTCCTGGTCGTCTCGTTGCCGGCCACCGCCAGCAGGATGACGAAGAAACCGAACTCGTCGTCGGAGAGCTTGTGGCCGTCGACGTCGGCCTGGATCAGCTTGGTGACGATGTCTTCGCCGGGGTTTTGCGCCCGGTCCGCGGCCATCTGCATCGCGTAGGTAATCAGTTCGACCGAGGCGCCCATCGCGTCGTTGCGGGCGAATTCGGGGTCCTGGTCGCCGACCATCTGGTTGGACCAGTGGAACAGCTTCATGCGTTCCTCCTGGGGCACACCCATCAGCCCCGCGATGGCCTGCAGCGGAAGCTCACATGACACCTGCTCGACAAAATCGCCGGAGCCTTCGGCGGCCGCGGTCTCGACGATCTGCCGGGCGCGCACGTTCAGGTCCTCGCGCAGCCGCTCGACGGCACGGGGCGTGAAGCCCCGGGAGATGATTTTGCGCAGGTGGGTGTGCTGCGGGGCGTCCATGTTGAGCAACACGTACTTGCCCGTCTCGCGCTGCTCGCGGACCGTGCCCTCGCGGTAGCGGGGCAAGGCGGTGTTCTCCAGGCTGGAGAACACGTCGCTGCGCAGCGAAATCTCTTTGACGTCCTTGTGTTTGGAGACCACCCAGAAGCCGCCGTCGTCGAACCCGCCGCAACCGTCGGGCTGTTCGTTCCACCAGATCGGCGCGGTGCGTCGCAGCTCGGCCAATTCCTCCACCGGCAATCGCTCGGCGTGGATGTCCGGATCGGTGAAATCGAAGCCCGGAGGCAGATTCGGGATCGGCCCGGTGGTCGTCTCAGTAGTTGACAAGGCCCCACTCCTCGATACGAAGTCTTCTAGTCGTATGTCTTGTGCCAAATAAACCACTGCAACACCACCGTTGGGAAGGATTGACACAACATCGACCGACCAAATTGCAACATGTTCAGCGGCGATGAGTGGTGACGACGCCGTCCCGGCGCCGGACGGCCCGGCCGCGACGCCGGGCGGCGGGTGCGCAGCCGGCGGCCGGTCGGCCGGGCCTTGTGGCCCGCGACACAATCGATATGCTTTTGTCCAGGTCACCGGCGCACCGAGGGGCAGGTGACGGTAACGGAAGGGTGGGAGGCGCATGATTCGCGAGGTACTCGCCGTCGCTGCGATCACGGGTGGGGCCATCAGCGTGGCGCCGGGGGCGGCAGCCGGTTACGAGGGCGACGTCCCAAACATGAACTATCAGGCCTCGCTGGGTGCACCGTGCGACAACTACGAACGCTTCATTTTCGGACGCGGCCCCAGCGGCCAGGCCGAGGCCTGTCACTTCCCGCCGCCTAACCAGTTCCCGCCGGCGACCACCGGCTACTGGGTGATCTCGTACCCGCTGTACGGAGTACAGCAGGCCGGCGCCAAGTGCCCGGGTCCGCAGACCGCGGCGCAGTCGGACCGCGGACTGCCGATGCTCTGCCTGGGCGCGCAAGGGTGGCAAGAGGGATGGTTTACCGGCGCGGGGTTCTTCCCGCCTTCGGGATGACGATCATGCGCGAACGTCGGCCGGCGCACAGTCCGATACCCCGGTGGCTGCGTTTCGTGCTGGCGTCCGACCGGGCCGGCTCGGCCTGGTACATCGGGACGGGCTTCTTCTTCGCTCCGGTGCTCGCGGTCTTGTCGCCGTGGCCCGCCGTCACCGCCGCGCTCTGGGCGGTGATCGGGTTGGCGGGGCTATGGCTGGGTCTGCTCGGGATCGCGATGGCCGTCGGGCTGGCGCGAATCCTGCGCTCCGGCGCCGAGATCCCCGAGGACTATTGGCGCTCGCTGGTCAATTACTGACCCTCTAAAGTCGTACCGAAGTTCTTTCCAAGTCCCGCAACGATAGGAGATTCCGGTGGCGGTCAACCCCAGAGACGCCGTGGACGCGGTCAAGGACATCGCGACCAATGCCGTCGAAAAGGCTTCGGACATCGTCGAAAACGCCGGCGACATCATCCGCGGCGACCTCAAGGGTGGGGTCAGCGGCATCGTCGAGAACTCGATCGACATCGCGACTCACGCGGTGGAACGAACCAAGGAAGTCTTTACCGGCGGCAAGTACGACGTAGACGAGGTCGACGAGGACTAGCCTCGATCAGACGCTGGCCGCCTCATTGAGCTCGTCGAGCTTGTTGGTCGCTTCCAGGTACTCCTGCACCCAGCGCTCGATCACGGTCGAGGTCTTCTCCACCTTGCTGAACTGCCCGACGACCTGACCGACCGGGTTGAACGCCACGTCGACGGACTCGTTGGGGTAGCGGTTCGTGGCGCGCACGGCCATGCCGGAAACCATGTACTGCAGCGGCATTCCGAGGGGCTTCGGGTTGTCCGGCTTCTCCCACGCCTCGGTCCAGTCGTTGCGCAGCATCCGGGCCGGCTTGCCGGTGAACGACCGGCTGCGCACGGTGTCGCGGCTGCCGGCCTTGACGTAGGCCGCCTGCTGCACCGGCGTGTTCGAGGATTCCTCGACCATCAGCCACTGCGAGCCGGTCCACGCGCCCTGGCAGCCCAGCGCCAACGCCGCGGCGATCTGCTGGCCGCTGCCGATGCCGCCGGCGCCGAGAACGGGGACCGGGGCCACCTCCTTGACAACCTGCGGCCACAGCACGATCGAGCCGACCTCGCCGCAGTGCCCGCCGGCCTCGCCGCCCTGGGCGATGATGATGTCGACGCCGGCATCGGCGTGCTTGCGCGCCTGCGAGGGGGAGCCGCACAGCGCGGCCACCTTGAGTCCGGCCTCGTGAATGTGCTTGATCATGTCCGCCGGCGGGGTGCCCAGCGCGTTGGCGATCATCTTCACCTTCGGGTGCTTGAGCGCCACCTCGACCTGCGGCGTGGCCGTTGCCTCGGTCCACCCGAGCAGCTGCAGGGTGTCGCCGTCGCTGTCCTCGATCGGCACGCCGTGGTCGGCGAGGATCTTCTTGCCGAAGTCCAGGTGCTCCTGCGGAACCATCTTGCGCAGCGTCTCGGCGAGTTCTTCTGCGGACTGGCCCGAGTCCATGCCCTCGTACTTGTTCGGGATCACGATGTCGACGCCGTATGGATGGTCGCCGATGTTCTCGTCAATCCAGTTGAGCTCGATCTCGAGCTGCTCGGGCGTGAAGCCCACCGCTCCGAGCACGCCGAACCCCCCGGCCTTGCTGACCGCCACCACGACATCGCGACAGTGCGTGAAGGCGAAGATCGGGAACTCGATGCCGAGTTCGTCGCAAATAGGGGTGTGCATTACAACTCCTGGGATGCTGGCCGAATTGGAACGTGTTCTAGTTTAGTACGCGCGCCCATGACGTGGCCAGGGGCCCCTGACTAGCACACCGCAACTACGACGCGTCGCCCCCAGGCGTCAGATCACCAGGGCCCGGGCCACCCACAGGAGCAGGAACGCAAGCATGCACCCGACGCAGACCAGGTGATCGCGGCAGACCGACCGCGCCAGGCGGCTTTGCTCGGCCGCGCTGTCGGTGCGCTGCCCCAGCCGGATCGCGTCGGGAACCGTCTGCGTCATCGCCAGCATGATCGGGATGCCGGCAAGCCCGGCCGACAGCACCAGTACCCAAGCGGGATCGCGCCCCAAGGTTGCCTGAAATCCGAACGCGCCCAACAAAATCAACATCACCACCGCGATCAGCCGGCTCATCGGGCGCGACGTGGTGGTCGCGCGGTGGTAATACCCCGCGATGGAAGCGAGCACCGGCTCGGGCAATTCCTCGCCGGCCGATCGATGTAACAGAACCTGGACGTCGAACATCAGATCCATCCATAAAACGGCGAAGAGGAAGCCGCTGCAGGCGGTGAGCAATGCGGTCATGCTCATCCACCTCCGGTTCGCGCCAAGGCGGGCGCGTCGACCAACACCGTCGGCCGCGCGACCGCGCACCGGCGACAAGTCGTTTTATTGTTTCGCAGCAGGCCGAATAGTCACAGACCTCGGTCCGGCGAATCTGCCGGCCATCCGCCGATTGGAACAGGTTGCACTACAGCGTCACGCGACCGCATTGACCGAAGCCAACAACCACGATTTCCATGCGGTGGGAATCGGTATGTATCCGTTGTCCGCCAGGCCTTCCTGGCCGGCACCGAGCGCGCTCTCCAAGAATGCGCGCACCGCCGTGCCAACCTGCGGGTCCGCGTACTTCGAGCAGACGATCTCATAGGTCGCCATCACAATCGGGTAGGCGCCGGACTGCGTGGGGTTATAGAACGACACGGTGTCGAGCACCATGTCATTGTCCCGGCCGATGACGGCGGCGCCCGAGATCGTCTTACTCACCGAGTCGGCGCTGATCGATACCGGATCCGGACCGGCCGGGGTGACGATCTTCGCCATGTTCAGATTCTTCGCCTCGGCGAACGACCACTCGTTGTAGGTGATCGCCCCTTCGGTGGCCTTGACCGCCGACGAGGTGCCGTCGTTGCCTTTGGCGCCCTCGCCGGCACCGCCGTTGAACGCCTTCCCGGCACCCTTTCCCCACACGCCCCCGGACGCGGCGTCGAGGTATTTCTGGAAGTTGTCCGTGGTCCCGGACATGTCACTGCGGAACACGACGCGAATCGGTTCGGCCGGCAGCGTCACGCCCTTGTTGAGTGCCTGGATCGCGGGATCGTTCCACGTGGTGATGGTTCCCTTGAAGATCTTCGCCGCCGTCTGAGCATCGAGATTCAGCGAATTCAAGCCCTTGACGTTGTAGGTGATCGCGATCGGCCCGAATACCACCGGCAGGTCCCACGCCGGTGAGCCGCAACGCTCCTGGGCCGCCGCGTACTCACTGCCAGCCAGCGGTGAGTCCGAGCCGCCGAAATCGGTTTGGTTGCCTGTGAATTCACTGATCCCGGCACCCGAGCCATTCGCGGTGTAGTCCAGGGTCTGACCGGGGCACGCTTGTTCGAACGCCTTGATGAACCGGGTCATTGCGTTGGCCTGCGCCGTCGATCCGCTCGCTTTCAGCTTCGCCTTCCCACCGCAATTCACCTTCACCGGCGAGGTCGGCGTTGTCGAATTCCCCGCGGCATTGTTGTCGCCGCCGCATCCTGATAAGAGCAGTGCACCGGTGACCGCAACACTGAGCGCGGTGCCAAATCGGTTGCGCTTCAATTCCGTTCCCATCTGTCGCGACGAAACGGGAGCGCCGCCGCGCTGTCCGCGGCGCACTAACCAGCCATCTCTGGCAGTCACGAAGCAGATATTAACAAGGTTCACACCTGCCAAAATTTGCCATCCGACGTCGAGGAAGTGACGACCCTTGATCCGCTCCGTCGCCTGCGGGTAGCGTAGTGCTGCCAATTACGAAACGCTGAGTAGCGTAATAGCGTCCCCCCGTCCACGAAAGGAATGGCTCGATGCGAAGCCCCTACTCCGGCCGCCCTTTCACCACCTCAACGCCGGACATCGCGGCGGCCTTGCGAGACGTCAGCATTCCCACGCTGCTGTTGTCGCTCGTCCACATCACCGGCGACCCTCGCTTCATTCGCGACTACAAGCAGATGGGCATCTTCCTCAACGAGGTGCAGGGGTTCATGTCGGAGGAGGACAAGGCCCGTGCCCGCGCCGAGGCGCTGACCGTGATCACCGAATATCGCGACCGCGGCTGCCCCGAGCCGGAGCCACTGAGCCCGGAACTCATCCGGGAAATGATGGACTGGGCCGCCTGCGAACATGTTCCCGACGACTACCAGTCCCTGGTCGCCGAGGAACTGGACCTTGAGGGCGCCGACCCACGCCGCCCGGCGGCAATACCGGCCGAGCGAGCCGCCGAACTCCCGGTCCTCGTCGTCGGATGCGGGGAATCAGGGCTGCTGGCCGGCGTCCGCCTTCGGCAAGCCAATATCGGATTCACGATCGTGGAGAAGAACGCCGGGCCCGGCGGGACGTGGTGGGAGAACAGCTATCCCGGAGCCCGGGTGGATGTGGCCAACCATTTCTATTGCTATAGCTTCGAACCCAACAACGACTGGACACACTTCTTCGCCGAGCAAGACGAGCTGCAGCACTACTTCACCAAGGTGATGAAGAAGCACGACCTGGCCGAGCACATCCGCTGGAACACCGAGGTTCTCGGTGCCGAATGGGACGACGACGCCGGAATCTGGAACGTCACGCTGCGCGCCGCCGACGGACAGACCAGCACGCTTCGGGTACGTGCCCTGATCACCGCGGTCGGCCAGCTCAACCGGCCGCAGATCCCCGATTTCGCTGGCGCCGAAAGCTTTGCGGGGCCGTCTTTTCACTCCGCGGCCTGGGATCATTCGGTCGACGTCAGCGGCAAGCGAATCGCCCTGATCGGCGCCGGCGCCAGCGGTTTCCAGATCGCGCCGGCCATCGCCGAGGACGTCGAGCACCTCACCGTGTTCCAGCGGACCGCCCAGTGGATGTTCCCCAACGCGATGTACCACGACGAAGTCGGTGACGGCGTGCGCTGGGCGATGAGTAACCTGCCGTTCTACGGACGGTGGTACCGCTTCCTCGTCCTGTGGCCCGGCTCGGACAAGGGCCTCGACGCCGCCGAAGGCGACCCGAACTACACGGGCGACGATGCCGTCAGCGACATCAATGCCGCCGCGGCGATGATGTTCTCGCAGTGGATCACCAGCCAGGTCGGCGACGGCCCGGACTCCCAAGAGCTGTTGGCCAAGGTGATGCCCGACTATCCCGCCTGCGGCAAACGCACGCTGCAGGACAACGGCAGCTGGCTGCAGACCCTGCAGCGCGACAACGTCGAACTGGTGCGCACCGCGATCCAGCAGATCACGCCCCGCGGCGTCGTCACCGAGGATGGGGTCGAGCACGAGGTCGACATCATCGTCTACGCCACCGGCTTCCGGCACACCGACGTGTTGTGGCCACTAAAAGTGACCGGCCGCAACGGAATTGACTTACACGAAATGTGGGGGAGCCGCCCGTATGCCTACCTGGGCATCACGGTTCCGGATTTCCCCAACTTCTTCATCATCTACGGGCCCGGCACCCACCTCGCCCACGGCGGCAGCCTGATCTTCCAGTCCGAACTGCAGATGCGCTACATCGACCAGTGCCTCGCACGACTGGCCGACGTCGACGTGCACTCGATGGAACCCAGGGCCGAAGCCGCAACCGACTGGCACCAACGGACGCAGACCCAGATCAAGAAGATGGTGTGGTCGCATCCCGCGGTCAAACACTCCTACTTCAAGAACGCCGACGGCGAGATCCACACGGTCAGCCCGTGGCGCCTCAACGAATACTGGGCCGCGGTGCGCGAGCCCGATTGGTCCCAATTTATTGTGCGACGCCGCAGTTCGTAATTCGACCAGGAAAGTGAGCACAGCACTATGCGCACGGTAGTCGTCGATGGCCCCCGCAACATCAGGGTCGACACCCGTCCCGATCCCGTCCTCCCGGGCCCCGACGGCGCGGTCGTCGAAGTCACTGCCGCCGGCATCTGCGGATCCGACCTGCACTTCTACGAGGCCGACTTTCCGATGCCCGACCCGATCGCGCTGGGCCACGAAGCGGTCGGCACCGTGGTGGAGGTCGGGCCCGAGGTGCGCACCGTCAGGGCTGGCGATCAGGTCATGGTGTCGTCCGTCACCGGCTGCGGTAAGTGCCCGGGGTGCGCGACCCGCGATCCGGTCATGTGCTACTCCGGTTTTCAGATCTTCGGCGGGGGCCTGCTCGGTGGTGCGCAAGCCGATCTGCTGGCCGTGCCCGCCGCCGATTTCCAGCTGCGCAAGATGCCCGATGGCATCAGCACCGAACAGGCTCTGCTGCTCACCGACAACCTGGCCACCGGCTGGGCGGCGGCGCAACGCGCCGACATTCCGTTCGGCGGCAGCGTCGCGGTCGTCGGGCTGGGCGCGGTGGGCTTGTGCGCGCTGCGCAGTGCCCTTTTTCAGGGTGCTGCAACGGTTTTCGCGATCGATAAGGTCGATGGCCGCTTGGCCCGCGCGGCAGGCTGGGGCGCGACGCCGGTCAAAGCACCGGCCCTCGAGGCGATCATGGCGGCGACCGGCGGACGAGGCGCCGACGCGGTGATCGATGCCGTCGCCACCGATTCCTCCCTGACCGACGCGATCAACATCGTCCGGCCCGGTGGCACCGTCTCGGTTGTCGGTGTGCACGATATGAATCCGTTCCCGCTCAACGCCTTGGGCTGCCTGATTCGCAGCACGAGCCTTCGATTCACCACGGCGCCGGTGCAGCGCACCTGGCCGGAGTTGATCCCGCTGCTGCAATCGGGCCGACTCGACGTCGACGGCATCTTCACCACGTCAATGCCCCTGGACGAAGCGGCCAAGGGCTACGCAACAGCCGAGTCGCGATCCGGTGACGACGTGAAGATTCTGCTGAAGCCCTAGTCGGCGTCTCGCGGCGACTCACGGCGAACGTGGTTCGCCAGGTAGCGCAGCGTCCGCATCGGCCGGCGCCGCACCGAGGCAAGCCACATCACCGGCCAGCCGTGCGCCGCGGCCGCGGCGGCCAGGCCCGAGCGGGGATTCACCGGTCTCGGATAGCCGACCACCGACATCGACGCGGCATCCTCGTCGCCATCGGCGTAGAAATAGCTATGTTGCACCGCGACATCGTTTTCAGTGCAGAACTGTTGCACCGCAGCAGCTTTCGTCGTGCCCCACACGATCGGTTTGACGATTCCGCCGGTGAGGCGCCCGAGCGCGTCCAGCTCGAAACGGTTGCACTGCACGTTGGAGATGCCGAGAAAGCGCGCGACCGGCAGCGCCTGAATCGATAGTGCCGACGAACTCAGGACCACGGTATGCCCGCGTTCCTGATGCGCTCGCACGATGTCGCGCATATGCGAATACAGGAGTGAGGCAACACGTTCGACGAACAACCGCTCGCCCAGCTCGTCGAGCTCGAGCAGTGATTCGCCTTGCAGATATCCGGCGGCCCGGACGATGAGGCGCTCGAATTCCAGGCGGCCGAATCGATAGCGCAACGCGGCATCGAATACGCCGACCAGCTCACCAAGTCCGACCTGCCGGCGCCGGATGCGGTCGCCGACATGGACCGCGGCGGTGAAGCCGTCGACCAGGGTGCCGTCGAGATCGAAGAATGCGCCGACTCGCGGTCCTGGTGCACTGGCCGCGATCTCGGCGACGGCGTCGGCGGGCGAGAGCATCGTCATAGTCACCACGTCGACTCCATCCGCTACCGGCTAGCCGTTATGTACTGCGAATGCATGAAACTGTCGATCTTCACGTCGACAGCGGGTGGTGTCATGCCGTAGCCGGCCTGTAGGTCCAGGGTGTTGCGGACGGGCCCGACGGTCCAGCCGTGCGCGGCCAGCCATTCGGCGGGGTCCCCCTTGGGCTCATACGTCAGGGCGGAGAAGTCCACATCGCCGGACATGTTGACCCCGGGGTGGTTGGTTTCCAGCGCTTCGAGCTGATCGTGGTCCAGTCGCGATCCCAGTGCACCGATGGCGATTCGGCTGCCGGGTGCGCTGAGTCCGCTGATCCGGGTGAACAGCGTGTTCTGGGCTTCGTCGGTCAGGTAGGGCAATATCCCCTCGACCGACCACGCGCTCGGCCTTTCGGTGTCGAAGCCGGCCGCTTCCAGTGGCCTGGACCAGTCGGTGCGCAAGTCTGCGGCGACCTCAACCCGCGACGCCTTGGGCACCGCGCCGTACTCGCCCAGCACACGAGCCTTGAATTCCAGAACTTTCGGCAGGTCGATTTCGAAAACGATTGTCGCGGATGGCCATTGGAGGCGATACGCGCGAGAGTCCAGTCCCGCGGCGACGATCACCGCTTGTCGGATACCCGCGTCGGTCGCGGAGGTGAAGAAGTCGTCGAAAAACCGCGTTTGCACACCGTAGAGACGCGGAAACGCGGTCTCGTCGTCGGTGCTTCCCGGATTGGCAAGCGCACCGGCCAAATACGGGTCCTGCGAAGCCTCGATGAACACCTTCGCGTATTCGTCGCGGACCAGCGGCTGCGCGCTCACGGCGTGCACGGCGCGCCATCCCGCCACCAGCAGAGCGGTGTAGCCGACGCTGCTGACGATGTCCCATTGGTCGTCATCGGTACGGAGCGAGCCGAATTCGGGCCCAGATTCAGGCGCAGTGCTCACGGTCGCCCCTCCTGTCTCGATCAACCAGGATCCACGGTACCTGCGAGGGCGCGTTCAGAGTTCAAGAATCACCGTTACTGGCCCATCGTTGACCAATTCGACCTGCATATTCGCCCCGAACACGCCGGTTTGGACGCGGGCACCCAAGCCGCGCAACGCCTCCGCGAACGCCGCGACCAGTGGCTCGGCGACCGCAGCGGGAGCCGCCGCGTTCCAGGACGGCCGGCGGCCCTTCGCGGTGTCGGCATAGAGCGTGAATTGGCTGACCACCAGGATCGGCGCATCGATATCGGCCGCGGACCGTTCGTCGGCGAGAATGCGGAGGTTCCAGAGCTTTTCGGCAAGGCGGCGGCCCTTGTCGGCATCGTCGCTGTGCGTGACACCGACGAATGCCAGCAGCCCCTGACCTTCCGGCCGGATGGCACCGACCAGCTGGCCGTCGATGGCCACCGCTGCCGACGAGACCCGTTGCACCAGAACCCGCATAGTTCGATGCTGCCAGGCGCGATGGGTACGCTCGACGCGTGTCTGTCCTTGTCGCCTTCTCGGTCACCCCGCTCGGCGTCGGCGAGGCCGTCGGCGAGATCGTCGCCGAAGCGGTGCGAGTGGTGCGCGACTCCGGGTTGCCCAACAAGACCGATTCGATGTTCACCGTGATCGAGGGCGATACCTGGGAGGAAGTGATGGCGGTCGTGCAGCGCGCCGTCGAGGCCGTCGCCGCTCGCGCCCCCAGGGTCAGCACGGTGATCAAGGCGGACATCCGCGCCGGCGTCGCGGACGCGATGACCCGTAAAGTCGCGACGGTCGAGCGCTACCTCGCCGAGGGCTAGCCTCGAGTGTGCGTCCAGGGCGGCCGCGACCGGCGTGTCGCCGCCGTCAGCGCACACTCGACGCCATTACCGCGTCCACGCGCCAGTAGGCTCATGCCGGTGAGCGCACGCGCAGGCATCGTCGTCACCGGAACCGAAGTCCTCACCGGACGCGTCCAAGACAGAAACGGCCCGTGGATCGCCGACCGGCTGCTCGAACTGGGCGTAGAGCTGGCCCACATCACCATCTGCGGTGATCGGCCCTCCGACATCGAGGCGCAACTGCGCTTCATGGCCGATCAGGGCGTGGACCTGATAGTCACCAGCGGGGGATTGGGCCCCACGGCCGACGACATGACCGTGGAGGTGGTGGCACGGTTCTGTGAACGCGAGCTGATGCTCGACGAAGTAGTCGAAGACAAGATCGCCAATATTCTCAAAAAGCTTATGGCGCACTTTGATTCGGAAAGCTTCGACGCGGTGCGCGCCGCCAACCGCAAACAGGCCATGGTTCCCGCCGGCGCACAGGTGCTCGACCCGGTGGGAACCGCGCCGGGCGTCGTGGTGCCAGGAAAGCCCACGGTGATCGTGCTTCCCGGCCCGCCGCGTGAGCTTCAGCCGATGTGGCACAAGGCCATCGAGACACCGGCGGCGCGCCACGCGATCGCCGGCCGGACGATCTACCGTCAGGACACCATCCGGATGTTCGGGCTGCCCGAGTCGGGGCTGGCCGAAACACTGCGTGACGCGCAGAATTCCGTCGCGGGATTCGACGCGCTGGAGATCACCACCTGCCTGCGGCGCGGCGAGATTGAAATGGTCACCCGCTACGAGCCCGGCGCGGCGCAGGTCTATGCCCAACTGACCCAGTTGCTGCGCGAGCGGCACGGACAGCAGCTCTACTCCGAAGACGGATCCCAGGTGGACGATGTGGTCGCGCGGCTACTGGCCGGGCGCCGGATAGCCACCGCGGAATCCTGCACCGCGGGACTGGTGGCCGCACGGCTGACCGATCGGCCCGGATCGTCGGCCTACGTGATGGGCGGCGTGGTGAGCTACTCCAACGATGCGAAGGTGCAGCTGCTCGGCGTCGATGCGGCGCTGATCGACGCACACGGCGCGGTGTCCGAACCGGTGGCCGAGGCGATGGCGGCCGGCGCATTACGCCGTTTCGCCGCGGACACCGCCGTCGCGATCACCGGCATCGCCGGTCCCGGCGGGGGAACACCGGAGAAGCCGGTGGGCACGGTGTGCTTCACCGTTCGATTGGCCGAAGGACGCACAGACACCCGCACGCTGCGACTACCCGGGAACCGCTCCGATGTCCGCGAACGCTCGGCGACGGTCGCGATGCACATGCTGCGACGCGCGCTGAGCGAGCAGGCGTCGCTCTAGATCATTTGACTTCCGTTGGCAGGAACGCGGTTTCGGCGGTGCCGAAGCGAAGTCCGGTCGCGTCCTTACCGATGAACGTCAGGAATGCCACGGCACATAACACCGGCACAATCGTGGCGGCCAGCGCGAACGGATAGCCGTGCGTCTCCGCCAGTCGTTCCTGGATAGGCAGGTTGAACGCGGCGAGCAGATTGCCGAGCTGGTAGGTCACCCCGGGGTAGAGGCCGCGGATGGCGTCCGGCGACAACTCGGTCAGGTGTGCGGGGATCACACCCCAGGCGCCCTGCACGCAGACCTGCATCAAAAACGAACCGAGACACAGCATCGCCGCGGTGCGCGAGTAGGCGAACAGCGGCACGATCGGCAACCCCAGGATCGCGCAGAAAATCACGGTGTAGCGGCGGCTGAACCGTTGCGACATCGTGCCGAAGAACAGACCGCCGGCGATGGCACCGATGTTGTAGACCACCACGATCCACTTCACCGTCACGCTGTCGAGGCCGGCGCCGTGGTTGGCCGTTGAACCCAAGAACGTCGGGTAGACGTCCTGCGTGCCGTGACTCATCCAGTTGAAGGCCGTCATCAACGCCACCAGATAAAAGAATCGGCGGACGATCTTGCCGTCGCGCAGCACGTCGGTGATTTTGGTATTGGTCAGCTTCATCCGATCCTGGGCGGCTTCCCACACCTCGGACTCCTGCACCCGGTAGCGGATGATCAGGCTGATCAACGCCGGGATGATCGACAGACCGAACAGCCAACGCCACGACAGGCCCAGCCAGTCCATCACCAACAGCGATCCGATACTGGCCAGCAGATAGCCGAAGGCGTAACCCTCCTGCAGCAGCCCCGAGAAAAAGCCCCGCCGCTCGACGGGAACCTTCTCCATCGCGAGCGCGGCGCCAAGTCCCCATTCACCGCCCATGCCAAGTCCGTACAGCATCCGCAAAATCATCAGCACGGTGAAGTTGGGCGCGAACGCGCACAGGAAGCCGACGATGGAGTAGAAGATCACGTCCACCATCAGCGGGGTCCGCCGACCGACCCGGTCGGCCCACAACCCGAACAGCAAGGCGCCCACCGGGCGCATGATCAGGGTGGCGGTCGTGACGAAGGCGACCTCGGCCTTACTGATGTGGAAGGTCTTTGCGATATCGGCATAGACGAACACGACGATGAAGTAATCGAAGGCATCCATCGTCCAGCCCAGCATCGCGGCAATGAACGAATTTCGCTGGTCGGCGTTGAGCCGTTGAGTTGTCACGTGAAGCATCGTGGCGCACCGCGAGCCGTTTGACCATCCGCTGCGCCGGAGTAAGTTCCGGATATATGCGAATCATCGATGCCGATGGACATGTCGCCGAGAATTCCTCGCTGGCGATCGAAGCGATCAAGCGTTGGCCCGACCACGTCAAGCCCAGCACAGACCGGCGCCTGCGGCTGATGATCGAAGGCCGCAACTATCCGGAGGATCGCGGCCCGGGCGCCGGCTGTCCGCCCGAACACGGAATCAGCAAGTCGCCCAACATCAACTGCTCGTCACCCGACGGCGTGCTGGGCGACGCCGACCGCGATCACATCGACACGATGGTCCTGTACCCGAGCCTCGGGCTCTGCGCGCCGAGCCTCGAAGACCCGGAATTCGCGGCGGGATTCGCGCGGCTCTACAACCAGTGGATCGCGGATTACTGCGCCTCGTCGGGCGGCCGGTTGCGCGGCGTGGCAGTGACCCCGATCGAGCATGGGCAGCTGGCCATCGACGTCATGACCGAGGCCAAGGACCTCGGGCTGGTGGCGACTCTCGTCCCGCCGGCGCTCAAGTCCCGCAACCTGGACCATCCCGACCTCGACGCGTTCTACGCCGCCGCGGTGGAACTCGGGATGCCGCTGGGCATACACGGAGCGCCCGGAATTCATCTACCCAAAATCGGCGTGGACCGCTTCACCAATTACATCCAGGTGCACTGCATCAGCTTTCCGTTCGACCAGATGACGGCGATGACAGCGATGGTCTCCGGCGGCGTCTTCGAGCGCCATCCCAAGCTGCGCGTCGCCTTCCTGGAAGCGGGCGCCGGCTGGGTTCCGTTCTTCATGGACCGCCTGCACGAGCACTACGAGAAGCGAGGGGATTGGGTCGAACGCGGCTGGCGGCGCGACCCGCACGAATACCTCTCTGCGGGAAACATCTTCGTGACGTGCGAGCCGGAAGAACCGATCCTGCCCGGCGTGATCGACGTGCTGGGCGCCGACTTCATCATGTTCGCCAGCGACTACCCGCATTGGGACGGCGAGTGGCCGGAGAGCACCAAGCACCTGCGCACCCGCGCGGACATCAGCGAAGAGTCGCGGGAGAAGATCGCCAGCCGCAACGCCCAACGCTTTTACGCGCTTAACTGAATCTGACGCCGATCGGCAGGGGCCGAATGGCCCTGCCGGGCATTCCATTCGAATGGCAGGATCTTGCGGCATGGGCCCATTTCTGCTTCGCGCCGCCTTGACGGGTTTTGCCATGTGGATCGTCACCCACTTCGTCCACGGACTGACCTTCGTCGGCGGCAATACGCCGCTGGAACGGATCGGCATCATCTTCGTCGTGGCCCTGATCTTCGGACTGGTCAACGCGTTCATCAGGCCGATCGTTGCGTTCTTGTCCATCCCGCTGTACATCCTGACCCTTGGCCTGTTCCACATCGTCGTCAACGCGTTAATGCTCTGGCTCACCGCACGGATCACCGAACACACCACGCATTGGGGACTGGCGATCGACCACTTCTGGTGGACGGCGATCTGGGCCGCGATCCTGTTGTCGATCGTGAGCTGGCTGCTGTCGCTGGTGGTCCGCGACGTCGACCGGCACACGCGCGGCTGATCCCTCAGCGCGCCTGCCATCGCGGCGGTCGCTTCTCGGCGAAGGCGCGCGGCCCCTCCTTGGCGTCCTCGGTCGCGAAAACCCGGTCGCTGTGCCGAGTCTCGTTGTCGTAGGCCGCTTCGAGGTCGAGCGTCAGCCCTTCGACCGCGGACTGCTTGGTGGCATAGACCGCGAGCGGCGCGTTGGCGGCGATGCGCTGCGCATAGTCGTAGGCGGTGTCCATCAACCGCTCGGCCGGCACGACTTGGTTCAGCAGCCCCATTGCCAGGGCTCGCGGCGCGTCCACCATGTCGGCGGTCAGCAGCAGCTCCATCGCCAAGGCGTAGGGGATCTGCCGCGGCAGCCGCACCGTGCTGCCGCCGCCGGCGAACAAGCCGCGTTTGGGTTCCATCACGGCGAACCGCGCTTCGGGCACCGCGACGCGGATGTCGGTGCAGCCCAACATTTCAAAGCCACCTGCGACACATGTTCCGTTCACGGCTGCGATGATCGGCTTGTACACCGGGAAGCGATGCAACACCGCATGAATTGCGTCGAGTGCGTCCCAGCCATCGGGCTTGGGAAGGTAGCCGGTGAGTTCGGGAATGAATTTCTTCAGATCCGCTCCGGTGCAGAAATCTCGCCCGACGCCGGTGACGACAGCAACCCAGGCGCCGTCGTCGTCACGGAAGCCGGCCCATGCGTGAGCCAAATCGCGGAAATGTTCCATATCCAGCGAGTTGCGTGTCTCGGGACGGTTGATCGTAATGGTGGCAATGTGAGCGTTAAGCGCGTAATCGATGCTCACGGTTGTTCCACCGTTTCGGTTCGTCGTTGCTACCGTTCTTGAAATAGTAAGGCTTTCAGTGACCTTGGCCGTCAGCCGGGCGCAGTAAAACCGGTGGATTTGCACAAATTCACTCGGTAAATCTCAATTGCACATACGCTTAGCAACGACGTGAAAACCGACAGGGTCGGTTTGACGACAACCCTGCCGGCCTTCTCGGGACGAGGACGGCGTCGCCCGATACTGCCCACCACGAACGGGATGTCGCAGAGATGGACACTGCCTCAATTGGAATCGCACGGCCCAACAACGGGTCCTATCTCGGCCATGTGCCAAGCGGCTTGCGCACGGTTACCCGGCGCACCGGTTCCTCGGTAGTCGTCCATGTCGGCGGCGATATCGACGCCAGCAACGAGACCGCGTGGCAGGACGTGCTGAGCCGCGGTGCCGCCGAAACCGTCGCGCCCGGTCCGTTCGTAATCGACGTGTGCGACCTCGATTTCATGGGCTCATGCGGTTATGCCGCGCTGGCGCACGAGGCGGCGCAGTGTCGCAGTCGCGGCGTCACGTTGCGACTCGTTACCAGCCAGCCGATCGTGGCCCGGACCATCGCCGCCTGCGGACTGCGTCCGTTGCTGCCGACGTACGCGTCCGTGGAGACAGCACTATCGCCGGTCAGCGATCACGGCTGACCAGCCGCACCACATCGCGCGCGCAACCCCAGGACAACGTCACGCCATTGCCACCGTGCCCGTAGTTGTGGATGCAGCGCGCCTTCCCGACTGGCTCGGCTTCGAGCCGCACGGCGGGACGATCGGGCCGTAGCCCGGTAATCGTCTCGAGCACCTCGGCCTCGGCAAGCCTCGGCTCGATCCGGCGGCAGCGTGCCAGGATGCGCTCGGTGATGTCGGGTTCGGCGGTGGTGTCCCAGCGATCCGGGATGCTGATCCCGCCACACACCACGCGCCGTGGGTGCGGGAAGTAGCACACCCATTCCGGGCCATTATTGATCTCTAGAAACAATTGCCGCAGACCAGGATTGGCGAGGATGACATGCTGGCCGAACAGCGGCCGCACCGTGTCGTCGCCCACCAGCGCCCGGGCGCCGAGACCGGAACAATTGATCACGATCGGCGCGGCGTCGGCGGCCTCCAGCAGTGACCGCACCGGGTGCTCCTCGATCTCGCCGCCGGCCGCGGCGAGTCGCTGCGTGAGGTAGCCGAGGTAGTGCGGCATGTCGATCATCGGGAGGGTCGCGCGAAACCCGACCTGAAATCCATCGGGCAGATCGGTCGGATCGGCCGGCCGCAACTGCGGGATCAGCTGCGCCGCGGACGACATCGCCTCGGCCGCGGTCAATTCGCCGACGCCGAGCGCCGGCGCCAGCTGCACCCCGGTATCGGGATCGGCGGCCAGTTCGCGAAACACTCCCAGCGAATGTTGGGTCCACGCCATTGTCTTGGTGGCGCGTTCGGCCGGTCGCGGCGGAGCCCAGACCGCACCGGCCACTACCGATGTCGTCTGCTTGGGCATTGCGGCGGTCCACACCCGCACCGGCCACCCGGCTTCGGCCAGGCACAGGGCCGACGTCAGTCCGCAGACTCCCGCACCAACGACGACAATCTGTTCCGTACTGGCCACGGTCAGGTGCCGGGTACCCGCATTCCGTTCGGCCCGAGCAACCCGTTGAGGGTGCCCAGGGTGCCCTGCAGTTGGGCGCCCGCAACCGGCCCGGGGACGTCGGCGGGTGCAGTAGCGTCGGGCGTCAGCTGCCAGGGTTGGCAGCCGTCCGTCTTGAACGCCTTGTCCGTCGGTTCGATCTTGACCACCTGCGGCTTTTTGGTGAGCGAGTTATCGATCAGGGCGCCGTCCGGGTTGGCCGTCCGCTTCCAGTAGCAGGTGCCGTTGCCGACCGGGCCGCCGCTGCTGTAGATGCCCGGCACGATGTCGGTACCCACCGCGTAAAGGCCGTCCTTGTCCATGACCGTCTTCGGCGCGCCGCCCGGCGGCGCGGGTGAGGGCGACGCCGCAGGCGCCGCCGACGATGGCGCGGCCGATTGCCCGGGTGTCGGCCCCGGCGCCGGACCACGTGTGTCGTCCGGGTCGGCGCTGGCCACGACGGTGGACGCGGCGGCCCAGCCCGCGACCATCAGACTCGCCGCAGCCAACCGTGCCGCAGTAGGTACTCCGCCCATAGACACCGAGGGTACCGGGGTCAAGAACCTAATTCACATCTCAGTGAGATCGGCCGAGCAGCATCGAACGCCTAGGGCAGCCGCCGGACCTTGCCGGCGTAACCGAGCGCGTGCTCGTAGGTGTCGAGGTTGTCCCGCGAAATCCTGGCGTGCACCGGGCGCTCGAGAAAGAAACGCAGCACCGGGTTGTAGGCGTGATATGTCTCGTGAAACGTCAGCACGGTGGTGCCGTCGGCCTGCTCCTCGAGCTGGTGATATCCCTCGGCCCGCGACCACAGCGGCGCGCCGACGGCGATGTAGCGCGACAGCTTGTTGAGCTCGGCTTCGGTCACCGTCTCCCACGACCGCGCCCGGCCGCCGGACAGGAGGTACCTGGGGACCGGGAAGACGCAGGTGCGGACCAGGCCCTCACCGGCTTCGTTGCCCTCGTTCAGGATTTCCATGCTGCCGGTCGGCCACTTGAGCACTCGCGGGCGCGGCGCGTTCGGTGGCACCGGGGGATGCAGCACGCGCCACACCTTTTTCGGCGGCGCGTCGACGTGGAATCGCACGGTGTAGGACTGCATCAGCTATTTCCATCAGCCGGTTGCCAGCTGTTCCAGAAGGTGATGGTCTCCGCGGGCGGCCGCTTAGCCGGGCGGAAGTCCGTGCCGATCGTGTAGGCCACGGGGAACAGTGCGGCCTGCGTGACCGTCGGCGGAATGCCAAGCAGTTCGGCCACCTCCTTCTCCTTGAACAGATGCATCGTCGTCCACACCGAGCCGAGCCCGCGCGAGCGCAGCGCCAGCAGAAAACTCCAGCCCGCCGGGATGATCGACGCCCAGGCCGCCGCGGCGATGCCCGGCTCCGCCGAGTCGATGCGCTGGTTCAGACAGGGGATGACATGCACGGGAACCCGTCCCAGCGTTTCGGTCAGGCTCATCGCGCTCTGGTAGACCCGCTGCGTCTGCGGGTCGGTCGCGTTGTCGACCGCGTACGCGAGATACTCCGAGCCGATACTGCGGTAGATCTCGGCGATGGCCGCGCGCTTGTCCGCGTCGGTGATCACCAGCCAGCGCCAGTCCTGTGTGTTGCTGGCCGTCGGCGCCTGCATCGCCAGCTGGATGCACTCCAGAATCACCTCGCGGCC
This sequence comes from Mycobacterium sp. 050128, assembly GCF_036409155.1. NCBI lineage: Bacteria > Bacillati > Actinomycetota > Actinomycetes > Mycobacteriales > Mycobacteriaceae > Mycobacterium > Mycobacterium sp. 050128. The sequence goes on along the minus strand of NZ_JAZGLW010000002.1, from coordinate 138,853 downwards.
GACCGGCCGGGTCAGGTCGAGACGCTTACGAACCGACCGCGTGGTGCTCAGCAGTTCATCGACGGTGGCGATGTCCATTGGTTCCTTCCGAGTTGGTTAGAGGTCGATGGCGCAGGACTGGTCGACGCCCAGCACGGTCAGGGAACGTCCCAGGCCGAGAAATACCGCCACGCACAGCGTGAGATCCAGGATCTCCTCGTCGGAGAACGATTCCCGAAGTCGTTGGAAGAACACGTCATCCATCGACGCATGGTCGTTGGCGAACCGCTCCGCGAACTCGATGGCGAGGCGTTGACGTGGTGTGTACCCGGGGTAGTCGGCGTAGGCGGCGACGTTGTCGTACAACTCGGGCGCGACACCGGCGTCCAGCACCGACTGTGCGCGAAAGCCCGAGCAGGCCACGCAATCGTTGATCTGCGCAATCCGCATTCTCGCCAGCTCGCGCTCGTCGGCCGGCAGGATGCTCTGCTGATAGGCGCCGCGGATCATCCGTTCGACCATGCCGCCGAGCGGTGGCCGCAGCGTCCAGATCATGGCGGCCTCGCCACCCGGGCCCTCCGGCACGTCAAGCCTTGCCATGGGAGAACTCCTGCCCGGTAAGGACGGTACCGAGTTGAGCAAACCAGATTCTCAAGTCGGCTGTCTAGGTCGGGCGACTAGGCGCAATTGTGCGTATGACTAACCCGGCCTGGACGTGTCAATCCGCCGGGGTTACCGTCCGTTGAGCGGCGTTGCGCCCACCGCCGCGAATGGGAGGTCTGTGCGTGCTGTTCATGCACGAGCTGCACACGGTCCGCGGCCGTAAGGAAGACGAGTTCGAAGCCGCGTTCCGGGACGGCTGGATGCCTATGCTCGGGCGCGGCGACGATGCCCGGTTGCTTTGGTACGCCAACCAGGCGCACGGCAGCGGCCCCGCCTACACGGTCGTGACCGTGACCGCCGTTCGCGACGGCGCGGCGTGGGAGAAGCTGACCCTGCGAGTGCAGAAGGGCGATCTTCAGGACTGGATGCGCGGGCTCGACGAACTCCGCCACGAGGTCGCCGCAAAGCTGCTGATGCCGCTGCCCTGGTCACCGCTGCTGGACGTCCAGTTCGGCGACGTGCCGGTCGACGGGCGAGAGCACGAGATGACCCTCTACATGGAAGACACCATGTGGCCCTACGAGGACAAGTTCGAGGAGTACATCGTCCGCTGCGGCGACGTGTACGCCAGGAGCCTCCAGGAGCCGTCGTCCATGCTGACGATGCATGCGGCATTCCAGCCCGCCCTCGGCAGCCATGTGCGACGTGAGGTGATCCTGATGCAGCGCATCAGCCGTCCGGACGCGCTGCTCGACCTGCTCCGCAGCCATATCCCCGCCGAGTACCGCGCGCCGGGCACCTGGATGTACGACGCCCTGGACCTGCGCGACCAGTGGACCAGCCGGTTGCTGCGCACCTCCGAGTGGTCACCGCTGTATTAAGCCGCGTATGAACATCGGGACGATCCACGACGGCGCCGCCAGCGGGGATCCCGCCCGGGCCGCGTTGATCGTCGGCGGGCAAACCGTCAGTTATGGCGAGCTGGCGACGGCAGTACGGCAGTGTGCTGCGAGCCTGGCCGCCCACGGGGTCGCGCCCGGACAGGGCATCGCCGTCGTCGATGACGCAAGCCTGCTGTCGATCGCCGCATTGCTCGGCGCGGCACGAATCGGCGCCGCACCCGCACTGATGAATCCCGCGCTGACACCGCCGGAATTGCAGGGGCTGCACAAGAATGCCGAGTGCGCCGACGTGGCTGTGGCCGGCGCGCAGTACGTCGAACGGGTCCTGGACGCCGGTGTCCCCACGGCATTGACGCTGACCGAGCTGCTGGGCCGACCGGTTCCCGGCGACGACGCCGTCGCCGTGGATGCCGACGACCGCGACGCGTTGATCCTATTCACCAGCGGCACAACGGGACTCCCGAAACCCGTCAGCATCAGCGGCCGCCAGCTCACCCGGCGCATCACCGGGATGTCGCGTCCCTTCCGGGCCGCCGCGAAACCCTCGGTGAGCATGCTGACCGTCCCGCTGTTCCACGTCGGCGGTGCGCTGGGCGTGCTTGGCAGCCTGTATTCGGGCAACACGGCGGTCGTGCAAACGCGGTTCGGCGCCGGCGAATGGCTGCGCCTAGTGGCAGAGCACCGCGTCAGCACAACCTTCATGGTGCCGACGATGCTGCAGCGGATCATCGACCATCCCGACTTCGCGAGCACCGATCTGTCGTCGCTGATCGCCATTGCCTACGGGGCCGCGGCCGCGCCGCCGAGTCTGGTGCGCAGGGCGATGGCGGTGCTGCCGCACGTGGCGTTGGCCAACGTATTCGGCCAGACCGAAACACTGGGCGCTTACACGACTTTGATGCCCGACGAGCACCGCGACCCGGCGCGCGCCGGCTCCGTCGGCCGCGCCTTACCCGGAGTCGAAGTGCGTGTGGTCGACCCCGATACGGGCAACGACGTCGAGACGGGGGCGGTCGGCGAGTTGTGGGTGAACACCTCCCAGAACGTCACCGAGGGCTGGCTGCGCACCGGCGATCTCGCCCGCCAAGATGCCGATGGCTACATCTTCCCCAGCGGCCGACTGAAGGACACAATCAATCGCGGGGGAGAGAAATTCGGACCGATCGAGGTCGAGGAAGCATTGCGCTCACATCCGGCAGTCAGTGACGTCGCCGTCGCCGGGATCGCCGACGACGAGTTGGGGCAACGAGTCGGTGCGGCAGTCGTGGCGTGCGCCCCGGTGACACTCGACGAGTTGCGGGCACACTGTCGGGAATTGATCGCCTACTTCAAGCTCCCCGAGCGATTGGCGGTCATGGAAAACATCCCGTACAGCGCAACCGGCAAGGTCAACCGCGATCAGCTCGCCACCCTGATCGCCGATGAGGCCTAGGAGTCCAAGTGCTGTTTCTGCATGAGACCCACAAGGTGGTGGGCACCCGGGAAGACGAATTCGAGGCCGCTTATCGCGAGGGTTGGATGCCCACGCTGGCCAATGGCGACAATGCCCGACTGCTCTGGTACACCAACCATGCCCACGGCACCGGGCCTTCCTACACCGTCGTCACGATCACGGGCATCACGGACGGTGCCTCCTGGGAGAGGCTGGCGCAGCGCGCCCAGCACGGCGATCTGCAACCGTGGATGCGCGAACTGGACAACCTGCGCCACGAGGTGACGGGCAAGCTGCTGTTGCCGGTGGAGTGGTCGCCGTTGCAGTCGGTCGATCTTTCGACCGTGCCCACCGACGCTGGAACTCATCCGCTCAGCCTCTTCATGGAAGACACCGGCTGGCCGTCGGCGCCGCTCGACGACTACATCCGCTCCTGGAACGACATCTACTATCGGCCGCTGTCCGCGGCCCCGGCACGCATGCGCATCCTGGACATCCAGGCCTGTTTCCAAATAGCGCACGGAAGCCATCAGCGACGAGAAGCCGTGCTGTGGCAGAAGATCGACGACTCCAACAACTACGCGGCGCTTGTCCATCTGCTGACCAAAGAGGTGCCTCCCGAATACCGCGGGCCCGGCAGCTACATGTTCGAAGCGCTCAAGTATCGCGATCAGTGGGAGAGCCGGTTGCTGCGGACGTCGAACTGGTCGCCGTTGTACTAGGCCTCACGACCCAGAATCCGGACGGCGTCACGCGCCATGTCGCGCACGATGTCGCCGGCCGGTCGAATATCGCGGACGAGTCCGATCGCCTCGCCGACGAGTATGGCAGCGGCATCGAAATCCTCTGCGGCCACGGCCTTCTCGAAGGTCTCCACCGCTTCGGGCAGGGCCGCCGACAGCTGGTCCTCGTTTCCGTGCCAGGTGTCGAGGAATCGGTTGCCCAGCGCTCGCGCATTGTAGTCGGCGGGCCAATCAAGCTGTCGCACAACGTCGTACACCCTGGTTCGGAAAGTATCGTCTCCGCTGGCCGCCACGACCCGCTGGTGAGCCCGTGGCGACACCAGCGCTTCGGTGCTGGCCCACAACCTGGTGCCGACCAGCCCACCGTCGGCCCCCAGCGCCAATGCCGCCGCAAGCCCACGGCCGTCGGCGATACCGCCGGCCGCCACCACCAGTGTTGCGGGAGAACGCGCGGCGACGAGGTCGACGACATCGGGCACCAGCGTGAAGGTGGACCGGACGGTCATGCCGTGGCCGCCCGCCTCGCCGCCCTGCGCGACGACGATGTCCGCGCCGCTGTCCAGGGCCGCGCGCGCGTGCTCGAGGTTCTGCACCTGGGCAATCAGCACAACGTCCGCGGCCCGAACGCGTTGCGCGAATGGCCGAAGATCACCGAACGACAACATGATTGCGGCCGGCTGACGCTCCAGGGCCTGATCGAGCAGTTCGGGCCGTTGGGCCAGGCTCCAGGTGATGAACCCGCATCCGACCAACGCGGCCCCGGCCTGGTCGAATTCGCGCCGCAGCCAATCGGCGTTGCCGTACCCACCACCGATCAAGCCAAGCCCGCCGGCCGCCGTCACTGCCGCCGCGAGTCGGCCGCCGGAGGCCATCGCCATCGGCGCGAGCAGAATCGGGTGTTCGATGCCGAACAACTCGGTCAGCCGGGTGTTCACTGCAGTTCCCCGGTGAGGAACTGCGCCCGACCGTGACCGAAAGACCAGTCCTCGTCTCCGTTTTCGGCGATCGACACGATCAGATCGGCCGGGTCGACCCCGCATCGCCGGGCGAGGTTGGTCGCCAACAGATCGTAGAACCGCTCCTTCATGGCGCGGGTGCGTCGGCGACTGATCACGTGCACAATCACCAGCCGAGCCGAGCGCTCGATGCCCAGACCGGTGTCCCAGGCCACGATCTCGTGCTCGGGGTGGGTCCGCACCACCTGGTACCGGTCACCCGGCGGCACCGCGAACGCTCCGATGACGGCGTCATGCGCGGCGTCCAGCAACGTCTGAACCTCCGACGGGGTGCGCCCTTCGATCAGGTCGATGTACAGCAACGGCATTTTCTCTCCTCTGGTCCATACGCCTCGGGTACGACGGTAAGGCCACGACAAACGGGAGTGAAATGCCTGTCGCACGACATCTATGCTTGTCAGGCATGGGCGTGCTGGACAGCGGCCGAGTGGAGTTGCGACACCTGCGGGCGTTCGAAGCGGTGGCGCGATTGCAGTCCTTCACGCAGGCGTCCGATGAGCTCACGATCACCCAACCCGCGCTGACCCGCACCATCCAGCAGTTGGAAGACGCGCTCGGCGTCACCCTGCTCGATCGCAGCTCCCGGCACGTCGAGATGACCGACGCCGGACGGACGTTTTTCGAGCACGTCGAACGGGTGCTGGCCGAATTCGAGCGCGGCGTGGATGCCGTGCGGCGTCAGGCGAGTATTCGCCTCGGGTTCAGTTGGTTGTTGCCCGACCCGTGGGCCCAAGACACCGTCGCCCGATTTGAACGGGCCAGCGCAACGACGGTCAGTTTGATCCGCACCGACGATGCGCTGGCCGCGGTGCAGCAGGGGAGAGTGAACATCGCGGTGGTGCGCGGCCAGGTGGCCTCGACCACCGTGCGGGTCGTGCACCTGTTCAACGAGGCACGGGTGGCGGTGTGCTCGGTGCACTCCCGCCTGGCGCGGCAGGCGCAGTTGGATTGGGCCGACGTCCCGCGATGGCCACTGGTGGTCAACGTCGCCAGCGGCACCACCGGACCGTGGTCGTGGCCGGCGGGCGAGGGCCCGCGAACTGTCGTGGAGACATCGAATTTCGACGAGTGGATCGAATCGGTTGCCGCCGATCGTGGCATCGGGGTTATCCCGGACGTCGCCGTCCGGCGCAACATTCATCCCGGCGTTCGGTTCATCCCATTGCGGGGCGCACCGCAGAGCCCGGTCGCCCTGGCCTTCCTGCCGCGCGCCCGCAATGCCGAGCTACGCCGCTTCGTGGAGGCCGCGGTGGCGAGCGCCGCTGCCTATGACCCCTGAAATCTGTTGTGCACTAATGCGTTTCGATGTTCATCCACGGCCTGCAGCGGCCCCCATCGCGAACGCCGACGGCGGATCAGGCCAGCGATGCCAGACCGGAGCGAACCAGATCGATACTGGCCGCCACCAGCTCGCCGAGGTCGTCGGTACAGCCGTTGCGGCCCCACTGCTCCACTGCCACAACGAGAGCCGCCGCCAGGGCCGAGCCCGCGACCTTGGCACCCAGTTCGATGTTGGGCACGTCCGGATTCCGCTTGTTGACGAAATCGGTCAGCACGGCGGCGAACGAGGACTGCACCACCCGCAAGTGGCCGGCGATCCGTTCGGCAGTGATCAACTCGGTGCGCGCCGTCGCGGCCTGCCGGACCACTTCGAGGTCGTGCGGGAAGGCCGCAACACTGGACAGCACCGCGTCGAAGAGCGACTCGGAGGCCGGTCGTTGCGCAAGAGCCTCGGCCAGCCATTCCAACTGCGACTCGTAGTCCTGGAACAGCACCGACTCCTTGGTCGGGAAGTGCCGGAAGAAGGTGCGTTCGGTAACACCGGCCTCGGCCGCCAGCTCGGTGACCGTCACGTTCGCAAAGCCTTTGCGGGCGAAGCTTTTTAGCGCGGCTTGGCGCAACGCCTCGTGTGTCGAGCGGCGGCGCTGCTCGTGGCGATTCATCGGAACGGTCATGGCAGGCCGATCGTATCTCACCGTTTGCGTCAGAACTGACATCTTCCAATTGTGTCAGTACTGACATATTCTTGTCACGCGCACACCACCGACGGAGGGCAGGCCAAGACCATGAGCACAACGACATACGACGCAATCGTGGTGGGCGCCGGACACAACGGGCTGACCGCCGCGGCGATCCTGCAGCGCGCCGGCCTGCGAACCGTGTGTCTGGAAGCCAACACCTACGCCGGCGGCATGGCGGCGACGGTCGAATTGATCGACGGCTTCCGCTACGAGATCGCGGGCTCGGTGCAGTTCCCGACCGCGAGCCAACTCACCAAGGACCTCGGACTCGACACGCTGCCCGCGATCGAGCCCGAGGTGATGTCGATCAACATCGGCGAAAACGGTGAAGAGCCGATGGTCTTCTATCGCGACCCGATGCAGTTGATGGCTCATCTGAACGACAAGCACGGCATGGAAGCCGTCACGGGGATGGCAGAGCTGATCGGCTGGAGCCAGGCGCCCGCACGGGCGCTGGGCCGCTTCGATGTGTGCCAGCCGCCCAAGACGATCGACGAAATGTACGCCTGCGCAACCAATGACGCTGAACGCCGAGCGATTCACGAGATGCTGTTCGGCTCGGCGATGGACGTGATCGACCGCTACCTGCCGGACCAGGACAAGCATTCGGTGATGCGCGGCATGCTGGCGTTCCTGGCGGTCAACTCCACCTATCGCGGCCCCTACACACCGGGCAGCGCGGCGTGCCTGGCATTTGCGCTGGCGGTACCCGACGACAGCACCGCGATGATGACCAAACTCAAGGGCGGTATCGGCGCGCTCACCGAACACCTGCGCGAGCTCTTCGTCTCGCACGGCGGAGAGATCCGCTTCCGCACCAAGGTCGAGGAGATCCTCGTCGAGAACGGGAAGGTGACCGGCGTACGCCTGCGCGACGGTTCGACGGTCTCGGCGCCGATCGTGGTCTCCAATCTTTCGCCCGATGTGACGCTCACCGAACTCATTGCGCCCGAACATGTTCCGGCAGAGTTGGTCTCACGTGTGTCCGGACGCGATCATCGCGCCTCATTCGTGCAGCTTCATTTCGCACTCGACGGGCTGCCCGAGTTCGCACCACCGTATGAGTTCCTCAACGAAGAGGGCATGCAGCAGTCGGTCGGGATCTTCGGCTCACCGGAAACCCAGCAGCGGCAGTGGGAGATCTGCCGGCGGGGCCTCGTTCCGGACAACCCGTCGATGGGCATGCAAATCCCGTCGGTGCACGATCCCGCGATGGCGCCACCCGGCAAGCACGCGGCCAGCGCATATGCTTACGCGTTTCCGGTCGAAGTCGACCGCGACCAGCACGGCCACCTGAAAAACGCTATGGCACAGCGTGTTATCGACAAGATCACCAAATTCGCGCCGAACTTCAAAGACATCGTGATCCGTCATATCACGTTCGCGCCGTATCACATGAACACCATGTTCGGCGCCCCCGCCGGGGACTTCTGTCACGGTCTGTTGCACCCGGATTTGATGGGACCCAACCGTCCCGGCCCGAAGGGCTTTCTGGACATGCCGATTCCGATCGATGGTCTATACCTGGGCGGCGCGGGATGCCACGGCGGCCCGGGTATTACGTTCACTCCCGGCTACAACGCGGCCTATCAGATCCTGGACGACCGGTAGCCGATCAGCCGCCGAACGTTCCGGTCAGCTGGGCCTGGGCGGTCGCGGCGTCGGCGATGGTCTGCGCGGCTCGCGCACCGGCCAGTCCGCCGGGGAGCTGGTAGTCGTTGGGAAGCTGGTAGAGCGTGAAGCGGTAGTGATGGGTGCCGGTGCCCGCGGGCGGACAGGGTCCCTTATAGGCGGACTGGCCCGCCGTGTTCGGCAGCGTGCTCCCGCCGCCGGGCGTCTGACCGTCCGAGGTGCTGCCGGATCCCAACGGTATCCCGGTCACGATCCAGTGGATGTACACCCCGTTTACTGCGTCCGGATCGTCGACAACCAGTGCCGCCCCCAGCGGCGCCGACCACGTCAACGGCGGCGCGACATCGGCCCCTTTGCAGGTGTATTGCGCAGGTATGGGCGCGCCGTTCGCGAAGGCCGGACTGCTGATCGTCAACGGCGCGCCCGGCGCCGCGCTCACAACGGCGGCGCCACCGTTGCCGGTCACCGCAAGCATCAATGCCAGTCCGCCGATGGCCAAGCCGATTCGCCGAGCAGCGCTGCACGCCATACCGACCAGTGTCGCCAACTGCGGCCCGAGAGGCTAGCCGTCTAGCCGCCCTTTTTGACTTCGAGCACTCGCTCGCGAAGCCCCTTGGTCGCGGTGTCCATCAGACCCTTGGTTCCCTTCCTGATCAGAAACCCGGGCACCGGCACCGTGAGATCCACGGTCAAGTCGAAGCGGACCCTGGTGGAATCGCCGTCGGGGGTGAGCGTGTACCGGGCGTCCTGTGCCCGTTGCTGTTTGGCTCTCACCAGCGTCCAGCTCACCCCGTCGTCGTGCACGGTGTAGGCGAGCTCCTGTTCTTCGCTGATTCCCACGATCTTGACGACCTGCCGGGATCGGATGGGATGTCCCTGGTCATCGCGCTCCAAGACTTCGACTTTCTGATGAGCCGATGACCACTCGGGCAAGGATTCGATATCGAAGAGCACGTCCATGATCTCGTCGGGAGTCGCCTCGATAACGAGTTCGCGTGAATCGGAGACAGCCATCCTCGGAAGATAACCCGGTGCCGCAGCTGCCCAAACGGGTCGACCTACGGCACCAGAACCACCTTCCCGATGTTCTCGCGCGCCGCCAGGATCCGGTGCGCGGTGGGCGCTTCGTCGAACGGGACGGCCGCATGCACGATCGGCGCGATGGTGCCGTCGTGCAGTGCCTGGTTCAACGGAGTGATCCACGGCTCCAGCGTGCCGCGGTCGTCCCACAGCCGCAGCATGTTCAGGCCGATCACCGTCTTCGACTCGGAGAGCTGGTCCATCAGATTGAATCCGCGCAGCATCGACAGCACCTGCGGGGCCGCCCGGCGCAGCGAGCGCTTCTCACCCTCTTGCAGCGACGAAACGCCGTAGCCGACAAGCCTTCCGCCGGGTCGCAGCAATCGGTACGACCGTCGCAGCGACGTGCCGCCGAGGGCGTCGAGGATGAGGTCGTACGGGCCGACGTCCTGCCACCAGCCGTCACGGCGGTAGTCGATCGCCCGGTCCACGCCGAACTCGGCGAGCTTGCCGTGTTTGCCCGGCGATGCGGTGCCGTGCACTTCGGCCCCGGCGGCCTTGGCGAACTGGATGGCCGCGGTCCCAACGCCGCCGGCCGCGGCGTGAATCAACACCCGCTCACCGCGGCGCAGCGAACCGTAGCCGTGCAACGCCGCCCACGCGGTTGCGTGGTTGACCGGGACCGCCGCGCCTTGTTCGAAGCTCATCGCGTCGGGCAGTGCCACGGAATCGCTCGCGGCCACGTTGACGGTTTCGGCATAGCCCCCGAATCGTGTTCCCGCCAACACCCGTTCGCCGACACGGTCGGGGTCGACGTCCTCGCCGACGGCCGCGACGACGCCGGCGACTTCGTAACCGACGACCGCCGGAAGTTTTGGAGCATCGGGATACAGCCCGACGCGGGCGAGGTGATCGGCGAAGTTCACTCCCGCGGCCCGGACCGTAACCTGCAACTGACCCCGCCCGGGCGGGGGTGGGTCCGGGCGCTGCTGCACCTGCAAGACCGACGGGTCTCCGTGCTTGGTGATCACGACAGCGCGCATCACGATTCCTCTGCTGCGTCGGCCAGCGCGGCCAGCCGTCCGCGCCAGAACTTCGCGAAGGGGTGCAGCCACTCGCCGAGTTCGGCGAGTGGCTCCGGGGTGAGGCGGTAGATCCGGCGGCGGCCTTGCGGCTCGTCGGCGACCAGGCCGGCGTCGCGCAGCACCTTGAGGTGCTCGGCGACCGCGGGGCGGCTGAGGTCGAAACGCTCGCTGAGTTTCCCCGCGGAAAGTTGCTGCCGAGTCAAAATCTCCAACAGTTCGCGTCGCACCGGATTCGCCAAGGCGAGAAAAACGCGATCCGAAGTGCCCACGCCCAGCACTATATGTCGGAAATTCCCGACACGTAAATCGCCCTGCGCCATCCGCCCGCTAAATTGCTGTTTATGCGATTCACCTGGGAACGACTGACCACCAGCGTGCACCGCTGCCGGCTTCCGTTCTGCGACGTCACCGTGGGCTTGGTGCGCGGACGCGCTGGCGCACTACTCGTCGATAGCGGCACCACGATGACCGAGGCGGCCGCGATCGACGAGGACGTCCGACAGCTGACCGGAGGCCCAGTCACACATATTGTGTTGACGCACAAGCATTTCGACCATGTACTGGGCTCTTCGTATTTCACCGACGCCGAGATCTACTCCGCGCCGGAGGTTGTCGATTACCTGTCGTCGGCCCACGACCAGATTCGCGCCCACGCCCTGAGTTATGGTGCGGACGCCGCCGAGATCGACCGGGCAATTGCGGCGCTGCGGCCGCCGCAGCACGGTGTCTACGACGCGGTTGTCGACCTCGGCGACCGCGACGTGAGAATCACCCACCCGGGGCGCGGCCACACCACGTCGGACTTGATCGTGGTGGTGCCCGGGTTGGACGAGCACGATCACCGCGTCGTGATGTTCACCGGTGACCTCGTCGAAGAGTCCGCCGACCCGTTCGTCGATGCCGACTCCGATGTGGCGGCCTGGCCGACGACGCTCGATCGGGTGCGGGCGATCGGTGGACGAGAAACGATCTACGTCCCGGGCCACGGCAAGATCGTCGACGCGGAGTTCATCCGCCGCCAACGAGCTTGGCTACAACAACGTTCGGGCTAGGCGGTCGCGACCGTGCACGCGGCGATGAGTGCGTCCGGATCGGTCACGCTGAGCACCAACGAGCGCAGCGCCACCGATCTCAGCGGGACTTTCGCCGTTACCGGCGGCTCGATGGTCAATGCCACTAATCCTTTGCCCGAACCGTTGACCAGCCAGCGGCCATTCGAGTAGTGCACGCCCGCGGTGAACGTGCGCTCGTCGGAGGCTTCGGCGCGGGTGATCGACGCGATCGGGATATGGGCGTCGAACGCCCAGCCCATCTTGACGTGGAGCGTCCCGTCAACGACGCTCACCTCGCTGGTCTTGGGCCCGAGTCCCAGCGGCGTAGACAACAGCACATACCAACGCTCGTACCGCAATTCCGTCTGCACCGGACAAACCTTACTCGAAGTTTGCTGGGTCGGCTTGTTTTCGTTGATTTATTCGTCTGCGCAGTTTGCTGTTCCGGGTGCCGAACCGGAGTCCGCGGAAACGTCACGGCGAAAGACTTGCCGAAAAGCGTTGCACCGCAATCTCTTAGGTGTTCCACACGCACGCCGGCGCGCGGCGCAGCCATTCGGAGTACGCCGTGTGACAACAGTTTTGGCCCGGCTCGGCAAGCGGCGAATTACCCATGATTGAAATCTCAGGTACAGGGATAGACTCACGGTCAGCGGACTCGCGCTGGAAGGGGAGCGTAAAGCCATGGCCATCATCGACGCGGACACTGAGGTCCCCGCACCGTTCGACGAAGACGTCGCCGCCACGCAGCGATACTTCGACGATCCACGCTTTGCCGGAAAGACGCGCCTCTATACGGCCCGCCAAGTAGTAGAGCAACGCGGCACGATACCGACCGACTACCCCGTGGCCCGGGAAGCCGCCGCGGCCTTCTATCCCCGCCTGCGTGAGCTTTTCGCGGCGAAGAAGAGCATCACCACCTTCGGCCCGTACTCGCCCGGGCAGGCCGTGAGTATGAAGCGCATGGGCATCGAGGGGATCTACCTCGGCGGCTGGGCAACCTCGGCCAAGGGGTCCACCACCGAAGACCCGGGGCCCGACCTGGCCAGCTATCCGCTGAGCCAGGTGCCCGAGGATGCCGCGGTGCTGGTGCGCGCGCTGCTGACCGCCGACCGAAACCAGCAGTACCAGCGGCTGCACATGAGCGAGCAGCAGCGTGCGGCGGCCAAGGAGCACGACTACCGGCCGTTCATCATCGCCGACGCCGACACCGGCCACGGCGGTGACCCGCACGTGCGCAACCTGATCCGCCGCTTCGTGGAAGTCGGCGTGCCCGGCTACCACATCGAAGACCAACGTCCGGGCACCAAGAAGTGCGGTCACCAGGGCGGCAAGGTTTTGGTGCCGTCCGACGAACAGATCAAGCGCCTCAACGCCGCCCGCTTCCAGCTCGACGTCATGCGGGTACCAGGCATCATCGTCGCCCGAACCGACGCCGAGGCGGCGAACCTGATCGACAGCAACTCCGACGAGCGCGACCAAGCGTTCCTGCTCGGCGCGACCAACTTGGACATTCCGTCCTACAAGGCCTGTTTCCTGGCGCTGATGCGGCGCTTCTACGAGCTGGGCGTCAAGGAGCTCAACGGCCATCTTCTCTATGCGCTCGCCGACGGCGAGTACGGCATCGCCAACGCCTGGCTCGAGCGCCAGGGCATCCTGGGCCTGGTCTCCGATGCGGTCACCCAGTGGCGGCAGGACGGCCAACACTCGATCGACGACCTCTTCGACCAGGTCGAGTCGCGGTTCGTCGCCGCCTGGGAGGACGACGCCGGGCTGATGACCTACGCCGATGCCGTGGCGGAAGTGTTGGCATTCGGCGAAAGCGAACACGACGAACCGGCGACCATGAGCCCCGACGAGTGGCGCAAGTTCGCCGCCCGGACGTCGCATTACGCGGCTCGCGAGAAGGCCCGCGAGCTGGGTGCCGCGCCGGACTGGAGCCCCGAGCTGGCCAGGACGCCCGAGGGCTACTACCAGGTGCGCGGCGGCATTCCCTACGCGATCGCCAAATCGCTTGCCGCGGCGCCGTTCGCCGACATCCTCTGGATGGAGACCAAGACCGCGGACCTGGCCGACGCCAAGCAGTTCGCCGACGCGATTCACGCCGAGTTCCCCGACCAGATGCTGGCCTACAACCTCTCGCCGTCGTTCAACTGGGACACCACCGGCATGACCGACGAAGAGATGAAGCAGTTCCCGGCGGAGCTGGGCAAGATGGGCTTCGTCTTCAACTTCATCACCTACGGCGGGCACCAGATCGACGGCGTCGCCGCCGAGGAGTTCGCCACCAACCTGCGCCAGGACGGCATGCTGGCGCTGGCCCGGCTGCAGCGCAAGATGCGCCTGGTCGAGTCGCCCTACCGCACGCCGCAGACGCTGGTCGGTGGGCCGCGCAGCGACGCCGCGCTGGCCGCGTCGTCGGGCCGCACCGCGACCACCAAGGCGATGGGCAAGGGCTCGACCCAGCACCAGCATCTGGTGCAGACCGAGGTGCCCAAGAAGCTGCTGGAGGAGTGGCTGGCGCTCTGGAGCGAGCACTACCAGCTGGGCGAGAAACTTCGGGTCACGCTGCGGCCCCGCCGCGCCGGCTCGGACGTGCTGGAGCTCGGGATCAGAGGCGAAGGTTCTGACCCTCAAGAACAGCTGGCCAACGTCGTCGTCGACCCGATCAAGGACCGGCACGGCCGCAGCATCCTGCAGGTGCGCGACCAGAACACCTTCAGCGAGAAGCTGCGCCAGAAGCGGCTGATGACGCTGATCCACCTTTGGCTGGTGCATCGCTTCAAGGCCGATGCGGTCTATTACGTGACGCCGACCGAGGACAACCTGTATCAGACCGAGAAGATGAAGTCGCACGGGATCTTCAGCCAGGTCTACCCCGAGGTTGGCGAGATCATCGTCGCCGAGGTGAACAAGCCGCGCATCGCCGAGCTGCTCAAGCAGGATCGGGTGGCGCTGCGCAAGCTGATCACCAAGGAAGACTAGCCGGCACGGCCGACCGGCCCGCGAAACTGTTTGGCGGGCCAGGATTTCGTGATGCCGCGGGTTCACCGCGCCGCGATTAGTGCTCTTGACGGACGACGGCGTCGTTGTGCTGTACGCGCACTGGGCGCGCAGCGCGATAACCGCCAAACGTGAAAGCAATCACACTGGGCACTTTCGCTTTTAGCAACAGTTGCATAGGTGTACATTAGCTATTGGACAGACGTGCAGCAAACCGAACAGAACGGCGAAAGGACACTTCGATGAAGTCTTCAACCAAGATGACGATCACGACCTTCGGTGCGGCGGGCGCACTCGCACTTGTCGTCGGAGTCGGCGGCGTCGGGCCCAGCCCAGCCGCGGCCGCCGCGCCCGCCCCGGTGACCCACTCTTCGTCGAGCCTCACGGCGGCGAGCCAGAACGTGGCGGTCGCGCCCGGCAGTGTGCACAAGGCAGTCCTCGTCGCCTGCATCTCGGGCCTCAACTGCGGCTAGGCACCCACCCCACATCACCCCACATCCAAGCAACCGGTGGCCCATCTCGACTACGAGATGGGCCACCGGCATGTCCGCTGCAAAGTCGCGCGGTTTGCGAAAGGCACCAACGGGTACCAACGAATGAGTTCGCTGAGTGTCGGGAGGGGAGTCTGATGAGAACGGAAGCTCGGACCGCAGTTGCGCTTTTCGGCGGTGCCGCCATGCTCGTTTTGACGGTTGGCTGCGGCGGAGGCGGCAACAAGGCACCTAGCGGCACCACAACTACGACGTCCACCACGACGTCCAGCGTCGCGCCGTCAACGGCCCCGGATACCGGCGGACCGACCGGCGGTGGCGGACCGGGCGGCGGCGGTGGCACCGTGCCCGGCGGACCGACCGGCGGTGGCGGACCGGGTGGCGGAGGCGGCAGCGTTCCGGGCGGTCCCACCGGTGGTGGCGGCCCCGGCGGCGGTAGCGGCAGCATCCCCGGCGTCGGAGGTGGCGGCGGCGGACCCGGTGGTGGCGGCGGTTGCGTCGGCAACATCTGCGGTGGCACCTGACCGCGCATTGCGCCATTAACACGTGCTTGCGGTAGCCGAGGGGGTTAGGTCGACCTGTGACCCCCTCGGCTGAGCAAATCTCCGCCCCACGCGGCGGCGGAGACAACCCACGACGTCGCGCCGTTGATCTGTTCACCGCGTCGCCAGCCTGAGTTATGGTTCTCCGCAACGTGACTGCAAGGAGACCTTCAATGGCGAAGCTCAGGTTCGGATATTTCATCGCGCCGTTCCACCGCGCGGGCACCAACCCGACGCTGGCCATCCAGCGCGACCTGGAGTTCGTCCAACACCTCGACGCGCTGGGCTTTGACGAAGCGTGGATCGGCGAGCATCACTCGGCCGGCAGCGAGATCATCGCGTCGCCGGAGATCTTCATCGCTGCCGCCGCCGAGCGGACCAAGCGGATCAAACTCTGCACCGGGGTCATCTCGCTCTCGTATCACAACCCGCTGTGGGTCGCCGACCGGCTGATGATGCTGGACCACCTCACCCATGGCCGAGTGATCGGCGGGGTGGGCCCCGGCTCGCTGCCCAGCGACTCGTCGATGATCGGGCTGACCCCGACCGACACCCGGGAGCTGTTGGACACCAACCTCGACATCGTGGTCCGACTGCTGCGGGGGGAAACGGTGAGCGCCAAGACGCCCACGCATGAACTCCACGACGCCAAGCTGCAGCTCGCCCCGTACTCCGACGGTGGGGTTCCGCTGGCGGTGGCCGCGGTCGCTTCCCCGACCGGCGCCCGGTTGGCCGGCAGGCACGGCATCGGCTTGCTCTCCATCGGCGCGACGCTGACCATCGAGGGCTTCAATGCGCTGCAATATCACTGGGACATCGTCGAAGAACGCGCGGCGGTGTTCGGCACCGAGGTCGATCGCCGGAACTGGAGCCTGGTCGGGCCGTTCCATATCGCCGAGACCGACAAGCAGGCGCGCGAGGACGTGAAATTCGGTCTCGAGCCGTGGTTCCGGTACTTCCAGAAGGTGGCCGCGTTCCCGCAGATGACCATGCCGGGCGAGCAGATCGACGAGATGATCGACGTCATCAACGAGAACGGCGCGGGCGTGATCGGTACCCCGGAGCGGGCGCGCGCGCAGGTGCAGCGAATGTGGGATCAGTCCGGTGGGTTCGGCTGCATGCTTCAGATGGGCCACGAGTGGGCCAATCCGGTGGCCACCAAACGGTCCGCCGAATTGTTCGCCGCCGAGGTGATGCCGCACTTCCAGGGTCAGGCGCAGCCGACGCTCGATGCGGCCGCGCGGGCCAGCGCAGCGCGCGAAGGGCTGGCGGAGTCGCAGAACCAGGCCGTCGAGCACATGACCAAGAAGTACCAGGACGAGCTCAACTCGAAGAAGTAGTCGCGCCCAGCCCGAACCACCGCGCGAGCGCCCGGCGAAGTTCCGCGACATCGGGTGCCGCTGCCGACGATGCCCACGCCACATAACCGTCGGGGCGCACCAACAGTGCGGTGGCCGACACGTCGCCATCCGGTTGTCCGACGGCGATCGTTAACTGGTCGGCGGCGTCGGTGACCGCGGCGGCCACGCAGCCGGAGTCGGTGAGATCGATGAGCAGGGGCCGACCGGTGCGGGCCAGCTCCGCCACGCGTCTGGCCTCACCGCCGTCCGTCACGCCGAACTCCGGCACCCAGTGTCCGGTCAGCGGATGTGCATGCGGGTCTGTGTCGTAACGGTTTTCGGCCCCGGATATCAGGTTGCTCAGGCGGCGGGCGATATCGGCATCGGTGAGCAGCTCGGAAAACAGTTGCCGCAGCGCGGTGACCTCGGGCCCGGGCCGCACGAGTGCCAGCTGCGCGCGGCTGTGCATGATGACCCGTTCGGCGGCGGGGCGGCGTTCGGCTTCGTAGGTGGCAAGCAGGGCGGGCCCGACGTGCCCACGCAGGACCGCGGCAAGCTTCCAGCCGAGATTCACCGCATCCTGCAGGCCCAGGTTGAGTCCCGGCCCGCCCATCGGGGAGTGGACGTGCGCGGCGTCGCCGACCAGGATCACCCGTCCCGCTTGATACCGCGACGCGATCCTGGAATTGATCCCGGTGAACCTGCGCAGATCCAGCGGCGCGTCGGGTGACACGGGCCGCAGCGGCACATCGGCACCCAGCACCCGCTTGGCGCTGGCCTCCAGTTCGGCCAGGCTCATCGGTGGTTGGTCGTCGATGTCGGCCAAGGGCTCCTCGCGGGCCGCTCTGTCCAGCTCGAAGACAATCATCGCCGCGCGGCCCCCGAGCGCGCCGTAGGCGAACACGCCCTGATCGGCCCGATGGAACTGCAGCGGCGGCACTCGGCCGAACCCGGGAATGTCCAGTCCGCCGCTGACCGGGTCGATCCAGTCTGCGGGCGGAAGTACGTCGAATCCCATGCGAGCGACGAGGTCATACGACGACATCCCGGGGAAATCGATGCCGGCCAGCTTGCGCGTCATGCTGGTGCCGCCGTCCGCGCCGATCAGATACTTGGTGCGCAGCGCGTAGGTGTGGCCGGGCCCGGCGACGTCCACCGTGACACCGGCGGCGTCCTGGTCGAAATCGGTGAGCGCGTGGCCCCATCGAATGTCGACGTCGTGTTCCAGAGCCCGATCGGCAAGCGCCTGAACCAGCTTGGGTTGCTGAACGGGAAGCAGGAAGACCTGCGAGTCGGTCATCGACGTGAGATCCAACGGGAGGGCCGCGAACATCGGGCGAGGGTTGAGCCGCGGCGGGTCCGAGGTTCCCGCGAGGACGCCGTAGAGGCCGCGGTGGTCCAGGATTCGAACCCCTTGTCCGATAACGCCGTTGGCTCGCCGCATGGGGTTAGGGCCGGGCATCGGGTCCAGCACCACCGGACGGATCCCGTTCAATGCCAGTTCGCCGGCCAGCATCAGCCCGTTCGGGCCGCCACCGGCGATGACGACGTCAATCACTTAGGCCAGCTTAATAGTGGGGAGGCGGGTCGACAAACGTCGGCACGACTGACAGCGCCGGTTTTCATAGTGCGGCGCTAGCCGCTTCCCAGCTCAGAGCTAAGAACGCGGCGCATACCTGGAGCATGAGCACCCCTCGTCAGAAGCAGTTCATGCGGATCGTCTTCGCCGGCGTCGCGGGCATCGCGATACCGGCCTTTGTCGACGCGGCCCATGCAGAGGTCACCACCGGCACGTTCGGCCACATGCGCTTCGCCGCCGACGACAACGACGACGCGCAACTACAACAGCAATTGGCCCAGCAGCAGTTGCTGTTGTCCGAGCAGCAGGCCGAGCAACAAAACGAAGCGGCGCAGCAGCAGTTTCAGCAAGACATGCAGCAGGCGCAGCTAACCGAACAACAGGCCAACAACCCCTAGCCCGCGCCGCCAGATCAGCGCTCGGCCGCCTTCACCAGCCGATCCGCGAGAAGCTTGACCGCACCGCCCAGCGCCGCGCGCGTCGCCGGCCCGGTTCCGCGAATTCTCTCGACGAACGATCCCGACCAGCGGATGTCGGTACCGCCGGCCGCGTTGGGCGTCAGGACCACCTCGCCCAGGTAATCCTTGGCCGGAGACGGCCCGACCAACTTGTAGACCTGTCGGCGATCCTGCTCGTACTCGACGATCTCCTCGCGCGCCAGGATCGGAGGCACACCGATCTGACGAATCGCGCCTACCCCGCCCGGCGCCGGGTCACCTTGGCGCGCCCAGCTCGAGCGCAGCACCATCGGTTTGGCCCAGCTCGACCAATTGGCGCCGTCCGCCAGCAGCCCGAACACCGTTGCGGCAGGCGCACTACAGGTCCGATTGACTTCGAACGAAAACTTGCGACCCGACATAGCCGCGTACCCTACCGCCACCGCCACGGACCCGGTCCCGGGGTGCGGACCTGGGCCGACGCTCGCGCGAAGGCCGGTGAAATCCGGCACACACGGCTGCCTCACGTGCATACTCACCGTGTGCGGGTTCCGGGCGGTAGCGGGCGAACGAGGCCAGACACCGGGCGGGAATTCCAATGCGTGATGAAAAACTTTGGTGGACAGATGATTTCGAGCCGACCGTCTGACTTCGGAGGGCGTGGCGTGGGGTGCCTACTCCGTCGGCACACGCGAGTATCGCTGGTGGTGTGCGCGGCCGTCTTGTCGCTCAGCGGCTGCGACAAGGTTACCGTTACGCCCGCGTCGAAAGCGCCCACCTCTACCAGCAGCGCCGCCGTCACCACCAACGACAACCCGCTGGTCAAGGCCAACAGTCAGCGGGTGCTCGACGACGCGGTCAACGCCACGACACCCGGCTGCTCGGCCGCAGTGGGGTCCAAGGGCACCGTCGTGTGGACCGGAGTGCGCGGCATCGCCGACACGGCGACCGGCGACAAGATCACCCCCGACCCCCGACACGGTGTTCGATGTCGGCTCGGTGTCCAAGCAATTCACCGCCACGGCCGCCCTGTTGCTCGCGGACGCGGGAAAGCTCACCCTCAACGACACGCTCGCCCAGCATCTGCCGGAATTCCCTAGCTGGGCCGCCACCGTCACGATCACCCAGTTGATCCACCAAACCAGCGGTATACCCGAATACGAAGGGCTGCTGGCGAAGCAGGGGTTCGCGGTCAGTGACCGGACCACGCAGCAGCAGGCGCTGCAGGCGGTGGCGGCGGTGCCAAAGCTGAATTATCAGCCGGGCAGCCAATTCCGGTACTCCGACTCCAACTATTTGTTGCTCGGCGAGATCGTGCACCGGGTGTCGGGGCAGCCGCTGCCGCAGTTCCTCAGCACGGAAATCTTTGGCCCGCTCGGCCTGGGGATGGTGATGGATCCCGTCGGCCAGGTTCCACACAAGGCCATCTCCTATGCCGGCGGCAGCGACGGATACCGGATGACCACCTCGGCGTGGGAACAGATCGGCGACGGCGCGGTCCAAGCCTCGCCCAGCCAGCTGGTTCAGTGGGGTGACAACTACCGAACCGGTCGCGTGGGTGGGCCCAAGTTGCTGGAGGCGCAGCTGGCCGGGGCGGTGGAGATCGGGCCCGGCATCCCGGTGCACTACGGCGCAGGGATTTATATCAAGGCCGACGGCACGCTCGACCACGACGGCGCCTCGCCCGGCTTCGTCACGGCATTCCGCGTCAGCAAGGACCGGCAGACGTCCATCGCCGTCAGCTGCAACACCGACGACCAGATCCCGGAAGCCCTGACCGACTCGTTGGCGAAGCTCTGGATGTAGTGGATTGCGCGCAGACACGCCATCATTCACGGTATGGCGAAACGGCCGGCGCTCCTTCTCGCAATCGCGTTGTTGCTCGGCGCCTGCGGCAGTGGTCAGCACGCCGCGCCGAAAACCAGCCCGGCCGTACCGGTTAACGCTGATGCCGCGAAGGTGGCGAGCCAGAAAGTTCTCAACGACGCGATCGACGAAGCGGCTCCGGGGTGCTCGGCCGCGGTGGGCGTCAAGGGCAAGGTCGTCTGGACCGGGGTGCGCGGCCTGGCCGACGTGGCGGCCGAGGCCCCGCTGACTTCGGAGACCGTGTTCGATATCGCGTCGGTGTCCAAGCAGTTCACCGCCTCGGCGCTGCTGTTGCTCGTCGACGCCGGCAGGCTGACGCTCGACGACGCGCTGTCCCGGCATCTGCCCGAGCTGCCGGCCTGGGCGGGCATCGTCAACGTCGGACAACTGATGCACCAGACGAGCGGCATCCCCGACTACGTCGGACTGCTGGAGGCGCAGGGGTATCAGTTCGGCGACCGCACCACCCAGGATCAGGCGGTGCGCGCGGTCGCCGCGATGCCGAAGCTGAAGTTCGCACCCGGCTCCCAGTTCGAATACTCGAACTCCAATTATCTGCTGCTCGGCGAGATTGTCCGCCGGGTGGCGCGGGAACCGTTGCCGCAGTTCCTCGCCGAACAGATCTTCCATCCGCTCGGCCTGGCCATGGTCCTGGATCCGTCGGGGCCGATTCCCGGCAAGGCCGTCGGCTACGAAGCGGACAGCGACGATTACCACGCCACCGCGACCGGCTGGGAACAGGTCGGCGACGGCGGCATCCAGACCACGCCCACCCAACTGGTCGACTGGGCCGACAATTACCGAACCGGCCGGGTGGGCGGCACCGCATTGCTCGGCGCGCAACTGAGCGGGGCGGTGCCCACCGATGCGGGCGGTGGTGACCGCTACGGCGCGGGAATCTTCCTGCTAGCCAACGGCACACTCGATCACGACGGCGAATGGGGTGGATTCGTGACCGCGTTTCGGGTGAGCAAGGACCGGACGACGTCCGTCGCGATCAGCTGCAACACCGATGAGCAGGACCCCGAAGCCCTGGCCGGTTCGATCGCGAAACTCTGGATGTAGTTCGCTACCAAAACTTTTCGCCGCCGTCAGCCGGTCACACCGGTGACCGTACGGCCGTCCTCGAGTTCGAGATTGGTCAAAGCCATCGGCGCGGGCAAGGCGGCAACCAAACTTCCCAGGCCGGCTTCGGAGATCCGGAACAATTCACCCGGCCGGGCGTCGGGCGTCCGGATGTGTTCGACGAACCGGGCGCCCAGTCGGTTTAGCTGCCGATGCAGTGGCTGTCCGAATACCGCTAGTTCGACCCCGCTTCGGACCAACGGTTCCGAGGCGGTGCCGGTCAATCGTGCGCCGATGTCGGCAGCGATTTGGTCGTTGAAGGCGGGGACCACGATCGTCACGCCGAACGGAGTGCCGGCAGGCGTCGGCGCGACGGGCACGGTGACCGCGGCCATGTCGAGCAGATTGCAGAAATTGGTATACGTGCCCATGCGACGGCTGATCCCGACGGGATCAGCGCTTACCTCACTCAGCGAGGGATGTTCGGTGGTGGTGGGCAGCAGCAACGCGTCGAAACCGTCGAGCAGGCAAGCGGCATCGGCCCGTGCCCGTACCAACGCGTCCAGATCGGCGGCGAAGGCCGGGCCGGTGACCTCGCGCGCCGCGGTAATGATCGACGCGACAACGGGATCCGCGCTCGCCGGTGCGGTGTCGAGGAATGCGCCGACGGCCGCGTATCGTTCGGCGACGATCGCGCCGTCATAGAGCAGCAACGCGGCATCCAGCAGGACGGAGATATCGACGGGCTGGACGCCGAACCCGGCGTCGTTCGCACGACGTACCGACTGCGCGAACGCCTCGCGGTAGCCGGGGCGCAGCGCGGCGAGGTTCGCAGCTTCCGGGATCGCCAGCCGTGGGGCGTCCGGCGCCGCGAGGCGAACGTCGGCGGGCCACCGGCGGCTGCGGGGCTCGCGCGGATCGGGTCCGGCCATCACGGCGACCGCGGTTTCGGCCAGAGCGAGGTCGGCCGCCAGCACGCAGACCGCGTCGTAGCTCGCGCAGGCCGGGACGACCCCATGGGTGGGGATGATCCCGAGGGTGGGTTTGATGCCGACCAGACCGTTGAGCGCGGCGGGGACCCGAACCGATCCGGCGGTGTCGGTGCCGATGCCGATATCGGCGATGCCCAGCGCCACGGCGACGGCCGAACCCGAACTCGACCCTCCCGAGACCAAGTTCGGATGACGCGAATTACGCACGGCGCCATAGGGACTGCGGGTGCCGGCCAACCCGCAACCGAATTGGTCGAGATTCGTCTTACCGAGCACGACGGCCCCCGCGTCGCGGAGCCGTTCGATGGCGACCGCGGTGGTCGCCGGCTGGTACGCGAACTCGCGGCATCCCGCGGTGGTCGGTAGACCCGCCACGTCGATGTTGTCCTTGACCCGCGACCACCAGCCCCGCCAGGGCCAACCGCTCACCCGCGGCCAGGCGGTGTTCGACGGCCACGGCATCGTCGAGCACGTCGGCCTGTTCGCGCAGCGTGATCCAGACCTCGGGCCGGTCGGCCTCGGCGATGGCGCGATAGGCGGCGGCCACCCGCGCGGTCGGTGACAGACGCGTCGACTTCACAAGACGTGCGGGGCGATGAGAACCGCGGCCCCGGACACCGCGAAACCGATCAGGAACGCGATCACCGTAAAGCCCATTACCTGACGCACGTTGAGCTTCGCGATCGCGAGCACCGGCAACAACCAGAACGGCTGAATCATGTTGGCGACACCCTCGCCGACCGCGACCGACATCGAGATCAGCCCCAGGTAGGCCGGCGAATGCTGGCCGATGGCCAGCGCCGAGCCCACCGCGATGGGCCCCTGCACCGCCCAGTGCCCGCCGCCGGACGGGACGAACAGCGAAATAATAACGGAGCCAACGAATGTCAGGAATGGCAGCGTGTACTGATCGGCGCCGCGCACCAGGGCCTCGGCGAGCACCGTCTGCAGCGCGCGACCGGATCCCACCGGCAAATAACCCAGCAGGCCGGCGATTCCGCCGTACAGGGGATACTGCAGCAGCAATGGGCCGGACACTTTCGCCGCACCGGAAAACGCGCGAATAAAGCGAATCGGCGTGCCATGCAGCAACGCACTGGTGACGGTGAACAACATGATCATCGACGAGATGTTCAGCGCGAAGCCGCTCAGCACGAAATACGTTATGCCGGCCGCGAATACGAGGGCGTTGAGAATCCAGAGGCTCTCCAGCCGCTCGGCGAACGTCGGCGGACCCTGGGGCGGATCCGGTACCGGCTCTTCGTCGAACACCGCCGGGTCGGGTTCGAGGCTTTCATCGGGCTCCATCCGCCAGATCGTGGCGGCGACCAGCGCGACCATCGCGACCACGGCGACCCAGCTGTAGGGCTGGAAAATCGTCAGCTTCAACGGCACGATCAGTCCGGTCATCTTGTGAATCACGTTGATGGGGCTGGTCGTATCGGTGTTGGCCAACGCGATCGATGACGACAATCCCTGCGTCCAGACCAGGTAGCCCATAAACCCGGTCGCGATCAGGTAACCGAAATGCACGTTGGGGAGCCGCTTTGCGACCTGTCGCGCGACCAGTGCACCTGCCACCAGGCCCAGCCCCCAGTTCAACAGCGAGAAGAGGCTACTGACGCCGAAGCACAGCAGGGCCCCTTGCACCTGGTTCGTCGGCTTGCCGGCGAGTGCGATGATGGCCCGTTTCACGATGGGTGCCTCGGCCAGCGTGTAACCCGTGACCAAAATCAGCACCATCTGGAACGCGAAGGTGAAGATGTTCTGCGCTCCCCATACTCCGCCGTACCACGCTTTGAGGACCCCGGTAGGCGTCGCACCCCGAACGAGTAAGGCAACAAGTGCGACCACGATCAGAGTCAAAATGACCGCGAACAAATACGGGTCCGGCATCAAGCGTTCGACATACCGGACGCACAGCATCGTGAATCGCTGCATGAGGCCGCGACGCCCGACATGTTCTTCTCTTGTGGTCGTCATTGGGCCGCCTTTACCGCGCGGGGTGCACGCATCGTGCTCTCGTTGAATAGGGGAAACGCTCAGGTAACTCTAGATTGGTTGCCGCCGCGTGGCCCTAAATGAACTCGTAGACAAAGACAACGACGATTGCCACCGCCAGCAGAATCAGGCTCGCGACGATGGCGGCGCGAACACCGCGGGACTGGCGATGAAACCAGTGCTGCAGTTGGGAAAAGCGCCAATCCGTCCACGCGTAGGCGCGCGCGGCCCAAAGCGCTTCGACCGCGAGCAAGCGAAAAGCGACCAGCAGCGCGGGGATCCCGACTTCGGGGAGCAACACGATCAGCGGAATGGAGGCGACGAGCAGCACGCCGCCCAGGACGGCAAGGCTCACCCGAACCGGCATCGCCTTGGCCCGCCACCGAGTGCGATAAGCGAGCACTCGGGCCAATGCGCCCTCGCGCGTCTCGGGGTGCTGATCGGCAGAGTCCACGTTGCTCCTCAAGGCCCCCGCGGCGGTGTCGACTCGGACTCTAGCCGACGGCCGGATCCGAAGCGCAGTATCGCGGCCCACCTAGACTGCGGATATGGATGACGGTTCCCGACAAGACTCCGTGGCTCCAAAAGGCCTGCTACGAATAGAGGATTGCCTGGACGCCGCCGGCGAGATCTCGTTGCCGCCGGGAACCACATTGATTTCTCTGATCGACCGCAACATTCGAAATGTCGGCGATTCCATCGCGTACCGCTACCTGGATTACGCCCGCGCGCAAGGCCACGCCGTGGAAGTGACCTGGGCCCAATTGGGTGTCCGATTGGCAGCCGTCGCCGGACGCGTCCAGCAGTTCGCGGACGACGGCGACCGGGTGGCGATTCTGGCGCCGCAGGGCATCGACTACGTCGCGGGGTTCTACGCCGCGGTCAAGGCGGGAACCATCGCGGTGCCGTTGTTCGCGCCCGAGCTGCCGGGCCACGCCGAGCGGCTGGAGACGGCACTGCACGATTCCGAGCCGAGCGTGGTGTTGACGACCTGCGCGGCGAAAGACGCAGTCGAAGAATTCCTGGCCCAGTGCGCCCAGCTGCGCCGGCCGCACGTCGTCGTCATCGATCAGATCCCCGACTCGGCGGGGGAGTCGTTCGTCCCCGTGGAGCTGGACAGCGACCGGGTTTCCCACTTGCAGTACACGTCCGGTGCGACCCGGCCGCCGGTCGGCGTCGAGATCACCCACCGGGCCGTGGGAACCAATCTGACGCAAATGATTCTGTCGATCGATCTGCTGAACCGGAACACCCACGGGGTGAGCTGGCTGCCGCTCTATCACGACATGGGGCTGTCGATGATCGGCTTTCCCGCGGTGTACGGCGGGCATTCCACCCTGATGTCACCGACCGCGTTTGTGCGCAGGCCGCAGCGATGGATCCAGGCGCTGGCCGCGGGGTCGAGGGAAGGCAACGTGGTTACCGCCGCACCCAACTTCGCCTACGAGTGGACGGCACAGCGCGGTCTGCCTGCCGCCGGCGACGACGTCGACCTGAGCAATGTCGTGCTGATCATCGGCTCCGAGCCGGTCAGCATCGAGGCGATCGCGACGTTCAACAAGACGTTCGCGCCGTACGGGTTGCCGCACACCGCATTCAAGCCCTCGTACGGCATCGCGGAGGCGACGCTGTTGATCTCCACGATCGAGCCGAGCGCCGAGGCGAAGGTCGTCTACCTTGACCGTGCCCAGCTGGGCGCGGGTCGCGCGGTGCGGGTCGGCGCGGACGCGCCCGGCGCGGTGGCGCACGTATCGTGCGGTCGGCCCGCTCGTAGCCTGCGGGCGGTGATCGTCGACCCCGACACCGCCGATGAATTGCCCGACGGCATGGTCGGCGAAGTCTGGTTGCAGGGCGACAACGTCGGCCGAGGCTATTGGCGGCGCCCCGAAGAAACCGAGCGGACATTCCACGCACATCTGCAGTCGCGGCTGGCCGAGGGCAGCCGTGCCGAAGGGTCGGCGGCCGACAGCTCGTGGCTGCGGACCGGCGACTTGGCGGTGTATTTGGACGGCGAGCTCTACGTCGCCGGCCGCATCGCAGACCTGGTGGTCGTCGACGGCCGCAACCACTACCCGCAGGACATCGAGGCCACCGCCGCCGAGGCGTCGCCGATGGTCCGACGCGGCTACGTGACGGCCTTCTCGCTGCCGGACGACGGTGGCGTGGTGATCATTGCCGAGCGTGCGGCGGGCACCAGTCGCGACGATCCGCAACCGGCGATCGCGGCGATCAAGGCCGCGGTATCGCACCGCCATGGCCTGACCGTGTCCGACGTTCGCTTGTTGCCGGCCGGCGCCATTCCCCGCACCACCAGTGGGAAGCTGGCCCGCCTGGCCTGCCGCGCTCAATACCTCGGTGGTGCACTGGGCTCGCATTAGCAACTCGGCCGCACGACGCTCCCGGTGGCATCCTGGCCATATGGGTCTGATCATCCGGCTGGCGGAGCTCCTCATTCTGCTGCTGCCGCTGGTGGGCCTGGCTATCGGCGCGGTGCGCGCCTTCGGCGCGAACAAGCGGCGAGCCGCCGACGCGCCAGAGCCCACGGCGCCGCTGCCCGAACCCACCGCCACCAGTCAAGCCGCGCAATGGCGATCGCTGCGACGGATCCTCGACGAACACCACCGCACCGACACCCGCTGGCTGGAGTACGAACTCGACTTCGCCAAGCTGCTCGACTTCCCGCTGATGACGAATCTGCGCGATCCGCTCACCGTCGCCTTTCACAAGGCCAAGCTGCGCGCGGACCTGTTGCGACCCGTCAAGGCCGAGGATCTGCTCGACGACCGCGAATCCGCCGCGCGCTATCAAGTCGCCGTCGAGGATTACGTGACCGCGTTCAACGTCGCCGAGGCCGAGGCAATACGCAGACGCCGCAACGACTTCTCCCGCGATGAACAACAGCGCATCACGCGCGCCCAGCGCCTGTTGCGGATGGCATCGGACGCAGCCGCCGCGCCGCGGGAGCGGCAAACCGCCTACGAGTCGGCCCGCAAAGAACTCGATGGGCTGATCGTGTTGCCCGCCACTACGCAGGCCAGCATCGAGCGGGGAATCTCCGGTGAGATTGAGGGTTAGGGCCTTTCAGGAGCTGCGTGATGCCTTTGGACCCTTATCAACACCTGTCGGCGCTCGGCATCATGACCGCATCGCCATCATCGGCGACCAATACCGCGATCATCGAGGAGCCGGGCATGATCGAATACGATTTGGACAAAGAGCATTCCATCTTGGAGGTGCGACCGAAGGCCGCGCTCGACAAGCAAGATTTCGTCGCACTCGCGCAAGCGGTTGACCCCCTGATCGAGGCCCATGGCGACCTTGCCGGCCTGATTATCAACGCGGCGTCGTTCCCGGGTTGGGACAGTTTTGGGTCGATGATCACCCACCTGCGTTTCGTTCGGGACCACCACCGGCACGTCAAGAAAATCGGGGTGGTGACCGACTCGCAACTGGGGGATGTCGCCGAGCGTCTGGCCCCGCATTTCGTGTCGGCCGAGATCCGGCATTTTCCCGCTGGACAACTGGAGGAAGCGCGGCAGTGGATGCTCGACGGCTCCTGATGCGTTGAGCCGTGGGCGTGTCACGATGATGAGATGACCGCACACGGGCAACCTGATGAGTCGCTCGCCGGTTATCCGGTCATACCGCCACCGCTGCCAGGCCCGGTCACCTTCGACCAACAGTGGAGCGACCTGACGTTCGTGCATTGGCCGGTCCAGCCCGACACCGTCGCACACCTGTATCCACCGGGGACGCGTCCCGACGTTTTCGCCGACGGGCTGACCTACGTGGCGTTGGTCCCGTTCATGATGACGAGCACGAAAGTCGTTACCGCACTGCGGCTTCCGTACTTTGGCAGCTTCGCCGAGACCAACGTCCGGCTGTACTCGATCGACGACGCCGCTCGACACGGCGTCCTGTTCCGGTCACTGGAAACCGCTCGCCTGGCCGTCGTCCCCGTCACCCGGATCGGCCTCGGCATCCCCTACACCTGGGCCAAGATGCGGATAACCCGCGACAGCAACCACATCACCTATGACAGCGTGCGGCGGTGGCCGCGCCGCGGCCTGCGCACCCGGCTGACCGTCGCCGTCGGCGACGAGGTGGAGCCGACGCCGTTGGAGGTCTGGCTCACCGCTCGCTGGGGCGCGCACACGCGCTGGGCCGGCCGGACGTGGTGGGTGCCCAACGCGCACGGACCGTGGCCGCTGCGCGCGGCCCACATCCTCGAGCTGACTGACGAACTGATCGACGCCAGTGCGGTGCCGCGAGCCGGCGATCGAATGCGCGGCCTGTATTCACCGGGTGTACGAACCCGCTTCGGCCGCCCGTGCCTGGTTCAGTGAGTTCTCACGGGATGGTGTAGCCGCCGTCGATCACGACGTCCGAACCGGTCATGTAGCTGGACGCGTCGCTGGCCAGGTAGACGTAGAGGCCGACGAGTTCCTCCGGCCGGCCGATGCGGCCGAGCGGAATCTTGGGCTCCCACAGCCGGTGATATTCGGCCATCGGTTCGACGAGCTCGGTGAGGATGTAGCCCGGGCTGACGCTGTTCACCCGGATGTTGTGCGGCGCGAGCTCGACGGCCATCGCCTTGGTCAGGTGGATGACCGCGGCCTTGGAGGTGCAGTAGTGGCCCGCCTGTTGCGGAACGTTGATGATGTGGCCGGACATCGAGGCGGTGGTGATGATGGCGCCGCCGCGGCCCTGTTTGACCATCGCGCGGGCCGCCGCCTGCGCGGTGAGGAAGACGCCGTTCACGTTCGTGTCCTGGATGGCCTGGAATTCCTCCGGCGACATGTCCAGCATCGCTTTCAGATTGATGATCCCGGCATTGCAGACGGCAATGTCGATGCCGCCCATCTCCGTGATCACCTGGTCGACCATGCGGTTCACCTGATCGGGTTGGGTCACGTCACAGGTGATCGGCACGACCTTGTCACCGGCCGCAGCGAGCTCGGCGGCGACCTCCGCCAAGACCTCGGTATGGCGTGCCGCAATGGCCACTTGTGCACCGGCTTGCAGATAGGCCTCGGCCACCTTTTTGCCGATACCGGTGGACGCTCCGGTCACCAGAGCCGTCCTGCCGCGCAAGTCAAACAACTCCAACACGCTCATGCGATATCCCTATCCGGACGGGCCCCGTAAAACCAGAACACGTTCTAGTGTGTCCGCTATGGGCAACTTCAGCAGAGCCGAAATCGAGCAAGCCGTCGAGCACTACACAACCGTGGCCGAAGAGTGCAGCGCCTCCGGCGACTGGGCACCTTTTGCGGATTTGTTCACTGAGGACGTTGTCTACATCGAACACCACTACGGCGTCTTTCACGGCCGCGAGGCGGTCCGGGAATGGATCGTCGCCGTCATGGCGCCGTTCCCGCACATGCGCTTTCCCAGCGACTGGATTGCCTACGATGAGGAGAATGACGCCGTCGTCATCATGATCAAGAACCTGCTCGACCACCCGACCGACCCGAACGGGGAACCGTTCTGGTTCCCGAACTGGACTCGACTGGTCTACGCCGGCAACGGCCTGTTCTCCAGCGAGGAAGACATCTACAACCCCAACCGCGACGCGCCGGGGGCCGTCGCGGCGTGGATGGAAGCGGGCGGGCAGTTCGCGTCCACCGAGTTCCTGCAACCCAACGCGCACTAAGCCTTCGGAGAAACCGCGGCGAGGTCCGGCTGTCGCTTGCGGCGCCGTGACCGGACCGCCGACAGTGCCTGATCCCAGGCGATCATCGTCGTCGCCTTGAGGTTGGCCGGCTTGGCGCTGTCCTTCGAGAGCAGTGCGGTGGCAGCGGCTTTCGTGGTTGCCGACGCCTTCGACATGTGACCGGAGTCGAACGGTGGCTGCGGGTCGTATTCGATCGCGAGCTGGATCGCCTTGGCGCGGCCCTCGCCCCCGATCTCAGCGGCCAGCCGGAACGCGAGGTCCAGTCCCGCGGACACGCCGGCACTGGTGATGACGTTGTCCTGGCGCACGACCCGCTCGTCGCTGACCGGGATCGCGCCGAATCCCTTCAGCATCGGGATCGCCAGCCAATGTGACGTCGCCCGGCGGCTCTCGAGCAGGCCGGCCGCGGCCAGGATCACCGAGCCCGAGCACACCGACGCCGTCCAGCTCGCGTTTCGATGCGCCGAACGCAGCCAGTCCAGCAGCACCTCGTCGCGGGCATGCACCGGAGTCGACGGTCCGCCGGGCACGAGAATGACGTCGGGCGAGGGGGTTTCGGCCAGTGAATGCGTGGCGCCGATGACCAGTACGCCGGAGTCCGCGGTGATCGGCCCGGACTCGTGCCAGACGAACCGCACCTCGGCGCCGGGCAGATTGCGCAGCACTTCGTACGGTCCGATCATGTCCAGCGCGGTGAATCCGGGGTAAGCCACGAAGGCGATCTGGGTCATCGGTGCGGTCCTCTCTGATCAGCAATCAACTTAGGCAAACGTCTTGCGGTACTGGTCCGGAGAAACACCGATACGACGAATGAAGTTGCGCCGCATGGTTTCTGCGGTGCCGAAGCCGCATCGGGCCGCGATCGCGACAACGGTGTCGTCGGTTTCTTCCAACTGCCGGCGGGCGGCTTCAGTGCGGACCCGTTCGACGTAGTGACCGGGCGCCTCGCCGACCTCATCGGTGAACACCCGAGTGAAATGCCGCGGACTCATCGTTGCCCGGCGAGCCAGATCACCGATGCTGTGCGCGGCTCCCGGCTGCGCCTCGATGGCCTCCTGCACCTCGCGGATGCAGACGCGTTTGGCGCGCGGCACCCATACCGGCGCCGCGAATTGCGTCTGCCCGCCGGGGCGGCGCAGATACAGCACCATCCAGCGGGCGACGGTCTGCGCGGTCTCGGTTCCGTGGTCGTCCTCGACCAGGGACAGCGCGAGATCGATGCCCGCGGCGACACCCGCGGCCGTCCACACCACCTCGGAGCTCCGCACGAAGATCGGATCGGGATCGACCTCGACGTCGGGGAACTCTCCGGCCAGCCGCTCGGCGAAGGCCCAGTGGGTGGTGGCGCGGCAGCCGTCCAGCAGCCCGGCCTCGGCGGCGAGAAAGGCGCCCGTGCAGACGGTGACGACGCGGCGCGCGCTGCCCGCGGCGGCTTTGATCCAGGTCACCAGGTCCGCGTCGTGCCGAGCGGCGTCGACGCCGCCACCGCCGGGCAGCACGACCGTGTCGATCTGGTCGTCCGGATCGGGCAGCGGGGCGCCGACGAACGCGAGGCCGGTCGGGGTGGTGATCGGCCGGCCCGGCACCGAGGCCAAGACGACGTCGTATCCGCCGTCGGTCAGCAGCGCTGCGCCGGTGAACACGTCGTAGGGCCCGACGACATCGAGTGCCTGCACACCCGGAAAGCCGACGATAACGACCTTGCGAACCATGGATTCAGTGTTGGCCCAACCAGGGTATGTCGTCTAGGCCTAGTACCCCACGAATCAGGACATCGACTCCGAGCCGGACCTGATCCCGGGTCGCTCAAGCGGCCTTGGCAGACTGTGCCCATGGCACAGATAACCCTGCGAGGAAACGCGATCAACACTGTCGGCGAGCTTCCTGCCGTCGGATCCAAAGCTCCCGCCTTCAATTTAACCGGCGCCGATCTGGGTGTGGTCAGCAGCGACCAGTTCAGCGGTAAGTCCGTGCTGCTGAACATCTTTCCGTCGGTCGACACCCCGGTGTGTGCGACCAGCGTGCGGAAATTCAACGAGCGTGCCGCCGGCGGCGGTGCAACCGTGGTGAACGTGTCCAAGGATCTGCCGTTCGCGCAGAAGCGGTTCTGCGGCGCAGAAGGCATCGAGAACGTCACCACGGCCTCGGCGTTCCGCGACAGCTTCGGCGAGGACTACGGCATCACGATCGCCGACGGTCCGATGGCCGGGCTGCTCGGCCGGGCCGTCGTGGTGATCGGCGCCGACGGCAACGTTGCCTACGCACAACTGGTGCCCGAGATCGCCGAGGAGCCCGATTACGACGCGGCACTGGCAGCGCTGGGCGCCTAGTCTCGGGTCATAGTCCCAGTAGCCGGACCGTTTCGGCCCGCATATCGACCTTGCGAACCTTCCCGGTGACGGTCATCGGGAACTCGTCGACGATGTGGATGTAGCGGGGGATCTTGTAGTGCGCGAGTTTCCCGGCGCAGAAGGCCCGTAGGGCTTCGGCATCTAACGGTGGGCGGTCTGGCCGCATCTTGATCCAGGCACAGATCTCCTCGCCGTACTTGGCGTCGGGAACACCGACGACTTGCGCGTCATCGACGTCGGGGTGGGTGTGCAGGAAGTCCTCGATCTCGCGCGGATACACGTTCTCCCCGCCGCGGATGACGACGTCTTTGATGCGCCCGACGATCGCGCAGTAGCCGTCGTCGGCCATCACCGCGAGATCGCCGGTGTGCATCCAGCCGTCGCGATTGATCACCTCGCGGGTTTTGCCGTCATCGTGCCAGTAGCCGAGCATCACCGAGTAGCCGCGAGTGCACAGCTCGCCGGGCTGACCCCGCTTGACGATCTCGCCGCTGCTCGCGTCGATGACCTTGATCTCGACGTGCGGATGAACGCGGCCGACGGTTTCCGTTCGGTGGGCGAGGTCGTCGTCGATCCGGGTCTGACAGGACACCGGGGACGTCTCGGTCATTCCGTAGGCGATCGACAGCTCCGACAGGTGCAGTTCGTCGACGCAGCGCCGCATCACCTCGACCGGGCACGTCGCGCCGGCCATGATGCCGGTCCGCAATGACGACACGTCGCGGCGGCCAAGGTCGGGGTGGCCGAGGATCGCGATGAACATCGTGGGCACGCCGTAGAGTCCCGTGCAGCGCTCGGTTTCGATCGCTTCCAGCGTCGCGGCGGGATCGAACCCGGGCGCCGGAATCACCATGGTGGCCGCGTGCGTGGTGCAGCCCAGATTGCCCATCACCATGCCGAAGCAGTGGTAGAAGGGCACCGGGATGCACAGCCGGTCCCCGGGTCGAAGCCCAATGCATTCGGTGACGTAGTACCCGTTGTTGAGGATGTTGCGGTGCGACAGGACCGCCCCCTTGGGGGAACCCGTTGTGCCCGAGGTGTATTGGATGTTGATCGGATCCCAGGGTTTCAGTCCGGCCAGCCGGCAACGCAATTGGTCGCCGGTTACCGCATCGGCTCGCAGTCGCAGCCGCTCCCAGTCCTCGGTGCCCAGGAACACGACATCCGACAATTCGGGGAGCTCGGCGCGTATATCGGCGATCATGATCCAATAGTCGGACGTTTTGAACGTCGTCGCGGACACCAGCAGCCGAGTCCCCGAATCGCGCAGCACATGCGACAACTCGTACGTGCGGTACGCGGGGTTGACCGAGACGAGGATCGCGCCGACCTTTGCCGTGGCGTACTGAAGGATGGTCCATTCCGGGCAGTTGGGCGACCAAATTCCTACCCTGTCCCCGGTCTGAATGCCGGCCGCCATCAATGCGCGGGCCACACAATCGATCTCGGCGTTGAGCTCGGCATAGGTCCACCGCCGCCCGCCGGCCACGTCGACAAGCGCCTCGGAGTCCGGATAGCTGCGCACGGTGCGCTCGAAGTTCGCCCCGATCGTCTCTTCGAGCAGGGGAGTGTCGACCGGACCGGCGTCGTAGGAATCCGCGGCGCTGTACCGGAGTCGCAGCTCGTTCTTGAGCACCTTGCCGTTGGCGTTGCGCGGCAAGGCTTCCACAACCACGAGCCGGCGCGGCCGTTTGTAGGCAGCAAGGTGCACGCGGCAGTGCGTCTCGATTTCGTCGTCGGTCGGCGGATTCGCGGGGTCGCGCGGGACGATCACTGCGATCGGGATCTCGCCCCATTTCGGGTCGGGCGCTCCGATGACCGCGACCTCGGCGACCTTGTCGTGCGCTGCCACGACGTTCTCCACCTCGGCGCTGTAGATGTTCTCTCCGCCCGAGATGATCATGTCTTTCCTGCGGTCGACGACATAAATGTAGCCCTCGCCGTCCTGGCGGACCAGATCGCCGGAATGAAACCAACCGCCCCGAAAGGCCTCGGCGGTCTCGATCGGCCGGTTCCAGTACTCCTTCATCAGAAGCGGCCCGAGGTACACGATCTCGCCGACTTCGCCCCGCGCAACGTCGTTCATCTCGTCGTCGACGATGCGGACCTCGACGCCCAGCATCGGGGTGCCCACCGATCCGATCTTGCGGATCGCGTCGTCGCCGCGCAGCAGGCACGTGATCGGGCTGCACTCGGTCTGACCGAATGCGGCGATCACCTCGGCGCGCGGAAAGGTCTCGAACATGGTGCGCAGCAATGTGGTTGACGCGGGCGCCGCGCCCCACCACACCCGACGCAGCCGGTCGAGGTCGCAGGACCGAAGGTCGGGCAGCGCACACACGAGCTGCCATTGGGCCGGCGTCATCCAGCACGACGTGACTCGCTCGGCGGCGATCATCCGCATGGTGGCCTCGGGGTCGAAGCCGCCCGATGGCGGGACGACGACGGTGCCGCCGGTCAGGAACGTCGGCAACATCCCCGAGACTCCGGCGACATGGAACAGCGGCGCATGCGCCATCCAGCAGTTGTCGTCCGCACCGAGACCCAGGGTGGCGATCACACTCACCGCGTGCAAGTACAGATTGCGGTGGCTGATCACCGCGCCCTTCGGAAAACCCGTCGTACCCGAGGTGTACATGATGAACGCGGACGCCTCGTCCGCGACTGCGACTTCGACCGCACGGCCCTCTGCCGCAGCGACCAGGTCGTCCAGGTGGTCGCCGATCGTCAGAACGGTCTGCACCGACGGTGCGTTGGTGTGCGCCCGCGCGACGGCCGGTGCGCACGCCGAGTCCACGACCACCACGACGGAGCCACTGTCGGCGAGCACATACGCGATCTCGTCAGCGACCAGACGGAAGTTGACCGGCACTGCCACGGCGCCCAGGCGCAGCGTTGCAAGCCAGACTTCCACTAGCTCAAGACAATTCAAGCCGACCACGGCGACGCGGTCGCCCGGCGCAACCCCGTTCGCCGACAACACATTCGCCAGCCGGGTCGTCCGATCGTCGAGTTGCGCGAACGTACACCGCCGGCGCGCATCGACCAGCGCGAGGTTGTCGGGCCGCACCCGTGCGTGGCGAGCCAGCACGTCGCTGAGCGTGATGCCGGTGTCAGCCACGGATTCCTACAGGCCCGCACGGTCGGCCAGCAGCGCCCGGTTCCGGGTGCTGCTGCCGAACAGTGCCTCGGTGCTCTTGGCCCGGCGGAAGTACAGGTGCAGATCGTGTTCCCACGTGAAGGCGATGCCGCCGTGGACTTGGATGGCGGTTCCGGCGCACAACACATAGGTATCCGCGGCCTGGGCCTTCACCAGCGGCGCGGCGACCTGCAGCTCATTTCCGAGGGCAGCGCTCATCGCGGCGAACATCACCGCCGCGCGGGTCGCATCGATCTCGATCAGCATCTCGGCGCACGCGTGTTTGACCGCCTGAAACGACCCGATGGGACGGTCGAATTGCTCTCGACTGCGGGCATATCCGACCGCAAGCTCGAGACACGCCTCGGCGCCGCCGAGCATCTCGGCGGCCAGCAGCACCCGCGCCACGTCCAGCACCCGTTCGACGTCGTCGGTGGAGCCCGCCGACAAGGTATCGGCCGGAGCCTGCACCAGCTGCAGCGTCGCGACGGGGCGGGTGATGTCGAAGGAGGGCAGGCCGACGACCGCGACCCCGGGCGAGTCCGCGCTGACGACATGCAGACGCACACCGTCATCGGCCAACGCCGGCACCACAAAAAGAGTGGCGAGCCCGCCGTGCAATACCGGGGTGCACTCGCCGGTGAGCACGACCCGACTGCCCTGGCGCTGCGCGCGTACCGTCGCCGCCGACGCGTCGGTCACCCGGTGGCCGCCGGCCGCGAACGCGCCGATCTGATCGCCGGAAAGCAGGCCGGGCAGCAGGCGTTTGCGTTGCTCGTCATCACCCAGCCGGAGAATCGCCTCGATCGCGAACGTCGTAGCGGCGAAAGGAACCGGAGTCAGCGTGCGTCCCAATTCACCGAACGCGATGGCGGTTTCGACGACGGTGGCGCCGGTGCCGCCATATTCGAGCGGTGTGTGCAGCGCCGGCAGCTCCAGCTCGGTGCACAGCCGTTTCCAGAGCCGGCCGTCGTGGGTCGCTTCTCGGATGCGGGTGTGCTCGCGAAGGAAGCCACGCAGCGACGCGCAGAAGTCGTCTTGTTCGGCGCTGTAGCGAAAGTCCATTGAGGTTTCAGCCTTGCCTGGCTTCCGGACGTGGTTCCTTCGGGAGCCCGAGTAGTTGCTCGCCGATCAGAT
The DNA here is from genome assembly GCF_036409155.1 of Mycobacterium sp. 050128. NCBI lineage: Bacteria > Bacillati > Actinomycetota > Actinomycetes > Mycobacteriales > Mycobacteriaceae > Mycobacterium > Mycobacterium sp. 050128. The sequence continues at coordinate 101,748 of NZ_JAZGLW010000002.1, read as the reverse complement.
TGCGTTGTATTTGCGAACTGCCGGCATAGATCGTGGCGGCCCGAGAATAGAGCAGCTCATCCATCCAGCAGGCGGGGGAGTTGGGCGTGCCCGCCTCCGGGACCAGGCGCGCCCCACCGTTTCCGGGCCCGACCGGGCCGAGCGCGTCCAGTTCCAGGATTTCGGCGGCGAGATCGGTGTAGCGCCGGAAGTATTCGCTCCAAATGACTTTGGTGATCGCGGCCTCGGCACCGGGCAACCGCCCGTTCAGCGACAAAGTGAGGCCACGGTAACCGCGGTAGCGCATGATCTGAATCCGGGAAAGGCACCACGCCAACTCATCTCGAATATGCGGGTCGGTGTTCATTCCACGTTCGCGCGCAAGTGCGCACAGCCGCTCGAAGTCGCGACCAAAATCGATGGCCGCGGTGGTGAGTTGCGAACTGCGTTCAAACCCGAGCGCCGTCATCGCGGTTGGCCATCCGTTACCCACCCCGCCCACTACGTTGGCGGATCCGGTGCGGGCATCGGTGAAGAAGACTTCGCTGAACGACGAGTGTCCCGCCGCGTTGACGATCGGGCGAACCTCGACGCCGGTTTGTTCCATCGGCACCAGCAAGAAGGAGAGCCCTTTGTGCTTGGGCACGTCGGGATTCGTCCGCACCAACACGAAGATCCAGTTGGCGGTGAGACCGGCCGACGTCCAGATCTTCTGACCGTTGATCAACCACTGATCGCCGTCGAGCACGGCTCGGGTCCGAACCGATGCCAGATCCGAGCCGGCGTCGGGCTCCGAGAATCCCTGGCACCAGCGATCTTCGCCGCTGAGGATGCGTGGCAGAAAATGCTGCTTTTGCGCCTCGGATCCCAACGCGATCAGTGTATTGCCCAGTAAATCAATACCCAGCAGGTCGTTTTCGGCCCGCTCGGGCGCGCCGACCCGGGCAAACTCTTCGGCGAGCACCACCTGTTCGATGGGCGACAGACCGCCCCCGCCGTATTCCGGCGGCCAGGACACGGCAACCAGGCCGCTGGCCGAAAGCGCGCGCCGCCAGCGCAACTCGAATGCCTCGCGCTCGGCCGGCGACAACGCGCCGGCTCCCGACCAGCCGGCCGGGAGGTGTTCAGCCAGGAATGCACGAATCTGGTACCGGAATGCTTCGGCTTCGGGCGGGTAAGTGATGTCCATTGCGGGCCTGGATCACGGCCGTTGTTTGGATGCGGGCAGGATCTCCGGCGCGGCACGCCAGTCGTCGAGTCCGTACTCGACCGTTCCGTACGACAGCTTCCCGCCAGTGACTTCACCCCAGTGGGCGTGATTGAGCTGGTGGATCTTGAAGCAGCCGTCGAGTGCGGTGGTGAATCCCATGGCATCGACCGTCTGGTTCACCGATTCCTTGATCAGCAGTGCGGCCACGGTGGGGACCCTTGCGATGCGGCGGGCGAATTCGATTGTGTTGGTGCTTAATTCGCTTGTCGCAAAAACCTTGCTGACCATTCCCAGCGAGTGCGCTTCGTCGGCACCGATGCAGTCGCCAGTGAGCAGCAGCTCCTTCGACTTGCGCGGCCCAAACTCCCACGGGTGGCCGAAATACTCGACGCCACACATGCCCAGGCGCGTGCCGACGACGTCGGCGAACACGGCGTCCTCACTTGCGACGATCAGATCGCAGCACCAGGCCAACATCAGGCCCGCGGACAGCACCGTGCCGTGGACCTGCGCGATGGTGATCTTGCGGAGATTCCGCCACCGCTTCGTATTTTCGAAGTAGTAGTGCCACTCCTGACGATTGCGCGACTCCACCCCGCCAAACGTTCCTCCGTTGCATTGGTAGCTGGGGTGTTGACCCGGGCCCGGTGCGCGTTCACGGACATCGTCAGCGGATCCGAGATCGTGGCCGGCGGAGAAGGCGGGGCCCGCTCCCCGCAGGATCACGACCCGGACCGTGTCGTCAGCCTCGGCGAGCTCGAAGGCGGCCCCCAACTCGACCAGCATTCCGCGCGTCTGCGCGTTTCGCTGTTTCGGGCGATTCAGGGTGATCGCCGCGATTCGACCCTCGTCCAGCGTCTCATATCCGATGAAGTCGAATTGCGACTCGGAACTCTTCCGGCGATCGACCGGATGGAGTCCGTTGACGTTCATGGCGGCTCCTTTTACTGCCTACTTCCCCCTGAACGGGTGACCTGTGCGAGGTTACGCGGCACGCCCTCAAGATGTCCATAGTCAATACGCGCATATCTGAGCGTCTTCTGGGTAAAGTCCCAAGCAAATTGGCTCTTGTAAGTAGCGAAGTATCTTGCTAGTACTGTGGTATACCTAGAGCACCAGCTTCGCGGCCCACGAGAATCGAGAAGGGTTGACCCATGGAGATCGGAATATTCCTGATGCCGGCCCACCCACCGGAGCGCTCGCTGTACGACGCCACCCAATGGGACCTCGACATGATCGAGCTGGCCGATCAACTCGGGTACGTCGAAGCGTGGGTCGGCGAACACTTCACGGTGCCCTGGGAGCCGATCTGCGCCCCCGACCTGCTGTTGGCGCAGGCACTGCTGCGGACGAAGTCCATCAAGCTCGCGCCCGGCGCACACCTGCTGCCGTATCACCACCCGGTCGAATTGGCCCATCGGGTGGCCTATTTCGATCATCTCGCTCAGGGCCGATTCATGTTGGGCGTCGGAGCAAGTGGAATTCCGGGCGACTGGGCACTGTATGACGTCGATGGCAAGAACGGTGAGCATCGCGAGATGACTCGTGAAGCGCTCGAAATCATGTTGCGCATCTGGACCGAAGACCAGCCCTGGGAACACCGCGGAAAGTACTGGAACGCCAACGGCATCGCCCCGATGTTCGAGGGCCTGATGAAGCGTCATATCAAGCCCTTCCAGAAGCCGCATCCCCCGATCGGGGTTACCGGGTTCAGCGCGGGCTCCGAGACACTCAAGCTTGCCGGCGAGCGCGGCTACCTACCGATGAGTCTCGACCTCAACACCGAATACGTCGCGACACATTGGGACGCAGTGCTAGAAGGCGCGGCGCGCAGTGGCCGGACTCCAGATCGCCGTGATTGGCGCTTGGTCCGTGAGGTTTTCGTCGCCGAGACCGACGAGCAGGCCTTCCGCTACGCCGTCGACGGCACGATGGGGCGCAACATGCGCGAATACGTGCTGCCGACATTCCGCATGTTCGGCATGACCAAGTTCTACAAACACAACCCGTCGGTGCCCGACGAGGACGTGACGCCGGAATACCTCGCCGAGAACACCTTCGTGGTCGGCTCCGTGGAGACGGTGGTCGACAAACTCGAGGCCACCTATGACCAGGTGGGCGGGTTCGGGCACCTCCTGGTACTCGGATTCGACTATGTCGAGAACCCGGGCCCCTGGAAAGAGTCCCTGAGGCTGCTGGCTGAAGAAGTCATGCCCAAACTCAACGCCCGCATCGCCAAGAAACCCCTCGCCGCGATCGTCTAGCGGTCGCCGGCCGAAAGAGAGCAAAGCAATGGCGGATCGCGAAGTAACCGTCGGGTACTCGGACGGAACACACAAGACGATGCCGGTGCGGGAGGACCAGACGGTCCTTGACGCCGCCGAAGAACACGGCGTAGCGATCGTCAGCGAATGCCAAAGCGGAATCTGTGGCACGTGTGTGGCCAGCTGCGCCTGGGGCCAGTACGAGATGGGCCGCACCGAGGGTCTTTCCGATGTGGAGCGCGATGCACGAAAGATTCTGACCTGTCAGACTTTTGCCACTTCAGATTGCCGGATCGAACTGCAGTATCCGGCCGACGACAACGCGGCGCGCCTGGTCGCGTGTGACGCAGTGGTGACCGCGGTCGACTTGCTGTCACCCAGCACCGCCGTGTTGCGGGTGCAGGTCTCGTCCAGGACGGGCGCACTCGACTACCAGGCGGGTCAGTTCGCCCAACTGCGGGTGCCCGGCACCAACACGTGGCGCAACTACTCCTACGCACATCCCGCCGACGGCAGCGGTCAGCTCGAATTCATCATCCGGCTGCTGCCGGACGGGGTGATGTCGAACTACCTGCGCGATCGCGCGAAGCCCGGTGACCGTATCGCGCTGCGGTGCAGCAAGGGCAGCTTCGGTCTGCGCCCCGTGGTCCGGCCGGTGATCCTGGTCGCCGGCGGCACGGGTTTGTCGGCGATCCTGGCGATGGCCGAGAGCCTGAGCGCCGATACGGCCCACCCCGTCTATCTGCTCTACGGAGTGACGTCCAGCGAAGACCTGTGCAAGCTCGACGAACTCAAGGCGCTGCGAGACCGGGTGACGGCGGTCGAAGTGCACGTCATCGTCGCGCGCCCGAGCCCCGAATGGCATGGGCCGATCGGCCTGGTCACGGATCTCCTGGACGAGCGGATGCTGTCCGGAGGCGACGCCGACGTCTATTTGTGCGGACCGGCTCCGATGGTCGAAACAACCCGAACATGGTTGGACAACAACGGTTTCCATCGTGTGGGGCTCTACTACGAAAAGTTCGTCCCTAGTGGGGCAGCGCGGCGGCGCAATCCGGTCCACCTCGACCCGACAAGCATCGACATTGCCGAGGTCCGCCGGCGCGGCCGCGGGACCGCGGTAGTCATCGGCGGCAGCATCGCGGGCATAGCCGCCGCGAAGGTACTCAGTGAGACCTTTGATCGGGTCATCGTTCTGGAAGCCGACGATCCGCACCGTCGGCGAGAGGGCAGGCCGGGCGCGGCACAGGGCTGGCACCTGCACCACTTGCTGACCGCCGGTCAGATCGAGTTGGAGCGCTTCTTTCCCGGCATCGTCGACGACATGGTGCGTGAGGGCGCGTTCAAGGTTGACATGGCAGCCCAGTACCGAATCCGGTTGGGCGGAAGCTGGAAGAAGCCCGGCACCAGTGACATTGAGATCGTCTGTGCCGGAAGGCCGTTGCTAGAGTGGTGCGTACGACGCCGCCTCGACGGCGAGCCGAAGATCGACTTCCGCTACGAGTCGGAGGTGGACGACCTCGTATTCGACCGCGCGAACAACGCCATCGTCGGAGTTGCCATCAGTAAAGACGGTGAATTCGAGGTGGTGCCGGCCGAATTCGTCGTCGACGCATCGGGCAAGAACACCCGCGTGCCGGAATTCTTGGATCGCATCGGCGTCGGAGCGCCCGAGGTCGAACAAGACATCATCAACTGCTTCTATTCGACGATGCAGCACCGCGTTCCGCCGGAGCGGCAATGGCAGGACAAGGTCATGGTGATCTGCTACGCGTATCGTCCCTTCGAGGACACCTACGCCGCGCAGTACTACACCGACAGCTCGCGCACGATCCTTTCGACATCCCTGGTCGCCTACAACTGTTACTCGCCGCCGCGCACCGCCCGGGAGTTCCGCGAATTCGCCGATCTGATGCCCTCGCCGGTGGTGGGCGAAAACATCGACGGGTTGGAACCGGCTTCTGCGATATACAACTTCCGCTATCCGAACATGCTCTGGTTGCACTACGAGAAGAAGCGCCACCTGCCGCGCGCGCTGCTTGCCGTCGGGGACGCCTACACCAGCGCCGATCCGGTATCCGGCTTAGGTATGAGCTTGGCGCTAAAGGAAGTTCGGGAAATGCAGCTGCTGCTGGCCAAATACGGCGCGGGACACCAAGACCTGCCGCGCCGCTACTACAAGTCGATCGCGAAGATGGCCCACACCGCCTGGTTCGTGATCCGCGAACAGAATCTGCGCTTCGACTGGATGAAAGACGTCGACAAGAAGCGTCCGTTCTATTTCCGCATCCTCACCTGGTATATGGATCGTCTGACGGAATTGGTGCACGACGATCTCGACGCGTACCGCGAATTCTTGGCCGTCCTGCATCTTGTCAAGCCCCCGCTGGCGCTGATGACACCCCGGATGGCGAGTCGGGTCATCGGCAAGTGGGCGCGGACGCGGTTGTCGGGGCAGAAGACGCTGATCGCACGCAACTACGAAAATCGCACCGTACCAGCAATCGATGCCGCAAACTCGCTCGTAGCCGTAGGTAGTTCGGCACCGGGCCACACCCGATAGATCCTCGACAAGAAAGGCGAAGATGTCGCAGGTTCACCGTTTCTTGGACTGCCGAGGCACCCGGATTCATGCTGTCGAAGACGGCCAGGGTCCGCTGGTGCTGTTGCTGCACGGTTTTCCGGAGTCCTGGTACTCGTGGCGTCATCAGATTCCCGCACTGGCCGCCGCGGGGTACCGGGTGGTGGCAATCGATCAGCGCGGCTACGGACGTTCGTCGAAGTACCGCGTGCAATCGGCCTACCGCATCAAGGAATTGGTCGGCGACGTGCTCGGCGTCGTCGACGCTTACGGTGCCGACAAAGCCATCGTGATAGGTCATGACTGGGGTGCGCCCGTCGCGTGGACGTTCGCCTGGTTGCATCCGGACAGGTGCGCCGGCGTGGTCGGGATCAGCGTTCCGTTCGCGGGTCGCGGCGTGATTGGCTTGCCGGGCAGCCCCTTCGGTGAGCACCGTCCCAATGACTATCACGTGGAGCTCGCGGGCGAAGGCCGGGTTTGGTACCAGGACTACTTCTCCGCGCAGGACGGGATCATCGCCGAGATCGAAGAGGATGTGCGAGGCTGGCTGATCGGGCTGACCTATACGGTCTCCGGCGAAGGGATGATCGCGGCCACCAAAGCAGCGGTCGACGCGGGCGTCGACCTGGCATCGATGGATCCCATCGACGTGATCCGCGCCGGCCCGCTCTGCATGGCCGAAGGCGCACGGCTCAAGGACGCCTTCATCTACCCGGAATCGATGCCGGATTGGCTCACCGACGCCGATGTCGACTTCTACGCGGGCGAGTTCGAGCGTTCGGGCTTCGGTGGCCCGCTGAGCTTCTATCACAACATCGACAACGACTGGCACGACCTGGCCGATCAGGAAGGTGAGCCGCTGACGCCGCCCGCGTTGTTCGTCGGTGGCCAGTACGACGTCGGCACCACCTGGGGCGCCGAGGCCGTCGACCGCGCACCCGAAGTGATGCCGAATTATCGTGGGACCCACATGATTGCCGATGTCGGGCACTGGATTCAGCAGGAGGCGCCGGAGGAGACCAACCGGTTGCTGCTCGATTTCCTTGGCGGGCTGAGTAAGTAGGTAGGTGGATTCTCGATGAAAACCACCGATGTGCGGGTGCTACGCGCGATCACCGCGATGGCGACCGGCCAACCCGTTGTCGTCAACGATGATTCGGGCGGCGACGGCTACCTTGTCTTCGCCGCCGACGCCGCAACCCCTGCGCTGCTGGCCTTCATGATTCGCCATACCTCCGGGTATGTGCGCGTCGCACTGCCGGGTTCCGAATGCGAGCGGCTGAACCTCCCGCCGATGTGCCACCGGAGCACAGCGCTCTGCGTGTCAGTGGACGTTCGCGGGACGGGCACGGGAATCTCGGCAAGCGATCGTGCGCGCACCATCGCCGCGCTGGCATCCGGTGTATCCGAGGCTTCGGATTTCCTACGTCCGGGACACGTGGTCCCCCTGGAAGCCGGCACGGACGGGGTTCTCGTCCGGCCCCGGCCCGCCGAGGCAGCCGTCGACCTCGCGAGCTTGGCGGGCCGGCGGCGCGCTGCCGCGCTGTGTGAAATCGTCTCGCGGCGCCATCCCGCGCTGATGGCGTCCGGCGTCGAGCTGACCGAATTTGCCGTCGAACATGGGCTGCCGATCGTCTCGATCGGTGAGCTGGTGGCGTACCGGCGCCGGACCGAACCTCAGGTGATTCGGCTGACGCAAACCATCCTGCCCACCTGGGCGGGCGATTCGCGGGTTATCGGCTTCCGCGACGCACACGACAGTGGCGAGCATCTGGCGATGATCATCGGCTCGGCCGGCCCCGGAGTGCCTGTGCCGCTTCATGTTCACGTCGAGTGCCTGACCGGAGATGTGTTCGGCTCGAAGGTGTGCGGATGCGGCCAGGAACTCAATGGCGCGCTGGCGCGGATGTCCGCCCAGGGGAGCGGTGTGGTTGTGTACCTGCGTCCATCCGGACGGCCGGGGGCCTGTGGCCTGTTCGCCCGGCACGACGCCGCCCATGGTGACCCGATGCCAGAGACCGTCGCGTGGATCTTGCGCGATCTCGGGTTGTACGCCCTAAAACTCTCCGACGACATGCCAGGATTTGGCCTTGTGATGTTCGGGGCGATTCGTGAGGACGGCATCGGAACTCATACGTTGGCGGCGGCGGGTTGAGCCATTCAGACCTGGCCGGTAAGGCCGCGATCGTCACCGGCGCGGGAGCCGGCATCGGACTCGCGGTGGCGCAGCGACTCGTCGCCGAGGGGTGTGGCGTGCTGTGCGCGGACATCGATGGCGGCGCCGCCGATACCGCCGCGACCAAGATCGGTTCTGGCGCAATCGGTTATCAGGTCGATGTCAGCGACGAGCAACAGGTCAGCGGCATGGTCGACGCCTGCGTCGAATCGTTCGGCGGCGTGGACAAGCTAGTCGCCAATGCCGGTGTCGTTCATTTCGCCCCCCTGATCGAGACGCGGGTCGAAGATTTCGATCGTGTCATCGCGATCAACCTGCGCGGCGCCTGGCTGTGCACCAAACATGCGGCGCCGCGAATGGTCCAGCGGGGCGGGGGAGCCATCGTCAACATGTCCTCGCTTGCCGGCCACATCGGCGTGGGCGGCAGCGCGGCGTACGGTGTGTCCAAGGCCGGCATCAGCCACCTCAGCCGCGTCACCGCCGCGGAACTCCGTGCGTCCAATATCCGCGCCAACGCGCTGTTGCCGGCATTCGTTGATACCCCGATGCAGCAGATCGCGATGACGATGTTCGACGAGACACTCGGAGACGGCGGCGCGCGCGAGCTGATTTCCCGCTTGCAGGGGCGGATGGCCGCACCCGAGGAGATGGCCAGCATCGTGGCGTTCCTGTTGTCCGATGATGCATCGATGATCACCGGAACCACGCAGATCGCCGACGGCGGAACCATCGCCGCGCTGTGGTGAACCGTCGCGATTCAGGACCGGCTGGTCAGGATGGATAAGGCAATCGCGGTGAGTTCGTCCGCGACTCCGACGTATCGCGTGAGATGCCATGTGCGAGCGACGTCTTCGATAAAGCTGATCGCCGCCGCCACCAGCAGCCGCCCCTCGACGAGGGTGGTCTCGGGGACCAGCTCGGCGATCAGCTCGATCCAGACGGTTTCGCGGTCGGCCTGATTTCTCAGATATCCGTCGCGCACCTCGCCAGAGGCGTACGAGATTTCGGTGATCGAAACGGCAACAAGGTCGGGAGCATCCAGGCTGATCCGAACGTGCCCCTGCACCAGACTATGAAGACGTTGCGCTGCTTCAGAATTCGCGTGGATAGCACGGATACACTCGAGGCTCCGCCACTCGTCGAGGCGGCGGATGAGCGCATCCAAGATGGCCTGTTTCGATGAGAAGGACCGATACAGGCCAGGACCGGCGATCCCGGCGCCCTTGCCGATTTCACTGGTGCTGACGGCCGGATATCCCTGCGCGCGGAACAGTCGCGCACCGGCGGCGAGCAAGGTCTCGTAGCGCGAGAACAGCACCCCGTCCTCGTCCCGCGCGGCCTCTAGCGGTGTCAACTCCGCGACGGGAGGCGTCTTGGCCGCAGCCATACATGCTTGGTACAGGCGCTCTTTGAGTTGATCGGCCGGAAGCGTGAGGTTGTGCCTGCCTAGGCCGGTCAGCGTGCTCGCGACCGCCCACGCGCGCAGCTCCGCGTGCAGCGGGCTCAGGCCGGGCACCTCCAAGACCACGTTGTCGCGCATTCCGGCAACGATCGTGTTGATCCGGCGACGCACCTGTGCCCGGTCGGCCTCGTTGAGGTAACGGGCCTCGCGCTGCCACAACACGGTCAGGGACCGCGATGCCACGGCCGCGGCGATGTGGTCGGGCAGATCGGCGCTGAGCGGCCGGGGTGACGGCTCGGCCTCACCGGCGGTCAGGCGACGCGCGATTTGATACTGATCCTGACCGGTCCGGATCGCCTCGGCGAGCAACGCCTGCTTGCTGTCGTAGTGGCGATACAACGCGCGCGCGGTGACTCCCGCCGCCTCGGCGATGTCCTCCAACTTGACCGAATGGAAGCCGCGTTCGATGAACAGCCCGACGGCCTGGTCCAGAATCTGCTGCTTTCGGTCTTTCGGGCGGCGCCTAACGGGCTGGGAGACGGTCTCCATCGACTCCGACCCCCTTCGTGCGCGTTCGAATTATCAATCCTGCCAGATGCATCGGCTACAGCTTCATTCCGCTCTGCCGCTCGAAGTCCGCGAGATCAAAGTAGTCGCTGAAGCGGGCGATCTTGCCGTTCTTGACCTCGAACACGCCGGTCACCGGGAGTATGACTTTGCGGCCGTCGTTCATCGTGAAGTAGTCGATGCGTTCGGCGAGCACCAGACCCGGCTCGGCGGCCAGGCTGAGGATGTCCAGCTTGGCATCGGAGAACGCGTCCAGAAACGCCTGGAAAACCGCGCGGACACCGTCGATGCCCTCGATCGGATCGACAGGCACATTGTGGTAGACCGCGTCGTCGGCAAAACCGGCGCAGATGCTGTCCAAGCTGCGCCCCTGCCAGGACCCGAGAAAGTCTCGGACGAGCTTCTCGCTGGCTTCCTTGGTATCGGTCATGCGAACGGATCCTCCTCAGCGCATTACCGCCAAGATACATTATTTGGAATATATAAGCGATAGCAGTGTCATTCACCCGATATCGCACTAGTAGATCCGATATCGGTGATGGACATATGCCAAGTGTGGCGGGAATGGCCGAGCGTCGGGGCCGACCGCTGCACGACGGCACTTCCCCCGTTCGGGGCACCAAGACTTCTCCTTTGGGGTCTGACCCTGGCATCGCCGCGGTGATTGCATTGCCAATCATGAGTTTCTTCACCGATTGCAGTGAGATCGACAAATACATCGGGGGCGTCTTTCGCGACGCGGGCGATCACCCGCAGTCCGGGCCCAAGTTCCGCGCCGCCAACATCGTGCTGCGGGTCTTCTATACCGATCCCGCCTACGAACTGACCGTCGCGCTGCGCGAGGACTTCCAAGTCATCTGCGGCCCAAGCGATCTGAAACCCGATATCACGATGACGATGCCCGCCGATGTGGCAGACCGGTTCTGGCGCGGGGACTACAACCTCACCGTCGGCCTCGCCACGGGCCAGATCAAGGCTCACGGGCGGCACTTCTGCCTCGGCGCTTCGCTGGCCCGCCTGGAGGTTATGGCGGTGCTCAATGCCGTGCTCGATCGTTACCAGTCGATCGGTCTTACCGACGACCCCGGCACCAAGCAGACCGCCAGCCTGCTGACCCACGCCTATGTCCGTCTGCCCCTTCACCTTTCATGACCACCAACGAGTCCCGCAATATCGCGGCCACCAGGGCCATTTACGCCGCGGTCCCCGCCGGCGATCTGCCAATCGCGCTGAGGTATCTCGATCCCGAGGTGCGGATTACCTACTATGGCACCGAGACGATCCCTTACGCAGGCGATTACCACGGCATCGATGAAGCGACGATGTTCTTCACCAAAGTCGGGGAGAACATCGAGATCGTCGAGATGGAGGAGTGGAAGTTCATCGCCCAAGGCGACGAACTCGCCACCTGGGGCCGGCAACGCTTCCGGCGGCTCGCCACCGGGCACGAATGGGAATCCGAGTTCGCGCATATCATTACGCTGCGCGACGGCCGTTGGTTGCACTTCCGGGATTTCATGAACTCGGCGCTCACCCTGCAGGCCTTCTCATGAAAGTCGCTGCGGACCGCGAGATCTGCATGTCCGCCGGAATGTGCGTGATGACCGCCGAGGAGTTCTTCGATCAGGACGACGACGGCGTGGTGCTGCTCGTCTCCGACGAGGTTGCGGACACCGACCTGGCGCGCCGGGTGCGGAACGCGGTGAACCTGTGCCCGTCGGGTGCGCTGCAGTTGGTTCCGGAGTGACCCGTTCGACCAACGTGACACGGCCCGGAGGCGGGTCTCGAAACTGGGCCCTAGACAGCCGGGCACCCGGCCGCCCGTCCGGCGTTGCAGCGGTACTAACAAAATACATCATCACGCATAAATGGTCTCTTGCTTCGCTATATACGGATATTTCAGCGCTAACCATGCGTATTGGCTATGGACATGATGGCTCGCCTCCGCGTACCCTCGCGGATGTCACTCGTCCACTTCGACCTGTCCGGGGGGCCACGTGAGCAACTCCACCCGACGAAACGGCGTCGAATCCAGGCGGTGTACGCCGCGATGGTGATGGTGGTGGGTCAGGCAGCAAAGCCGGTCCGCGCGATGGGCGACTTCTTCGTGATGTCTGTGGAGACGTTCGTGTCCATCTTCAGGCCACCGTTCGCGTGGCGTGAATACCTCCATCAGTGCTGGTTTGTGGCGCGGGTGTCGACACTGCCGGGGGTGTTGATGACGATCCCGTGGGCGGTGATTTCGGGCTTTCTCTTCAATGTCCTGCTGACCGATATCGGCGCGGCAGATTTTTCCGGCACCGGCTGCGCGATCTTCACCGTGGACCAAAGTGCCCCGATAGTCACGGTATTGGTCGTAGCCGGCGCGGGGGCCACCGCCATGTGTGCCGACCTGGGCGCCCGCACCATCCGCGAGGAACTCGACGCGCTGCGTGTGATGGGCATCAACCCGATTCAAGCGCTGGCGGTTCCGCGGGTGTTGGCAGCCACCACCGTCTCCCTGGCCCTGAGTTCGGTGGTGACCGCGACTGGCCTGATCGGCGCGTTCTTCTGTTCGGTATTCCTGATGCACGTCTCGGCGGGTGCGTGGGTGGCGGGTCTGACCACCCTTACCCACACGATCGACGTGATCATCTCGATGATCAAGGCGACTTTGTTCGGGCTGATGGCGGGGCTGATCGCCTGTTACAAGGGCATGTCGGTCGGTGGGGGCCCGGCGGGCGTCGGCCGGGCGGTGAACGAGACCGTGGTGTTTGCCTTCATCGTCTTGTTCGTCATCAACATCATCGTCACCGCCGTCGGTATGCCGTTCATGGTGTCGTGAGGTGAACCGATGACGGTCAGCGTTCCGAGCAGAACAAACGTACAGCGCATTTCCAGATCTGTTGCGGGCGAGTGGAATCGAATGGGCTCGCAGGTGCGATTCTATGTCAGCACCATCGCGGGGATCCCCGACGCAGTCATGCACTACCGAGGCGAGCTGCTGCGGGTGATCGCGCAAATGGGTTTGGGCGTCGGGACTCTCGCGGTGATCGGCGGTACCGTCGTCATCGTCGGGTTCTTGGCGATGACGACCGGCGCAATCGTCGCGGTGCAGGGCTACAACCAGTTCGCCTCCGTGGGTGTGGAAGCCCTGACCGGCTTCGCATCCGCGTTCTTCAACACCCGCGAGATTCAGCCGGGAACCGTCATGGTCGCACTGGCCGCCACCGTCGGCGCCGGCGCCACCGCCCAGCTGGGTGCGATGCGGATCAACGAGGAAATCGATGCGCTCGAGGTGATCGGGATCCGCAGCGTCAGCTACCTGGCCAGCACACGGGTACTGGCGGGAGTGGTGGTGGCGATCCCGCTGTTTTGCGTCGGGCTCATGACGGCCTATCTCGCGGCCCGCATCGGGACCACGGCGGTCTATGGGCAGGGCTCCGGTGTGTACGACCACTACTTCAACACATTCCTGCGCCCGACCGATGTGCTGTGGTCGTCGTTCGAGGTCGTCGTCGTCTCGCTGATGATCATGCTGGTGTGTACCTACTACGGGTACACCGCACACGGCGGGCCTGCCGGCGTCGGCGAAGCCGTCGGCCGCGCCGTGCGCGCCTCGATGGTTCTCGCCTCGATCGCGATCGTCATCATGACGCTGGCCATCTATGGCCAGTCCCCTAACTTCCACCTGGCGAGCTAGTGGCATGAGTCGCGGGCCCGGAAAACACCGTCTGCACGACGCGTGGTGGACGCTGATTCTGTTGGGGGCGATCGGTGTGGTTGTCCTCGCGACGGCGATGTCCTTCAGCGGCACCCTGCGGTCCTACGTACCGGTGACGCTGACCGCGGACCGGTCCGGGCTGGTGATGGATACCGGCGCCAAGGTGATGCTGCGCGGTGTCCAGGTGGGCCGGGTCAACCAGATCGCTGACGACAAGAACGGGACCCGCCTCAAGCTCGAGATCGAGCCCGATCAAATCCGTTACATCCCAGCCAATGTCGAGGCCCAGATCAGCGCCACCACCGCGTTCGGCGCCAAGTTCGTCGACCTGGTGATACCGCAGAATCCGAGTCGCGCACGGTTGTCCGCCGGGGCCGTCCTACATTCGAAGAACGTCAGCACGGAGATCAACACCGTCTTCGAGAACGTCGTCGACCTGCTCAACATGATCGATCCGCTCAAACTCAACGCGGTGCTGACCGCGGTAGCCGACGCCGTACGCGGCCAGGGGGAGCGGATAGGCAAAGCCACCACCGACCTCAACGACGTGCTGGCGGCGCTCAACGAGCGCAGCGAAACGATCCGGGGGGACTGGCATGCCCTTAAGACCTTCGGCGACACCTATAGTGCCGCCGCCCAGGACATCCTGACGATTCTGAATGCCGCAAGTACGACCAGCACGACCGTCGTGAATCACTCAAATCAACTGGATAAATTGCTGCTCAACGTCATTGGCGTAGCCAATTCCGGCGCCAATCTGCTTGGCTACAGCAGAGATAATCTCGTCGCATCGGTCAACATCCTCGAACCGACCACGAACCTGCTCCTCAAATACAACCCCGAGTACACCTGCTTCCTGCAGGGCACCAAGTGGTATCTCGACAACGGCGGCTATTCGGCGTGGGGTGGTGCCGACGGGCGCACGCTGCAACTCGACGTCGCACTGTTGTTGGGCAACGACCCGTACGTCTTTCCGGACAACGTGCCGCTGGTCGCGGCCAAGGGCGGTCCCGGTGGAAAGCCGGGGTGCGGATCACTGCCTGATGCCAGCAGGAACTTCCCGGTCCGCGAACTGGTCACCAACACCGGGTGGGGGACCGGGCTCGATATCAGGCCCAACCCCGGCCTCGGGCATCCCTGCTGGGCGGACTACTTCCCGGTGACACGCGCGCAACCCAAGCCGCCCTCGATCCGCCAGTGCATTCCCGGGCCGGCGATCGGGCCGAACCCCGGAGGGCCGCCCTACGGCGCGGCGCTGTACGGACCGGGTGGAGTACCGCTGTGGCCCGGGGTGCCGCCTGCTCCGCCGCCCGCCGAGCCAGGTCCACCGCCGCCGTGACCCCGGACACGACCACCAAAAGCCAAGCAGGAGAGGAACGATGCAGGAGAACCTGAAAGGCGTCGCACTGCGCCTGGGAATCTTCCTGTCGGTGTGCCTGCTGACCGGCGGGTTACTGTTTGCCGTCTTCGGCGAAGCGCGTTTCGGTGACGGCAAGACGTACTACGCCGAGTTTACCAACGTGTCCAACCTCAGGGAGGGCAAGCTGGTGCGCATCGCCGGCGTCGAGGTCGGCAAGGTCGAAAAGATCTCCATCAACCCGGACGCGACGGTGCGCGTTGAGTTCACGGCCGACAATTCGGTGACCCTGACACAGGGAACCGAGGCGGTGATCCGATACGACAACCTGTTCGGCGACCGCTACCTGGCGCTGGAAGAAGGCGTCGGCGGACTGGCCATACTTGCTCCGCGCCAAACGATTCCGCTCGCCCGCACCAAGCCTGCGCTGGATCTCGATGCCCTGATCGGTGGTTTCAAGCCACTGTTTCGTGCACTGAACCCCCAGCAGGTGAACGCGCTCAGCGAACAGCTATTGCAGATGTTTCAGGGGCAGGGTCCCACGATCACGTCATTTCTCGGTCAGGCCGCCGCGGTGACCAACACCTTGGCGGACCGCGATCAGCTGATCGGACAGGTCGTCAACAACCTCAACGTGGTTTTGGGTTCGCTTGGGGGCCAAAGCGATCGGTTGGACAAAGCGGTGGTGTCGTTGTCGCAATTGGTGCACGGGCTCGCCGAACACAAGACCGACATCTCCAATGCAGTGGCCTACACGAACGCGGCGGCCGGCTCGATCACCGACTTGCTGTCGCAAGCTCGCGCGCCGTTTTCGAAGGTGGTGCACGAGACCGATCGGGTCGCCGACATCGCTCTCGCCGATCGCGACTACCTCGACAATCTGCTCAACACGCTGCCGGACAAGTACCAGGCGCTCGTTCGCCAGGGCATGTACGGCGACTTCTTCGCGTTCTACCTGTGCGACGTCGTGCTCAAGGTCAACGGTAAGGGCGGCCAACCCGTCTACATCAAGGTCGCCGGTCAGGCCACCGGACGGTGTGCACCGAAATGAAATCATTCGGCGAACGCAACCGGCTGGCCATCGGCGCCGTCGGCATCGTGGCAATCACCGCAATGGTGGTGGCCGCACTGCAATACCAGAACCTGCCATTCCTCGATCAGGGCAAGACCGTCTCCGCGTATTTCGCGGACGCGGGCGGGCTGCGAACCGACAATACGGTAGAAGTCTCGGGCTACCCGGTGGGCAAGGTATCCAGCATCGAGCTCGACGGGCCCGGCGTGCGGGTGACATTCAACGTTGACGACAACATTCGGCTGGGCAACCGCACCGAGGTGGCGATCAAAACCAAAGGCCTGCTGGGCAGCAAGTTCCTCGACGTGATGCCGCGGGGCGAGGGCCGGCTCGAGGGACCCATCCCGATCGATCGGACGACGTCGCCCTACCAATTGCCGGACGCACTCGGCGATTTGGCCACCACGATCAGTGGACTGAACACCAACCGGCTGTCCGAATCGCTGGACACCATGGCGCAGACCTTCGCCGACACCCCGGCGGATTTCCGGAATGCCCTCAAAGGAGTGGCCCGCCTCGCCCAAACGCTCGACGAGCGCGACGCTCAACTGCGTGGCCTGCTAGACAACGCGGCCAAAGCCACCGGGGTGCTGGCCAAACGGACCGACGAGATCGTCACGTTGGTGCGCGACACCAATGCGGTGTTGGCGCAGCTGCGGACACAAAGCTCCGCGCTGGATCAAATCTGGACGAATATCTCGGCGGTCTCGCGGCAATTGCAAGGATTTATCGCCGAGAACCGCCAGCAGCTGCGGCCGACCCTGGACAAGCTCAACGGCGTTCTGGCAATCGTTGAGAGCCGAAAAGAACAGGTACGCAAGGCCATTCCGCTGATCAACAGCTACGTCATGTCGCTGGGCGAATCGCTGTCGTCGGGCCCGTTTTTCAAGGCTTATGTGGTGAATCTGCTGCCGGGACAGTTCGTTCAGCCGTTCGTCAGCGCCGCGTTCTCCGACCTGGGGCTGGATCCGGCGACCCTGCTGCCGTCGCAGCTGACGGACCCGCCGACCGGCCAGCCCGGAACCCCGGCGTTGCCGATCCCTTATCCGCGGACGGGCCAGGCCGGCGAGCCGCGGTTGAATCTTCCCGATGCGATCACCGGCAACCCCGGCGATCATCCGTGCGGTCCACCCGGGGTGCCGTTGCCCGGCCCCGGCTGCTATCCCTACCGGGAGCCGCAGCCGGCCCCGCCGCCCGGCGGTCCACCGCCCGGGCCACCAGCGTTGGCGCCGGGAGGCCAACGGTGACAACGAAACTCCGGCGGTCTCGAACCGTGTTGGCGACCACCCTCATCCTGGTGCTCGTCGCGGGCGTGATCGTAGCGATGAGAAGCGCGGGTGCGGCCGCCCGCATCGTCGTGGTCGCGTACTTCGACAACAGCAACGGCGTGTTTGCCGGGGACGACGTGCGCATCCGGGGCGTGCCAGTTGGCGCCATCCTCAAGATCGAGCCACAGCCACTGCGGTCCAAGATCACCTTCTCGTTCGACCGTAGGTACCGAGTCCCCGCCAACGCCACGGCGGCGATCCTGTCGCCCCAACTGGTGTCGGGCCGTGCGATTCAGTTGACGCCGCCCTATGCCGGCGGGCCCACCATGGCCGACGGGGCGGTGATACCGCAGGACCGCACCGTGGTACCGGTCGAGTGGGACGACCTACGCGCACAAGTTCAGCGGTTGACCGAATTGTTGAAGCCCACCCGGCCGGGCAATGTGAGCACGCTGGGTGCACTCATCAACACCGCCGCCGACAACCTGCGCGGGCAAGGACCTACCATCCGCGACGCCATTATCAAGCTGTCGCAGGCAATTTCGGCGCTCGGCGACCACAGCAAGGACATCTTCTCCACCCTGAAGAATCTGTCGACACTGGTGACGGCGTTGCACGACAGCGCGGATCTGCTCGAGCAGCTCAACTCGAACCTGGCCTCGGCGTCCTCGCTGCTGGCCGATGATCCCAACAAAGTCGCTCAAGCGGCCGAGGACCTCAACGCGGTTGTCGCAGATGTGCAGAGCTTCGCCGCCGACAACCGCGAGGCGATCGGCACCACATCGGACAGGCTCACGTCGATCAGCAAGGTGCTGGTCGACAGCCTCGACGACATCAAGCAGACCCTGCACATCAGCCCGACGGTATTGCAGAATTTCAACAACATCTTTGAGCCATCCAACGGTGCGCTGACCGGCGCCCTGGCCGGCAACAACATGGCGAACCCAATCGCGTTCCTGTGCGGCGCAATTCAGGCCGCCTCGCGGTTGGGAGGCGAGCAGGCGGCGAAACTCTGCGCGCAGTACATGGCGCCGATCGTGAAGAACCGTCAATACAACTACCCGCCGATTGGCGAGAACCTCTTCATCGGGGCGCAGGCGAGGCCCAATGAGGTGACCTACAGCGAGGATTCGATGCGGCCCGACTTCGTTCCGCCCGCGACGAACGCGCCACCACCGGCTCCCGGCCCGCCGGTGGACGCGACGGTGCCGACCGACCCCGCCGCGGGCCTGCGCGGCATGATGATGCCGCCCGGGGGTGGCTGATGAGAACCGTGCGCGATTGCGCGGCGAGTCTGTTGGCGGTTGGGTTCGCGATATCCGGCTGCGGTTGGCAGGGACTGAATTCGTTGCCGCTGCCCGGAACCCAGGGCGAAGGGCCGGGGTCGTTTGTGATCCAGGCGCAAATGCCGGACGTGAACAACATTCAACCGAACTCACGCGTCCGCGTTGCCGACGTCACGATCGGCCACGTGACGAAAATCGAGCGTCAAGGCTGGCATGCATTGGTGACCATGCAGCTTGGCGGTGGCGTCGCCCTGCCCGCCAACGCGACGGCCAAGATCGGCACCACCAGCTTGCTAGGCTCCTACCACATCGAACTGAACCCGCCGAAAGACGAAGCGCCACAAGGACAACTGCGCGACGGCTCCGTCATTCCGCTGGCGCACGGCGGCGCCTACCCCAGCACCGAGCAGACCCTGGCGGCGCTGTCGTTGGTGCTCAACGGGGGCGGCCTGGGTCAGGTACAGGACATCACCGAGGCGTTGAGCACGGCGTTTCGCGGTCGTGAACACGACGTGCGCAGTTTGATCTCGCAGCTGGACAAATTCTCGGCCAACCTCAACGACCAGTCCGGCGACATCATCGCGGCGACGGAAAGCCTGAACCGCGTGGTCGGCAAGTTCGCCGCCCAGCAACCGGTGCTGGACCGCGCTTTGGCGACCGTCCCCGATGCCCTCGCGGTGCTCAACGAGGAGCGCGACAAACTCGTCGCTGCGGCGGACCAATTGAGCAAATTCAGTGCCCTGACCGTTGATTCGGTCAACAAGACCAAGACGAATCTGATCAAGGAGCTACATCAAGTCGGGCCGGTGCTGGAATCCCTCGCCAACGCGGGACCGGCCCTGACACGATCGCTTTCCCTGCTGGCGACCTTCCCGTTTCCGAACGAGACGTTCCAGAATTTCCAGCGCGGCGACTACGCCAACCTGACCGCGATCGTCGACCTCACGCTCAGCCGAATCGACCAGGGTCTGTTGACCGGCACTCGATGGGAGTGTCACCTGACCCAGCTGGAGCTGCAGTGGGGTCGTACCATCGGCCAGTTCCCCAGCCCGTGCACCGCGGGCTATCGGGGCACCCCCGGCAATCCGCTGACCACGCCGTATCGCTGGGATCAGGGGCCCTAGATGCTGCATCTACCGCGACGAATCATCGTGCAGCTGGCCGTTTTCACCGTGATTGCGCTGGCCGTGCTGGCGATCACCTTCCTGCACTTCGTCAAGCTGCCGACCATGTTGTTCGGCGTCGGCCGTTACACGGTGACGATGGAGCTCCCGGAATCCGGCCGGCTCTATGGCACCGGCAACGTCACCTATCGCGGCTTCGAAGTCGGCCGGGTGGAATCGGTGGGCCTGACCGACACCGGCGTGCAGGCAGTGCTTTCCCTGAAGTCCGGTATCGACATTCCGTCGGACCTCAAAGCCGAGGTGCACAGCCACACGGCGATCGGCGAATCCTATGTGGAGCTGTTGCCCCGCAACGCGACGTCGCGCCCGCTGAAGGACGGCGACGTCATTGCGCTGGCTGATACCTCGGTGCCGCCCGACATCAACGCCCTTCTCGGCGCGGCGAATACGGCGCTGGGCGCCATCCCACACGAGAACTTAAAGACCGTCGTCGACGAGTCGTACACCGCGGTGGGCGGGCTCGGTCCGGAGCTTTCCCGGCTGATCGTCGGCACCTCGGATCTGGCGAGCGATGCTCGTAAGAATCTCGACCCGCTGACGGCGCTGATCGACCAGGCGCAGCCGGTACTCGATTCGCAGAACCACACGTCGGACGCGATTGCCGGGTGGGCATCACACCTGGCCACGGTCACCACTGAATTGCAAACCCACGATTCAACTGTGGCCAACGTCATCGATCAGGGCGGGCCCGCCTTGGGGGAGGTACGTCAACTGATCGAGCGCGTGCAACCCACCTTGCCGATCCTGCTGGCGAACCTGGTCAGCGTCGGCCAGGTCGCCCTCACCTATCAAAATGACCTCGAGCAATTGCTGGTGGTATTCCCGATGTCGATCGGTGCCGAGCAGGCCGGCATTCTCGCCAACCTGAACACCAAGCAGGCCTACCGCGGTCAGTATCTGAGCTTCAATCTGAACCTCAACCTGCCGCCACCGTGCACCACGGGATTCCTTCCGGCCCAACAGCAGCGCGTCGCCTCGGCCGAAGACTACCCGGGCCGCCCGGCCGGCGACCTATACTGCCGAGTCCCGCAGGATTCGCAGCTCAATGTTCGTGGCGCCCGGAACATCCCCTGTGAAACCGTGCCCGGCAAGCGCGCGCCGACCGTGAAAATGTGTGAGAGCAACGAACAGTATGTGCCGCTCAACGACGGCTACAACTGGAAGGGCGACCCCAACGCCACGTTGAGCGGTCAGGACATCCCGCAGCTGCCGCCCGGGCCGGCGCCGCCAATCGCGGCCGCTCAGTACGACCCGGCGACCGGCACCTACACCGGGCCCGACGGGCGTCAATACACGCGATCCGACCTGGCTCAAACCGCGCCGAAAGACAAGACATGGCAATCGATGCTGCTGCCGCCGGGGAACTGACGGTGATGACAAGACTCACCCAGCATGATGCGGATGGAGGACGGTATGTCGCTACTGACTGAGTCGGAACAGGTGCACGTCGAGCACCTCGAGGCCGATCCCGGGGACCAACACGTCGAACCCGATGCGGCAAAGGCGGATGCCGCGCCGCCGACCCGGCTGAAACGATCCGCGCCGCATTACGCGGCACTGTTCGGTGTGGCCGTCGCCGTTGCACTGGCGGTGCTGTTGTGCTGGTTGGGCTTTCGTGTTCACCAGGCACAGCAGGGGCAGGCCGAGCGCAGTCAGTTGCTGCACGCGGCCCGGCAGGGCGCGCTGAACCTGACGACCATCGACTATCGGCATGCCGACGCCGATGTGCATCGCATTCTGGACGGGGCGACGGGCGAGTTCTACAACGACTTCTCCAAGCGCTCACAGCCGTTCATCGAGGTACTGCAGCAAGCCAAGGCCGTCACGGTCGGCACCATCACCGAGGCGGGCCTTGAGGCGCAGCACGTCGGCGGCGCCGACGCGCTGGTTGCGGTGTCCGTGCAGACCTCGAATGCCGGTGAAAGCGACCCGGTTCCGCGGGTGTGGCGGATGCGGATCACCGTGCAGAAGGTGGGGGATCAGGTGAAGGTCTCCAATGTCGGATTCGTGCCGTGAGCGCGCTGGACTCGCCACCGGTGGGCGAGCGTTCTGACACCGAAACCGCCGACACGCCGGAAACCGATCGGAGCCCGGCGCGGCGCCGTATCGGCTGGTCGCGGCTGATCGCCTACGCGCTGTTGCCCGCGCTGGCGTTGTCACTGGCCGGCGGCGCGGGTCATCTGAAATGGCGGGCGGCCTGCGTGCACGACGACGCCGCTGCCCGTGCGCAATCCGTGCAGGCCGCGACCGACGGCACCGTCGCGCTGCTGTCCTATCGGCCCGACACCGTGCAGCAGGATCTCGAGGCAGCGCAGGGCCGGCTGACCGGTACATTCCTGAACGCCTACACGAAACTGACGCACGACGTGGTGATCCCCGGTTCGAAGCAGAAGCAGATCTCCGCGGTGGCCACCGTCCCCGGCGCCGCGTCGGTATCGGCCGCCACGGACCACGCCGTCGTGCTGCTCTTCGTGAACCAGACCGTCATCGTCGGCCAGAACGCGCCGACCAACACCGCATCCAGCGTCCGTGTGACCCTCGACAAGATCGACGGACGTTGGCTGATCTCACAATTCGACCCGATCTGAGCGCACAACCATGCAAACGCGTCTGGGCCCAGCCGAAAAGCCGTTCGCGGCGGCGGCTTTGGCAACTGCATTGTTACTCCCGACGGCGGTGGCGCCGCGCGCGCACGCGGACACGGTGGCCTATCTGGTCAACGTGACGATGCGGCCCGGCTATCACTTCGCCAACGCCGATGCCGCCTTGAGCTACGGACACAGCATCTGCGACAAGGTATCTCAGGGCCGCAGCTACGCCCAGGTCATGGGCGATGTGAAGGCCGACTTCAACACCGCCGACGAATATCAGGCCTCCTACCTGATCAGCCAAGCGGCTAACGAGTTGTGCCCCGCGCTGATCTGGCAACTACGAAACTCCGCAGCCCACTACCGACCGCCGGCCGCGGGCGGCTGACGGAGCCAATCGGAAGGAAAACCGACATGCGTCATCGACCACTGGCCCTGCTCGCCTCGCTGTGCACCGCCACCGGTGCCGTGTTCGGTATGCCCACCGCGCAGGCCGACAACAAGCGGCTCAACGACAGCGTGGTGGCCAACGTCTTCACCGTTCAGCATCAGGCCGGCTGCACCAATGACGTGAAGATCAATCCGCAATTGCAATTCGCCGCCCAACGGCATGCGGTCGACGTCCTCACCAACCGAAACCTCAACGACGACATTGGCTCTGACGGGTCCACGCCGCAAGACCGCGCGAACGCCGCCGGTTTCCACGGGCGGGTAGCCGAGACGGTCGCGCTCAATCCCGCGATCGCGATCAGTGGCATCGAGCTGATCAACCAGTGGTACTACAACCCGGGGTATTTCGCGATCATGTCCGACTGCGCCAACAGCCAGATCGGGGTGTGGTCGGAGAACGCGCGGGATCGCACCGTCGTGGTCGCCGTCTACGGACAACCCGACCGCCCTGTTGCCGTGCCACCCAGGGGAGCACCGCCGCCCGCTGTAGCGCTACAGGAGAATGTCCCACTTGATCCCAGTCCCGACTATGACGCGAGCGACGAGATCGAGTACGGCATCAATT
This sequence comes from Mycobacterium sp. 050128, assembly GCF_036409155.1. NCBI lineage: Bacteria > Bacillati > Actinomycetota > Actinomycetes > Mycobacteriales > Mycobacteriaceae > Mycobacterium > Mycobacterium sp. 050128. The sequence goes on along the minus strand of NZ_JAZGLW010000002.1, from coordinate 78,096 downwards.
GGCTCCCGTGGATCCTGCGTGGCGTGTATCCGCCGCCGGCGATTCCGCCTCAGTAGGGCGAACCGGCACAGCTGTGCGTCCGGGTAAACGGCAGCCAGTAGACGCCCGGGCCGTCGCCGGGGCGTCCCGGGCCGGACCAACCGCCTCGCGGGAGACGCCGGGGAGCTAATGGCGGTCACCGTATCCGGCTCCGACGCCGGTTTCCGGACAGCGTGAACATTGGTTTGCAGCGCGGGCCATCCGCCGCTTCTGAGCTGTGGTGTCGGCACTGGGCCGTGTTAGCCTGTCGATTCCCGTCGCGCAAGCCTCGGGCTCGGCAGACAAAGGAGTAACCGCGCAATGATGCGTTTCGTCCAAGCCGCGTCCGCGGCCGTGCTCGTCAGCGCGATTGCGGTGCCGCTGGCCGGCTGCAGCAGCAAGTCGACGGTCAAGCCCGATGGCGCAGCGCAATCGGTGGTCGACGTCGTCGCCAAGCAGACCGGCTTTCGTCCCGCCGATGTGCACTGCCCGGACGGTGTAGAGGCCAAAGTCGGCGTCCAGTTCGACTGTCACTTCACCGGCCCGGAGGGCAAGGAGTACACCGCCAACATGAAGATCACCAAGGTCAACGGCGAGCAGGTCGACTTCGCCGTCAACACCCACCCAAGCTAGGGCTGGCCGGGCCGCAGCCGATCGGCGGTGGCGGCCAGCACCTCGCGGCACCCGGCCCACATTTGCTTGATGATCTCGGCGGCCGGTGGGAGGTCGTCGATCCGGCCGGCGACCTGACCGGTGTTGGCGACACTGGCGTCCATATCGCCCTCGAAATAGAGTCGCTGGACGCGTTGCAACGCCGCGCCACCCTGCTCGAAAGAGGCTGACTTGTCCAGCTTTTCGGCGGCCGGAGTCCGGATGACACGCATCATTCGCTTGCCGTCCAGCGGCAGCAACACGGTGCCGGTCTCGTCGGCCGCCACGACGGCTTGTTTGAGGTTGCCGTGCACCGGCGAATCCGCCGAAGCCAGCAACCGCGTGCCCATCTGAACGGCTTCGGCACCGAGCACGAACGCGGCGGCCATCGATCGGGCGTCGCAGATCCCGCCGGCGGCGACGATCGGGATGTCGACGTGCGCGGCCACCAAAGGCAGCAGCACCATCGTCGACGCCCCGAACCGGTTCTTGAACCCGCCGCCCTCGACCCCCTCGACGACGAGGCCGTCCACGCCGGCGTCGACGGCTTTCTTGGCCGCTGCCAGGGTGCCCACCACGTGGAACACGGTGATGCCCGCGTCGTGCAGCCGCTCGGTGAACAGCGCGGGGCTCCCGGCCGAGGTGGTGACGAACCGAATGCCGTTGGCGACAAGCAGGTCGACGACCGCGAGGTCACGGTTGAACAGCAGTGCGATGTTCGCGCCCACCGAACCGCTGGTGAGGGTGTGCACCCGCTGAATGTCGGCCCGCCCCTGATCGGAGGTGGTCTCGATGATTCCCAATGCGCCGGCATTGGACACCGCGGCGGCGAGCTGAGCGCCGGCGATGTAGGTCATCGGCGCCTGGACGATCGGGATGTCGATCTGCGCGAGTTCGCAGACTCGGTTGGTCGCGGGCTCGACCCGGCCGGTGGTCATCGGTCCCGCGGATCGACGAGCTGGCGGAAGCGTTCCGCTCCGATGACGGAGGCACCGAGGCTTCGCACCCGGTCGGTCAGCGCCCGATCGGACGTCACGACCCGGATCTCGTCCGGTCTGGGGTCGGCGTGAACCAGTCGGACGATCTCGTCGTCGGCCGAGTTCGCGGCCGCTTTGGGCGCATGCGCGATCTCGATCACCGTCGACGTGATGGGAGTCGAAGGCGGTCGCTCAAACACCACCGTCACCGTGTCTCCTCGTGCGCTGGCCCAGTTGTCCAATCTGTCTACCAAAGCGACCATCGCACCGTCACGATCCCGCCACCAACCGTCGGGGCGGCTCCCGATGACGTTCATACCGTCGACGATCCAGCGCACCAGCCCACAGTAGGGCCGCCGCTACTCTGTGCTCCGCGCCAGGATGTCGGCGGCGATTCGCTCGGGGATCTCGATGTGGGGGCAGTGGCCGGCGTCGTCGTACTCGATCAGATCGGCCGCCGGCATTCGGTTGTGAAGTTCCTCGGCGATCGCCGCACCCGACACCGGATCACGCATGCCCCAAAGGAACGAGAGCGCGACAGCGGTGCGAGTCAGTGCGCCTTCGAAGCGAACCTTATTGGCGGCACGTTCTGGTATGTAGCGCAACAGCTTTCGCTGAATGTCGCGTCCGGGATCGTTTTCCCGGAACGCGTGATAGTGCAGCACGGCGAGTTCGCGGTCGAGTGGATGCTCGGGGGAGAACACCTCACCCCAGGTGCGAACAAACATCGACTCGGTGAAGACCCGTGCCAGCAGCGCCCCCACCACCGGAATCAGGCTGGCGCGCTGCGCGATTCGTGGCCGATATCGATCGGCGAAGAGGCCGGCGTTGAGAAGGATGCATCGCTTGATGTCCGCACCCCCTTCTTCCCGACGGGCGAGCAGCTCGGTTGCCACGATCGCGCCGTAGTCGTAGGCGACCACCGTCGGCGCCGACGCAGCGTATGCGGCGATGACCGCCTGGGCCAGGTCGGCCTGTTCGAACACGCTGTAGCGGTGTCCGAGCGGCTTGTCGCTCGCGCCGTAGCCGAGGAAGTCGAAACTGATCACCTCGTGGTGGCGTGCCAACTCCGGCTCGATCGCCGACCATTCGAACGACGACGCGGGAAACCCGTGCAGCAGAATCAACGGCGCGCCCTGGCCAACCCGACGGACGAAGACCCTCCGCGGCGTACCGCGCAGGGTCATTACCACCGTCTCTCCGCCGTTGCGCCATTCTTCCAGTGCGGTGGTCATACGCCCTCCCGACGATCAGTCTCAATTCGAGACCAAACGCTAACAGGAGTGGTCTCTTTTTGAAACCGCTGCAGGTACGATCGGTGCCATGCGCTACGAGGAACTCGCCGATTTCCCCTGCTCGATTACCAGGCCGCTGGTGGTCCTGGGGGATCGGTGGACGTTACTGGTCCTCAAGACCGCGTTCAACGGGGTCCGGCGTTTCAACGCTTTCCAGGCCGCTCTCGGAATTTCGCGCAGCAGGCTGCAGGACCGGCTCGACCGCCTCGTCGAGCACGAGATCCTGACCAAAACGAAGTCCTCCGACGGCAATTACGAGGAGTACCGGCTCACCCGAAAAGGCCAGGACGTCTATCCGGTGTTGATGGCGCTGCGCGACTGGGGCGATCGGTACATGGCCCCGGACGGACCGCCCGTGCACTTCCACCATCGCGACTGCCCAGGTGAGGCGCACGTCAGCCTCGCCTGCGACGTGTGCGGCAACACCCTTACCGCGCGCGATGTCGACCCCGTCCCGGGGCCCGGGCTGCGCTGAACACTAAAGGCGCCAGTAACACGCGATTTCGATGGCTAGACACTTTGGGTAATTGGTACGGTCACCGGTATCAGTTCCCGGGATCGACAAGGAGAGCGCCGATGACGTCGTTAGCCGATACGAGGGACCGCGTGGTTTCGCTGGCTCGCGGCATGCGCGACCTCGTGGCCGAGCAAGCCGCGGAGTCCGAGCGGATCCGCACGCTTTCCACGCCGATCGTGGACCAGATGTGGGCCAGCGGACTGATGTCGTCGTTCAATCCCGCGGTGGCCGGCGGTCTCGAGCCGTCGTTTACCGAGATGATCGAGACTTGGATCGAAATGGCTTGGCAGGACGGCTCATTCGGGTGGGTCGGCATCGCCAATCTGCCGTCGTCGTTCGCCGCGGCGGCCTATCTGCCCGACGAGGGCTTCGCCGAGGTGTTCACCAGGCACGACAACCGCGTGACACTGGGCGGCCAGTTCTTTCCCAATGGACAGGGGATCGTCGTCGACGGCGGTTATCAGCTAAGCGGCTCGTGGAGTTTCGGTTCCGGCATCGGCCATTCCGAATATGTAGCGGCCGGATTTCTGCCGCTGGACAACGGTGAGATGCGTTGGATCAGCGAAGGCCTGCCCGAGATGCACGTGGCCGTGCTGCCACGAGACCAGGTCAGCTTCAACGACGGATGGCATGTCCAGGGACTCAAGGGAACCGGGTCCTACGACTACAGCGTCACCGATGTGTTCGTCCCGGCCGGCCGCACCTTCGAACTGTTCGCCCGCAGGCCGCATCGCGGGACGTCGCCGGCCACCCGGATGGGCCTGATGCCGGTCACCGCCGCCGGCCACGCGTCGTGGGCGCTGGGCGTGGCCAAGAGCATGCTCGACGACGTGCAGGAACTCGCCGCTACCAAATTCCGGATGAGCGACATGGCGTCTCTGGCCAGCCGTCCCACCTTCCAAAAGGGCCTCGCGCACCATCGCGCGGCCTGGCGCGCGGCGCGCCTTCTGGTGCTCGACGCCTTCACCACCGCCGAGGCCGCGGTGGCCGCTGGCGACGACCTCACCCCGGCGTTGCGCGCGGATATGCGGGTAGCCGCTGTCTACGCGACCGATACGGCGCGAAGCTGCGCCGAATGGGCCCACCTGGTGGCGGGGACCAGCTCGATCCGCGAGGGCACCCGACTCGAGCGCGCGTTCCGCGACATCTACACCGGCACTCAACACGCCTTTATCAGTGAGAAGGTGGCCATCGACGCCGCGCAGATATGGCTGGGCATCATCGAGGACCAGCCGGGGCTGTAACGCGGCAAGCCGCTAAATCAGCTCCCCGCCGGCGTGCTTGCCTTCGGCATCTTTGCCGTCCGGGGTGCCGTCGTCGGTCAGCGAGGACGCCAGGGCTGGACCCGTTCCGCCCGCTGCTGCTCCGCTCGCGCCCGCTGCACTCGCGGCGGCTCCGCCGGCAGATGCACCGCCTGCCGATGCGCCGCCCAAACCACCCTGACCGACCGAACCGAGCGACGAGCCCAGCGAGCTGAGGGTGCTCAGCGGCGCGCTGCCGGCGCTGAGCAGTGTTGATGCCGCGCTCATGGCCGTAGGCATCGAGGCCGCCCCGGCCGCGGGGGCCGGCGCGACGGCCGCGCCTTCGACCAGGTTGGCCAACGCCGGGGTGCGGGCCGGCGTTCCGGCCGCGCCGGGCACCGTTTCGGCCCGCAGCAGCCGGGTGGCCGGAGCCGGACTGGCCAACGAACTCGACATGGGCGCGCCGGCGCTTTCGAACGCGACGGCGGTGGTGCGCGCCGCGTTGGTTTGCAGGGCGCCCGCGGCGGTCGCGTCGGTCTGGGCGTACATCCGGGTGATGTTCACCAACGCCGCGCCCGTCCGCGAAATCTCTTGGTGGGCGGCGGCGTGAGCGGCCAATGCCTTGCTGGCCTCGGCGGCAAACGCCATTGCGGCCTGCATCGAGACTTCCTCGGCGCCCGCGGGCACCAGCGCGGTCACCATCGGTGCCGCGGCGGCTCCGGCAGCCAAGGCGCCGGCGCCCATTGCCGTCAATTGGCCGCCGATGATGGCAACGGCCGGATCGTGCGACATGGATGTCATGTGCGTCCTGCTCCTAGCTATGTATGCGCCGGCACCGAGGCGGATTACATTGATTCTACCGAGGCGAGCGGCTGCCACAGGCACAAATTCTCGTCCGCACGGCGACGATGATCCGGTCAGAGGTGAGTCAACAACCGCTCGGTGAATTCCTCGGGATGTTCTCGGTGCATGAAATGCCCGCCGGGAACTTCCTCGACCACGTAGTCGGCCTCGAACATCCGGGCGGCGAACCGATAATCCGAAGGCTCGGCGACCGGATCGTCCAGTCCGGCAAAGGCAACCGTCGGCACCTTGATCCGCGCCTTCAGCGCCGCGCTCGGTATCGGGGAGAGCTTTCGGTAGTAGCCGAAGGCGGCGTTGAGACTCGCCGGATTCGCGAAGCTCGCACGCACGGCATCGAATTCGCTCGGATCCGGGTTCCAGGTCGGAGACCATCGCCGGTATATGGCGGGTAGCGCCGCGAAGTCGTTGCGCGCGAAGCGGTTCGGCGCCCCCGGCAGCTTGTAGGCCACGAAATGGCGCACGCCCCAGACCTTGCGCAACGTCGGTTTGAGGGCTGCCGGATGCGGAATGCCGATGACGAAAAGCTTTTTCACGCGATCCGGGCCCAGCGCGGCCGCGCCGTAGGCAGCTAAGGCTCCCCAATCGTGGCCGATCACGATGGCGTCGCGCGCCCCGAGCGCTTCGATCAACGCCAGCGGATCGCGGGCCAGGGTCTGTTGATCGGGGTCGCGGTCCGGGATCCCGCTGGGGTCATAGCCGCGCATGAAGGGACTCACCGCGCGATAGCCTTTGGCCGCGATCGCCGGGCGCAGCTGGTCCCAGGTATGCGCGGTGTCGGGGAACCCGTGCAGCATCAACGCGAGGGGGCCCGAGCCCTCCTCGAGATAGGCGAATCTGAGCCCATTCGCGTCGACGAACCGCACCGAATCTGCCATGACGCGCGCGACGTTACGCCGATGGTCGCGGCCACGCGAGCATCGCTTACCATCAGCGCATGCGCGGCTCAAAGATCCTGATCACCGGTCCGACCGGACAAGTTGCCACCCCCGTCGCCAAGGCGCTGGCGGCCGACAACGAAGTATGGGGCATCGCCCGGTTCACCAATCCCGCGGTTCGCGAGGATCTCGAGAAGGCGGGCGTGCGGTGCCAGACGGTCAACCTGGCCGCCGGCGACTTCGCCGGTCTTCCAAACGACTTCGACTACGTCCTGAATCTCGCCGTGGCCAAGAGCGGCCACTGGGACAGGGATCTGGCCGCCAACGCCGAATCCGTGGGACTGCTGATGGCGCATTGCCGTAGCGCAAAAGCCTTCGTGCACTGCTCATCTGGGGCTGTCTACGACCCGCCGGGCGACGAAGTCCGGACCGAGGACGCCGCGTTGGGTGACAACCACAAGCCGCTGTTCCCCACCTATTCCATCTCGAAAATTGCCGGCGAGGTCGTCGCCCGGACGATGGCGCGCGCCCTGAACGTGCCCACGACGATCGCCCGCCTCAACGTCCCCTACGGCGACAACGGCGGGTGGCCGTTCTATCACATGGAGATGATGCTGGCCGGCATCCCGATTCCGGTCCCGGCCGGCGGGCCGGCCCGCTACACCCCGATTCACGAGGATGACATCATCGCCAGCATTCCGAAGCTCTTCGCGGTGGCGTCGGTGCCGGCCACCACTCTCAACTGGTGCGGCGAACAGAACGTCAGCCTGCAGGAATGGTGCACCTACCTCGGATCACTGGTCGGCAAGGAGCCGGTGTTCGAGGAGAGCGGCCAGGCGCTGCGCGGTAACCCCACCGACGCCAGCCGGATGCGCGAGCTCGTCGGCCCCGCGACGGTCGACTGGCGTGACGGCATGCGACGCATGGCGATCAAGTTCCACCCCGAGCTCGTCAGCGCGTAAGCGCGGCTACCAGTAGCGCATCGCGGAGCCGAACAAATCGGCCAGCACCGGCTTGCTCATCTCGCGCGGCGCATTCTGCAGCAGGCGCTGCTGGGGGAAGGCGCCCTCGGTGAGGGCGGTGATGTCGTCGGGTGTGTAGCCCACCCCGCCAAGCCCATTGGGCATGCCCACCGCGCGCATGACGCGGATGAGTTCGGTGGCGAGCACCTCGCCCGCGTCGTCGGGTCCGGCGTCTCGGGTGTCGGCGCCCAGCAGCCGGGCCGCCTCGGTGTGCCGTTGCGGGCTGGCCTGTGCGGTGAACCGAAATACCGCGGGCGCGTTGACGATCACGGACATGCCGTGCGGCACCAGCGGCTCATCGTCCGGGTAGCCCGCGGGGTGGAAGTCCCGCACCAGCCCGGCGACCGCGTAGGCCATGCCGTGGGGCGCGTGCACGCCCGCATTGCCGAAGGCGATCCCTGCCAGCGTCGCGGCCCACATCATCTGCTCACGCGCCTCGCTGTCCGAGGCGTCTCGAACCGCCGGCTCCAAATTGCGGCCCAGTACCCGTAGCGCTTCGCTGCAGCCCAGGTCGCTCCACGGATTGGCGCCCTGACTCATCGGCCGCAGGCTGGGTCGCGGGGGAGCGGGCCGGTGCACGTAAGGGCGCGCGGTGTAGGACTCGAGGGCGTGCGACAGAACGTCGAGGCCCGCCGCGGCGACGACTCCGGCGGGCAGGCTCGCCGTGCAATCGGGGTCGACGAGCGCCTCGGTGGGCCGCAACGCGGGCGAGGCGATTCCGGTCTTGACCGTCAACGACAGCAGATCGAATATCGCGATGCCGGTGACCTCACTGCCGGTGCCCGCGGTGGTGGGACAGGCGATGTGCGGCTTGAGCGGTCCGGGAACCGGCGCGCCATCGCCAATGGGCGCGTTGACGTAAGCCAGGAAGTCCGCCGGGTAGGTGGCGTAGAGATTGGCGGCCTTGCACGTGTCGATGACCGACCCGCCGCCGAGCGAGACATAACCGTCGGGCCTCGCCTCCCGGGCGAAGCGCGTCGCCTCGGCGAAGGATGCGTCCGTTGGTTCCACGTGTACGTCGGTGTAGGTGACCACGTCCACACCGGCCGCGACCAGCGAGTCGCGTGCTGTGGCGAAGATGGGCAGGCCGGCCACTCTCGCATCGGAGAAAAGGGCCACCCGGCGCACACCCAGCGCGGCGGCTCGCTCACCCAACTCCGCGAGACAGCCGCGCCCGAACGTGATCCGGGAAGAATCGACGGTGAAGGCTCCGTCGCAGCCCTCGGCCACAGCCGGGAATTCGCAGCACCCCATCGCGACGGGAATCTACCGTTCTGGGGGTCTGACAACGCGGGCGGCCGCTTCGACGGCGGCGGCGCGACGGCTGGCGACAACGGCTGGATCCGCCGTTGCGAGCGCGGGATCGGGAAAGTGCGCCCAGCTCAAGCCAATCGCGAACAGCAAAACGATCAGCTGCTCGGGTTCCCACGCCGGATCGACATAACCTTCGGCCTGCGCTTCTCGCAGGGCGGCGATGGCCTTCTCGGGCGGATGCACGCCGTCCACCTCGGGTTTGTCGAGCGGAAAGCCCTCCAATCGCGCCCAGGTGATCATCCGGATGTGTTCGGGCCGGCGCTGCGCGAGATCGAAGACCCCGCCGACGAACTCGGGGACCGCATCGGGGCGCAGCTCGACGGCCCGAAAGAACTCGGCTCCGTCGGTGGCGACCACGTCGCGAAAGAGGGTTTCCTTGTCACCGAAATGTGCGTAGAGGCGTTCCTTGCTCGCGCTGGCAATGCGCGCGATGCGATCGACGCGCGCTCCGGCCAACCCGTACTGGGCGAACTCAGCGCGCGCCGCGGCGAGGATCTCGTCGCGGAGCTCCGTCGTGGATCGCACGAAAACATCATACGCAGACGAACTGGTTCGTTTGTTATAGTGGTGGCAACCAGACAGAAAGTGAGGCAATCATGAATGCAGCCAGTGTTGTCGAGCAGGCGATTGAAACGATGCCACGGGGAGGCCCCGAGGCGACCTGGTTGGACCGGCGTTTTCAGACGGACGCGTTGGAGTATCTCGACCGCGATGATGTCCCCGACGAGGTCAAGCAGAAGGTCATCGGAATGCTCGACCGGTTGGGCACTCTGACCAACCAGCACGAGAACTACGCACGCACCGCGCTGGAGCTCGTTGCCCACGTCCCGAATCCGCGCATCCTGGAACTTGGTGCGGGCCACGGCAAGCTGTCGGCGAAGATCCTGGATCTGCATCCGACGGCTACCGTCACGGTCAGTGATCTGGACCCGACCTCGGTCGCCAACATCGCCGCCGGCGAGCTGGGCAACCACCCGCGGGCGCGTACCCAGGTCGTCGACGCCACCGCCATCGACGCCCCCGACGGCTGCTACGACCTGGTCGTGTTCGCGCTCGCATTTCACCACCTGCCGCCGGCGGTCGCCTGTCGCGCAATCGCCGAGGCCACGCGCGTCGGCAAGCGGTTCCTGGTCATCGACCTCAAGCGACAATCGCCCCTGCGCACCTTGCTGCTTCCGGTGACCGCCCTGCCGATCAATCTGGCGCGCATGCCATGGTCCTGGATCTGGCCGGGCCTGCACGACGGATTCATCAGCGCGCTGCGCGCCTACAGCCTGTCGGCTCTCGAGACGCTCGGCCGGGCCGCGGATCCGGGAATGCGAATCCAAACATCGTCCGCGCCAACACGGTTCGGTCCACCGTCAAACATTGTCGTCTTCTCCCGTCCCCAGTTGCCCGACCATGACTGACGGCACCGACCTGGCGGCCATCATGGAGCCGAATCGGCGGGTCCAGACTCTGCGCACCGTGCTCGACACGATGACCGAACGGCTCCGCCCCGTGGTCGAGCTTTGCCGGCCCTATGTCGACGGTGCGGAGAATCTATCCGGCGACGGACGATTCCTGTTGGTGGGCAACCACACTCAGGCCGGTTCCGAGATATTCATGATCTCCGACGCGGTGCGGCGGAAGATCGGCAGCCGGGTACGGCCGCTGGCCGACCGGAATTTCGGGCGCATGCGCGGGCTACCCGCCGATCTGATCGCGGCATTCGGCGGGGTGGTCGGCGCACCGGAGACCGCGCGCGAACTGATGGCCCACGACCAGACCATTCTGGTGTTTCCCGGCGGAGGGCGCGAGATAGGGAAATTCAAGGGCGAGGAGTACACGTTGCAGTGGCGGGGACGCTCGGGCTTCGCTCGGCTGTCCGTGGAAAACGGCTACCCGATCGTGCCGGCCGGTCTGGTCGGCGGCGACGACGTGTACCGCAGTTGGACAACGCGTGACGGTCTCTACGCGAAATTCAGTGCAGCACTCAGCCGTAAGTTAAACGGCCGACCGGACATGGCGATGCCACTGCTGCGGGGAATCGGCCCGACATTGATCCCACGACCGCAGCGCATGTACCTGCGCTTCGGCGCGCCGATCGACACCAGCAGGCCGCTTGGCATCGGGTTGTCGGAATGGGTAGAGGTCGTGAAGGGCCAAACTCAGCGTGCGCTTGAACAAATCCTGGTGGAGTTGCAGCAGCTTCGAGAGGCCGATCCATATCGCGGACTCAACCCGCTGGCGTGGCGCGAGGCGATCGCGCCCGGACACTGAGCCTTGCCCGGCGGAGTCCAGACAACCCGAAAACTGCGCGGCGCGAATGGCGGCAGAGTTGGCCCACGGGCATGATGCACCCATGCCGCTGTACGTGCGTCACACCCGGTCGGCGCGAATCGTCGAACTGCCGCGCCGGATTTGCGGCCAGTTGGCCGAGCACGCCGCGTCCCGTCAAGTCGACCTCAACGATGTCCAGGTTTGGCTGACGCATAGCGAAAACCCGCCGGCCAGTTCGGCGTTCGGCAAGCTGCTGCGGCGGCGCGCCAATCCGGCCGATCCCGACGAAGAGCACTGGACCGCGGTGGTGCTGCATCCGACGCAACTGCTCGTGGCCACCGACGGGGCAAGGCGCGGGACCACGGTCATTTCGCTGCCGTTGGCGCAGGCGTCGATGACCACCGAGGCGGTCTCCGGCGATCCCGCCGGATTCACGATTACCGGCTTCGGCGGCGAGCAAACCGGCAGTTACTACGTCGGGCTGGGGCCCGAACCCGATGCGGCCGGCTGCATTTCGGCGGTGCACGGGGCGATCAGCGGGGCCAAGCGCTAGACCACGCCGAGCCGGCCGACACGGCGAAATCTTGACCGGGCTACGATCGCAATGCTAAGCAGGTGCTCAGCATACGGGCACGGGAGCGCCGGGCTCGATCAGGGTTGATCGGGAAGGGAACACATGACTCTGCAGGCAGTACTGGACGACCTAAGTAAGCGCACCGGCTCGGGTGAGGTCATTCCGATCATCAATCCCGCGACCGAAGAGATCATCACCGAGTTCACCGACTGCGGACCGGAAGCGGTGGACGAGGCGGTCGCCCGCGCGAAGGCATCCTTCGAATCGGGCGTCTGGTCGCAGCTTCCCGGACGCGAGCGGGCCAAGGTTTTGTGGCGGATCGGGGAGTTGGTCGACGAGCACGCCGAGGAGTTCGCCCAACTCGACTCGCTCAACACGGGCATGCCCCTGATGCAGGCACAGTTGCAGATGTCGACGGTTTCGGAGTTCTTCCGCTACTACGCCGGCTGGTGTACGAAGCTCAACGGCGTCGCCTACGACGTCAAGACCGACGGCATCGCGTCGGACGCCTACGTGGACATGCACGCCTACACGCTCAAGGAGCCGTACGGCGTGGTGGGGCTGATCTTCCCGTGGAACGGCCCGATCTTCAACGCGAGCGCGAAGCTTGCGCCGGCCCTGGCCGCGGGCAGCAGCCTGCTGGTCAAGCCCGCCGAGGAGACGCCGCTGTCGGCAGTGCTGTTGGACCGGCTCATCCACGAGGCCGGCGTTCCCGAGGGTGTGGTCAACCTGCTGACCGGATACGGGCACACCGCGGGCGCGGCTATCACCGCGCACGCGGGAGTCGAGAAAGTCGCCTTCACCGGGTCGACCGAGGTTGGCAAGGAGATCGTGCGGGCATCGGCCGGCAACCTGAAGAAGGTCACGCTCGAACTCGGCGGCAAGTCGCCGGTGCTGATCTTCGACGACGCCGACATGAACAAGGCCCTGATGATGGCGTCGCTGGGCATCTTCGTGCACTCCGGCCAGGGCTGCGTCTGCGGATCGCGGATCTTTGCCCAACGCGGCGTGTACGACCAGGTCGTAGAAGGCATCTCCATGATGGCGAATACGTTCAAGCTTGGTGCTCCGAGCGAGGAAGGCTGCGTCAGCGGCCCGCTGATCAGCCAGAAGCAGCTGACCCGCGTGATGGGCTTCATCGACGAGGGCAAAAGCGACGGCGTCGAGGTGGTCACCGGCGGCTACCGGCTGGACCGCAAGGGTTACTTCGTGCACCCGACGGTGCTCACCAACGTTGACACGGGCATGCGGCTCTACCAGCAGGAGATCTTCGGGCCGGTCGTCACCATCCTGCCGTTCGACGACGAGGACGAGGCCGTGGCGCTGGCCAATGACACGACATACGGCCTGGCGGCCACCGCGTGGACGCAGGATGTCAGCCGGGCCCACCGGATGCTCAAGCGACTGCAGGCCGGCAGCGTCCAGGTGAACTGCCAGTTGGTGTTCGACCACGACGTACCGTTCGGCGGCCACAAGCAGTCGGGCTGGGGACACGAGTTCGGCAAAGAGGGCATCGACATCTACCTGAAGACGAAGTCGGCCTGGATTCAGCTCTAATATCCGCTGCCACAACAAGATAGCTCCGAACCCATCCGGGTTCGGAGCTATCTGCCCCTCAGACTCAAGACGTTCTGTTGTACCGAGTCAGGAACCCGATGGACGCCACCGCCGCGGCGGTGCCGATCACGCCCCACAGCACCAGCTGGAAAGCCATCGCTCCGAAGAACCAGCCGAACGTCATTCCGATGTAGAGCATCCAAATCAGCCGGAAAAAGCTCCAGACTGCAACCAGGCCGGTGCTGATCCCGATGTACAGGCTCCGTTGGCGATCGACGCGATTGATCTGCTCTTGGATGCCGGTCGGCACGATGTTCATTTGCTGTCTTCCTTTCGTGGGGCGCCACCTCCGTGGCGGCGTCGATGCGATAAGTACAGACACCCACACCGGCTACCGATCCCAACAACGTCGGTGACCGACGGGCCACGCGCAGGTCAGGATGCCTGCGCGGGTTCCTCGATCGGGCCGTTCATCTCGACCAAGAAGTGGCGATAACGCTCGGCGTGGGCGGGGCGGCGCCGGATGACCAGCCATCCGGCAGCGAGCAACACGAACCACAGGGGGAACCACGCCAGGGCGATCAAGGTGTCCTTTTCCGTCGTGAGCGTCCACGTGACGAAAGCGAAGAACGCGAGGACGACCCAGCACATCACCCGCCCACCGGGCATCTTGAAGGCAGAGTCCGCGTGGCGTTGTGCGTGCCGGCGGCGATAGACGAGGTAGCTCATCGGGATCATCGCCCAGACGAACATGAAGAGCAGCGCCGAAATGGTTGTCACCAGGGTGAATGCACCGATCACGGAACCGCCGACGTGCAGTACGGGGATGGCGGTCAGCAGCAGTGCGGCCGTCACGAACAGGGCAGACGCCGGCACGCCGCCGCGGTTCAGCCGGCGGAAAACCGCCGGGGCGCTCCCTTCGTCGGCCAGACCGTAAAGCATGCGGCCGGTGGAGTACATCCCGGAGTTGGCGGAGGAGGAGGCCGCGGTGATCACGACGAAGTTGACGATCGACGCCGCACCGCCAAGTCCGGCCAGGGAGAACATCGCGACAAACGGGGACTGGTTGCTGTCGAACCGCCGCCATTCGACAACGGTGAGGATCACCAGCAGCGCACCGATATAGAAGATCGCCACGCGCAGCGGCACCGCGTTGATCGCGCGAGGAAGAGTGCGACGCGGGTCAGCCGTCTCGGCCGCCGCGGCGCCGACGAGTTCCACGCCCACGAACGCGAAAAACGCGACCTGGAATCCGCCGACCATGCCCGCGAAGCCCGTGGCGAAGAAACCGCCGTTGTTCCAAAGGTTTTCGATCGTCGCGGGATGTCCCTGCGGCGAAACGAAATTGGTTGCCAGCAGGAGCGCTCCGACGACCATCAGGCTGATGATCGCGACGATTTTGATTAAGGCGAACCAGAATTCGATCTCCCCGAAGTTGCGCACGCTGAACAGATTGATGAGCAGGATCAGAACACCCGCGATCAGCGCCGGCACCCATGCCGGGAGACCGGGCCACCAGAACTGTAGGTAGCCCGCGATCGCGACGAGTTCCGCGATGCCCGTGACGATCCAGGCGAACCAGTACGACCACCCGACGAAAAACCCTGCCGCGGGCCCCAATAGGTCGGCCGCGAAGTCGACGAAGGACTTGTAGTTCAGGTTCGACAACAGCAGCTCGCCCATCGCGCGCAGCACGAAAAACAGGAAAAAACCGATGATCCCGTAAACCAAAACCACCGATGGGCCGGCCCGGGAGATTGTTCGCCCGGCGCCCATGAACAGACCGGTCCCGATCGTTCCTCCGATCGCGATCAACTGAATGTGACGGTTGGACAGGCCTCGGTGCAGCTGGGGCACAGCAGGATTGAGCTCGGCGACGTCCTCGACCATGTGTCACGTCCTAGTGGTTCCAAGCTGTCGGTAGCCACCAGCTAATCAGTGCTGTAGCCAAACACGATAATTCCCATCTTCTCGTGCCGCTGCCGACCACGCCGATTGTCAATCGACGTAACGCTCAGCTGCGTGGGCTCGTTGCGGCGAGCAAAGAAAGCCGGTGCGGGGACAGCGGGTCACGAGGTCTGACCAGCAGCACGCGATCGACGCCGTCGCTTGAACTCAACGCGCCGGGCGCCGATCGCGACCGGCTGATGCGCGACGCGGTGCGTGCCTACGGATCACTCGAAAGTTCTCGTCGTGGCGAGGCTGTAGGGTCCTAACTCGACGTCTTGACCACCAGCTTGCCGACGTTTTTGCCGTCGAACAGCATGTTGATCGCCGTCGGCAGCTGTTCGAAACCCTCCACGACCGTCTCGAGTGGGGTCAGCTTGCCCGCGGCGATCAGCCCGGCGATTTCGCTGATTGCCTCGGGTGCGCGGCCCAGGTGGTCCAGGACGATAAAGCCCTGCAGCGTCGCGCGCTGGATCAGCAGGTTGCCGAATGCGCGCGGTCCCGGCGGCGGGTCGGCCTCGTTGTAGCCGGAGATCAAACCGCACAGCGCCACGCGTGCGCGAATGTTGAGGCGCGCGAAGACCGCGTCCATGATGACGCCCCCGACGTTCTCGAAGTCGACGTCGATGCCGTTGGGTGTGGCCGCTCGCAGCTGGGCGACCCAGTCGTCGGCGCGGTAGTCGACGGCCGCGTCGAAGCCGAGCTCCTCGGTGAGCAACCGGCACTTGTCCGGGCCGCCGGCGATCCCGACAACGCGTGCGCCATCGGCCTTGGCAAGCTGGCCGGCGACCGAGCCCACCGCGCCCGCCGCGGCCGAGACCACAACGGTCTCTGCAGGCTGCGGCTTGCCGATGTCGCGGATCCCGACCCAGGCGGTGAGCCCGGTCGTCCCGAGCGCGCCCAGGTAGGCGCTGGGGGAGATGCCTTCAGCGACGTCGACTCCGAACAACGGCATCGTGTCCGACGCGACTACGTACTCCTGCCAACCGACGAGACCCTGCACGATCTGGCCGACCGAATAATTGGGGTTCTTCGATTCCACGACGCGGCCGAGCCCGCCCGCACGCATCACCTCGCCGATACCGACCGGAGGCAGGTAGGTCGGCGTGTCATTGATCCAGGTCCGGTTGGTCGGATCGAGCGAGATCCATTCGACACGCACCAGCGCTTCGCCATCCCCGATCTCGGGGATCGCCTCCTCACTGAGCTCGAACGTGTTGGGGCCGATGCGTCCGGAGGGGCGCTCACGCAATAGGAAGCGGCGATTTCGATCAGGCATGAGCGCACGCTACCGGACGCTTATCTCCGGATCAATAGCCATGAAAGCTATTGGGACACAGCGCTTTACAAAAGATTTCGCGGTATCTGAGCTCGCGTCGGGCGCGTTCGGGCGGCGAATGCTATAACCCAACATATGGCGGAACACACCATCACCCACGTTTCCGACACCGCCCGGTGGACGGCATTGCATCGGGCAACCGAGTCTGCTCGCCCCGACGCGCTGTTTCACGATCCGCTCGCCGGGATGCTGGCCGGTGAACATGGCCGCGCGATCGTCGCCAACGTGCCCCGGTCGACGCGCAATGGCTGGTGGCTCGTCGCGCGCACCAAACTGATCGACGATGCGATTGCCGAGGCCATCGCCAACGGTTGCGACCGCGTGTTGAATCTGGCTGCCGGCCTGGATACCCGGCCTTATCGGTTGGACCTTCCCGCCGAGCTCGGGTGGGTAGAGGCGGATTTGCCGGCGTTACTCGCGGAGAAGACACAACTGCTCGCCGATCAGACACCGCGATGCCGGTTGAGCCGTACGGCCGTCGACCTCGCCGACCCGCAGGCCCGGGACGCATTCCTCGACGACGCGCTGGACGGCGCGCAGAAGGCTTTGGTGCTGACCGAGGGCCTCGTGATGTATCTCGACGACGCCGACGTCGTCTCACTGTCGCGGGCGATCACCCGGCCCGAGGTGGCCTGGTGGATGCTCGACTTCGCCGGTCCGGGTCTGCGAAAGATGATGAACAAGAAGATGGCGGGCCTGCTGGAAAATGCGCCGTTCCGATTCGCCCCGGAAAACGGCGTGGCCTATTTCGAAGAGCTGGGCTGGCGCACCGTCGAAGTGGAATCGCTGCTTGTCGCCGCCCAACGATTCCATCGCTTGCCGATGATCATGCGTCTCGCGGCATGGCTGCCCCAACCGGATCCACGCCACCCCGGCGGCAGGCCGTGGAGCGCGGCGGCTCTACTGACCCATTGAGCCAACTAGCAACCTGCGCAACCGATTTCGGCGCCTTGGCCGACACACCGATCGTGCGTTTCTTGAATGCGGCGCGTCTGGCACCTTACGATCGGGGGACAAGATCGGAATGCGGACTGTTCCCCTGCCAAAGTGCGGCGACGATCTTAGGATCGCGATATGCAGATCTCGGTCAAATTCGACTTGAGCTTCCAATACCGCGAGCTTGAGCAGTTGTGGCGCACCGCGGACCGCCTGGGTTTCGAAGCCGTGTGGGATTACGACCATTTCTACGGACCGGGGGAAAACACCGACCCGAATTATGAGGGCTGGACCACGCTGGCCGCGATGGCCGCGGTCACCAAGCGCGCGCGAATCGGCTGCCTGGTGTCCAGCGTGACGTTCCGGAACCTGGCGCTCATGGCCAATATGGCGGTCACCGTCGACCACATTTCCGATGGACGCCTCTACTTCGGCATCGGCGCCGGCTGGATAGAGGCCGAACATCGCGGGTACGGAATCGAGTTTCCCGGCCCCGGCACCCGCGTCGCGATGGTCGACGAGGCGCTGACCGTGCTTCGCAGGCTCTGGACGCAGGAATCGGTCACCTTCAACGGGCAGTTCTTCACCCTCGAGGACGCGCTGTGCGAGCCCAAACCCCTTCAGCAGCCACACCCGCCGATCGTGATCGGCGGGAGCGAGCCGAAGATGCTGCGCGTCGTCGCGCGTCACGCCGACATGTGGAATATGCCCGGACACGAGGGGCCGCAGCGATGGGGTGCCGTCAACGCACAACTCGACGAGGCGTGTGCCGAACTGCAACGCGCGCCGGCCGAGATCCTGCGCTCGGCACAGCTGTCGCTGCATCCGGGCGAAGCCGGCCAGGTGGATGAACAGCTCGCGTTGTTGCCGGAGTTCGAGCGGCTCGGTTGCGAGCAGATGGTGCTGGCGTTCCGCCAGCCACCAAGCGAAGCACTGCTAAAACGCTGCCTAGCTCTGGATTCCGGCATGCGGCCGATCGCGGCGGTATAAGCCACGCGCGTTCGCCATTCACATTGCGGCCAACGTGGAGGATTGTTAGCTCGGTGAGCGCGTGGCGAGTTGCTGTTGGGCCAGTCGTCGTGATGTTGATGGTCGGGTTCGCCGGACCGGTATGGGCCGATCCGCCGCCTACCCAGCAGATCACCACGGTGGCCGTCGGATCCAAAGGGCAGGCCGTCAACGGCTACCGCGAAATGCCTACCGAGGGCAATGTCCCCTTCGTTGAGGGCTGCGAAGCGTCGCCCTCGGCGGTGGCCGACGACGTCTACTCGTGCGCCCCGAGCGCGGCCGGCGCCGGCACCTGTTGGCCGTCGACGCCGGGATCGCTGTTGTGCGTAGACGATCCGTGGGACCAGCGTCTGCATCGGGTCACCTACAACGGTCAGCTGCCGCCGGTGCGGCCCCCGGCGTCACCAGAACCGTATGCGCTGGCCCTCGACGACGGCACCCGCTGTTCGCTGCGCAACGGCGGGGCCTGGGGCGGCCGAGACGATGGGTATGTCGGCGCCTATTGGTGCGGGAATGCCAGCGCCGGTCTCGTCGTCCTGTGTCTCCAAAACGCGCCGACCTGCATAGACGACCGAACGGGACCGACGTGGACGGTCAAAATCGGTCAACTGGGCGCGCCCGGCGCCCACCTTCCGCCACCGCAGACCCGCGCGGTAGCGAGCGCGTGGTTCGCCGGGGACCGAATCCCGGGCTGACGCCGCCGGCTACCAGACGCGTATCCAGTCGACGAGCATGTCGGCGGGGTAGGTGCCCGGCCCGGGATCGCCACCGCCGGAGCCGGCAACGGCGAGGTTGAACACCGGATACACGGTGTAGCCGGGGCCGTTGAACGGCCAATCCGGCAGCGAGCTGGCGGGTACGTCGAAATACGGCTGGGCGCCGTCGGAATAGTCCTTCCAGAACCTGATGCCGGCCTCGTCCCACTGGCATCGCCAGGTGTGCCAGGCGCTGTCGACCGCGATGTTGTGGGTCTTCCACTCGCCGCCGTTCGCCTTGGCGTGGACGGTGGTCGCCGACGGCCAGCTACCGTTGCCGTACCACTCCATCACGTCGATCTCGCCCTGATCGTCGTTGCCGAGCCAGTAAGCGGGCCAGGCGCCGGGGGTCAGGCAGTTCAGTCTGACCCGGGTTTCCCAGGTGTGGCCGACGCCGCCGCGCCACAGGCTTTGTACCTTGCCGCTGAAGTAGGTGGGGCCCTCTTTTGCGGCACGCAGGACGAGGTTGGAATTGCCGTCGACGAACACGTTCTTGCGGTCGTCGCGGTACTGCCCGATGTGCTCGGGCAGCTCCCAATACGTCGGGTCTTTGATCGTCTCGCGAGCTTTCGCGATCGCCCACTTCGACGGGTCGGGGGCCGAACCGGCCGGACCGTCGAATTCGTCGGAGAATATGTAGTTCCCGGCTTGCCCGCTGGGCGCGCCTGGCGGTGCGGTCCGCCCCGGATAAGCCCTGGCCGCAGGGATGGGGAGCGCGGCGGCCAGCACGCCGATCCCGGTCGTCAGCATCATCCGGCGACGGTCCATCTCAGGCATAAGCAAGCGACGATAGCAGCCCGGCGCTACGGGGTCGAAACAGAAATCGTGTCGGTGGCCGTCGCTAACATTTGGATCGCTGCCGCCCGAAACGGACGGCGGAACGGCACTAGCTCGGGATTTGGGATGAATTCACGGTCAATTCTCATGATCACGCTTGGTTTGGTCTCAGGATTGCCTGGGCATCCTGGATACGAACACATAACACGTCCATAGCTTTGCGGTTGAGTCGGTTGGTCTGAAAGGAGTTGACAAACATGGCGAATGCACCGGGTTCGACGGTTATTTTCCTTCAGTCACATCCGGCTTGGATCGCAGCCCAGCGACGTGAGCGTGAGTGCGCCGAATCCATGCGTCGTCACCCGTCATTTCGGGGCCGCCGAGGCGCCGCCGGGGTTGACCACGCGGTCGCCGCTGGTGGCCGTCACTTCACGGTTTATTCGAGCGGCGACACTCCCGCGTAAGCAATTTGGGCGGCCCGATATTCACCGATCGGGCCGGGCCCGTAGCGCAATCACGAACGCATCACCGCCCGCCTATCAGGACAGCGCCTGATGTCGATCACGAGGCATGAGTTTCGGCTTCGAGGTGCGCGTGCGATCTCAATGCCAGAACACAGTCGCGGCCTTGCATGATGTGCTCGGCCATCAGAGCGCCGGCCCGCTCGGGTTCACCGGCCGCGATCGCGTCACGCACCATTCGATGGAACAGGTTCGAGCGTTCACTATCGGCCCGCGATTGGTGCCGGAACACCTGATATACCAACGGAATATCAACCGCGTGCACGAGTAGCACAGACAACCTTCGATGGCGCGAACCCTTGACGACGCAGTGATGAAAGGCACTGTTGGCAGCCGTGATTCGGCGCAAACCCGCATCCAGCGAGCCGCCCGACACCAACTCGATTCCCGCGTCGAAGTCCGCGATCGCGGCGTCGAGAGCTGCGATGCCCTCGGCATCCATCCGCGCGGCGGCACGCTCGGCGGCCAGCGATTCCAGCCTGGCGCGTAGCTCGTAGTGGTCGCGGATGTCGGCCTCGGACAGCGTCGCGACCACCGCGCCCCGATTGCGCTCGATGACGACCAGGCCGTCGGCGGCCAAGGCCCGCAATGCTTCTCGTACCGGGGTGCGGGACAGATCGAACATCTCGCCGATTCGCTGCTCAACCAGCCGGGAGCCCGGCTCGAAGTCTCCCTCGGCGATCGCGCGACGGATTAACCGGTAAGCCACGTCCGACCGACCGTCGATCTCGGTCATCTCAGTCACCCCCGGACGTCGCGGCGCCGATGTCGAGCACGCCGCCGCCCTCGGGGTCGTCGACCTCCACAATCGGGTCGTCGACGTCGTCGAACTCCAGGCGCAGCGCCCGCGACATGATCGCGTGCATGACGTACATGGTTGTGGTGTAGGTAAATTCGAGGATCTCGGTATCGGTGAATACTTCGCGCAGTTGGGTGAACAACCGCTCGGGCACCCGACCCTGTTGGCCCGCAAGGCAATCCGCGTAGGCAAGCAGCAGGCGCTCGGTGTGATCAAAGCAGTCGGCGGTCTCCCACGAAGGGATGGCAGCGATCTTCTCCTCGGATATCCCCGCCGACCGGCATGCCTTGCAGTGTTGGGAGTACACGAACTGGCTCCCGACCACCCAGCCCGCCCTGATCTGGCCCAACTCACGATGATCGGGCCGGATGCTGACCTCTTGGCGATACAGGCGAAAGCCTCGCACCGCATGGCGCAGGGCGGCGGGGGACTGCGCCATCACCGTCCACCAGTTCCCCGAAGTCCCGCCGACGGCGCCCGGTTGGGCCACGGGATCGCGGTCGCCGAACATGAAGTCGTACATCTTCAGCGTGAACTCGTCGTCGACCTCACCTCTGGGAACGGGATTCAGGCGCGGCATTGCGGGTCCTCTCGGCGGGTGCAGATTGCATTCAATCCCAGCCTCAGCGGCCACGTCAATGCAGTTCGCAGCTCGGCTGCGCCCCGGATTGCGTACAGTCCGGCCTCGATCAGGGCCGCGGGCCGGCGAGGGTGATGGACCGCGAAAGCATCGCCGATCTCGGCCAGGGTGGTGCGGCGGTCGTGCGGCGGTCGAAATTCGACAGGTTTCGCCGGCCGATCCCGGTCGTGCGACGTAGCCTTAGCCCCATGAGTCACGGCGACGAGCCAGCGTGCGAGTATCTTCGCGGAGCCGGGCGAATTGCCATGGCACACAGGGGATTCACGTCGTTCAAGTTTCCGATGAACACGATGGGCGCGTTTGACGAGGCCGCCAAGCTCGGATTCCGCTATATCGAGACCGACGTCCGGGCCACCCGAGACGGTGTGGCGGTGATCCTGCACGACCGCCGGCTCCCGGCACAATGCGGGCTACCGGGCACGATCGACCGCCTCGCGTGGCGGGATGCCCGCACGGCGGATCTCGGTGCGGGGCAGACGATCCCGGCGCTAGAGGAGCTCCTGGTCGCGCTGCCGGCGATGCGGGTCAATATCGATATCAAAGCCGAGTCGGCCATCGAGCCGACGGTCGAGGTCATCGAGCGGCTCAACGCGCACGACCGGGTACTGGTCACGTCGTTCTCCGACCGGCGTCGCCGCCGCGCGCTGGGCCTGCTGTCCAAACGGGTCGCGAGTTCGGCGGGCACGGTCGCCTTCCCGGCGCTCGTGGCCGCGAAGACACCGGCCGGCCGCGCGTATGCCTGGCGGATGCTGCACGACAGCGACTGCTTACAACTGCCGCCGCGGCTGGGTCGCCTGCCGGTCATCACGCCGGCGCTGGTCCGGGCCGCTCACGCCGCGGGACGTCAGGTGCACGCATGGACGGTTGACGACCCGGCGGTCATGCGTGCGCTACTCGACATCGGCGTGGACGGCATCATCACCGATCGCGCCGATCTACTTCGCGACGTGCTGATCGCCCGCGCTGAGTGGTCGCCGCTGAGCTAGAGCTTGCTTGCTGCGAAGTCGGCGGCCTGGTTCGCCATGCCCGCCCCGACGTACGCGCTAGCCAGATGCTGTGGCCAGTTCTCTTGCCAGGTGTTCGGGTCCGCGGGGTTGCAGATTGGGTCGGCGCCGTGGCACAACTCAATCGTCCGGTCGTTGTAGGTCGGGTTGAAGTTCGTGATCGGGCCCACCCACTGGCTTCCGTTGCCGAACAGCGCGACGGCCGCGATGTGCTGATCCATGCCCGCCGGCAGGGGGCTGTCGAACCCGAACGCGCCGATCGGCGCGGCGAGCACCACGTCGGTCACCGCCGCTCCGAGTGAGTAGCCACCCAGCACGAGTCGGGTGTCGGGGCAGTTGTTGGCCATGTCCTGGATGTGGTGACTCATGTCGTTGGCGCCGATATCGACCTGCGTATCAGCGGGGTACTTGACGGCATACGAGCCGAAGCTCCGGTTTCCAACCTTCGAGGAAAGCGCGTTAATGAACGCGTTGCCGAGCACACCGGGCCCCGGCGACTCGTACCGGCCGCGGGCGAACACCACCTGAACCGCAGGACAGCTGGCCGACGCCGACGGCAGGGCACCCGACGTCCGGGAGAGGACCGCGGGAGCCAGTATCAGTGCGCCTGCGATCACGACCGCCGCGAGGCACACACCACATGATTTACGGAGAAGTAAAGCGCGCACAGCATGATGTTAGGACGAACTCGCCGCCTCCGCCTGGCAGGGTGACCCGCTCTTTGCACCGAGTTTGACCACGCTGTTGGTCGAAGCACGCCGGACGATAGGTTCAGCTGATGAGCAACACCGACACGAGTGCACCCGAGCGCTTGTTCGCGCTGGCCGCGCAGGTCACGGGCTTCATGCCAGAGGACGAAGGGCGCGCGCTCTATGACGCGGCGCTGCGGTATCTGGACGGCGGTGTCGGTGTCGAGATCGGTACCTATTGCGGCAAATCCACCTTGCTGCTCGGTGCAGCGGCACAGCAGACGGCCGGTGTGCTGTACACGGTCGACCATCACCACGGCTCCGAGGAACATCAGGCCGGCTGGGAGTATCACGACGCCTCGTTGGTCGACGAGGTCACCGGACTGTTCGACACCCTGCCCACGTTTCGTCGCACGCTCGATGCGGCCGGACTGGACGACCACGTGGTCGCCATCGTGGGCAAGTCTCCGGTCGTGGCCCGCGGGTGGCGGTCACCGCTGCGGTTCTTGTTCATCGACGGTGGCCACTCCGAGGCCGCCGCCACCGAGGACTTCAACGGATGGGCGAAGTGGGTAAGTGTGGGCGGGGCCCTGGTCATCCATGACGTGTTTCCCGATCCAACCGACGGCGGGCGGCCACCGTATTACATCTATTGCCGCGCGATAGATTCCGGCCAATTCCGGGAGATCCACGCGCTCGGCTCGCTGCGGGTGCTCGAACGCATCGGCGGCCGGGTGGGCGAGCCGATCGAAATTACCGACCAGGGCCGGTAACGACGCACTCGCAATCGAAGTCGGTCTGCAGACCCAGCGGCAGGTCGTCGCCGCGGAAGATCCCCGCACCCGGGGTGGTGTCCGACAGCGCATCCGCCGCCAAGATCACCGCCGCGCCCGTCCACGCCGTGCGCTCTTCGGGCCAGCGCTTCCCGTCGGCGAATACCAAGCCCGTCCAATACGAGCCGTCTTTTTCACGAAGGTGCTGCATTGCCGCGAATTGCTGGTGAGCGACCGGTCGTTGACCCATCGCGTCGAGCGCCATGACCAACTCGCAGGTTTCGGCGCCGGTCACCCACGGCCGATCGTCGACGCAGCGGATGCCAAGGCCGTCGACGACAAAGTCGTCCCAGCGGTGCTTGATGCGGGCCGCCGCCCCCGGACCCCGCAGCGCGCCGCCGAGGATGGGGTAGTACCAGTCCATCGAGTAGCGGTCTTTCTCGGTGAACGCCTCTGGATGCGCGACCAGCGCATGGCCCAGCCGACCCACGGCCAGCTCCCATTCGGGTTGCGGATCGTCCACCAGGGCGGCCAGCGCCAACGCACACCGGATGCTGTGATACACGCTGGCGCAACCGGTCAGCAGAGCTTCGCGCACCGGTCCCGTTTCGCCTCGCGCCCAACAGATCTCGCCGTAGCCGACCTGCAGGTCGATGACGAAGTCGATGGCCTTGTGTACCACCGGCCACATCGATGCGGCGAAGGACATGTCACCGGTGACCGACACGTAATGCCAGACGCCGGTGGCGATATAGGCGCAGAAATTGCTATCGCTGTTGGCGTCTTCGATTGTCCCCGAACGAAATTGGAGAGGCCAGGATCCGTCACGCCGCTGATTACGGCGACTCCACTCATAGGCGGCTCGGGCCGGTTCCAGTAATCCGGCCGCGGTGAGCGCCATGGCCGATTCGACGTGATCCCACGGGTCGGTGTGACCGCCGTGGAACCAGGGGATGGCACCCGATGACTCCTGCTCGGCGGCGATGGACAGGGCTGTCTGGCGACACTGCTCCGGACTCAACACACCCGGAACTGCCGGCGGGTTATATCGACGCAACTGAATACCCCAGAGTTGCTTCGGTTCCCGCCTTCTGCGCCTTGGTGAAGTACATCGCCACGCTCTTGCCCACCAGCGGGTTGAGCACCGACTCCGCGATCCGGGTGAGCCTCGGCCGCCGCATAAGGTCCCACACCAGAAGCTTGTGGTAGGCGGTCACCGCCGGGTGATCGGTATTTTCAACTCCGACAGCACATTTCAGCCACCAGAACGGTGCATGTAGTGCATGCGCATGATGCGAATGCGTCAATTGCAGGCCATTGGCCGCGATCTTGTCCCGCAGCTCACTAGCCCGGTAGATGCGGATGTGGCCGCCCAGGTTGGCGTGATATTCGTCGGACAGCAGCCAGCACACCTGTTCGGGAAGCCAGCGGGGCACCGAGACCGCCAGGGTGCCACCGACTTTGAGCACCCGGATCAACTCCGCGATTGCCGCGTCGTCTTGGGTGACGTGTTCTAGAATTTCGGATGCGATGACGCAGTCGAATGTCTCGTCTGGATACGGCAAGCTCAACGCATCGCCGACGACCGCCTCCGCCGTTGCCGCAGCGGGCGCTTCGCCGTTTTCGGCCATCGCGCGAAGAATTGTTTCCACGGACTTCAACTCGGCCTCGTCACGGTCGAACGCGATGATGTCGGCACCGCGGCGATACGCCTCGAACGCATGCCGACCGGCTCCGCAGCCCACGTCGATCACCTTGCTGGACGGGCCGATGCCGAGCCGATCGAAATCGACCGTCAGCATTGCAGTTCGCCTTCGGTGAGGGCACTTCGTGCAATCGCCCGCTCATAGATCCGCACGGTCTGGGCGGCGACGGCTTCCCAGCTGAACACGCTGACGGCGCGCGCCCGTCCCGCCTTGCCGAGGCTGCGGCGCTTTTCCGGCGAGTCGAGGAGCTCGCCGAGTGCGCGGGTCAGCGCGTCGACGTCGGCGGGCGGTACCAACTCGGCGCAGGCGCCGTCGGTCCCGAGGACCTCGGGCAGCGCACCTACCCGGCTCGCGACGATCGGGGTCCCACTCGACATCGCCTCCACGGCGGGCAGCGAAAACCCTTCGTAGAGCGACGGTATGCAGGCGACCTCGGCCGAGGCGAACAGGGCGGCCAGCTCGGCGTCGGTCAGCCCACTGGTGATGTGGACGATGTCCGAGATCCCCAGTTCTGCGATGAGCTTGTGGGTGGGCCCGTTAGGTTCCACCTTGGCGACGAGCCGCAACTCGACATCGCGGTTCACCCGAGTTTTAGCGACCGCGTGCAGCAGGGTACTGACGCCCTTCAGCGGGGTGTCGGCGCTGGCGATCGCGATCACCCGGCCGGGCTGGCGTGGACCCGAACCCGGCTTGAACAGCTCGGTGTTCACCCCCAGCGGCACCACGTGCAGCTGCTGGGGCAACACCCCGAAATCGGAGATGATGTCGGCGGCCGACGACGACGAGACCGTCAAGAGCTCCGGGATCTGTCGCGCCACTTGTTGCTGCATGTCCAAGAATCCATACCAGCGGCGTACCAACGGCTTTCGCCACCACTTGGCCGCGGCGACGTCGAGCACCCGGTCACGGGTGATGGGGTGGTGCACGGTGGCCACCACCGGCATTCCGGTGGCGGCAATGGTCAACAGGCCGGTTCCCAGACTCTGGTTGTCGTGGACGACGTCGAATTCGGATGCGCGCTCGGCCAACAGGCGCGCGGCGCGCAGCGTGAAAGTCCGCGGCTCGGGAAAGCCTGCCGTCCACACGGTCAGAAGTTCCCGGAGGTCGATCGAGTCGTGTATCTCGCTGGGACGGGGGATCCGGAACGGGTCGGGCTCTCGGTACATATCGAGGCTTGGAACCTCGGTCAATCGCACCCGAGGATCGAGCAATTCCGGATACGGCTGCCCGGAAAACACTTCGACATCGTGACCAAGTTCCACCAGACCGTGGCTGAGATGTCGTATGTAGAAGCCCTGCCCGCCGCAATGGGTCTTACTACGGTAGGACAGCAAGGCAATTCGCATACTCAACTCTTCTTTGCTGGTTTAACGAACGCGGAGGGCGCCGAATCCATTGCGATCAACGGGCTCCCGAATCCCGTGACAGCAAACTGGACATGTGTCCAGACTATAGTTCGATCAGCTAATCGACGCAACGCGCCATCGGTGCCCTTCAATACTAGGTAGCGGCGATTTTCGTTCGTCGGCGAGGTCCGCTGGATAACTGTTCCCGGTCGCGCGGAGCCAACCAAGGGTCGGAACATGTTGTGAGCCAATGGGCTGAGCCGTGCTGGACCCGATGGCACCTTTGTTTGCTGGGTTGGCAACCGATGGTCTCGCCGACGCATCCGGTTCAGCGATCGAACAGAGCGGACAGGGCGTCGGAGACCATGTCCTCGGGGTCTTGGTCGATCTCGACATTCCGTAGCTCGCCCTCGATGGTCAGCGATGCGATGCCATGCACGAGCGACCAGAGCGGTCCGGCCACCTCGCGCGGTTGTCGGCCGCGCAGCACGCCGGCGGCCTGGCATCCGGCGATCGCGTCAGGCAGGACTCCGAAGGCTTGACTTGCGGCGACAGCCAGGCTCGGATGCTTGGTTTTGTCGGTATCGGCGCCGAACATGACCCGATACTGGTCCGGATGGCCGATGGCCCAGCGGACGTAGGCGCGGCCGATTTCGATCAGCTTGTCGGTCGGCCCGGACGCGGCATCGGCGCCGGCGGTCAATGTGGCGTGGAGGTCGAGAAACCCCTGCTCGGCAACGGTAGCGAGCAGGTGGGCCTTGTCGGTGAAGTGACGGTATGGCGCCGCGGCGCTGACGCCCGCCCGCCGGGCCGCCTCGGTCAAGGTGAAACCCTTCGGCCCCCGCTCAGCCACCAGCGAGAGCGCGGCGCTGGTCAGCGCTCGTTTGAGGTCACCGTGGTGGTAGCTGTCCCGGCGGGTCTGCGCCGCCGCCGGAGCCTTCTTTCCGGACATGTTGACGACATTAACATGCTGGTCTATGTTAATTGCATTCACATCATCGAAGGGAGCGAAAATGTCATCTCCATCGAGCACCGGCTGGGCGGTGATCACGGGTGCCAGCTCGGGGTTCGGCGCGGTCTTCGCCGACCTGCTGGCCAAGCGCGGCTTGTCATTGCTGCTGGCCGGACGTGACGAGGACCGGCTTAACGCGGTCGCGCAGCGGGTCCGTCAGGCGGCCCCCGTTGAGGTCGAATTGGTCGTCGGCGACCTCGGTGCCGCGGACGGCGTCGATGCCCTCGCGTCCCGCCTGGCGGGGCGGACGATCGAGGTGCTGGTCAACAACGCCGGTTTCGGCACCTACGGCCGATTTGCAGAACTGGACGCCGACCGCGAGCACGAGCTGGTGGCGGTCAATGTCGACGCTCTGGTCCGCCTCACCCACGCGGTGCTGCCCGGCATGCTCGCCCGCCGTCGCGGCGGCATCCTCAACGTCGCCTCCACCATCGCGTTTCAGCCCGGGACCTATCAGGCCACCTACGGGGCCTCGAAGGCGTTCGTGCTGTCGCTCAGCCAGGCCCTGTGGGCCGAATGTCGCGGCTCGGGCGTCACGGTGACCGCGTTGTGCCCAGGACCCACCCGGACGGGGTTCGTCGATGCGCTGGGATCGGATGTCTCGCATACCGCGGTCTACCGGCACCTGGCCGCGCCCGAACCGGTGGCGGCCGCCGGGCTGCGCGCGCTCGACCGAGGCCGCGCCGTCGCGGTTCCCGGGTGGCGCAACCGGATCATGACCGCCGGCGGCCGCTTCTCACCCGGTTGGCTTTCGGCCTTGATCAGCGCCCGCATGTTGCGGCCCGCGGCCGCGACGACACACGCGAGCCGTTGAGATGTCCGGCAAGGTCTTCACATTCGTGGTCAGCCGAACGACACGCGCATCTGCCGCGACCTTGTTTCGCCTGGAGACCGACGGCGCCCATTGGTCCGACTGGGCGAAACCACTTATCGCCCAGTCGAGCTGGGAGCGGCAGGGAGATCCGGCACCCGCCGGCATCGGAGCGGTACGCAAAGTGGGGATGTGGCCGATGTTGATGCGGGAAGAGACGATCGGGTACGAACAGGACCGCCGGCACGTTTACCTGCATATCGGGCCCCCACTGCCGGCGCGTAACTACCGGGCCGAGATGCTGTTAACGCCCAATCCGGCAGGAGGCACCGAGATCCGCTGGACCGGGTCCTTCACCGAAAGTCTGTGCGGCACGGGCTACATTATGCGCACTTTTCTGCATGGCGTGGTCGGCTTCCTTGCTAATCGCCTAGTGAAAGCCGCTGAGAGGTTATAACTCTCAGCACAGCACCAACCTTCCCGGCTTCGACTCCGAATTGCTATCAGTCATGCGGGAATTCGCGAAACCGGTGAACTATCCGGCTCGACCCCGCGTGGCTAGGTATCAAGCGCTATACCAAGCGACTCGGAGGAGCCATCGTGAATGTTGTGTTGAAGCCGCGGTACGACGTGATCGTGTGCGGTGCGGGGTCGTCGGGTTCGGTGATCGCTCGGCGGTTGGCGGAAAACCCCGACGTATCCGTTCTGCTGCTGGAAGCCGGTGGCAGCGATGACGTCCCCACCGTCACCGAGGCGAACCAGTGGCCGCTGAACCTGGGCGGTGAGCGCGACTGGGGCTTCGTATCCGAGCCCGACCCCAGGCTGTACGGGCGCTCGATCGGTTTCTCGATGGGCAAGGTGCTCGGCGGCGGTTCCAGCATCAACGTGATGATCTGGGCGCGCGGGCACCGCAGCGACTGGGACCTCTTCGCCGCCGAATCCGGCGAACCGGCCTGGGGCTACGAGCCGGTCCTGGAGCTGTACCGGCAGATCGAGGACTGGCACGGCGTCGGCGAACCGGACCATCGAGGCAGGGGAGGACCGGTATTCGTTCAGCCCGCTCCCGACCCGCATCCGGTCGCGTCGGCGGCGGTGAAAGCGGCCAGGACAGTGGGGATCCCAACATTTCAGAGCCCCAACGGTCGCATGATGGAGGAAATGCGCGGTGCCGGCATCACCGACGTGCGCCGCCATGGCGAGAAACGCCTGTCGGTATACCGCACCTATACGGCGCCGTATGAGGACAAGCCGAATCTCACGGTAGTGCCGCATGCCCTGGTGACGCGGGTGACATTCGAGGGGAATCGGGCCACGGGCGTCGAAATCCGCCATGGCGGCGCCGTGCATCACGTAACCGCTGACACCGAGGTGGTGTTGTCGCTCGGGGCGATTCACACGCCCAAGGTGCTGATGCAGTCCGGCGTCGGGGATGAAGGTGAACTGCGCCGTGTCGGCATCACAGTCCGCCAGCACCTGCCTGGGGTTGGGCGCAATCTCCAGGACCACTTCGGTTTCAGCTGCGTGTGGGAGTTTCCCGACGACGTACAGGCCAACTCCGAGGCGGGCGCGACGTTGTTCTGGGACTCCGGACTCGGTGGTCTCGACGGGCCGGATCTGTTCGCCTGCGTGGGGTCCTTCGCCCTGTCCACGCCAGAGAATACTGCGAAATATGGCCTGCCAGCGAACAGCTGGACCTTGTTCGGATCCCCCACGCATCCGAAAAGCCGCGGCCGGGTGCGACTCACCGGGCCCGATCCGCACGACCCGATTCAGATCGAAGCGAACGCGCTGTCGGATCCGCACGATGTCAAGACGGGGATCGCCTGCATCGAAACCCTGCGCGAAATCGGCAATTCCGCGGAGCTGCGGCCGTTTATGACCAGGGAAGTCATGCCGGGCAACCTGACCGGCGACGAGCTGGAAACGTACTTGCGCAATGCGGTGACCACGTATTGGCACGAATCAGGAACGGCGAAGATGGGCCGCGACTCGATGTCGGTGGTCGACGGACGTCTCAACGTCTACGGCGTCGAGAAGCTGCGCGTCGCGGACGCGTCGATCATGCCGCGCATCACCAGCGGCAACACGATGGCACCTTGCGTCGTGATCGGTGAGCGCGCCGCGCAGTTCATCAAGGCCGAACATCGGCTCTGACATCAAAGGATGTCAGGCCGCAGATCAGTCCGCCGCGCATACTGCAACGAATCCACAACAACCAATCATCAACGCCTCGACAGGAATTCGAAGTCATGTTGGAAGTCATCGACAAGGGTCAACCCAGCAAGGAGCACCCACACCCCTTGCTTTTCGTGCACGGCGCGTTCCAGGGCGCATGGAGCTGGGATGTGCACTTTCTGGACTACTTCGCCGAACGCGGGTTTCGTGTCGTTGCGCCCAGCTACCGCGGCCACGGTCGTAGCCCGGTGGACAAACCGATGCGTTTGTGTTCGATTTCGGACTTCGTCGCCGATATTTCTTCCATCGCGAACAGGATTGCACCACAACCGATCCCGATCGGACATTCGATGGGCGGATTCATTGTGCAGAAGTATCTCGAAAACAACGACGCACCGGCCGGGGTGCTGCTCGCATCCGCACCGCCGCGCGGACATCTGCGGCCCATGCTGCGGACAATGCGCCAACGGCCTTGGGGCTGCACGAAATTCGCATTCACTGGCCGGCCCAGCGACTTCTACGGGGGGACGGTGGCAGGGGCGCGCGAGCTGTTCTTCAGCGAAGAGACACCCGAATCCCTCGTTAGCGACGGCACCGAGCGACTTCAGCCGGACAGCACGAGGGCGATCCTCGGCGACATGGTCGCACTCAATCTCGTCAACACCGCACGCGTCACCACGCCGGTTCTGGTGCTGGGGGGAGAGCGAGACATGATCTATCGCCCCGCCGACGTGCACGCGACGGCCCGGGCCCACGGAACCCAACCAATGCTGATCCCGAACATGGGGCACGAGATGATGCTGGAACCGGGATGGGCCACGGCCGCCGGCCGCATCCTGTCGTGGCTGCAGGAGCGGGGACTGTAGCCCGTTTTGTTACGCTCGCGCGGTGTCCGATACGGCTGCACGAGGTGGTCGCGGCGAACGGCGGTCTGTCTCTCGGCGCGAGGTCCTCAAGTACGCGCTGTCACCGGCGCTGCTGAGTCTGGCCGCAACCGTCGAGGCGCCCACCTCGTCGGCCGCCGACATCCAGCTGATTGACTTTGCGGAGAAGAGGATCGCACCGGACGAGATCAAGGCGGCGGGGTACGCCGGGGTGATCAACTACGTCTCCGCGGAGCGGCCGGGAGCCCATTTCGAGGCCAAGCCGATCACCCGCGAGTACGCGGACTCGTTGCGCGGGGCGGGCCTGCAGATCGTCAGCAACTTCCAGTACGGCAAGCCCGGATGGCCGGCCACCCCGTCGGATCTGACCCGCGGACACGACGGCGGGGTGGCGGACGCGCAAACGGCTCAGCAGCTGCATGCCGCGGCCGGCGGACCGAACTCGGCGCCGATCTTCTTCAGCGTCGACGACGATATCGACCAGAACACCTGGAACAGTCTTGCCGTCGAATGGTTTCGGGGAATCAACTCGGTCCTCGGCGTGGGCCGCACCGGCATCTACGGCCACTACAACGCGTGTGGGTGGGCGATCAGGGACGGGGTGATCGGCAACTCGTCCAGTGCGGGGCACCGCTGGGCGTGGCAAACCCGGTCATGGTCGCACGGCCAGCGCGAGCCGATGGCCGTGCTGTACCAGGCGGTCGTCAACAGCCCGTCGAATCCCGGCCCGCTGCTGGGCGGCATCAATGTGGATGTGGACGACGTCCTCGCGGCCGACTACGGACAGTGGGAACTCAGCCGCTGAGCCGCGCCTACATGCCCAGCGGCACCGAATCGCCGGTCGCCCTGGGGCGTCGTCGAGGCGATGAAGTTTTCCAGGATGTCCGCCACGGCCATCGGCGCCTCCACGTGCGGGAAGTGCCCGACGCCCTTGAGTACCTCGAGGCGGCTGCCCTCGAGCGCGTCGTGGGCGGCGTAGGCGTGCGCGACGGGGATGATGCGGTCGTGGTCTCCCCAGATCAGCACCGTGGGCAGGCCGGCGGCGACATGCAGTTTGTTCAGCGCGCTGACGGCCTGGCCGCGATAGTCCACCACCGAGCGCAACGTCCGCAAGAACGCCTGGCGGGTGCCGGCATCCGACAGCGAGCTGTACGCATACCACATCTGGCCGGCTCGCGGCGCCTGGATCCCCGCCGAAGTCAGCCACGACCCCAGCTTGTTGCCGAGGGTCAGCACCGGTTGCGGGGCGACGATGGGCAGCACGAACTCGGCGCCGGGCGCGGACAGCAGCCGTAGCACCGGGCTGAGGTCAGGGCCGAGGCCGCCACTGCCGATCAGGACCAGCCGCTCGCAATAGTCGCGGTGCTGATGGGCGAACTGCATAGCGATACCGCCGCCCAGCGACTGCCCGACCACAGTGGCGCGGGCCACCCCGAGTTCGTCGAGCAGATCGCGCAGGAAGACCGCGAACGCTCCCAGCGAATAGTCACCGCGCGGTTTCGCCGACATGCCGTGCCCGAGCAGGTCGGGGGCGATCACGCGATATTTCTTCGACAGCAGCGGGATGAGCGCCTGCCAGGTCGCGGAACTGCCGGCCATCCCATGGATCAGCAGCAGGACGGGGCCTTGCCCGGCGTCCCGGTAGGCGATTCGGTCGCCATGTAGTTCGAGGTACATCAATTCGCTCATGTCGACGATTTACCCAGCCTTGGTAGTTAGAACGCATCGGTCGTATCCGGAGTACCCAACTTACGCCTCCGTAGGTTACTCGCGGGTAATAGTGTGGCGGGCCTCACGCGGCACGCACGGCTCACCCAGACGAACGGCACCCCGCGAGCAGGACGCTCACGGGGTGCCGTCTGGTGCCGACGATCAGGCCGGTGTCACTTCAGGTCGTACCGATCGTTGTTCATCACCTTCACCCACGCCGCGACGAAGTCCTCGACGAACTTGCCCGCGTTGTCGTCCTGCGCGTACACCTCTACCAGCGCGCGCAGCACCGAGTTCGATCCGAACACGAGATCGTTCGCGGTTGCGGTCCACTTGAGCGCTCCCGAGGCCCGATCGCGGCCCTCGTAGACGTTCTCCGTGGTCTCCGACGGCTTCCACTCCGTGCCCATGTCGAGCAGGTTGACGAAGAAGTCGTTGGTCAGCGCGCCCGGCCTGTCGGTGAACACGCCGTGCTTGTTGCCGCCGTGGTTGGCGCCAAGGGCACGCAGCCCGCCGACGAGCACGGTCAACTCCGGACCGGTCACCCCGAGCATGTAGGCCCGCTCGACCAGGAGCTGCTCCAACGGGGCCTTCTCGCCCGGCCGGGCGTAGTTGCGGAAGCCGTCGGCACGCGGTTCGAGCACCGCGAACGACTCCACATCGGTGCTCTCCTGCGAGGCATCGGTACGCCCCGGCGCGAAGTGCACCGAGATGTCGTACCCGGCCTCCTTGGCCGCCTTCTCGACCGCAGCCGAACCGGCCAACACGATCACGTCGGCCAGCGAGATCTTCTTGCCGCCCGAAGCCGAGGCGTTGAAGTCCTGCTGGATCTTCTCCAGCGCGGGCAACACCTTGGCCAGCTCCGAGGGCTCGTTGACCTCCCAATTTCGTTGCGGCTCGAGACGAATCCGCGCCCCGTTCGCGCCGCCGCGCTTGTCGGTGTTGCGGTAGCTGCCCGCCGCCGACCATGCGGTCTTGACCAGCTGGGGAACGCTCAGGCCGGACTCGAGCACCTTCTTCTTCAGCGCGGCCACGTCCTTGTCGTCGACCAACTTGTGGTCGACCTCCGGCACGGGGTCCTGCCACAGCTGCGGCTCCGGAATCCAGGGCCCGAGGTACCGGCTGATCGGCCCCATGTCGCGGTGCAGCAACTTGTACCACGCTTTCGCAAACGCGTCGGCCAGCTCCTCGGGGTGGTCCAGCCAGCGCCGCGTGATGTCACGGTAGATGGGGTCCTCGCGCAACGACACGTCGGTGACCAGCATGGTCGGGGCGCGACCCGGCCCGCCGAACGGATCGGGAATGGTACCCGCGCCGGCGCCATCCTTGGCCGTGAACTGCCACGCATCGCCGGGACTCTTGGTCAGCTCCCACTCGTAGCCGTAGAGGGTCTCCAGGAAGGTGTTGTCCCACTTGGTCGGGGTGGGCGTCCAGACCACCTCCAGGCCGCTGGTGATGGCGTCCTTGCCGCTGCCGCTGCCGTAGGAACTCTTCCAGCCCAGCCCCTGCTGCTCGATCGGGGCGCCCTCCGGCTCGGGACCGACCAGCTCGCCGCTCGCGGCTCCGTGCGTCTTGCCGAAGCTGTGGCCGCCGACGATCAGGGCCGCGGTCTCCTCGTCGTTCATCGCCATCCGGCCGAAGGTCTCACGGATGTCGATCGCTGCGGCGACTGGATCCGGCTTGCCTTCGGGGCCTTCCGGATTCACGTAGATCAGACCCATCGTGGTCGCACCATAGGGTTGCGCAAGGTCGCGCGTCCCGGAGTAGCGCTTGTTGGTGCCCAACCATTCGCCCTCTTCACCGAAAAGGATCTCTTCGGGCTCCCAGACGTCTTCGCGGCCGAACGCGAAGCCGAAGGTCTTGAATCCCATCGACTCCAGAGCGACATTGCCGGCGAAGACAATCAGGTCGGCCCAGGAGAGCTTGTTGCCGTACTTCTTCTTGATCGGCCACAGCAGCCGGCGGGCCTTGTCCAGGCTCGCGTTGTCCGGCCAGCTGTTCAGCGGGGCGAAACGCTGCATGCCTTGGCCGCCGCCGCCGCGGCCGTCGAAGATGCGGTAGGTGCCCGCGGCGTGCCAGCTCATCCGGATGAAGAAGCCGCCGTAGTGGCCGTAGTCGGCGGGCCACCAGTCCTGCGAGGTGGTCATCAGTGAGACCATGTCAGCCTTGAGCGCGTCGACGTCGAGCTTGGCGAACTCCTCGGCGTAGTCGAAGTCGTCGCCGAGCGGGTTTGCCTGGGGCGAGTGTGGATGCAGCTTCGAGACGTCGACCTGGTTGGGCCACCAATCCCGATTCGTCAGGGGAGCGCCTTCTTTCGGGGTTGGCGCAGCGATTGTGGGATTTTCGCTTTCGGACACAACATTCCTTTCGGTGTTAGGTGAAACGGGGCTGTGAATCAAGAAACTGCGGTCGAGCAGTCGGGGCATACGCCCCAGTAGATGACTTCGGCCTCATCGAGCACGAAGCCATCGAGAACGTTGTCGTCGTCGAATGGGGTCAGGCAGGGGGCATCGCCGACCGCGCAGTCGACGTCGGCGATCACGCCGCAGGACCGGCACACGACGTGATGATGGTTGTCGCCTACCCGGGACTCGTAGCGCGCGACCAACCCGGACGGCTGGATGCGCCGGACCAGGCCCACCGCCGTCAGGGCATTGAGCACGTCATACACGGCTTGGCGGGAGACGTCGGGGAGACCGATCCGCACCGAAGAGAAGATCGTCTCGGTGTCGGCGTGGGGATGGGCGTGCACTGCCTCGAGGACGGCGAGCCTGGGCCGGGTCACGCGCAGGTCGGCCATACGCAACCGCTCCGCGTAGTCCGACGTTGACGACACAAGGCCAATATGGCCCACTTATCTGGAATCAGTCAAGAGTTTCTGCAGGCAACACCCCGTAAAGATTTGGGGTCAGGAACCTGGCTTCACGGCGCTGCCGGCGCGCCACTGGTCCCAGCTGAGCGTCCAGTCACCGTTTTGGGCCAGCCGCAATGGTGGCCCGCCGCTGTTGCGGATCTCGACCACATCACCGGGCACGGAGAAATCGTAGAACCACTTCGCGTTGTCGCCGTTGAGGTTCAAGCATCCGTGTGAGGTATCGGTGTGTCCCTGCGCCCATACCGTTGCGTCCAGCTGGTGCAGATAGATGCCGTCAATGCTGATTCGGGTGGCGTAGTTGATGGTCTCCCGGTAGCCGAGGCGAGAGTTCTTGGGCAGCCCGAATGTCGAGGAGTCCATCACCACGGGGTTGCCTTTGTCGAGCACGGTGTAGACACCCGAGGGGGTCCACAGCGAAATGCTCTGCGCACCGACCGTCTCCGTGCCGCCCATCCCCATCGAGGTGGGCATGGTGCGAATCAGAGCACCGTTGCTGAAGACGCTCACCATCTTGGTGGCATCGTCGGCGATCGAGACGTGTGCGTCACCGATCCGGAACGACACTCGGTTGTCTTCCTGCCCGAATAGGCCGTCGCCCAAGGCAATCCCGTAGATCTTCGCTTCGGCGGTGACGGTGGTGCCGGGCGCGTAGTAGTGCTCCGGTCGCCAGTGGGCGTTCTGCGCATCGACCCAGAACCATGAGCCCTGCACCGCCGGGTTCGTCGTCACCGTCAATCGCCGCTCGGCGGCGGCGCGGTCGGAGATTTTTTCGTCGAAATGGGCCACGATCACGGTGCCGACCCCGTAGATGCCGCCGTCTCGCAGCGCGGTCTCCGAAGTGGCGGTGAACGACACCTTCGTCTGATTTGACGGCTGCAGCGTGGCGAACGACGAAACTTGGTTTGCCACAACGCCGTCTGCGCCTCGACTGCTGACGTTCAGCGTGTAGGTGCGTCCGTAGCCCAGGGGGGTCGTGGGCTTCCACACAGTGTTGTCCGGCGTCATCACTCCCTCAATGGACTTGCCGGCGTCATTGACCATGCGGACCTCGGTGAGCGTCCCGTTCTCGGATTTCACCTGCACCGGCGAAATGGGGTCGACATCTCGTGCGTTGACACGGGGAGTAAACGAAATCGCCGGACCCTCAATAACTTTCGCAGAGCAATTCGGGCAGCGCGGAGATGCGGCGATCTGAATCGTGGCGCAAAGCCCGACCACGACGAATACGCACAGCAAGACCCGGTGCGCCGGTCGAAGCCGCCGGAAGAATTCAGCAACGTTCCTGGGGTTCATCGAGATGCGCATCCTTGGGGGTTTCTCATCAGCCGGCTCGAGGTTGAACCCGCGCGCAGACAACGTCGCGTAACAAGTAGCCCCGCAGGCGCGTCCTGAAACGTCCTCGCCCGTTGCGGGAGAAGATGGGGTCATGGCCGACGACGAACTCGACACGCTGTATTCGGGGCAGCCCAGTACCTTCACGGCCCAGCGCACGGAATTGTCCGCGGCCGCTCGGCGCCGAGGCGACGAGGCCGCCGCCCAACGGATCTCGGCCAGCCGCAAACCGACCACCGCGGCCTGGGTGGTCAATCAGCTTGCGATCAGCGACAAGGACGTCACACGGCGCCTTGCCGACCTGGGCGACCGGCTGCGCGCCGCGCACGCGGCGATGGACGGCCACCGCATCCGCGAGCTGTCCGGCGAACAACATCGACTGATTCAAGATCTGGTTCGGGTGGCATTCGACATGGCCGGCATCAGCGCGTCCGCCGCGGTGCGTGAGGACGTCACGAGCACGCTGCAGGCCGCGATCGCCGATCCCGAGGTCAGGGGGCGACTCGGGCGGCTGGACCGCCCCGAACAATGGTCGGGCTTCGGCGCATACGGTGATGCCGCCGAACCGGCGCCCGTCAAACCCCGCGAGAAGGGGCGCGAGAAGGGCCGCGAGAAGGACATTGATCGCCGGTTGGAGAAGCTCACCGCGGCGGTTGCCGCCGCCGAGCAAGACAAGGCCGACGCCGACGACAAGCTGGCGCAATCGAAATCCGCAAGGGAGACGGCCCGCGAGCGTCGTGACGAGGCGCTTGTCGACCTCCGCAAGGCGGAACGCGAGCTCGACCGCGCCGAAAAGAACTACGGCAAGGCACAACAAGCCAGCCACGATGCCGCCGAACTGCTCCGCGAAGCCAAAGCGCTCCTGCAGCAACGCTAGCCACGGATTCTGAGCAGCGGCCGCGTTTCCGGGTGGCAACGCCGGGTATCAGGCCAGCCATGACTTCTCTGTGGCTCGCCGATCGAACCCAACCGCCGTGGACTGCGAGCCAACTCGACGATGGGTCCCACTCCGCCGAGATCATCGTGGTGGGCGCCGGCATCACCGGCCTGATGACGGCTGTCTTGCTGGCCCGCGCCGGCAAGGAGGTGATGGTGGTGGAGGCGCGCAGCGTAGGCGCCTGCGCCACCGGCAACACCACCGCCAAGATCAGCCTGCTGCAGGGCACCCATTTGTCGAAGGCGTTGCCGCGGCACGGCAAGGAGCTGGCCCGCGCCTACGTGGACGGCAACCGGGAGGGCCAGGGCTGGATAGTCGAACACTGCCGATCGCGCGGCATCGCCGTGCAACACGAGGACGCCTACACCTACGCCCAGTCCGCCAAGGGGGTGCCGTCGGCGCGTTTGGAACTGAAGGCGTGCCAGGCGGTTGGGCTGCCCGTCGAGTGGGCCGACGACGCCGATGTGCCGTTTCCGTACCACGGCGGGGTGCGGCTGCCCGACCAAGCGCAATTCGATCCGATGGAGTTCCTGGACTCGTTGGCCGCCGAGCTGCTCGACCGCGGCGGACGACTGGTAGAGCGCACCAGGGTTCGGCGGGTGTCCAGTCGCGGCAGCAAGGTGCAGGTGCAGGTGAACGACGCCGCGCAGCGCGACATCGAACTCGAGGCCGGCAAACTGATCCTTGCCACCGGGATCCCGATCCTCGATCGCGGCGGATATTTCGCGCGAGTGAAGCCCAGCCGCTCGTACTGCCTAGCGTTCAAGGCGCCGGGCGACATCCCCCGCCCGATGATGATTTCCACCGACTCACCGACGCGTTCGGTGCGCTACGCTCCGGTCTCGGACGGGGAGCTGTTGATCGTGGGCGGTGCCGGACACACCGTAGGCCGTGAGAAGAGTCCGGCCAAGGCCCTGGACGAACTCTCATCGTGGACACGCAACCACTTTCCGGGCGCGGAGCAGACTCATTTTTGGTCGGCACAGGACTACACGCCGATCGACCATCTGCCATACGTGGGTCCGATCCTGCCGAATAGCGAAACCATCTATATTGCAACGGGTTTCAACAAGTGGGGCATGACCAACGGCGCCGCCGCGGCGCTGGCGCTGACGGGCCGCATCCTGGGTGGCCGGATGGACTGGTCACGCGCGTTCGCCAGCTGGAGCCCGCACGAGCTGACAGGACTGCTGACCGCGATGCAGGCCAACCTCGAGGTCGGATTCGACATGGCGAAAGGCTGGATCACCCCGGCCACCCGCATCGGCCGGCGCCGCCCCGGGCCCGACGAGGGCGGCGTCGTAAGCGGACTCCCATGGCAGTTGGAAGCCAGGAGTCGCGTCGACGGTACCGAACACCGCGTTTCGCCGGTCTGCCCGCACCTTGGCGGGATAGTGAATTGGAACGACGCCGACAAGGCCTGGGAATGCCCACTACACGGTTCGCGATTCGCGCCGGACGGTACGCTACTGGAAGGGCCGGCCACCCGAGACTTGACTGCGTCCCACTGACGCATTTGTCACACTGACTCACCCACCTTCCGGTATACAAGCCAGCGCAACTCGATGGGCGAATCCTCACGCTCGACATCGAAAATGTCTTGGCCACTGGCCCATCCGTCGAACCATGCCGTGGGCGGCCACGCGCCTTCCGGTAAATGGGCTTTCTCGTACTCGTACGCCGACTCGTCGGAAACGAGTTCAAGCGACAGTCCGGCGGCGGCTTTTTCGACCTCGTCGCGGGTGAAGATCATGGTGTGGCATTGCTGCCCGAGTTGTCGCGCGGCGTCGTCGGGCGTGTAGCCCTCGCGCGGCAGGAATGCGTTGAACACCAAACGTCCACCGACGGCCAGACACTGCGCGGCCAGTTCGAACATGCCGCCCAGCTCCTGCGGGGTCCGGAAGTCCGGTACCACTTCGGAGAAGACGACCAGCTGAAAGTCGCCGCTAACGCCCTCCATCGCCACAAAGACATCGCTTTGGATGACGTTGATATCAAGTGAATTTCGCGTGGCTTCCGCACGAATGATGTCGGCGAACTTCCCGGCCAGCTCGACGGCGTCGACCGGGTGCCCACGCTTGGCCAGGGCGAGGGCGTTTCGCCCCGTGCCGGCGCCAACGTCGAGTATCCGATAGGTGCTCGGATCGTCGGCTTCATTGGCGAGCGACCAGACACGTGCATCGGGTTCGGTGCCGAACAGCGAACCCTCGCGGGTGTCGACCCAGCTGTCGTAATCGGCCCCGATCGTGGCCCACTGAGGTTTGACGCGGTAATTCAGCGTCGTGCCGAATGGTGAATTGAACTCTATGACGATGTTCGACCGCGACGAAGCCTTAAAGGCTTTCGCCAGTTCGCCTTCCAGCACCGCTCTGAGCTGAACGGTTTCTTCGTCTGTGTACCGTATGCCCAAGCCCGCAAAGACGGTCGTACACATTCTGACGTACTCGTCGAGCATGCCCGGAACGGCCGGTACATGGAGCCGACCTTCGGACATAGTTCGTCGGTGCAACCGCCGGGCCATCGCTTCGCGCAGCATCGCCGGCTCGAAAGATCTGCGGTCGCGATCCTCCATCAGACTCTTGTACACGACTCAGGTTCTGGCCGCACAATGGGGCGCGGGATAGCCGGCGAGCTAATCGCGGCCGAGAGGGGAAACCATGAGCGACGATGCGAATGCCCAGTTGGGTGCCGAGAAATTCGTGTCCTTGACGACGTTCAAGCGCAACGGTGATGCGGTCGCGTCGCCGATGTGGATCGTCGCCGATGGCGCGCGGCTCTCGGTGTGGACGCCGGCGGACTCGTGGAAGGTCAAGCGGGTTCGCCACGATCCCCGGGTCACGCTTGCGGCGTGCGGCCGAACCGGGAAGGTCGCGCCCGGAGAGCCCGTCTTCGCGGGGACCGCCGAGGTGATCACCGACCCGGGGGAGGTCACGCGCATCGAATCGCTCGTCAAACGCAAGTACGGCTTGGAATTTCGCGTGGTGACCTTCATCGAAGCGATCGCGGCCCGCGGCCGAAAGCCACGGTTCGTCCTGCAGATCACACTGACACCCAGCGGGTGAACCGCAGCGATGAGCCGCGTCGAAGGCTGTGCCGAGCTGGTGGAAGATGGTCAGCATGCAGGTCGAGAGTTTGCACCGCTATCCAGTGAAATCAATGCTCGGGGAGGACGTCGAGACCTTGTTCGTCGACGAACGCGGCGCCGAGGGAGACCGGCGGCTCGCACTCGTGGACAGCGCGACGGGGCATGTGGCCAGCGCCAAGCAGGCGCGGCTATGGCGTGATCTGTTGAAGTGCACTGCCATCGGGGATTCCGGCCACGTCAGCATCGGGCTGCCCGACGGTACAACGGTCGCCGCCGACGATCCGGACGTCAACGAGGTGCTCTCGCGGTTGTTGGGTCGCTCGGTCCGACTGGTCAGTAAGCGCCCCGACGGCGCGACGGTAGAGCGTCCGGACCCGGAGAAGCTGCTCGAGCTCGGGTTGGACGCCGAAGTCGCCGGCCGCATCCTGGAAATTGGACTGGGGACGCCGGGAGATTCATTTACCGACGATGCTCCGCTGCACGCGATCACCACCGCCACTTTGGACCACATCGGGGTCGAAGCCTTGCGTTACCGGCCGAATCTCGTGATCGCGACGCCAGCCGACTGCCCGCCATATGTCGAAAATGATTGGGTTGAACGGGAATTAGGCGTTGGCACGGTGCGGCTGCGCGGCCTGGAACTCACCCCACGCTGTGTGGTGCCGACACTCGAGCACGGGCCACTGCCGAAAGCTCCACAGGCGCTGCGGACGCCCGCCGCCGAAAATCGTTTGCAAGCAGGCAGTTGCGGGGTGGCAGCATGCGCGGGGATCTACTTCAAAGCCACAACTGCTGGTGTCATCCGGGTGGGTGACCAGGTCACCCTCGACCCCTAGTTGTCGAAGCTACTGGGCGCCCGCACCACTGTGGCCGGCCCGGCCGGGCCGGTGTCGATTCGGCTGGCGGCAAAGGACGCGCCCTTGTCGATCATCGTGCCGTCGTCGGCGTAAGTGTTGTGGGCGGCGAAGTTCATGCCGTCCGAACACACCGGGTCCTCGTTCGCGCACACCTTGATCGTCTTGGCCTGGTAGGTCGGTCCGAT
The DNA here is from genome assembly GCF_036409155.1 of Mycobacterium sp. 050128. Taxonomy (NCBI): domain Bacteria; kingdom Bacillati; phylum Actinomycetota; class Actinomycetes; order Mycobacteriales; family Mycobacteriaceae; genus Mycobacterium; species Mycobacterium sp. 050128. The sequence continues at coordinate 34,826 of NZ_JAZGLW010000002.1, read as the reverse complement.
GACCACCGGTGGCTCACCGAGGAAGTTCATGGCCCGCACGTTGGGCGTACCGAAAAGCACCACCGCGGCGACATGGTCGGCGATTTCGGGCGCCAGTGGCTTTGGCACGGTTGCCGGGTCAACACCGGCGGGCACCGAGTCTGACGTCACGAAACCCATGACCGCCGCGCCCTGGGAAAAGCCGCTGAGCACCATCTTGGTCTTGGGGCAGCTGGCCGCCATCGACACGACGTGCGCGCCCGCGTCCCGAATGCCGTCCAGCCCGGTGTCCCACTCATTGCTGGCGGGGTAATTGACCGCATAGACGTCGACCGACTTTCCACCCTCGCGTCCGCGCAGGTTGTCGATGAAGGCCTGCCCGGTCGGACCGACCCCCTCCGGCTCGCCGGTACCGCGGGCGAACACCACCTGAACGTCGGGGCATGGCTCGGCCGACGACCAGGGGACAGGTGAAAAGAGGACAGAGGCACCAAGACTCACAGTTATCGCGGCCGCGGGCCCCACGAAACGAATGACGTAACCGGCAATCATGTCCGAATAATGCCCATCTCTGCCGATCACCAAACGAGTGATATTCCACACGCGTTCGTAGCAAACCCGCCCAGCGAAACTGCAGTGACGTGCTTGCCGTGTGAACAGCGCACGGCCGCAGTCGATTTCACGCCCAGACAACGGAAGTAACAGGGAGCGAACAGAACAGGGGAGAATCTATCGCGCGTCGTCGGCGTGCAGTCGGCTCAACGCCATTTGATGCCGCACCCGATCGACGGCCGCTGATCCGCGTTGACCGGCCGTCCGGCCAGCACCGCGTCGACGGCTGCCCGGACGTCGGCGCCCGTTACCGGCAGGTCGTTTTTGGGGCGGGAGTCGTCGAGCTGGCCACGGTAGACGAGTCGGCGCTCGCCGTCGAACACGAACGTGTCCGGCGTGCACGCCGCGGAGAAGGCGCGGGCAACGTCTTGCGTCTCGTCGTACAGGTACGGAAACGTCCAGCCGTGGTGACGGGCCTCGGTAACCATCTGGTCGGGGCCATCCTGCGGGTACGTGACGACGTCGTTGCTGGAAATTCCCACCATTGCGACGCCTTGCTCGGCGAGGTCTTTGCCCAGGGCCGCCAGCCCCGGCGCGACGTGCTTGACGTACGGGCAGTGGTTGCAGATGAAGGCGACGACCAGCGCCGGGCCGGTGAGGTCGTCGAGGCTGACCAGGTCGCCTGTTGCCGGGTCGGGCAACGTGAACGGCGGCGCGGGGGTGCCGAGGGCGAGCATTGTTGACTCGATAGCCATGCCCGCCAGAGTAGTCCGCGGGGCCCGGCCACCACGGCCGATCGCGGGTGCGGAAGGCTGCACCCCGTGTGGCCAGAGTTAGCGGCGTTGCAATCCGGGGTACCAGCCCGAAACATGGGGTGGGTGATATCGCACGCCGTCGCGATCTTCTCGGGGTTACTTGCCGCGTTTTGGGCAGCAGTCGGCATCGTCGTTCGACAACGCGTCGCCCAAAGCGTCCCAAAAAATGATGGGGACCTGTCCCGACCGACGGTGACCAGCGTGGTCCGCCAGCCGTTGTGGTGGGCTGGGATTCTCGCCGCGGTCGCCGGCTATGTGTTCCAGGCCCTGGCCCTGGCAAACGGATCCCTACTGCTGGTGCAACCGCTGCTGGTGTCGTCGTTGCTGTTTGCCCTGCCGCTCAGCGCGAGGCTGTGCCATCAGCGCATCACCGGAGCCGAATGGGCTTGGGCGATCGTGTTGACCGTGGCGCTGGCGGCGTTCGTACTCGTCGGTCAACCCCGCGAGGGCCATCACCGTTCGCCGATCCCGTCGTGGACGATGGCGGTGCTGCTCACCGCGCCCCTGGTCATCGTGTGTCTCGTCGCGGCCCGGCGCACCCACGGCCGCACCCGCGCCATGCTGCTGGCGGTCACGGTGGCGGTTCTGCTGGGCATGGTGGCCGTATTGACGAAGATCTGCACGCACCGCTACGCCGTCGGCGGATGGCACGGACTCCTGAGCGTGCCGGCTCCGTACTTGCTGGTGGTGCTGGCGGTGGCGGTCACCATGGTGCAGAGCTCGGCCTTTCACGCCGGCGCGTTACAGGCCTCGGTGCCGCTGATGCTGGTGGGGGAGCCTGTCGTCGCGGTGATGCTCGGAGTGATCGTGCTCGGCGAACACCTTGCGGTGCGCGGCTCGGCAGCGATTGGCCTGCTCGTCGCCGTCCTCGCGATGGTGGTATCCACCGTCGCGTTGGCGCGCGACCAGGCGCCCGGTGTGAGCCATCCAGCCGCCAAAGATGTTGGCACACGGTGTACTAACGAAGACGATGTGATCATCACGTAGGCCGTGCTATCGCGGTTGCTTGACAGCGGCCTGCTCCAGCAGATCGACAGCGCGCCCAAGGCTTTCGTCAGCTTTACTCATCAGCGTGGCAACTTCGTGGGCCCGAGCCGCGCGTTCTGGGGAGAGGATGCCCTGCAGGTCGGCGATCACCGAGTCCAGGGTGCTTTCCATAAAGCCCCGTCCGGAGCCAACTTTCAGCTCTGTGACCCCTTCCGCCCAGACCGGCTGATCAAGCCAGAACCACAGAATCAAGGTGGGAACTCCGGCCCGCAGACCCGCGGCCGTGGCCCCGGCACCGCCATGGTGGACAACGGCGCGGCACACGGGAAAGACGGCGGCGTGGTTCACCTCGGCCACGACCTTCACGTGCTCGACGTCCGGGAGACCGGCAACGTCGTTCGGGCCGGTGCACACCAGCGCCCGCTCACCGACCCGCGCGCAGGCCTCGCTGATCACCGCGACGGTCTCCATGGGCGAGGCAAGCGGCGTGCTGCCGAAACCGAAGTAGATCGGTGGCGTGCCGTCGGCGATCCACGACAACACCTCGTCGTCGGCGTCGGCCGGCAGCCCCAGCGTCAGCGCGCCGACGAACAGCGGCGAAGCATCCGAGTCCAGCCACTCGGCTGCCGTTCCCGGCAAGCAGATCTCGTCATATGCCTGGAGCTCCACCGTCGGCCGGGCCGAGTCCCCGGCGACCTCAGACAATCCGAGCGCGCGCCGCTGAGCGTCGTCGGTCTCCTTGGTGATGTGCGGACCGAATTCGCCGGACGCCAAAATCCGCGCCGGGAAATAGTGCAGCGCGCCGAGCGGAATGTCGTGATACTCCGCGACGTTCGCGGCCAGACCCTGCTCGTTGAAGGCGGCGACCAGCAGGTCGGCTCCGTCGGCCAATGCCGTCAGCGCCGTACTCTTTTCGGCCTTGATCTCGTTGACATGCTGGGCGATGTCGGCCCACATCGTGACCGGGTTCGAGATCTTGCCGAAGAACGCCGCGGCGAAGTCCATCTGTTCGCGCGTGTCCCGGCCATACGCGACCGCGGGCAGCCCCGCGGATTCGACGAAGGCCACCATGTTGGGCGCGACGGCCATCTGCACGTCGTGACCGCGTCGCATCAGTTCCCGGCCGACGGCGGCCAGAGGCTCGACATCGCCGCGACTTCCATAGCCGGCCAGCACGCATTTCATCGGCGAAACCTCACTTGCGGTGCTGCTCGTCCGTGCACCAAATCTGCTCTGTTGGCTGCGATCCGCCGCGCGGCGCTGCGCGACGGCGCCGTCAGCGGATCCTGTTGGCCGCGAACGTCGCGGCCTGGTTGGTCATCCCGGCCTGAATATACGAAACATGCGCCATGATGTTCCCTCCACCGGAGCAGATCGGGTCGTCAGGGGCGCACAAGCTGATGGTCTTGGCGGTGTAGATCGGGTTGATCGTCGGAAGCGGCTGCCCGCCCCACAGCATGCTCGAGAATTGACTGGTCGGTTCGCCGAAGAGGGCAACCGCGGCGACATGGTCAGCCACCGTGGGCGGCATCGACTGAGTGGCCAGATCGATCACCGTCGAGCCCTGCGAGTATCCGCCGAGAACGAGCTTGGTGTTGGGGCAGTTGGCGACGGTGCCCTGGATGTGACCGCTCGCGTCGTCGGCGCCCGCCGGAGCACTGGCGTGGTAGTCGTCGTTGGCCGGGTAGTTGACCGGGTAAACCCCAACGGACTTCCCGCCGAGCTGCGAAGTCAGGGAGTCGGTGAAGGCTTGGCCGATGTTCCCGAGGCCGGGCTCCTGGTGGGTACCTCGAGCGAACACCACCTCGACGTCAGAGCAGGGATCGGCCGACGCGACGGGTGAAATCGGCGTGCCAACCAGGGCCCACATCATCGCTGCCGCGACGCCGACAATTCGAACAAGCCTTTGTGCACTCATTCTCAAATGCTGACATACCGACCGAGACGGCCGTACCGGCGGCTGGCTTTACCCGGGTGCGGACGGGCTGGGGCGGGCCTTATACAAAATGAGGTACTTGCCGGCGGGAAGGACGGGAAGGAACTGCATGTTCGCTCAGTTTGAGCGTAGGTAACCGTCCTGGGGTTTTGAAAGGCTAGGAAGCGTGACCGACTCGACGAGCGGGATTACGGCCGCTGCGACATCCGCGGACCGGTCCAGGCCGGTGCGGATAGGCGTCCAGCTCTGGGCGGGCGGAACACCGGACTACCCGACGTGGCGCCAGGCCGTGTTGCGCGCCGAAGAGCTCGGCGCTGACGCCATCTTCGGCTACGACCACTTTCACAAGCCCTTCGTCGACATCGTCGACGGTGCCCCGCAGCTCCAGGACGAACAGCCGGAGGTCAACAACTTCGAAGCGTGGACGGCCCTCGCGTCGTGGGCCGAGATCACCCGTCGAGCCGAGATCGGATTGCTCGTCAGTGGGATGCCGTATCGCAACCCCGACCTGGTTGCGGATATGGCACGCACGGTCGATCACATCAGCGGAGGGCGCTTGATCCTGGGCCTCGGTGCGGGCTGGTACCCGCACGACTTCATCGCCTACGGATACGAATACGGCACCGTGAGATCGAGGATGGACCAGTTCGACGAAGGCTTGCAGCGCATCGAATATCGGCTCAAGCATTTGACTCCCGGCCCGTTGCGTCAGATCCCCATCCTGATCGGCGGAGGCGGTGAGCGGCGCACCATTCCCGCCGCCGCGCGCCATGCCCATATCTGGCATAGCTTCGAACCCATCGACGAATTCCGTCGCAAGAACGATCTCCTCAAGCGGCTTGCCACCGAGGCCGGGCGCGACGAGGCCGGCATCGAACGCGCGATGGCGTGGACCGATGCCAAGACGGCCGATGCCTTCCTCGACGAGGGCGTCACGCTGTTCACCACCGAAATCCATCCCGACGGCAGCGGTTACGACTTCTCCGAGCTGGAGACGATGCTCGCCTGGCGCAGTCAATAACGACGCCAGCGATGCGCACTCGGCGCGACAGTGGAAGTATCACGGGCGTGGCCGAGAAGAAACCGCAGACGATCTCTTACCCGGCGCCAGACTCGCGTCCGCGCCGCCACGACTACGCCCCACTGGACCCCCACGTCATCATCCTCTTCGGCGCGACGGGCGACCTGGCCAAACGCAAGCTGCTTTCCGGCTTGGCCTACTTGGATCAGTCCGAGCTCGCGCCCGACATCCAGGTCGTCGCGACATCCCTGGAAGAGCTGAGCGACGACGAGTTCCGGGATATCGCCAAGAACGCGATCGACTCGTACGGCACCCACAAGCTATCGCCCGAACAGTGGGCCGACTTCTCGAAAAACGTCACCTACGTCCCGCAGGGCGCCGGGCCGCAAGCCCTCGCCAACGCGGTCGCCGAAGCCGAAGCCAACCTGGGCCCGAAAGTGCGCCGACTGCACTATCTGTCCGTCCCGCCGAAAGCGGCACGCGACGTCATCACCACGCTGCGCGACGCGAATCTCGTCGAGCGCTCCCGAGTGGTGATGGAAAAGCCATTCGGCACCAACCTGAAAAGCGCGGTGGCCCTCAACGACTTCCTGCACGAGACGTTCGATGAATCGCAGATCTTCCGCATCGACCACTTCCTCGGCAAGGAGGCGGCGCAAAACATCCTCGCCTTCCGCTTCGCCAATGGACTGTTCGAACCGATCTGGAATCGCAACTTCATCGACCACATCCAGATCGACATTCCCGAAACCCTGGGTCTTGATCAGCGCGCGAATTTCTACGAAAGCACCGGCGCCTACAAGGACATGGTCGTCACACACTTGTTCCAGGTGATGGCGTTCGTGGTCATGGAGCCGCCCACCGCCCTCGAGCCGTATGCCATCAGCGAAGAGAAGAACAAGGTGTTCCGCTCGATGCTGCCGGTGAAGACCTCCGACGTGGTGCGCGGTCAATACAACGGGTACCGCGAGGAGCCCGGGGTGGCAAACGATTCCGACACCGAGACCTTCATCGCGCTCAAGGTCGGTATCGATAATTGGCGTTGGGCCGGCGTGCCGATCTACCTACGCACCGGCAAGAAGATGGCCGAGGGCATCCGCATCATCTCGATCGCATTCAAAGAGGCCCCGCGCAGCATGTTCCCGCCGGGATCGGGAGTGGGGACCCAGGGTCCCGATCACCTGACGTTCGACCTGGCTGACAACTCCAAGGTTTCGCTGTCCTTCTACGGCAAGCGGCCCGGTCCCGGGATGAAGCTGGACAAGTTGTCGATGCAGTTCTCCTCCCGCGAGATCGATACGGCCGACCAGACACTGGAGGCCTACGAGCGGCTCATTCTCGACGCCATGCGCGGTGACCACACACTGTTCACCACCGCCGAGGGCATCGAATCACTATGGGAGCGTTCGGCAGAACTGCTCACCGACCCGCCGCCGGCCAAGGTGTATCCGCCCGGAACCTGGGGCCCCAACGCGATTCACCAGTTGATCGCCCCCAACGCATGGCGATTGCCGTTCGAGCGGGGCTGGCGCGAAGCCAGGACCTAGCCGTCGAGTGTCAGAGCACCATCCACGACAGCACCGAGGCTTGCAGTCCGGACAGCACGCAGATAAAGACCAGGAAAACTACGCTCCACAGGACCACACGGCGGAAGATGTCGCCTTCCTTGCCGTGCACGTCGACCGCCGCGGCCGCGATCGCGAGGTTCTGCGGCGAGATCATCTTGCCCAGCACGCCACCGGAGCTGTTGCCCGCAGCCATCAGCAGGGGGGAGAGCCCCGCCTTGGCCGCCGCGGTCACCTGCAGGGCGCCGAATAGGGAGTTCGATGAGGTATCGGACCCGGTCACCGCGACGCCGAGCCAGCCCAGAATGGGGGAGAGCAGGGCGAAAGCGCCACCCGCCCCGGCCATCCATGTTCCCAAAGTGATGGTCTGCCCGGAGGCGTTCATCACGAAAGCCAGTGCCAGCACGGCCATTACGGTCAGGATCGCCCAGCGAAGCTGATACAGCGTCACCCCATAAGCCTTGATCGCGCCCGCCGCCGACAAGCGCAACACCACCATCGCGATGATGCCGGCGACGAGCATCTGGGTGCCGGGCGTGGTCAGCAGGTTGAAGGTGAAATTCGGAAGCGTCGATGGCCTGCCCTTCGCGGTGAGCAAGTGCAGTCCCGGCCAATGCACGGTGTGGGTCGCGTAGTCGAGATGCTGCTTCACGATTGGGAACTGGCAGAACACGAAGATGCCAATGATGATCGCGTAGGGCGCGTAGGCGCGGACCACCTCGGCGCGCGGCTCGGGCCGCTCGGGGCTCGCGGCGAAGGGGCCCATCGGGTCCGCGGCGCCCCCCGCCACCACCGCGGCACGTCGTGCCGTTTGCGGACGTTTGACACGCAGCAGTAGCACTACGGCGCCGGCGGACAGCAGCGAGGCCACCACGTCGGCCAGCGGCACCGACACGTAGTTCGAGGTGGCGAATTGGCCGATGCCGAAAACGACGCCCGCGGTGAGGGCCACGGACCAGGTCTCCCGAATTCCGCGCCGGCCGTCGACGATTGCGACCAGAGCCAGCGGGACGAAGACGGCAAGGACGGGAGTTTGACGCCCGACCATCGCGCCGAGCGTGTCGCTCGACAATCCGGATACGTTGCCGAGAACGATGATGGGTGTGGCCATCGCCCCGTAGGCGACCGGCGCGGTGTTGGCGACCAGCGCCAGCACGGCGGCCTTGAGCGGTTCGAAGCCCAGCGCCAGCAGCATCACCGAGGTGACCGCCACGGGCGCGCCGAATCCGGCCAAGGCTTCGAGCAGCGCACCGAACGAAAACGCGATGATGATCGCCTGGATCCGGTGGTCGTCGCTGATGCTGGCGAAGCTCCGCCGCAGCACATCGAAATGTCCTGTCTGCACCGTCATCTGATACACCCAGATTGCGTTGATCACGATCCAGAGGATCGGGAAGAACCCGAAGACGGCGCCCTCGCCGCCGGCGAGCAGCGCCTGACCAATTGGCATGCGGTACAAGACAATTGCGACCGCGAGTGCCACACCCAGCGATAGCAGTGAAGCCGCCCACGCCCGCAGGCGCAAAACGCCCAGCATCACGAACAGCATCGCCAGCGGTAAGGCCGCCACGAGGGAGCTCAAACCCAGCGAGTGAGCAAGGGGATCCAGGATCTGACGATACATATTGGCACCATATGAATCACCGGCCACGCCATGCCGACGATCAATGAGCTGACAACCACGAATGTCCGCAAAAGATTTAGAGGTTGGTTAAATCAATCGATTTATTTACGGGTAGAGTCTCCACCAGCTTCCACGCCGGCAGCCTGCCGGCCGCAACCGATGAGACCGGCGAACAGCAAAGGAAGAGAGATGTCACAAGGGGTTGCCGCAAAGAACGACACCGAGCAGCTGGTGCTCGACTTCATCCACGCCTTCGACGGGCAGACCATCGACGTCGACGCTGCGATCGCCCTGGTCGCGGAGGACTTCATGTGGCAGCTGCATGTGCCGCTCTCACCCGTGATCGCCGGACGCGACGCGGCGCGCGCGGAGCTGGAAAAGCACAACAGCCTGTCGACGGGAATGATCGACGGGAGCGAAATCCGCACGATCGTGTCGACGGGTGACACTGTCGTAGTCGAACGAATTGACGTGAATTCATTGGGCGGCGGCGAGCCGGTCACGTTCTATGTCGTCGCGGTCTTCGAAGTCCGCGACGGCGCGATCATTCACTGGCGTGAGTACTGGGACACCAGCCACGTCGCAAAGCAGATCGGCATCGAACCGGCCCACATGTTCGACGCCCTGGCCTAATCGGCCGGCACATCGCGTTTTGCGGCTGGAGGCCGAGCGCTGCGAATCTGGCTGCATTGCAACAGAACAGATACTGTCGTAACCGATGACTTCCGGCACTTCTGGCGACGCGCAGACCGGGGCCGCCGCGACATACAACGCGGCGGCGGATGCGTTCGACGATCCGGCGAACACGTTCTGGGCCCGTTTCGGCCACGCGACCGTCGACCGGCTTGCATTGCGACCCGGCCAGCGTGTGCTCGACGTGTGTTGCGGCAGCGGCGCTTCCGCGATACCGGCGGCACAGATCGTCGGACCCGGCGGCTCGGTGCTCGGCATCGATCTCGCCGAACGGTTACTCGCGCTGGGCTGCGCCAAGGCCGACACGTTGGGGCTGCGCAATATTGAGTTTCGCTCCGGCGACATGCTCGACCTGAAGCTGCCGCCCGAAAGCTTTGACGCCGTCATGTGTGTTTTCGGTATTTTCTTCGTACCCGACATCGGCGCCGCTGTGCGGGAGTTGTGGCGCAACGTGCGCCCGGGAGGCAAGCTCGCGATCACCACCTGGGGACCGCGTTTTCTCGAGCCCGCCAATACGGCCTTCTGGGAATCGATTCGCCAGGTTCGGCCGGATCTCTACAAGGGGTTCAATCCGTGGGATCGCATCTGCGATCCGGCGTCGTTGGGTGACGCCTTGCGCGAGGGCGGGGTTGCGGAGGCCGAGATTGTCGCCGAATCCGGCGCGCACGCGATCACATCGCCCGAAGCATGGTGGGCGGCGGTACTGGGCTCAGGTTACCGTGGCACCATCGAGCAGCTCTCACCGCAGGATCGCGACCGAGTGCACACAAACAACCTCGATTATGTTCGGAGCTCTGGGATTACGAGTGCCGAGACCAACGTCGTATACGCGGTCGCCAACAAGGATCGATGATAAGACAACTAAAGCTGTTGGGCAGCAATGCTTTACGATACTCGACTGCAAGCCAGTGGCATGTGCTGCTTGTCATGCCTACTCGGCTTAGCCAGCCGCGGTGAGGATTTTGATCGCGAAGATCAGCGAATCGCCCGGCCGAATGCCAGCGCTGGGCTGACCTTCCGGGTAGCCATCCGCGGGGACCATCGCGACGGCGACCGTTGAGCCGACCTTCTGCCCTGCGATGGCCTTCTGAAAGCCGGGCACGACCCCGGTAAGCGGGAAATCAACCGGGGCACCCCGGTCGAAGCTGCTGTCGAACACGGACCCGTCGCGTCCGTTGACGCCCATGTAGCAGACGGAGACCTTGGCCGTGGGTGAGACCACCGGCCCATCTGCGACATGCAGCGTGTGTACCTGGGTCTGGTTCACGCTGAACGGCGCGGTCACCGTCACCCGGGGAGCGGTCGTATCCGTGGGTCCGATGACGGCGATGCTGCCGGTTGTCCCCGAGAGAGTCCAATCAGGTGTTCCACCTACCGGCGGTGCTGCGGTCGGGCACGAGCCGGCCGCGGTTGCCATACCCGATCCAGCGAGCATCAGACCGGTAGCCGCGACGCAGGCCGCGGACACGATCGAGGAGTACACCCGGAGAGACTTCACCGGCGTCACGCTACAGCCACGTGCTCGTGCGGCGGCGCGGACCCGGGTTCGTTGATCGAGCTGCCGCACGCTTCGGGCCGCCTATGCCATCAAGAAAGTCGTCGCCGAGCCAATAGTGTTGCCGCATTCGTCGGGACGTCGCCAATTGATGAGTCACCGGGCTACCCATTCGCTATTGTCCATACTTGCGCTGCTTTGCATGCACTGGCGCCCGTGCTAACGCGAAAAGAACGGAAGGGAATCAAATGCCCTCACCTCGCTGGTTCGCTGGACTCGTGATCCCCATGATGGCCGGCGCTGCACTGGTTAGCAGCGCCGCGACTGCGAACGCAGTTACTCCCCAAGACGAGGTGTACCTCAATCAATTGCGCGCCGTCGGCCTGACCTGGCCGCCTCAGACGGAAGAGGCGCTCATCGGCGAGGCGCACCTCATCTGCTACGACCTCACCTGGGGCTGGACGCCGCAGCAGATCGCCGATGAGGTCCATGCCCACTTGGACAAGCGGAGCGTGACGCTGCCGGATGTCGGAACCATGGTCAACGCCGCACACTCGACCTATTGCCCGGGCAATGTGTGCGACGCTCCGTCGCTGTGCACCTGACTAGCTGAACGGGGGGCCGCTCAACTGATCGGCCGCCACGCACCAAGGACAGCGGACCGGTACCAGCCCTGGCGATTTCGAATCTGGACTCCGATCACATTCTGGGCACTCACGCGGCTGTCGACAATGTGTTGGTCATCGATGTAGATGACCACATGCGATGCTTGGCTCTCACTTCCATTGGGATGCAGATAAATTAGGTCTCCCGGCGCAAAGCTCCCATCTTTGGGGATGCGAGTGCCCATCGGGCCCGCCTTGCCGTCGTATTGCTGATGGACATCGCCGTTGAACTTGATGCCCAAACCGTAGTTGTAGACCCACGCAGTGAAATTGGAGCAGTCCAAGCCTCGCCCGGCGCTCCAGGCAATCGGCTCATTCGGGGTGTCGGTGTCCGGATTCTCCTCGACGGCACCGGCATGGGTCGAAGCCGGCGGGTCCCACCCGGGAATGTGATGGTGACGGTATTGCAGCCCAAGCGCATTGTCGGGAGCGTTGATGTAGCGCATGGCCGTAGCCAGGATTCGTTCCCGTTTCCAGGTGTTGGCATCACAACCCGCGCCCGGCGGGATAGCCGGCGGAGGCAACGCATCCGCTGCTGGTCCCCAGCCCTGGTTCAAGTAGCGCCCCTCGGCACTCGTGCGATACCAGTCGGAAAGCGGAACTGGGCTTTGCGGCAGCGCGTCACGGCTAGCGAAATCTGCCGTCAACGAATCTCGGGTGCACGAGAAAGGGTAGGTCTCACCGGTGTCGCCTAGCGAGACTCCGACTGGGCCGCCGGTCAGCACCCAACCGGCTACGCAGACGGCGAACAGAACCGGGATAGCGAGCTTCATTCGATGGGTCAACGTGCTCCCTGCTCAGTCGAATGGTCGGCGCTGACGAAGCAATATTAGGAGGGGCACCGGATGAGCAACCGGTTCTGGCCGATTGAAAATGACCAGCCGGTTCGCTGCACGACGTTGCTGAGGCCGCCGAGGACGACGGGGTTGACCTCTATACCCGGGCGCGGTTCGATGATCGATAGACCGCGAGGGGAGACCTGTAGTGAGAAGTGTTCGCCATCTTGCTGCCGTCGTCATGATGACGTTGGCCTCGATGGCGGTCACGACGATCGCGACGCCGGCGGTGAGTTCGGCCGACTGCGCCGACGGCCAATGGTGGGATCCAACGGGCAAGGTCTGCCGGCCGCTCGGTGTCGGGCCGCAACCGTTGGCTTGTGATTCGGGTCAGTGGTGGGACCCGACGGCCAATGTCTGTCGCCCGCTCGGCGTCGGGCCGCAACCACTGGCTTGCGACAACGGATGGTGGTGGGATCCGGGCGCTAATGTATGCCGCCCGCCGGTGCTGCCGCCCGGCTGATTCCGCCCGGATCAGGGGTTCGGCAGGATCCGCGCGCCAACGCCATCCCCGCAACGTCTTTCCCACCGACATCGAACAGGTCGGCGCGAGACACCCGCCAAAGTCGACTGGGTGACCTCCAGGTACTCGATTCGACGGAACAGGCCACCAACACCGAGGCCGCGCGGCAACGGGAAACAATTCCGAACGTAGGAATTCAATACCGGATAGCCAATTTGCGATTGAACACCCGGAGACGCCCAATTAGGTGATAACGGTCCAGCCGTCAAAATAATCTGCAAGGATATTGAGCTTCAACGCCGCGGGAGGGGGCGCGTTGTCGTTTCGGGGTCGTCGCCTGCAGTTGGGGCTATCTGCCGTCGTGGTCGCTGCGGCAGCGTTCAACGCGCTTGCCCTGTGGGGACTGGCGACGGCGCAACGCGTGCAGTTTGTCCTCGAAGCAGCGCTGTGTGTTGGCGCGTTACTCGTCGGGCTCGTCGTTGTGGCCCGGGTATCCGGCCTGTCACGATGGTGGCGACTATCCCTTCTGGCAGCGATAGCCACCTTTCTGGCCGCGGAATCTCTCGCGCTGCTGGCCGGCGGCACCCGCCCCGGCGGAACCGCACCAGAGCCTGCCGTCGTCGGCTACTTTGTCGCCGGCCTCTTGTTCTGCGTGGCGATGCTGCTCCTCGTGCGGGCCGGCCGCTATTACGACGTCCCCACCCAAGTACGCGGGTGGCCGGCGGTCATCACGACCATTCTCGACGGACTGGTGAGCACGCTGGCGTTTTGCCACCTGGTGTACGTAGCCCGCTTGGGCGCCGAGCACGGCGCCGCGCTGCCTCGCTCAACGGACACCGGGGTCGTCTGGGGGATCGCCGGTGTCGAGCTCGTCACGGTGGTGGGCGCGGTTCTCCTCGCGATGTGGTATCCGCCGTACCGGCCGGGCCGGGCGAACTACATGCTGCTCGCGGCCGCGGTGATCACACTCGCCTCTTCGGACAGGCTGCTCGCCTACCTTCGCAGCGTCGGTGTCGCCGCACTGGATCTGTGGGTCGGGATCGGATTCGTGATGGCCCCGCTGTTGGTCGCGTGGTCCTTGCTCGTCCTACCTCCGAGGCCCCGCCCTCACGACGACGAACAGACCACGAACTGGGCACGGCTCACCCTGCCCTATGTGGGCTTCATGGGCAGCACCGCCCTGCTCACATTTCAAGTGCTGGTCGGACGGGGGATCGACGCACTGTTCGCCAGTACCTATTTGGCGATGGCGTTGCTCGTCGCGACCCGCTACGTGGTGGCGATGCAGGTGCAGCGGATGCTGACCGCACAGCTTGTTGACGCCAAACGCCGGCTGGCCTATCAGGCTCACCACGACGCACTGACCGGGCTACCCAATCGATTGCTGTTGGCCGAGAGGCTGGACGAAGCGATCCGCGATGGCCCGTTCGTGTTGATCTTCGTCGACATCGACGACTTCAAAGAAGTCAATGACCGGTTCGGGCACGCGGCCGGCGACGAGTTGCTGTGCGCGATCAGCGCGCGCCTACAAAATTGCCTCGGCCCGCCCGACACGCTGGCCCGCATCGGGGGAGACGAGTTCGCCATCCTCACTCCCAGCGCTGTCGACGCACCGGAAATGATCGCCGACCAGCTCCGGGTCGCTCTTCGAAGTCCGTTCTCGGTGCATGGGACTTCGGTGCGGGTGCGAGCAAGCATGGGACTGGTCAGCCCCGGTTACGACGACGGTGCGCCAACCTCCGACGATCTGCTCAGGCAAGCCGACATCTCGATGTACACCGGAAAGCGGCTGGGCAAGGACACGGCCGTGGTGTACCGCCCGGCGTTCACCGTTTCCGAGGATTTTACGACAGCGCTGCGCCAAGCGAATGGCGCTGTCCCGCAAGGCTTTCAGCTCAAGTATCAGCCCGTGGTGGCTCTCCCAGACGGCAGGCCGGTCGCGGTGGAGGCACTTGCCCGCTGGACGGCGCCGAGCGGGATACAGATTCCTCCCCAAACCTTCGTCTCGCTGGCTGAAGCCAACGGCATGGGAGCCCAACTCGATGCCCTGGTGCTCGATCAGGCGTGCGCGCAGATCCAAGCCGCGGGCCTCGAACTGGACGTTCACGTCAACATCGGTGCCGCGCGGCTCGGCAGCCTTGATTTCGAACGTGCCGTCAGCCGCACTCTCGCGCGGCACGGGCTATCGCCGCATCGACTCGTCTTGGAGATCACCGAGACGGTCCCCATTGTCGATCTCGCCGATGGAGCTGCCGCTATCAGACGTTTGAACGAACTAGGCATCCGACTGGCGTTGGACGATTTCGGCACCGGGTACAACTCCCTGACCTACCTGCATGAGCTGCCCGTGCAAATCGTCAAGCTCGACCGTGGCCTCGCGGCGGGCGTCGAACCGGAACGAAACCTCACGCTTTACCGGTCGGTCATCGGCTTGTGCGAAGCGCTGGGACTCAAGGTGATCGCCGAAGGGATCGAAACCGCCGAGCAGGCGGACACGGTGTTCATGGCCGGATGCGGATTGGCACAAGGCTATTTGTTCGGGGCCGCATCCGCGCTCGCCGATCTCGCCATATCTTCCACTAGACGCTGAATACTGTTGCTGCACAACAGGAAATGCCGAATGCCTGCGGGGAAATTTCTGAGGCTGGTGAACAGACGCTAAACCCATTGCTAAACAACGGGATAGGGATAGAACCGGAGTCGGACGTGGGGAGCGGAATCGGAGTGGAATCTAACGAAAGCTTTCTCAGCTACACCGCCGATTAATCGCTCTGCTGACAATAGAACTCGGGCTGCAGTCACGCCGGCAAATCAATACGGTTCCACCGCGGGCCGGATTACCATGTCGCTATGGGCGCCGAGGGCCAGGGTGCGCACCCAGCGAGCGACGGACCGGCTGATTCCATGGAGTTGGTTCGAACTCTCTTGGGCCTGTTGCGGCGTCGCCTAGGGCTTGATACGGCGTGGATCGCGTCGTTTTACCAAGGCATGCAAGTATTCGAGGTGATTGACGGCGACGCCGACGCCCTGGGGGTCTCGCCCGGCGACCGATCATCGTTGTCTGGGTCCTATAGCGTCCGCGTGATGGATGGGCGGCTGCCCGCCGTCATCCCGGACACGTCTGCCGATAAAACTGCCTCCGTTCTGCCCAGGACGCACAAATTGGGGCTGGGCGCTTATGTCGGCGTGCCCCTGCTCGGCCCGAATGGCTCTACGGTCGGAATGGTGGGTGCGGTGAGCCGAGAGGCGAAGCCGCATCTTGTCGATGTCGACTTACGAATTGTCAACAAAATGGCCGACCTCATCGGCGCCTTGATGGAATTGCCGGTGGACTCGACGAAAATCCGCGCCGAGCAGCGCGAGGGGATCCGCCGAGTGGTGGCCGAACGCGATTTCGAGGTCATCTTCCAAGCGGTTCACGATGTCTCGACTGGCAAGGTTGTCGGCGTCGAAGCGCTCGCGCGCTTCCCGTGCGAACCATTTCGCCCCGATCTCGTTTTCGGTCAGGCGGCCCTGTTGGGCTTGGATATCGAGTTGGAGACCGCGGTCATCGCACGCGTCCTATCGCTGCTGCCGCAGCTGCCCAAGGATGGGTTCGTAGCGGTGAACATCTCTCCATCGGCGGCGCTGCTGACGCCGTGGACCGAGCTGCTCGCCGAGGTCGACCCGTCACGTCTCGTGCTCGAAATCACCGAGCACGATGCGGTCGAGAACTACGACGCTCTCGACGAGGTGCTCGAAGCATGCCGGGCACGCGGTATGCGGGTGGCGGTCGACGACGTGGGTGCCGGCTTCTCCTCGTTCTCGCACGTGCTGGAGTTAGCACCAGAATTCATCAAGATCGATCAGTCCATCACTCGCAACATCGATGCCGACGACGCGCGGCGTCGACTGGCTCAATCCATTGCCGAATTCGCGGGGCAGATCGGCGCGACCGTTATCGCCGAGGGTGTGGAGAGCCAGGGCGAACTGGACGCCATAAGTGCTGCCGGCATCCCCTGGGCGCAGGGCTACCACCTCAGCAGGCCCCAGTCCCACACGCACGGCTTTGCGGCCTGCGGGGCCGTCGCCGAACCGGTCGATCAGTCCTTCGCTGTTTTCGACCTGCTCGGAGAACGACGGTTCGAGCTGGCACTGACGCATTCACCCATCGGCATGGCCGTCGTGGGCCTCGACGGCTCGTTCCAGCGCACCAACCGGGCGCTGCGGACAATACTCGGCTACAGCCGAAAGGCACTGGCAGGCCTTACCTTCCAGGAGATCACCCATCCCGAGGACCTGGATGCCGACCTGGCTCTGCTCGCCGAGTGCCTCGCGGGGCGCCGCCGCAGTTACCGCATAGACAAGCGCTACGTCGCCGCCGATGGACGCATCGTGTGGTGCGATCTCACCGCCGTGCTGGTGCAAGGCCATCGCAACCAGCCTCGTTGCTTCGTCTCACAAATCCTCGACGTCACCGCGGATCGCATGCGAGAGGCCGACTTGGCTCGCCAAGCCACCACCGACACCCTGACGAAGATTGCCAACCGCTCCGCTGCCTGGAGCCAGCTCGAGCAACTCGACGCGGCCGACAAGGGCTACGGCATCCTGTTCTGCGACATCGAGCAATTCAAGTCCATCAACGATCGATGCGGCCACCGAGCTGGCGACGAACTGTTGATTGAGGTCGCGGACCGCCTACTCGCGGCCATCGCAGATGATGACCTCGTCGCCCGCTGGGGCGGCGACGAATTCCTGGTTATCACCAACGCCATTGACGATCGCGCGCTCACGCTCCTCACCGACCGAATAACAGACCGGGTGCAACGGACACCGATCACGCTCGCCGACGGTACGGCGATCCCTATCGTTCTCACGATCGGCTCCGCAGCACACCGACCGGGAGACGGCCGATCTATAGATGCTGTCCTAGAGCACGCCGATCAGGCCATGTACGAGCAACGGCGTAGCCAAACCGCTGTCTTTCGCCTCGCAGCCGGTCAACCCGATCCGCACACTTGATGATGTAATCCTGCTGTGGGACAGCATCTTTAGCGGCAATGATTGGAGCGGCGTCAGTGATATCAATGTATTGTCCTGCGCTGCAACATAATTGACGCTACAACGGAATTCAACGGCGGTATCCCTCCTTCTTGATTTATGCGCGGCGCCGACGTCGCAACCGTTGCTGGTGTGCCGTACCGGCGGTGGACTATTGTGTTGCTGAACTGCAGCTGTCGGGAGGTTTCGTGGAAGGGACCCCGTTCGGCCGGTACCGCCTAATCACGTTGCTCGGCAGAGGCGGCATGGGGGAGGTCTGGCGAGCCTATGACACCGTCACCGATCGGATAGTCGCGCTGAAAGTACTCCCGGCGCATTTTGCTGCTGACAGGACGTTTCAGCAGCGATTCCGTCGCGAGGCCCACGCAGCGGCACGATTGAACAACCCCCACGTGGTGCCGATCCACACCTACGGCGAGATCGACGGGCGGCTATTCGTGGACATGCGGCTGATCGAGGGCCGTGACCTGGCAACCGTGCTGGCCTCCGCGACGATGTCGCCCGCCCGCGCGGTGCACATCGTCGAACAGGTGGCCCAGGCCGTTTATGCCGCGCACAAGATGGGATTGGTTCACCGAGATATCAAGCCCTCCAACATCTTGCTCGATGAACACGACTTTGCGTATCTGATCGATTTCGGGATCGCGCGCGTGGTGGGTGAGACCGGTCTGACCGGGACGGACGCGGTGGTCGGCACGCTGCGCTACATGGCGCCGGAGCGCTTCAAAGTCGGTCAGGCCGATGCACGCTCGGACATCTACGCGCTTGCCTGCGTGCTCTATGAGTGCTTGACGGGAGGCGCGCCATTTCCGGGTGACAGCATCGAGCAACAAGTCGCCGGGCACCTGTCGACCCCGCCGCCGCGACCATCCGACTCCGGCGCGCCGCTGGCGTTCGATGCGGTCATCGCGACTGGCATGGCCAAGGACCCTGAGCAGCGCTACGCCACCCCGATGGATATGGCACGCGCCGCCCGCGATGCGATCACGGTGCCATTACGCGTGCCGGACCCGAATGTGCAGTCGCACACCGTCACTGCGCCCGCACGCACCCAGGAGGCCTCCTGGCCGAGCGAGCCAACGCAGCCCGTGCAGAAACCATCGCACCGCGATCCGTCGCAGCCCATGGTGGGGAACCGCAAACGCGCCAAACGGCCATGGGCGGTCGCCGCGGTGATTGCGGTGCTGGTGGTCTCGGGCAGCGCGAGCGTATACCTCCTGCGCGCACACACATCGAGAACCGGATCTACGCAAACGACAACGGCCGGGCCGCCGCCGTCGGCGCCTAGCGGGGGAGGCGCGCCGAGTGCGGGAGGCACGCCGAGTGCGGGAGTGACGGCAGTGCCGAGTGGTCCGCCCACAATCGCCGCCTCGATACGGGTGGGAAACGGCGCCTTCGGCGTCGCGGTCGACTCCGCCGGACACAGCGTCTATGTCGCGAACACCGGTGCCAACACCGTCTCGGTGGTCGATACCGCCAGCCGCACGGTCACTGCCACCATCGCGGTGGGACGCCACCCGGTGGGTGTTGCCGTGGATCCGTCGACCCGAACCGTCTACGTCACAAACTTCGATGACTCCTCGGTGTCGGTCATCGACACCGCCAACGGTTCGGTTGTCGCCCGAATAGGCGTCGGGAGCCATCCGGGCGGGGTAGTGGTCGACCCGGATGCCCCGATCGCCTATGTCACTAACGGTGATAGCGCATCGGTTTCGGTCATCGACGCGACAACGCATACCGTGATTGCGACGGTGCCGACCGGAAAAGGTCCAAGCCGGGTCGCCATCGATCGAACCGCGCACCGCTTGTTAGTCACCACGACCGATCCAACGGTGACGGTCATCGACACCACGAACCGATCCGTCATCGGTTCAGTCGCGCTTCGCGTCCACCCAGCCGGTATCGCCGTCGATTCGGCATCGCATACCGCTTATATCGCCAGCGGCGATGATGCATCGGTGTCCTTCGTCGACACCATCAGCCTCGGCGTCACCGCGAGTGTGCCCGTCGGGCAACGCCCCGCGGGTGTAGCGGTGGACCCGCCGACAAACACCGCGTACGTTGCCAACTACAGCGGCGGGTCTGTATCCGTGGTCGACACCACGCGGCGCATCGTCACCGGAATCCTTGCCGTCGGCAACAATCCGCTCGCCATAGCCGTCGACCCAACCACGCACTTCGCCTACGTCACCAGCGATCTGAATCACGGCTCGCTGACAGTGATTCAACGCTGACGTCGGGGGCCGATGCGCACTCGGCTGTTTCATCAGTTCTCAACTGGGGCTTAGGTTCTGGGAGTCAGGCCACCGTGTTGGATATAGGGTCACGCCGTCCAGGGAGATGTGGCAACACGTCCTGCCTAATCGCTCGCCATCTTTAAGACCAGCTTGTGTCCGGGTGCGAGGCTGTCCAGTCTTCTGTGAGCCTCGACTACGTCTGAGAACGGCAACGCACTAACGACCGGACCGCGCAGACTGCCGTCGATGACCCGGTCCAGTTCGTCCTGCAGGATTCGTCGGTACTTGGCCGGCTGCAGCGCGACCAGCAGCGGCACCGAGCACAGGCGTTCACGCGGAGATGCAAATGTTCGTGCCAGCACCGCAGCGCCTCCCAGCGCCGCATCCCTACGGCCATGTCCGGGCCGTCCGCTCCACGCGGTGCGCACCACCGTGCCCCCCGGCAAGGTCACAGCCCGCACCAATGGACTGCCGGTGTGGTCGATACTGGCGTCGATTCCGCCGACGGCGAGATTCTGCACCAGCGCAGGCCAGTTCGGATCGCGGTAGTCCGCGACGGTAGCGCCGAGCGACTCGGCAGTAGCACGGGTGCGTTCCGACGCGGTACCGACAACTCGCAGCCCCTTCGCGGTCGCGCGCTGGGTGACAATACTGCCGACCGAGCCGGAAACTCCTTGTACGAAAAGAGTTCCCCCGCGAGGGGGAGCGGCGAGTTCGAGTGCCAGTGCGGCGGTAACGAGATCGAGCGGCAGCGCGGCAGCGCTCGTCGAGTCGAGCGCATCGGGCAGCGGTATCACGCGGTCAGCGGGGACATCCAGCTGCGTTGCATTGCTCCCCATCCGCGCCAGACATCCGACCACCCGCATACCCACGTCGAGTCCGCGACGAGCCGCGGCAGCGTTGACGTGTACGAGCACACCGACAAAGTCGTAGCCCGGGACGAAGCCCGATCGGGGCTGCAAGAGGTAATTCCCCGCACGCGCCATCGCGTCGGTCGACCCGACCGACGCGTGCGTCACGCGCACCCGCACCTTTCCGCGTCGGGGCCTACCCGGTGTGAACGTTTCGAAGCGAAGCACCTCAGGCCCGCCGAAGTGGCTGACCCGTGCTCGGACCGCATGCGGCTCAGTCACTGTGCCATCCCCACGGAAGCGGGGGAGACCGCGATCGGCCCGTTCATGTCTGTCATTACGCCTGCTATCGTCTTCCGTAAGCCTTACGAAACCGTAAGCCATACGGGAGTTGCGGTCAAGACCATGACGGATCAAGCGCGTCGCCGCTGGGGCAGCCTCAGCAGGGAGGCGGTCGTCGACGGCGCACTGGAACTCGTCGACACCGAGGGCCTCGAGGCACTCAGCATGCCCCGACTAGCCCGACACCTGGGGACTGGCGTGATGACCCTCTACGGCCACGTCACCAACAAAGCCGACCTCATCGATGCGATGGCTGAGCGGGTGCTGGCCGATTTGGACACCGTCGAAGGCCGGCCTGACGAGTGGGATCGCGCCCTGGCCGAGCACATGCGCCGCCTCCGGCAGGTGGTGCTTCGCCACCCGTCCCTGGGGGCGGTGCTCGCCGCCCGCGGCCTCGCGACGCCCTCTGTGTTGCGCGACCTGGAAGCCGGTCTCGGGCTGCTGCGATCGGCAGGCTTCGACCCACGGGTGGCGGTGCACATCTATTACGGATTGCTGACGTACACACTGGGTTTCCTGGCCTGGGAGATCCCGCGGGTGCACCGCCAACCCGAGGCCACATATCGCGAACAGTGGCAGAGTGCCCTCGCCGGCCTCCCGGCCGCCGAGTATCCCGCCCTTCACGAACTGGCCGACGAACTCCCTGACGCCGCCAGCGAGAACCAGTTCGAGGCCGGCCTATGCGCTCTCCTGCGCGGTTTCACAACACATGATTGACGACCTGTGTATCCGCAGAGCTACGGCTGCGATCATGCTTCTTGTTGCTAGCACGCAAGCCACGGCATGCGGGCATCGGCTCTCATCCAATACGGCTACCTCCGTCACCTCAACCACGATGCCCAGCAATGACGTTGCGGCGCAAAGGGACTCATTGACGTTGGCCGGCAGAGCTTTTCCGCTGCACGACGTCCAATGTCGCGGCATGAGCGGCGCGGTGCTCGTTACCGCTAAAACGCAGTCCGGTGAAAGTGTCATCGTCGACGCCGCGGGCGGCAAGCTCGAAACTCTGGACTTCACCGTCGATGGTATCGGCTACTTCTGGGAGCCGACATCGACTGGAGGAGCACCGACCCCAGTGCTGACGCAAGACGGTGACAATTACACGGTGACCGGCAAGATCAAACAGCTTCACGACTACACCAAACTCAGTGATTTCACGTTCAGAGCGACCTGCCCGCATTGAGCAAGGCCGGAAACCCCATAAGCCGTTGCAGCGCAGAATGTTTGACAATATAGCGCAACGTACTGGCAATCCGTCACGTTCGTAATGTCCCCTGCAGGGGGAGTGCCTTAGCTCCGCGGATGGCTGCGATGCCCCTCTCTTCCTCGTCGCCTATGACCGCGCTGTAAGTTCGTTCGGAGCTACCAGGACCTCGATGCCGCACGCAAGGAGTCAGCCGCACCTTGACCCACACCACTGGAAGGGGCTCGAGGAAGCCGATGAGGACGATCGCATACCGCCAAGCGGCAGTCGTCAGCCTGACCGCCGCGTTGATCACTGTCGGCTGCAGCAATGGCAAGAGCGTCAACGCGTCGGCACCGCCGCAGACCAGTGTGAACGCCACCTCCACGTCTAAGGCCCCAACGCAGCCCACCGAGGTGAAGCTCATCGGTGATGGTGGCGTCGAGGTGACTCTGACCGGCCCGATCGCCGCCAAGTACGCGTCGGCGACCGAGAGTCAGAGGCAGGCTCTCGGCAAGCCACTGACGGGTGACCGCAACGCCGGCACACGGCCGAGTGGCCTGGTATTCCAGCAATTCCAGGGCGGCGTGATCACCGCCAAGAATGACCGGGCCGGCGCGCCCGCGTACATCACCACGGGCAAGATCCGGGAGGCTTGGAATGTCCCACGTGACCCGGACGGCACGCCCGCGATCACCGGCAGTAACGGGTCGGCAGGTCCGCTGGGTTTACCCATGAGCGACGTGAACACCGTTGGTGATCTGCAAGTGTCGAACTTCGAGCACGGCAAGATCGAGTACAACCCAACGACCGGTCAGGTCGAGGTGACGGTAAACGGCAAGGTCGTAGCGTCCGGGCTCTAACTCGATCACTGCCGGCCGCAGCACCTATCGCACATCGCCACTTGGACGACCCGCATGAAGGTTCCACTGGCCACAGTCGGGAGCCAGGACGTCGTTGACGTCGACTTCGAGCCCGCCGACCTTCGGCCCGGGATTGGACGCGGTGCTCACGACGCGCTGGTAGAGAACAGCGGCGGGGTGGACCTGATTGCCGGACCAGGCTCGAGTTTGCCAGGCCCACCGGCGGCCGGGTGTGCTCGAAGACCCGATAACACCATCGGCCGCGGCCCACTGGCACACCTTGACGCCTCCGTAGACACCGGTGCGTTGAACTCCAAGAACCGAGTTGATTCCGCGAAACCATTGCAGCGCAGCGTGATTCCAGGTGTCGCGATCGATGTCCTCGTCAATGGTGAAGAAAATCGGCGCACTCTCGCCGCCGCCTGCCGCGGTGTGCAGCTGCCAGGCGGTGCGCGCGTCCGCGACGCCGCCCGCGTAGCCCCGCGCGAAGTCCGAAGGTGCCGACCCACCCGGCTTGCCGTATTGGTAGTTACTGACGATCACCAGGCCCGCGGCTTTTAGTGAGTCGGCGTAGGACCGAGTGATCGGCTTGGCGCCAAACGACGAGCCGGGACGTGACAACGAAACATAGTTGACCACTCCGCTATAGCCGGCAGCCCGGATTTGCTCGGCCGGAATCTGGCGCGCGGCAAAGTCGATCAGTTGGGGGGGAGCGACGGCGGCTGCCGTGGGGATGCCGGCTACTGATGCGGCACCCAGGCCGGCCAACGCGGCGGCGTAGCGCAGCGCGTCGCGCCGCGAAACTGTTCGCAGTCGCACATCGCTGGCCGGCGGGGGCAAACTCTGCATCGCGCGATGCTAACGATGTGACTGGTGTTATCGATAGACCTGCGCCAGCCGAAACGCGGTTGCATTCCCAAATAGATACCAATTGGTGACCGTTCGGCAATGACCTCGCAGGCCCGCGCGAAATAACCCGGCCCGCAAGAAGATTGATTCCTCGGCCTTCTCCGACTTATTCCACGATCGCCCGCGCCGCCCGCTCGGCGATGAGCATCACCGGCGCGTTGGTGTTGCCGGAAATGATGGTGGGCATAGCCGAGGCATCGACCACGCGAAGGCCGGCGACGCGATACACGCGACAGTCGGTATCGAGCACTGTGGCGGCCGACCGCGGATGGCCTTGTGCGTCAAAGGCTCCCATCGCACAGGTGCCCACCGGATGAAAAATAGTTGTTCCGAGTTCCCCGGCCGCCTCCTGCAGCTCTTCGTCACTCACCAGTTGCGGGCCGGGAAGCAACTCTTGGGGGCGGTAGCGGGCCAGCGCTGGCGCCGCCATGATCTGCCGGGTCATCCGCAGGCCGATCGCGGCAGTTCGGCGATCGGCGTCAGTAGACAGGTAATTGCAAGAAATCTTCGGGTTGGTCAGGGGATCTGCGTTCGCCATGCGCACATGGCCACGCGAGCTGGGTCGCAAATTGCAGACCGAGGGAGTGATCGCTCCGAACGGGTGCAGGGGTTCGCCGAATTTCGGCAAAGACAAGGGCTGCACATGCCATTCCAAATCGGCACTGCCTAGCGCGGGGTCGCTCTTGGCGAAAGCCCCCAGGGTGGAGGGCGGCATCGTCATTGGCCCCGATCGCAACAGCAGGTACTGAAGTCCCATGCCAGCCCTGGTGATCCAATTCCGGTACAGCGTGTTGACGGTAGGGGCACCCCGGACCCGGTAGATCGTTCGAATCTGCAGGTGGTCCTGGAGATTTTCGCCCACTCCTGGCAGATCGACGGCCACCGGCACTTGATGCCGGGCGAGCAGGCCCGCCGGGCCCAGACCCGAAACTTGCATCAGATGCGGCGAACCGATAGCCCCGGCGCTCAGGATGACCTCCCGGCGGGCTCGGACGTCGACGATTTGGCCACCTTTGAGCAACCGCAGGCCGGTGACGCGTTGCTGCGCCGTGGTCCAGGCACCGCGACGCTGATCCGCGTGGACCTCGTCGTCCATCAGAAGCCGCAAGGCCTGCGTCCGTGTGTAGACGGTGAGATTGGGTCGGTGGGCGATTGGATGCAAGAAAGCATCAGCCATTGACCAGCGGCGGCCGCGCCGCTGGTTGACATGAAAGTACGCACTGCCGGCGTTGACTCCCCGGTTGAACTCATCGACCGGGGAGATACCCACCTGGGCAGCGGCGGCCTGCCAGGCGTTCAAGATCTTCCAGCTCACACGCGGCCGCTCGACGCGGATCTCACCGCCGGCGCCGTGCCACTCGTCGGCGCCACCGAAGTAGTTTTCCAACTCTTTGTAGATCGCCAACGTCTCGCCTGGGCGGTCCACGCCACCCCAAAGCCATCTCTCGTCACCGGTAGCCTGCGCCCACAGGTCGTAATCGCTGGCCTGTCCGCGCATGTGGATCATCGCGTTGATGGACGAGCAGCCGCCGATCACACGGCCGCGCGCGTAGTGGATGCTGCGGCCGGCCAGGCCTGGGTCGGGCTCGGTCGTGAAGCACCAATCGGTGCGGGGGTTGGCGATTGTGTACAGATAGCCAACCGGCACCTTGATCCAGAACCAGTCATCTGTGCCGCCTGCCTCAATGAGGAGGACACGGCGATCGGGGTTGGCGCTGAGTCGATTGGCGAGCAGGCACCCCGCGCTGCCTGCTCCCACGATGATGTAGTCGAATTCGGCGACCGGGCTCATTCTGGTATCGGTCCTTCGGGCGTCGGAAGCGTGTCCTAGTGTGCGCGAACTAGTGTGCGCGAAGACCGGCTCAGTTTGGTTCGATTCGAGAGTCTTTATGTCGTTGCTTGCGGGGCGCGGCTAGGTCGGCGACCAACATAGTTCTCGCTGTGCCAACGCAATCGACAAATTATCGGAATGCATGGGCCCAAGACGGGCCGCCGGATCGGAGAGTGTCCTACGGGGAACGGGCGGGCAGTTAGACGGTGATGTGCTCGGAGCAGTCGACTCGCAGGTCCGAGATCGTCATTGCTGTGTCGTAGAACTTGCAGCGGTAGCTGCGCGTATCGGTCTGGGTTGTTTCCAGTTGGACGCAGGTGCTGCACGCACGGATGACGGGAAGCATCTGCGCGTCATGGAGTTTGGCCATGACGAGAAGGAGCGTGTCGAGCAGCTGTTCGGCTTCGGCACGGTCCAGTTTGGATGTCGCAATTTCTGCAGGCGCGGTCCAGCGTGCGAGCTCGGCCGCGGTTTTGCGGCCGGCCGGGGTGAGGGCGAGGTCGTGACGTCGGCGGTCATTGGGGTCTGGGGTGCGCACTACCAAGCCTTTGCGGATCAGTGCGGCGACGGCGTCGCTGACGGTGGGATCGGCGACGTTGAGTTCGCGGGCCAGCGTCGTGCTACGGGCTACCGGCGGCGGGCCGACGTAAAGCCAACTGAGTACCCGCATTTGGGTGCTCGACAGATCGTGGCTTTCGGCGGCCCGCCTCGCCAGCACGTGCAGAGCGTCGCCGATCCGGTCGAGTGCGGCGACGATCTTGGAGTCCAGACTTCGATGGCGTGCGCCTTCGGACTTCAGAGCACGACCTCGTTCAGTTTGCCGGTAGCGACGTCAAAGATGAAGCCGCGCAACGATTCGTGCTTGGTGACGAATGGGCTGGCCTCGATACGCCGGAGGGATTGACGCACGTCTTCTTCTAGGTCGGAGAAGGATTCGGCGGCCCATTCGGGTTTGATCCCGGTTTCGTCCTGGATGGTCTTCTTGAAATCGTCGTCAGTGAACGTGAGCATCCCGCAGTCGGTGTGGTGGATGAGGATGATTTCCTTGGTGCCCAACAGACGCTGGCTGATCGCAAGTGACCGGATCTCGTCATTGGTGATCACCCCGCCGGCGTTGCGGATGACGTGCGCCTCACCATCGCCGAGTCCCAGAATGCGGTAGACGTCGAGGCGGGCATCCATGCAGGCCACCACCGCCACGTGCTTGCTCGGCGGCAACGGCAAGGGGCCTTCGAAGGTGCTCGCGTATGTGGCGTTGTTGGCCACGTATTCGTCGGTGACTGTCACTGTGATCTCTTCCTTCCTACGTGTTTGCTGTCGTGGCGGTGTCGCTTCGGAGCGTAATAGCGGGCCCGCGCATGGCCCGACGTTGCGAATCACCGTGATCCTAACGGTTAGGAGTCCTTGACATTTATTGCATTATGTTCTCGTTCGCGTCATCAACGCAGCTCAACGCAGCTCAACGCAGCTCAGATCGCAGCTCACGCCCGACCAAGGACGACATATGCCCAAACTTGCCCGCAGCGACTGGTATGACCTGGCTCGCGACACCAACTGGACGTTTCGCTACGTGACCGAGGAGGAGGTGTTTCCCGAGGAGCTATCGGGCACGCACCGGGTGTCCTCGGAGGCCTGGCTCAAGTGGGACGAACCCTACAAAGTCGGATACCGCGAATATGTACACAATCAGGTCACCAAGGACACCACGACGTACTCACTGAAGAACGCCATCGGTCGCTCGAAGCTGTTCGAGCAGCTAGACCCCGGCTGGAAGTCGGTCATCGTGGCGCATTACGGCGCCATCACGATGCCCGAATACCTAGCCTCGATCGGTGAAGCGCGGATGGGCCGGTTCGGCCGTTCGGCGGCTTGGCGCAACACCGCGACCTTCGGCACCCTCGATGAGGTCCGCCACGGCCAGATCCAGGCGTTCTTCCCCTACGGCTTACTCGACAAAGAACCGCGAGGTGATTGGGCGCTCAAGGCTTTTCACACCAACAATTGGATCGTACTCGCGGTGCGCTATCTGTTCGACGACATGTTCGTCGCCAACGACGCATTGTCGATCGCGCTGCAGTTGACCTTCACCCTGGAGACCGGGTTCACGAATCTGCAGTTCCTCGGCATGGCCGCCGACGCCATCGACGTCGGCGACCTGGAGTTCGGCGCGCTGATCAGCTCGATCCAAACCGACGAGGCACGCCACGCCCAGCAGGGCGAGCCCACCATTAAGGTGCTCATCGACAACGGCGAGGCCGAGTGGGGACAGTTTCTCATCGACCACATGTTCTGGCGGTCCTGGCGCATCTTCGCTCTGCTGACCGGCCTGTCGATGGATTACTACACCCCGCTGGAGAGCCGGCGGATGAGCTTCAAGGAATTCATCGAGGACTGGGTGGTCAAGCAGTTCGCCGACCAGTTCCGCGACTACGGACTCGAATTTCCTTGGTACTGGGATGAATTCATCAACGAACTGACCTGGTATCACCATGCCATCCACTTGGGTGTGTGGTACTACCGGCCCACGGTGTGGTGGAACCCCGACGCCGGCGTCTCCGACGCCGAGCGACTGTGGCTGGAAGAGAAGTACCCCGGCTGGAACCGCGACTTCGGCAAGCAGTGGGACGTCATAACCGACAACATTCGCAATGGTGACATCGCCGCCACCTTGCCCGAGACCCTTCCGATCACCTGCAACCTGTGCCAGCTGCCGATCGTGCGCGCCGCCGGGGTGATCGTCGGCGCACACACCGATCCCGCTCCGCTGATACATGTGCACAACGACCGCAAGTACCTGTTCTGCTCAGAGCCGTGCCGGTGGATCTTCGCCCAGCGGCCCGACCGGTTCGCCGGCCACCAGTCTCTGATCGACCGCGTCCTGTCTGGCGAGATCAGCCCGCCCGATCTCGGCACCGTCTTGCAGTACTTCGGGCTCTCAGCCGAGGAGCAAGGCCAGGACGCCGACAACTACGGCTGGGCGCGCAACGGTGCGAGCACCGGATCGACCAACAGATCGAAGGACTGACAACCATGGCGCTGCTTCCCCTGACCGCGCTGTTCGAGGGCGACGTGCTCGAACTGCTCATCCCCGTCGATGACACCGACAGCGTCGAAGCCGTCAGCGCGGCGATCGCCCATCACGTGATCGGTCACCGCGTCGCCAAACGCGATGCCCCGATCCGGTTGCGTCACAACGGCAACGTGCTGGACCCGAACGCGCGAATCGGTGCATCCGGTGTCGGGCCACTGGACCACGTCGAGGCGTTCTATGACCAGCGCTAGCACCTGGACTCCGGTGGCCACCCTCGACGACCTCTGGGAGGGCGAGGTGGCCGAATTCGACGTGGGGGACCGGCCGATCCTGCTCGCCCACCTGCGCAGCGGAGAAATCCGCGCCTACGACGGCCTGTGCCCCCACGCCGGCTTCCCACTCGCCGACGGCGACGTCGAGAACGACGTCCTGACGTGCAGCGCCCACAGCTGGGTATTCAACCTCGCCACCGGCGCCGGGGTAAATCCGGCCAACTGCCGGCTGCACAGCCACCCGGTACGCATCGACGGTGACCAGATCACCGTATCGCTCACCGAAGGAGACGACCGATGACCGCCGCCGCCGAACAGGACAAACTCGTCGGACCCGTCGTACGCGGCTTCGACCCCGACATTGTCGCAGCGGTCACCGAAGCCATCTACACCGACAACCCCGACACCACCATCACCGTCGAGGACCACGCCGGCTACGTGCGCATCCACGCACCACGGTTCCTGCGCGTCACCCGCGCGAGTCTGGAAGCCGCTGCCGGACAAGCATTCCCGCTAGCCACCCTGGAACCGGCGCTCGTGGGTTTCGCTGGCCGGATCCGCTATGTCGGCGACGACGAACTGCACTGGTACCTGGACCGAGAGGACTGACCCATGACCACCGCACAACCTCGACCCCTCAAGACGTGGAGCATCGCCGGCAACACCCGACGCAAACCCACCGAATACGAAGCGGTTACGGGCAATTTCCACTATCACTTCAACCGCCAACCCGCCCCGTTCGACCTCGACCCAAACAGTGCCATCAACCGCTGGTACCTCAAACACCGTGAAGGCTCACCGCTGCAGGCCGAAAATTGGGAGGGCTTCCGTGATCCCGCCGCACTGAACTACCGCCGCTACATCGCACTGCAACACGACCGCGAGGTCTACGCCGAGGGTGTGGTCGACCACTACGAGGCACTCGATCACGCCGCCACCCTCGAGGCCGATTGGGTCGAGACCCTCAACCGCGTGTACATGCCGGCTCGCTACCTGCTCCACGTTCTACAGATCACCAGCCTCTACGTCGGTCAGCTAGCCCCCAGCGCCTACATCACCAACGCCGCGTTCTTCCAGGCCGCCGACGAACTACGGGCACTGCAGTGGATCGCCTACCGCGCCAAGTCGCTCTCGCTCATCCACGGCACTCAATTGGCCAATACCGAAGCGACACGGCGGATCTGGGAGACCGACGAGGCGTGGCAGCCCGCTCGCGAAACATTGGAGCGCCTGCTGCTGGCCTACGACTGGGGCGAGGCCTTCGTCGCGCTGAACCTCGTGGTCAAACCAGCACTCGACGCACTGCTCAAAGAAGCGTTCGTCGACCTAGCCAACCGCAACGGCGACGGCCTGACCGCCGCACTGTTGCAAGAATCCCGAGTCGACACCACCCGCAATCAAGCCTGGAACGTTGCACTCGCCCGCTACGCCCTGGCCGCTAACCCCGGCAACCGTGCCGTCATCGACGGCTGGATCGAAAAATGGCGTCCGCTGGCCGAACACGCCACGGACGGCCTCGCCGGCGCCCTACCCGATCCCGACGCGACCCGAGAGCGGGTTGCGCGCTCGGTCGCCGCACTGACCGCGCGGTGGGCCGGCTAAACACCCACACCACCCGGGGATACCTCTACCGTTCATCGCGCATCCGTGTGCGCGCCAACCGACGTCAACGATGGCGCATCTCGTCGCGATACCAATCCCAGAGATGAGTTTCGCCCTCGGGTGCAGTCTTATCCACATGGGCAAACTCATCTATGGCTTCAACGTGTCGGTGGACGGTTACATCGCCGATGCGCAAGGCAATATCGATTGGACCGATCCGAGCGAAGAACTGCACCAGTACTGGAACGACTTCGAGCGAGAGACCGCGTGCGCGTGCTACGGGCGCCGGCTCTACGAACTGATGTCCGCGTACTGGCCGACCGCCGACAAGGCCCCGGACGCCACCCCGACGATCGTCGACTTCGCCCACATCTGGCGCAACATGCCCAAGGTGGTGTTCTCGCGCACGTGTAAGTCCGTCGAGGGGAACTCCCGCCTGGAACGGGGCGACCCGGTCGAGGTGATAACGAAGCTGAAAGCCCAGACCGACGGCAGGCTGGAAGTGGGCGGGGCCACGCTGGCCGCACCGATCGTTCAGGCCGGTTTGGTGGACGAGTACCGGATCGTGATCGCGCCCACCGCCGTTGGCGGCGGCACCCCGTTCTTCCCAACACTGCCGTCATGGACCTCGCTGCGACTGTTGGAGAACCGCACCTTCCCGGGCGGCACGGTCCTGCTGAGGTACGAGGCCATCCACGACTGATCGCCCGTGTACTGGGACCGTTAGGGATCGTTACCGCAATCGTGATCTCGCACCCGTATCTTCGGATGTGCGAAAAGGCCGAAGCTTTCGGCCTTCCAATAACGCCTATCGGCGTCCGCGAGCCCGGGGGGCTGATATGACGACCGCAATCGCCGCGCACGACCTAATCGAGATAGACGCGGCCGACAGGCATGACGATGTCCTTCTGGCGGCCGCAAGAGTGAACGCAAAGGGCTGTCTAGGGGACGCCGTTGTCGAACTAAAGCCGCGCTGGCGACTCACGGAAGAAGAGATCGTGCGCGCGTCGATCACGGTGATTTTGGTGGCCCTTATGGCGGTGATTAGCGTCGCCGCGGTCGCGATCTTGACGATGGGCTAGCAGCGGCTACGGCTCGCGCGGCGAGCCCCGTCGGACGTGGTAGCGCCTTGCCGTATTCGATATTCGATTCCGCCGTATTCGTGTCGTTGGCGAAGTGTGGCGGAAGCCCTCACGACCGGCAAATGGTTAAAAGGGTTGAGTCATATGGTGATCCATCAGTGGCGAAAGCTCAGAACGGCGCGATGCTGAGGATGGCGATGGCCCCCAACCCGACGGCAATCAGCAGCAGGATCAGCCGACCGCGAGCCACCACCCGATACAAGGACACCGCGGCTATCAACGAGCCGCCCATTATCAGCGGTGGGCTGCCGCGGAAGAAACCGACCAGCAGATGCAGCTGATGACAGACCGTTGACTGGCACACGACCGCAACAATCCCACAAACTCGATGCGCCGTGTCGTCATCGTCCGCATGGGCAACCGGACAAGGGGGTCTCCGACAGTACCCGTACTACGGGGATCTCCTTGGCGTCTGGAAAACCGCCTACCTTGCTATGAGAGATGCCCGGCTTGAACAGAAGACAGAACACACCTTGCAATCCGTTGCCTTTGCCGCGGCCGCGGCCGCCAATCTTGTTGGGGGAGGCGGAGAACGCCGAACCCCACTGTTGGTGGCGCGTGCTACGTACTGCGAAGACGGCGATCTATCCGAAGTTCCGTCAGGTACTCGAGAAGACTGATCTCTTCCTCACCGACGCTCGGCACTAAGCGACCTTCGGCATTTCCCAGCTTGATGTTTGCCAATGGATGCGTGGTCCAAGCCACCAACGAGAAAGGTGACACGTGGTAAACAGCCAATTCACAACGCATACAGAGCTTTTCGACCTGAGCGGTAAGCACGGGCTGGTCACTGGTGGTACCAGGGGCATCGGGATGATGATCGCGCGCGGACTTCTCCAGGCGGGCGCCCGTCTGGTGATCAGCTCACGCAACGCAGAAGCGTGCGCTCACGCGCAGGATCAGCTGTCCGAATTCGGCGACGTGTTGGCTGTCCCCGCCGACCTGTCCCGGCACGAGGAGTGTGAGCGCCTCGCTGAGCTCGTCACGGCCGACTCGGGAAGTCTCGACATCCTCGTAAACAATGCGGGCGCGATGTGGGATGAGCCGTTGGAGACGTTCCCGGATGCTGCCTGGGACACGGTCATCGACCTCAATCTGAAATCGCCGTTTTGGCTAATGCAGGCGCTGCTACCGGCACTTCGCAACGCCGGAACCGCCGACGATCCCGCGCGGATAATCAACATCGGCAGCATCGCCGCCATCCACATTCCTGCGCGGCCCAACTATTCGTACTCCAGCAGTAAGGCCGCTCTGCATCAACTCACCAGAGTGCTCGCCAAGGAACTGGGCCCGCAGCACATCACCGTGAACGCGGTGGCGCCGGGACCGTTCCCGTCGACGATGATGGCGGAAACTCTCGAGGAGCTCGGGGAGGAGATCGCGGCGGCGGCCCCGCTGCGCCGGATCGGCCGCGCCGACGACATGGCAGGTGTCGCCGTGTTCCTGGCCAGCCGGGCGGGCGCCTATCTGACGGGCGCTGTCGTCCCCGTCGATGGAGGGATCGCCACGACCGCGTGAGACCGCCCGTCGGTTGTGGTGCGGCCTACGGTGGGTGAATGGATGTCACGCCAGATCTGCGTACCGAGATCCGGGAGTTTCTGCGGTCTCGTCGCGCCCGCATCGCGCCTGAGATGGCCGGCCTGCCTGCCTACGGTGGCAGACGCCGGGTCAAGGGTCTACGCCGAGAGGAGGTGGCGCTACTCGCCGGGGTCTCGGTCGAGTACTACGTGCGCATTGAGCGCGGCGGCCTGGCAGGCACGTCAGACGGTGTGCTCGACGCGCTGGCCACGGCCCTACAACTCGACGACGCGGAGCGCGATCACCTGTTCCATCTCGCACGCCAGTCCGGGGCGCCCGACGGTCGACGGCACCGCAGACCTACCGCGACGGTGCGTCCGGCGCTGCAGGAGGTGCTCGACGCCATGACGTGCGCACCGGCGTGTATCCGCAATGGACGCCACGATGTGCTCGCCATCAATCAGCTTGGGCGCGCATTGTATTCACCGGTGCTGGCCGACCCGCGGCGGCCGGCCAACACAATCCGGTTCGTGTATCTCCATCCGGCCGAGGCCAAGATGTTCTTTGTCGACTACGACCAGGCGACGCGAAATGCGGCCGCAGTGTTGCGCATGGAAATGGGCCGCAATCCGGACGACGAGGAGCTCATCGCCTTGGTGGGCGAATTATCGACGTGCAGTGAGCTATTCCGGCAGCAATGGGCATCTCAGGACGTGCGGCTGCACGGACACGGGAGCAAGCGTGTGAACCATCCGGTGGTGGGTCGGCTCGACCTAAATTTTGAGTCCATGGATCTGCCCACCGAGCCCGGCCTGCAGTTGAATGTCTACACCGCAACTGCCGGAGGACCGTCCGCCGAGAACCTGGCCCTGTTGGCGTCGTGGGCGAGCCAGGAGACGTTCGCGACTGAACCTCATGCCTGCGCCCAGGCCGGCAACCGTAAGTCCCTCCCTGCAACTTGACATAATGTCGCTTATCGGCATAAGCCGTATGCGGAGTTCGACCAGACCGTCGTCCAAGTCCCGACGCGCGCGCCACTTGAAGGAACTCCTCGACGGTCGGTTCGTGCGCGCGGTGTAATCGCCGACGGACGCCACGGCAAAGGACCGACCAAGGCTGGCGGGCTCGGTTCGACAACAGAGGTGACTCACGTGCGGCGGACGCCATACTCCGCAGTCCGGGTGCCCATCGCCCCTTCCCGCGCGATCACCCCCAAAACGTCACTGTGACGTATTGATCTGGGCGGCAGGGACTTTGGAGTACGTCACACAATCGGCGTTGTCCGTTCTCATTGATTCTGGGGCATTCTCATTGAATCTGGGGTAAGTGCGTGTCTTTCTCATTGAATCTGGGGCACGAGGCTTAGCGTTTATG